>JAKSTN010000015.1 GCA_024402535.1 Treponema sp.
AAATACCTCTGGTTTAGAGTTTTTTCTTTGCCTTGAAAAAGTTGCCTTTTCAAGTATTTCTCTTTGAAAACGGGGCCCAGCATCGCGAATTCGCACCCCAGTGGAATGTGTCCTCACTTCGTTGCGGGATTCCACTGGGTCACGATTCGCTGCGTCCCGTTTTCAACCTGATATAAGTTTCCAAGGCAACTTTTTCAGGTAAATATAGAGTTCTAAACCAGTGTCATTTTCCTGAAAACGGAGAAAGAGGGTCTCTTCCCCCTAACTCTTTTCTTCTATATAATAAACCGCTATATGACTATTGACGAAAAAACAAACAATGACGAACTCTTTGATTCTGATGAAATTATTCCTATTGAAGATGATGTAATTGAAAATGACGACTCAGAATCAGAAGAAGACGGACCTGTTACTTTTGAAGACCTGGGCCTTGATGAACGTGCCCTTGCTGCTGTCCGCCGTAAAGGGTTCGAATTTCCTTCTCCGATCCAGGTTCTGGCTATTCCGCGCCTTCTGAACGGCGACTCAAACGTAATTGCCCGTGCCAGAACAGGTACCGGAAAAACTGCTGCTTTCGGACTTCCAATTATCCAGCAGCTTCGTGACAAATCTGACTATCCTCAGGCTTTGATTCTTGAACCGACCCGTGAACTTGCCATGCAGACATGTACAGAAATGCAGAGCTTTACAGAAGGCGGATACCCAAGAACCTGTGTTCTTTATGGTGGCGCAAGCTATTCAGGTCAGATTAAGGACCTGAGACGGGGCTGCGAGATTGTAGTAGGTACACCTGGTCGTATTCAGGACCATCTGGAACGGAAAACTCTGGATATTTCTAAAATCAAGTACTTTATCCTGGATGAAGGGGATGAAATGCTTGATATGGGCTTTATTGACGATATTGAACATATCTTTGAACAGGCAAATCCGGATGCAAGAATCCTTCTTTTCAGTGCTACAATGCCTGAACCGATCCTGAAAATTGCCCAGAAATTCATGGGTGAGTACGAAATCATGGAAGAAGAAGGGGTTGTGGATGAACCGCTTCTTATTGACCAGAAGTTCTGGGTTCTTAGAGAAAGTGACAAGATTGAAGCTCTGGTTCGCCTTATTGATATGGCTCCTGATTTTTACGGTCTTGTTTTCACTATGACAAAGAATGATGCCGATAACGTTACCCGTGCTCTGGACTTGCGTGGATATGAAGCCGCAGCCCTTCACGGGGATATTATGCAGAACCAGCGAGAAAAGGTTCTGGAACGTTTCCGCTCAAAAAAGACCCGCATTCTGGTTGCCACAGATGTTGCAGCCCGTGGTATTGATATTTCGGGACTTACTCATGTAGTTAACTATTCCATTCCTTTTGACGGTGCAACTTATGTTCACCGTATTGGCCGAACAGGACGTGCTGGAAGCTCGGGAACTGCGGTTACTTTTGTTAGACCGGAAGAACGTCGTAAGCTTTCATTCCTTCAGCGGGCTGTTGCAAAGGCAAGTAAAGGCCAGATGGTGGAAGAAGAAGTTCCTACAGTACACGATGTTCTTGAAGCAAAACGCATCAGAATTGTGGATGAACTGGTAAGAAAAGTATGGGGAACTTCTGAAAAAACAGAAGAAAAGCCTGAAAAGTCTGAAGAAATTGCTGAAAATACAGAAAATTCACTGGGAAACGTAGAAATTGTACAGAATGGAGCTTCTGAGGCTGTGGAATCAAGTCCTGTAGAAGTAGATTCTTTCTTTACTGAACTGGCTGAAAAACTGATTAACGGCGGGGATGCAAAAGCTGTCCTTGCTGCGGTTCTGGCAGACGAATTCGGTGAAAAACTGTCTCCAAAACATTATGGAAGAATCAGTAATCCTAAGAAAATGGGCCGTTCTTTCGAAGCAGATCCTAATTCTACCCGTATTTTCGTTTCTCTTGGTAAAAAAGACCATATGGGACCACGTGACATTGCAGATTTCTTCAGTAATCTGCTTCATATTCCAAATCACAAGGTTGATAACATCGATATGGCCAGGGAATTCTCTCTTGTAAGCCTGCCTAAAGAGTCTGCTAAAAAGGCTCTGGAAATGGCTCAGCGCAACAAGAACCTGCCTCACATGCATATTGATACTAAAGGGGAACCTGACAGAAGTCCTCGTCGCCGGGGTGCTTTCAGAGACAGACCTGAAGGTATTGGCGAAAGACGGGATGGCGAAGGCCGCCGCTCGAGGGATGGTGCCGAAGGCCGCCGTGAACGCCGTTTTGATGACAGAAAACGTGAAGAGGGACGTAAAGGGGACAGAGATGGACAGCGCCGTGAAGGCCGTTCTAAAGGAAACAGACCTAATACTCATACCCAGAGCACCCGTAACGCTGCCAGCCTTTATAAAAAATCATCATCTTCGGGTAAGGCTGAAAGATTCTAAATAATAACCACACGATTCCCCTGTTATGCAGTATAATTTGAATATATTCATAAAAGGGGTGTCCTGTGGGTTCTATTCTTAAAACAATTCAACAGACAATCACAGAAAATATAAGAAATGAGAATGCAATATTTGTTTTTTCTACGGATATTGCCTGCGCCACATGGGCCGAATGGGCCGTAAAGAATACAGGCGTTCGTGCTGTTGCAAGAAACCGTTTCAAGGCCTGGGACCATTTTAAGGAAGAGGCCACTGAAGAAGAACAGACCGGGCATCCTGTTCCGGGGCTTCTCAGGAAAGTCTTTGTAGAAAACCTCATGGTAGAAAATGCCGCAAGTCCGGTTTTCAAAAAAATCATAGCACCGGAATATTCTAAGGATTCAGCATCTTTTACAGACTGGATCAGTTCTATTATTCCTTCTCTTAAAGCCTGGCATGACAGATATGAGCAGGTGTTTAAGGGAAAAATCCAGGATGATGAAGATTCAGATTTCCAGCTTTTATATAACCGCTATTCAGATTTTCTTGTAACTGATCCTGTAACCGGGGTTCCAAGGGAAGAAAAACTTTATGAACCTTCCTGGGAAACAAAAAATCTTCTTATGGGAGATAAAGATTATTACGTTTTCTTCCCGGAAATCCTTGATGACTATGCCGATTACAAGGAATTTTTCACAAAAGGGGATATACCGAATCTTCATGTGTTTTTTGCAAAGAACTGCGATGATTTTTCCAAAGAAGTTCCTGCAGCATATTTTTCTAACTCCCGTACAGAATTCCGTAAACTTTGTCTGGAATTAAGAAATCTTCATGAAACTAAAAAAATCAGCTGGAGGGAAATGGCGGTTTCTGTTCCAGATATTGATACATATCTTCCATATATTGAGCGTGATTTAAGCCTTTACTGTATTCCTTATGTAGTGCGTTCGGGGCAGAAAGTTACAGGAATCAATGCCGGTTCTATTTTCAGAAATGTGCTTGATGTAAAGGAAAATGATTTTTCATATGATTCCATGCGTTCACTTTTGACTAACAGTTTTGTGCCATGGAAACATGCAAATTTAAATGAGGAACTGGTACGGGAAGGGGCTGCCAGAAAATGCATAATTAATTATGACAGAAACGGGAAACCGGTAGATGTATGGGCTGAAAGCCTTAAGTTTGTAATGAACAAGCAGGTAGGTGAATGGTATGCCGTCATAAAAAAATGGATAAAATCGCTTTGTGAATCTAAGGATTTTTCATCTATCCGTCAGGCCTGGTTTACTGCCAGAGACCAGCTTTTTGATTTCGATTCGCTTCCGGAAGACAGTCAGTGTAACCTTGTTCTGGGACATTGTCTTGATAAACTTGAAAGTCTTATTGCTCTTGAAGAACATTATCATGTAAAAGTTTCAAAGCCTTTTGATTTTTTTGTTTCTGAACTTGATAATTCAGTTTATCAGCCCCAGCAGAAAAATGCTGGAGTAAATATCTTTAAGTATAAAGTTTCTGCGCCTGCAGCCTTTAAATATCAGTTTGTAGTAGATGCCAGTCAGGCAAATCTTTCTGTTATGAATTCCCAACTGAAGTTTCTGAATAATGACAAACGGACTGCACTTAAGATTCAGGATGAAGATGCAGCTACAGAAAGTTTTATACTTTTATATGGTAAGGAAAACGGAATATTCTCCTGCAGTCAGAGTACTGTAAACGGATTTGCAATTCCTCATTCCAGACTCCAGACTTCAAAAGATCCTGAAGATTATATTTCAGAAGAATTACGAAAATATGATTATCCAGGGCAGGAACTTTCATTTCTGAAAAATGAATCCGGGGCTTTGAAACCAGAATGCATTTATGAAATGCAGGCTCAGGAAAACAGGGGATTTTCATATTACAGGAATGTAAATGAAAAACTTTCAGAAATAAAAGAAATCAGTGAACCGTTGAAAAAACTGGTTTTGGAAAAAGCATATAAAGATGGAAAGGTTCAGGTCAGTGCTACGGCTATGGCAAGTTATTTTCCTTGTCCAAGAAAATGGCTTTTTTCAAGAGTTCTGGATCTTTCTGAAGATTCTCTTACCACAGAACTTTTTAACGTTTTTGATGTAGGAAATATCTATCACCGGGTTCTGGAAAAATTCTTCAGTTATTATCATCAGAATAATAAACCCATTCCTCTGGCAGATGAAAACGGACAGTTTTCTAATGAGGAAGAAATTCTTGAAACCGTAAAAACTTATCTTGCTGAAGTTTACGAAGAAACCGATGTGAGAAAAGCCTTGAGCTTTAATCAGATAGAAACAAAAAGTCCATTGCTGAAAGAAGTCATGGAATCTCAGATTAATCAGGTTGCGGCTTTCTTTATTCCGGTTTTGGGTTCGCTTTGTATGCCTTATGATGAAAATCATACTAAAGACAGCGGCTTCGGTAATTTTTATGTGTCTGCTACAGAAGGAAGTTTTACAGATGATTCAGAAAATGATTATCGTCTTTACGGAGAAATTGACGGTGTTTTCTGCGATGATGACAGACTTTCTATTATCGATTACAAAACCAGTTCCACAAAAGGACCTGGGGACTGCATCGTAGATCCTGCAGAATATGATCCTTCCTTAAAAGTTTTACCTGAGTTAAATGATTTTCAGCTTCCTATGTATGTTCATTTGCTTCAGAAAAGTAATCTGATTAAGGCCGGAGATCTGGAACAGGTTTTATTTTTCAGCCTGAAACATCAGGAAAAAAAATACATTGTGAAGCAGCCAAAACTTACAGCTAAAAAAGAAAAAGATTCCCGTGATCACACGGTTACAGCTGAAGAGTTTCAGACCACAGTTGAAGTTTTCAGAAAATATGCGGAATGTTTTGCTTCTGAAATTAAAGCCTGCAAATCTTTTGAACCTGATTTTACAAAGGTAAAGGTTTATGAGCATTGTGCCGCCTGTGTTTACAATACAATCTGCCGCACAACTTACGTTAAGGGGAATAAATAATGAGCCAGAATATGAATATTGAATATCTTGATTTACTTCCTAAAAAACTTGATGACCAGCAGAAAAAAGCACTTTCTGCAGAAGGAAATGTAATTGTTGCGGCAGGGGCAGGGTCTGGAAAAACTCAGGTTCTTGCAACCCGTTTTGCCTACCTGGTTATGACTCACGGAATCAAAGCGGAAAAAATCCTTACCTTAACTTTTACAAAAAAAGCTGCCAGCGAAATGTACCAGCGTATTTACCAGACTCTGGTTTTCTTTTCCAATAATGAACAGGTTCCTGAAACTGAAAGAAAGCGGGCACAGGAAGCTGTGGATAATTTTGCAAAAGTTCATATTCAGACTTTGGATTCCTATAACGCCTCTGTGCTGCGACAGTGTGCCAGCCGTTACGGTATTAGGCCAGACTTTACTCAGGGCGATGCAGGAGACGGAAACCAGGCACTTCAGTTTGTTATGAAACACAGAAATGACAGCGTAATTCATAATCTTGTAAATTCCAAAAACTCAGGAAACCTTCAGCAGATTGCAGGAAATATTCAGGCAGAAATTTTATCCCGTTCAAGCCTTGCATCTGATGCTGATAATTTTAAAAACTTGTGTAATTTGAAAAAGCAGGGGTGCTGCAAACTTTGGGCTGAAAAAAAATATGTAGTTCTCACTGCAATTGATGAATTCAATAAAGCTTATGATGACATTCCTTCACCAACGGCTACTCTTAAAAAAAGTAATGAGGAATTCGAAAAGCTTTCAGAAATTATGGATCTGGTTTCGGATGATATTATTTCTATGTCCCAGGAAGTTCTTAAAGAATTTTCAGACTGTGTATGGTCTTTTTCCTTTACACTTCCAAGAGGCGGAAATCTTGAGGAAATCAAAGAAATTATTTCCGGAGTTCGGCCTGCAAATTCTGAAGGTCCCCTTTATAAAATGCTTGAATGTGCAGATTATATCCAGAACTTTCAGAAAAATTATGATTATGCCGGTCTTCTTGATGAATACATGAAAGAAGTAAATCATCAGAAGCGGGTTTCCGGAACCCTGTCATTTACGGATATTTCAGAAATGGCTTTGAAAGCCTTAAAGGAACAGACCGATTTACGTACTCAGGAACAGAATGCCTTTGACAGAATTATGATCGACGAGTTTCAGGATAATAACCAGAAGAATCGTGATCTTTTATTCCTGCTTTCTGCAAAAACTGGACTTTCGGCAGAAGAATCTTTGAAAGGGGAAAATCTTGTAAAAGATAAATTGTTTTTCGTAGGAGATGACAAGCAGTCTATTTACAAGTTCCGCGGAGCGGATGTTTCTGTATTTAAAAAACTTGGAGAAGATTTAAATACCACACCTGTTGATATGGTTTATAACTACCGTTCAACAGAATATCTTCTGGATTCCTTTAATTATATTTTCGGCGGTTATGACAGTAACGGAGAAAAACTGAAGGAACTTCCGGAAGCGGTTTTCCCGAAGGAAGTTACAGAATCAGAAAACTTTGCTGCTACTTTTACTGAACATCAGATAGCAAAACGGAATATGTCTGTAATGCCGGTTTCGGAAAAACAGTTTAAAAATTCTCCTGTTCATTTCTGTATTTCTCATGAAAATCTTGATGAAAGTAATGAAGTGATTGCTGGCCTTGTAAAACCATATCAGACAGAACTTCAGAAAATGGGAAAGCCTTCAGATTTTGAAACTGCAAAAAGTCTGGCATTTATTTCTCATGAAGACCAGATGTGTTATTTCATTGCAAAAGAGATTTCTGAAAAAATCAAAAAATCAGATGGAAAACTTTCTTTCAGTGATTTTGCTGTTTTGGATAAATCCCGTGGGCTTAGAAAAACCCTTGTAAAATATCTTTCTCATTTTGAGATTCCATATAATCTTGATAATCAGATTGATATTTTTGAAAGTGCTCCGGTAAATGATATTTACAATCTTTTAAGACTTTGTGTTTATCCTTCAGATAACAGGGCTCTTGCGGCTTTTTTGTGTTCTCCATTTGCGGGACTTTCTGTAAATGACATGGAACAGATTTTCAGCCTTGGCTTTGAGATTGAGAAAGAAAATTCTGAAGTTTATAAAGCACTTGAAAAAATCCTTTTGAAGGAAAAATATGAACGGCTTATAATGGCGGTTGTACTCTTTAAAGAAATAAAAGCCTGTGCCACCGGCAGTTTGCTTGCTCCCACAGTTACAAAACTCTGGTATGAATATGGTTACCGTTATGAGACTCTTTGGCATAAAAATCTTTATTCAGAAACTGAACAGTACGATCTGCTTTTTGAACTGGCCAGAAGCTGTGATGCAGACGGGGTGTCCCTTTCAAACTTTATTGACCAGCTGGATGCTTTACGGAATGAATACAGTCAGGACAGCGAAATTGATATTTCAGAAATTTCCTATCCAAAAGAAAACAGTGATGCGGTACAGGTAATGACCATTCATAAAAGTAAGGGACTTCAGTTCGCCTATGTTTTTGTTCTTGGTATTACCGGAAATGCCCGTGGGGATTATTCGGAAAAGGATGAAGAAGTTTCAGTTGAAAGTCCGTTCGGTGAATCAAACCTTATAGAAACGGCAAAGGCTGATGCAGAGTTCCGCCGTGTAATCTACGTTGCCTTAACCCGTGCAGAAAAAGAAGTTTATGTTGTAGGCCGTTCAAAATATATGAAAGGCGTTATGATGTCTGTATGTCAGGCTCATTATCCTGAAATGGTAGGAAACGGAAGTTATTCACTTGGAGAATATTCTTACACAGAAAATGCTCCTTTTGATTATATTTCAATTCTTCCTGTTGACCGTAATGCAATTGATTCTGGTAAAAAAGAGAAAGTGCCTTTTGTGCTTAGTTCGAAAGATTTATTCATTAAGGAAAAGTCTGATTTTTATAATGGTGTAAAAGTTATGACACTGGAAAGTCAGATTGAAGAAAGTCCTGTGGTAAGTCCAAGTAGCCTTGAAAAAGGGCAGGAGGAAGTTGGACCTGCTCTTGCTTCACAAAGTCCTGTCGCTCCGGAACTTGTTTCCCTTATGCCAAAACTTCTTGAAAAGAATTTCAATGCGGCTCATTTTGGTACTTTTGCTCATGCCTTTATGGAAGCTTATGTAAAGGATAAGAAAAATGTTCTTCACGGACTTCCGGCTTCTGTATTCAGAAATTTATGGGATTATAACAAATCAGAAGAAGAAAACTTTTCAGATCCTGTATGCTGTCAGATGATCAGTGTATGCAAAAAAATGTGTCAGGCTTTTGAAACTTCCCGGTTTGCAGAAGAACTTGTAAAAGCTGAATCAGTACAGGCGGAATATGCCTTTGTTGCTTGGCAGAAGGAACTGGTGGTGAACGGTATAATCGACCTCTGCTATAAAATGCCTGACGGCAGGGTAGTAGTGGTGGATTATAAAACTGATGAAGAAATCCATCCTGATAAATACTATCCCCAGCTTGCCTGTTACATGGATGCGGTAAGTGAACTTTTTGAAGTGGATAAATCAAAAGTTGAATGCCATCTTTTTTACTTAAGATATGGTCAGAGTGTAGATGTAACTGATGCACTGAATTGAATTTTTTGCCCTTTTAGGGTAAATTTCAATTCATAATAGTAAATTACAAGCGCCTTTCAGCGTTTGATATATAGGAGTTTTTATATGGCACGTACACATTATATCGCCGGAAACTGGAAAATGAACACTTCTAAAGCAGAAGCAGTTGCTCTCGCTAAAGACCTGGTTGAACAGCTCAAAGGCAAAACAAACAAATTCATGATTGGTGTTCCTTTCGTATACCTTGATGCAGTTGCACAGGTTGTTAAAGGTTCAAACATCATCCTCGCTGCACAGGACTGTGCTGCAACAGACAATGGAGCTCACACAGGTGAAGTTTCTTGCGCTATGCTTAAAGACATTGGTTGTCAGTGTGTTATTCTTGGTCACTCAGAACGCCGCCACGAAATCGGTGAATCTGATGAACTGATCAACAAAAAAGTTCGCAAAGCTCTGAACTCTGGTCTTGAAGTTGACCTTTGTATCGGTGAACTCCTTTCAGAACGCGAAGCAGGTGAAGCAGAACAGGTTTGTGCTTTCCAGCTTTCTGCAGGTCTTGCAGGTGTTACAGAAGAACAGATGAAAAACGTAACAATCGCTTACGAACCAGTTTGGGCTATCGGTACTGGTAAAACAGCTACTCCAGAAGATGCTCAGGCAATCCACAAGTTCATCCGCTCATACATTGCAAAACTTTACAACCAGGAAGTTGCAGACGAAGTAATCATCCAGTACGGTGGATCAATGAAAGCTTCTAACGCTCCAGAACTTCTGGCTCAGGAAGACATCGACGGTGGCCTCATCGGTGGTGCTTCACTGAAAGCAGAAACATTCGTTCCAATCTGTGAATGCTAGATTCTGTTACAGTTTGCGAAGCAAACTGCTTACGGAACTGTAGCTTAATGATAAGTTTTGAAAAAGTTTCGGTTCCGTTGTGAATGCTAACGAACCGTTGACTTTTAGATAAATTTTAACATCGATTCAGTTCGTTTTCGCGTTGCAGTGCAACGCGCCAAACGCGAAAGACGCTCTCCCTTGAGGAGGGCGTTTTTTTTACCCATAGGCAAAACACTCTATTTGCATAAACTTCCATACTAGTATATCATATAAATATAAATACTCATTTTACGAGGAAAACAATATGGAAATGACTTTAAGATGGTACGGTACAGGTTTTGATTCCGTAACCCTTCAGCAGATCCGCCAGGTGCCTGGCGTTAAAGGCGTAATCACAACTCTGTATGATTCTGTTCCCGGGGACGCATGGGAACTTGGTGCAATCCAGAAAATCAAGAAAGAAGTAAATGATGCCGGTCTTAAGATTGCCGGAATTGAAAGTGTAAATATTCATGACGATATCAAAATCGGAAGCGGAGACCGCGACAAGTATATCGAAAACTATATCAAGACTCTTGAAAGACTGGGGCAGGAAGACATCCACATGGTATGTTATAACTTCATGCCTGTATTTGACTGGACTCGTACAGAACTGGCTCGTGTCCGCGAAGACGGCTCAACTGTTCTTGCTTACAACTCAACTTTCATTGATGGTGTAAAACCAGAAGATATGTTTGAAAAGCTGGATAAGAGCTCTAACGGGTTCATTCTCCCGGGTTGGGAACCTGAACGCATGTCACGTGTAAAGGAACTTTTCAAGATGTACGAAGGAATTGATAACGAAAAACTTTTCCAGAATCTGAAATACTTCCTTGAAGCAATCATGCCTGTTTGTGACAAATACAATATCGATATGGCAATTCATCCGGATGATCCTGCCTGGCCTGTATTCGGACTTCCACGCATCGTTATCAACCAGGAAAATGTTATGCGCATGCTGAACGAAGTTCCAAACGTTCATAACGGACTTACATTCTGTACAGGTTCTTATGGTACAAACCGCAAAAACGACCTTTGCGAAATGATTAAAGCCGCAAGCGGACGTATTCACTTTGCTCACATCAGAAACCTTAAGTTCAACACTGCAATTGATGATCCTGTTCAGGACTTCCAGGAAAGTGCACACCTTTCAAGTGACGGAACATTTGATATGTATAAAATCTGTGAAACACTTTACAACACAGGTTTTGACGGCGTAATCCGTCCTGACCACGGACGCATGATCTGGGGCGAAAAAGCAATGCCTGGCTACGGTCTTTATGACCGCGCTCTTGGTGCCTGTTACCTTCAGGGGCTTTGGGAAGCCATTGAAAAAACACATGACCGTTCAAATGTGAAACTGTACAGATAAGTTCAGAAGGAGGCGAAAGCCTCCTTTTATTTGTTAACTTGTCATAACTGATAAAATCCCCTAAAGTTTTAGTCTAAACTTTTTAGGGGATTTTTTTATGTCACTTGATTTCAGTGTTTCTTTTCTGATTACAAACCTTCTGCTGGGAGTAGGCCTGGCAATGGATGCTTTTTCTGTTTCAATCGCAAATGCCTTGAACGAACCTGATATGAAAAAAGCAAAGGTTTTTGGTGTTGCCGGAACCTATGCATTTTTTCAGTTTGCCATGCCTATGATCGGCTGGATCTGTGTTCACACAATTGCTGAAAAATTTACAGCCTTTCAGAAATTCATTCCGTGGATTGCCCTGATTCTTCTTTTGTACATTGGTGGAAAAATGATTATTGAATGTATCAAGGAAAGAAAAGAATCTAAAAATGAAGCTGCTTCAGATTCAGAGAGAAAAGTTTCAGTTCTTACTTTCGGTACTTTGATGCTTCAGGGAATTGCAACCGCAATCGATGCTCTTTCTGTAGGATTCACAATCGCTGAATACAATACTGTTACAGCCCTTACTGCAGGACTTATTATTGCCGTGGTGACTTTCGTAATCTGCCTTGTAGGACTTCTGATCGGGAAGAAAGTTGGAGAAAAACTTTCAGGCAAAGCGGAAATCTTCGGAGGAATTATCCTTATCGGCATCGGAATTGAGATTTTCGTAAAAGGCGTATTTTTCTAAACTGTTTTCCAGGGACCCTGAAACAAGTTCAGGGTGACTGTTTTTTTTGTCATCCCGAATTTATTTCGGGATCTTTAATTTCCTACTTCCAGTTATGATTTTCCAGAAGCCTGATCTTAGTATCAGGCTTTTCTTCTTCATACATGATAATCTCGTTTCTGCCTTTATGAAGAAGCGGGCCGGGGATATAAAGACTTGTCTGTGGTCCAATGTTCCAGTACCGGCCGAGGTTGAATCCGTTTACGAAGGCAATGCCTTTTCTCCAGCCGGTACAGTCCAGGAATGTGTCACAGCATTCTTCATCGCTGGAAATATTCAGAATGAATTTGCTGAAGGAAGGTCCTGCTGTTACACCTGCTGAGAAATCAATTTTTGAAATCTGATCTTCACTTAAATCCAGACTGAATATTTCAAAATCCTTTACTTTTTTTCCATTGTATTTAATCCAGCCGCCAGGCATAATGCCTTTTCTCTGTTTGTTCAGTTTCAGTCCGAAGTTTTCACGTCCAATGTTTTCTACGCAGACAATACCTTTCCCGTTCTCTGAAAAAACAGTTACTCTGTCACGGGCGTTTTTCCAGCTGATTTGGGATGTCTGTGTGTTTTCTGAAACCGAGAATCTGTAAAGAATGTAACCGTAATCCTGTCCGATTTTTTTATCTTCCATGCTTAGAGGTTTTTCAGAAAGAACAGGGGAGGCGATCTTTTCAAGCGTATTCCAGAGGCTTACGCTTTCTGAAACTTTTATTTCACCATAAGCTTTACGTTTTATTTCTTTTGAAAGAGGTGTTTCTGGAATGTTTGTAAACTCGTTTGAGAATTTTTTTTCGTAATCTCTGATAATCTTTTTGAATGCTTCGTATTTTGGTGTAATCTGGCCGTCTTCAGTAAGGATTGCATCGTAATCATAAGATGTGATGTCAGCTTCTTTAGATTTAAGATTTTTCCCTGCGGTGAAACCAAAATTTGTTCCGCCTTCGAACATGTAGAAGTTCAGGTGGCCAAGCTTTAAGGCATCTGAGAGATCTTTTTTGTTCTGTTCAAGATTTGATGTGTGATGTTCTTCGCCCCAGGCGTCAAACCACCCGCACCAGAATTCCATGCAGACTAAAGGCCTGTTACCTGCATATTTTTTCATTACGTTAAACTGTTTTTCAACTTTTGAACCGAAGTTTCCTGTAGGAAGTGCTTCTTTAATGGAGCCTCGTCCCATACAACCGCCCCAAGGTCCGTCAGATGTAATGAATGGAACTGTAATGCCGTTTTCCCGCATCAGGCGGGCAAGTGTACGAAGATATTTTTTTGAAAGACCATAATAGCCGTATTCATTTTCAATCTGCATGAGGATGATCTTTCCGCCACGGTCAATCTGATGTGGTACAAGGCGAGGCATAATCACTTTGTAATATTCTTCCACTTCTTTAATGAAGCCTTTGTAATTTGAGCGGACCTTCATTTTTTTGTCAGAAAGAAGCCAGGAAGGAAGTCCGCCCCATTCCCATTCTGCACAGATGTATGGGCTTGGACGGATGATGACATAAAGTCCTAAGTTTTCTGCAAGTGTTATGAACTTTTCAAAGTCGTAGCGACCGTCAAATCGGAACTGGCCTTTTTTAGGCTCATGAAAATTCCATGGGATATAAGTTTCTACGGTGTTACATCCCATGTTTTTAAGTTTTTCAAGTCTGTCCTGCCAGTATTCCGGCAGGATTCTGAAGTAGTGGATACTTCCCGATATAAGTTTAAATGGTTTTCCGTCTAATAAAAAGTCAGAAGTGATAGTCAGCATATCACTTATTATAACAGATTAATAAAACATGTCAAAAGTATCTTTTATGGCGTAGTACATTTTGTTCGGTTTAAGGTTTCCGTCAAAAGGGCGGCAGTTGGTTTTATCGTTTGGGTTTAAAAGATAATGGTTCATTACACCGAAAAATGAAACGCAGGTAATGTTTGCATTTCCGCCGCCCTGGGTATCCATTTTCTGGAGAAGGCGAAATGTTTGAGCATAGCGTTCTGCCTGAAGTGCCATATTCGCATCACTTTCATCCGGGCTGGAAATTGACCATTCAGTAAACTGAATTTCAAGTCCTGTTGAAGCGTATAATTCAATTGTCTCTTTTACTGTCTGAAGTCCTGGGTTTTTCAAATCCCAGTATCCCTGCATTCCGATGCCGTCAACAAGGTTTTTCTCCTTAAGCAGGCAAAGAAGATTGTAAATGTACTGTCGCTTTGTTCTGTCGTAAGTTCCATAATCATTGTAGAAAAGTTTTACGTCTGGATCTGCATATTTTCTTGCGTATTCATAAGCAAGTTCAACATATTCAGTTCCAAGTGCTTTGTACCACATGTTGTCATGATTATCATTTACCTGACGACAGCTCCATGAAACAGATTTGTCACCTTTAGGATCAACGGCTTCATTTACAACGTCCCAGCAGTAAACAACGCCAGGATATTTTTCCTGACAGTATGTAATGTACTGGCGGATATAACTTTCCATTCGGAATTTCATTGTTTCTCTGTCTACAACAGGTGCATCAGATTTATAACCTTCAAGGAAGAACCAGTCTGGAATCTGTGTGTGCCATACAAGTGTATGACCGCGAACTCCGATTCCACTTTTCTGAGCTTCCTTAAGAATCATATCTACTGGAGTAAAATCAAGAACAGGATTTTCATCGCCTTTAGATGCATTTGACATTGAAGCTCTCTGCTGTAAAAGGTAAGAAGGTTTCATAATGTTTGTTGCGGTCCAGGAAGAAAAATGTTTTGCAGCAACTTCCATAAATTTCTGGCTTTTTACTGCTGAATCCATTGTGCTTGCACCTGTAATTCCGCAGCCGATTTTAAAATAATCTTTACACATTTCTTTCAGTGCTGGTTCTGATAAAGAATCTGTAAGGTTTTTGATTTCGGGAATTTCAGAACTGAATTTTACGTCCAGTGGATTTACAGTTTCCGCAGGAACTGTAAAAGTTGCAAATAAAGTTCCTTTGTCAAAAGTAAATGGAACTGTAATAACCTGATATGAGCCGTCAGAAATAAGTACTGCATCTTTCCTTTCTGTAAGTTCGCTAAGTTCTTCACAGGCTTTTGTCCAGTTTTCAACAAACTGTTTTTCAGAAACGCTGATTCTGTATTCCTCGTTCATGCGGTACCATGCGGCATCTGGCCGGTTGTTTCCAAGCTGAATTGCCAGAGCGTTTACCGCTTTTACCGAAGTATCATTGTGAACTGATTTTACCGCTTTGGGAGCTTTTTCAGTTCCTGCACAGCCGGCAAAAAACAGTGCTGCACAAATCAATAGTGATGTAATTAAAAGTGATTTTCTCATAAATTTGTTTTCCTTGTATAACTTGTATACTAGTATATTAGGTGACTTTCCTTGAAAAAGCAATTGAAAAAGATTAGATTTAAATCATGCGTATTAAAAAATCTTTCACTTTTATTTGTTTAATTCTTGTTCTGGCTCTTCTGGGCACATATTTCTTTTTTTCTGATAATTCTGAAAAAGTTACCTATGCTGATTTTATAAGTAATGTGGAAAAGGGAAGTGTAAGTTCAGTTACCTTTACAGACGATAAAATCAATTTTGAACTTAGCGACGGAACAAAATTTGTGACACAGAATCCGTCTTCTTCTGACCTTGCAGAACGACTTTTGCTTTCCGGAGTTGATGTAAAATATGAAAAAAACTGGGATGAAATTATCTCCATTATTTTTGATATTGTTTTCTATCTGATTTTCTTTGGAATCATTTTTGTTGCTTTCAGAAAATTCATAAGCCCGAATACATTTAATGTTGTCCGTCATACAAAAGTTCATTTTTCGGATATTGCCGGAATGGATGATCTTAAGCGTCACATGATGCAGATTGCTTCTTTAATGCGTAACCCGAAAGAAGCAGCAGGACGTGGAATCCGTCTTCCAAAAGGTATTCTTCTTGAAGGAGAACCTGGAAACGGTAAGACACTTTTTGCCCGTGCCCTTGCAGAAGAAGCCGGGGTAAACTTTATCCCGGCAAAAGCAACTGATTTTGAAAGCATGTTCATGGCAATCGGTCCTATGAAAGTGAAGCTGCTTTTTAAGAAAGCACGAAAGGCCGCTCCGTGTATTGTGTTTATCGATGAGTTTGACGGAATCGGAACAAAAAGAAATTATTCGGGATCTGCTATCGAAACTGAAAATACCCGTATTGTAACTGCCATGCTTAATGAACTTGACGGCTTTGAACCTCATTCAGGCGTTCTGGTTCTTGCTGCAACAAACAGCCGTCAGGCACTTGATGAAGCTCTTATCCGTCCTGGCCGTTTTGATGCAAAATATACAGTTCCATACCCTGACAGTAAGACAAGACTTGAACTCATCAATATGTATTCAAAAGATAAACAACTTGGTTCTGCCTGCCGTCCTGAAACTCTGGTTGGAAAATTCAACGGCTTTTCTGCTGCAAAAATTGAAAGCGTTCTTAACCGCGCCGCAATGCTTGCAGGGCAGAAGAACGCTTCTGAAATCTCAATGGAAGACATCAACGCCGCCATCGAAGAAATGTAGGATTAAATCAAATAACTTGTTTATTAACGTTTAATGAATTACTCCCAGTCACATTAATGGGTGTGTCAGGCCGCTAGGTCCGCACAAGGCGAAGTTTTCTTAAAACTTTTATACCTCGGGGAATGTCACACCGATTCGGTTTTGCTAACGCAAAACCTTTGTAAAAGTAATATAACCGGTTTAGTCGTATAAGTTTGTATATCAAATAGAATTTTAGAAATGGCTGTTTGCAGTAAGTTATCTTCCTGACAGAAAGAAATCCTACTCAAAAAGCCATTTTTTTTTAAAAATTCCCGTACAAACTGCTGTCCCCACAGCTCGTTAGAGCGTTGCGTTAGCTGCCATTACCCCTACATTTCAATCGGTGTGACACCCCAGCCTCCGCGGCGCAGCAGGGACCATTTGATTTAATCCTAGAATTATTTCACGAGCCAGCTTTTTGCTTTAAGGACCAGCTGGGTGCCATCCACATTGAGCTTAACATCTTTATCAAGGGGATTTATTGCAACCAGGGTATTGCCGCGCTTATAGCAAAGGGCTTCACCTTTTCCGCCTTTTGAAATCAGTTCAAAACTTGCAGTGTTCTGCAGGTCAGGATTTGAAAGGCGCATTTCGATAAGTTCCTTAATAAAGTGCCAGAGAGATTTTTTATTTTTCATCTGGCTTTCAACATCAGGTCTTGATTTCTTTGTGTCCAGAGGAATGTAAAGTTCACTTTCCGGTGCGCTTGAAAAACCTGCATTCAAAGTCTTGTCCCACTGCATTGGAGTTCTGGAACCTGTTCTTCCGTATCCGCCTTCAACGCTTTCCTGTGTGTCAATATAACGCATTCCAATTTCGTCTCCGTAGTAAATGAAGGGAGCGCCAGGCATTGTTAAAAGGAAAACAAAGGCAAGCTTTGTCTGTTCTGTATCAAGGTGATAAGAAATGCGGTCCATATCGTGGTTTCCGCTTGGAATACAGATAAGTCCGTGTTCTCCGGCCTTTTTACGGATATCAGTATAGTAAGTCCAGAAATCTGTCAGGTCTCCGTTTCCTGCAAAATAAGGATTTACGCGGAACAAGTCCAGATAGTGTGAAGGGCCGAAGTGGAGAAGGAAGTCCATGTCAAAGCCCGCACGAAGTGACTTGTCCGGTTCTCCCCATTCAGAAACGATTGCCGCTTCAGGGAAGTCTTTATCAAGTCGTTTTCTGATTTCCTGCCAGAAGGTGATGATTCCTGTTGCATTTTCATCATCATTCTTGATGAGTGAACTTGCCATATCAACACGGAATCCGTCACAACCCATGGAAAGCCAGAATTTCATGATGTCCCACATTGCTTCTTTTGTTGCGCGGGCTCCCGGATGGTTCATGGAAATCTGCCATGGCTTTTTTGGATCGGTTTTGAAAAATCCGTAATTTAAGGCTGGCTGGGTTGTGAAAAAGTTGGCTGCACAGTTACCGCGTTCGCAGAAACCTGAAAGTTCTCCGCGCACATTTGTTACGCCCTCGGTACTGCTTTCCCAGGCACTTTCTGTCCAGATGTAGCGGTGATGATATTCGTTTGGTTTCTTTACAGAAGACTTCATGCTTTCCTGAAACCATTTATGTTCAATTGCTGTGTGACCCGGAACCAGGTCCAGAAGAATATGCATGCCCCGTTTATGAACTTCTGTAAAAAGACGTCGTGCGTCTTCGTTTGTTCCGTAGCGCGGTGCAATTTTGTAATAATCAGAAATATCGTAACCTGCATCGTGGAAGGGACTTTCAAAACACGGGTTCATCCAGATTGCATTGCATCCAAGTTCCTTAATGTAGTCAAGTTTTTCTATAATACCCTGAAGGTCTCCGATTCCGTCTCCGTTTGTGTCATTGAAGCTCTGAGGGTAGATTTCGTAAAAAACAGCAGTTTTAAGCCATTCCTGCATAATATTCTCCATAAAAATATAAAGTGTCTTCTATATTGTTATATATAATATATTAAATTTTCATATTCGGCAAAAACTCTTATTTATAAAAAAGTACTTTCATTTCATAATGTGAAAGTGGTATACTAGTATATTAGTTAAGGGTTTAGAACCTTTGGAGGATTAATTTATATGAAACTCACACTTGAAGGAATCAGCAATAAATCAGAATGGGAATCAAAAGGCTATTCACTGCCAACTTTTGATTTTGAAAAAGTAAATAAAAATACACGTGAAAATCCTTTCTGGATTCACTTTGGAGCAGGAAATATCTTCCGCGCTTTTCAGGCAAATGTTGTTCAGAATCTTTTAAATAACGGAACACTGGACCGTGGACTTGTTGTTGCAGAAGGCTATGATTATGAAATCATCGAAAAGATGTACCGCCCTCATGACAACATCGGCGCTCTTGTAACTCTTAAGGCTTCAGGTTCCGTAGAAAAAACAGTTGTTGGCTCTATTATGGAAAGTCTTACAGCTGACTCAAACAACGATGCAGACTGGAACCGCCTGAAGGAAATCTTCCGTAAAGATTCTCTTCAGATGGTTTCATTTACAATTACAGAAAAAGGTTATGTTCTCCAGAATGCACAAGGCGTTTATTCTCCATTTGTTGAAGAAGATATGAAAGCCGGACCTTCAAAACCTCAGTCTTATATGGGAAAAGTTGTCGGACTTCTTTATGAACGTTATGTAAACGGCGAAAAACCTGTTGCCATGGTCAGCATGGATAATTGCAGTCATAACGGTGACAAGCTTAAGGCCGCAGTTCTTGGTCTTGCAGAAGCATGGGAAAAGAACGGAGTTTGTAAAGCAGGATTCCTTGCATACTGTACAAATCCTTCAAAAGTAACTTTCCCTTGGAGCATGATCGATAAAATTACTCCACGTCCTGACGCAAATATTGAAAAGATTCTTAATGATGATGGCATTGAAGAACTTGCTCCTGTAATCACAAGCAAGAAAACTTACGTTGCTCCATTTGTAAACGCAGAAGAATGTCAGTATCTGGTTATTGAAGATGCATTCCCTAACGGAAAGCCTGCTCTTGAAAAGGGCGGCATTATTTATACTCAGAGAGAAACTGTAGATAAAGTTGAAAAAATGAAAGTCTGCACATGTTTGAATCCTCTTCATACAGCTCTTGCTGTTTCAGGATGTCTTCTTGGCTACACACTTATTTCGAAAGAAATGGCAGATGCAGATCTTAAGAAGATGATTGAAATTGCAGGTTACACAGAAGGACTTCCTGTTGTAGTTGATCCAAAAATCCTTTCTCCAAAACAGTTCATTGATGAAGTTGTAAATATCCGTATTCCAAATCCGTTCATGCCTGATACTCCTCAGCGCATCGCATGTGATACATCTCAGAAACTTTCAATTCGCTTCGGTGAAACAATTAAAGCTTACCAGAAAAACGGAATGGATGTAGACAGTCTTAAAGTTATTCCAATGGTTTTTGCTCTCTGGATGCGCTATCTTATGGCAATTGATGATGAAGGTAAAGCATTTGAACTTTCTCCTGATCCACTTCTTTCTCAGGTTACACCAGTAGTTGCCGGAATCAAACTTGGTGAAGCTTTTGATGTTCACGCTGTTTGTTCACAGATCCTTTGTCGTGAAGACATTTTTGGTCAGGATCTTTACAAGACAAATATCGCAGGAAAAGTAGAAAAGATTTTCGCAGAACTTTGTTCGGGAACAGGTGCTGTTCGCCGTGTAATTCACGAAACCGTAAGTAAATAAACTTATTGTGATATCAGTTCAAGTAATGTTATAATCATTTTTATGAAATACGTGCTTTATAATCCTCTTGCCAGTAATAAAACTGGTGAGAAAATTGCAAAACAGTTTGTAGTTACAGAAGGTCTGGATAAAACTCCTGGTGACCTGGTTTACAGAAATATTACTACTCTGGATTTACGTTTCCAGATGGAAAGTTTGTATCCTGGAGATGATGTTTATATCGTTGGTGGTGGTGGAACAATTCTTCGTTTCGCTCAGGAAATCCGCGGTATGGAAATCAAAAACAATCTGTACTTCAGTCCATCTGGAGCAGGTAACGATTTCTTTAATGACATTGCCAAACCTGGTGAAAAATACACCCGTGTAAACGATTACATCAAGCACGTTCATAAATGTGAGATTGAAGGTAAAAAACGCTTCTTCCTTACAGATGTAGGTCTTGGTGTAGACGGTTATAGCTGTGCCTGCGGTGAAGAAGCCCGTGCTCAGGACAGTACTAAAGACTTCAACTACAGTAAAGCTGTTATCGACGGCGTTCTTGGAAAATATGATCCTTGCGGTTGTTCTATTATTGTAGATGGCGGTGAAGAAGAATATTTCGAAAATGTCTGGGTTGCTTCTACTATGGCCGGAACAATGTACGGTGGAGGTGTAAAAATTGCACCAACTTACAACCGTCTTACTGCAGATTATCTTGAACTTGTAATTTTTGAAAATAAAGGAAGACTCGGAACTCTTATGAAATTTCCGAAATTCGTAAAAGGTATGCATGAAGGTAAGGTAAAAGGATCTCATGTTTTCCGCGGAAAACGTATTGAAATCTATTTTACAAAGCCACGTGATGCCCAGATTGATGGTGAAGTTTTCCGTAACGTAAAACATTACGTTGCTGAATTCTAATTGATATGGTCCCTTCGGGGACCAAAAAATTTTTCTATTGAGCTTAAATACTAGAATGGAAGTAAAAATGAAACCTTTTCTTGATGAAGACTTTATCTTAAAAACAGAAACTGCACAGAAATTGTTCCACACATATGCAGAAAAAATGCCGGTATTTGATTTTCATAACCATCTTTCTGCAAAAGAAATTTATGAAGACAAAAGTCTTGGAAACCTTGCAAATGCCTGGCTTGACGGTGATCATTATAAATGGCGCCAGATGCGTTCTTACGGCGTTCCTGAAAATCTTGTAACAGGAAAAACCGACGACTTCAAGCGCTTCATGGCATATGTATATACAATCCAGGGTGCTGTGGGAAATCCGCTTTACCACTGGACTCACCTTGAACTGCAGCGTTACTTCGGTATTACAGAACCTCTTACTCCGGGAAATGCAGAAGAGGTATGGAATAAATGTAATGAAAAACTTGCATCAAAAGAATTTTCTGTAAGAAATCTTCTTCGTATGCAGAATGTAAAAGTTCTTTGTACAACTGATGATCCTGCTGATTCTCTTGAATGGCATAAAAAAATCCGTGACGATAATTTTGAAATTAAAGTTCTTCCAAGTTTCCGTCCTGACGGTGCTATGGGAATTTCAAAACCTACATTCTGTGAATACATTAAAAAACTTTCTGAAGTTTCAGGAAGAAAAATTGAAACTTTTGCAGACCTTATTATGGCACTGGAAGACAGGGCAGACTTCTTCAAGGAAATGGGAAGCCTTGTCAGTGACATGAGTCTTGAAACAGATTTCTTTGTTCCTGCTACTTACGAAGAAGCTGACGCAATTTTCAAATCAGCTCTCCGCGGTAAAGAACTTTCAGCTGAAGACGTAATCACTTATCAAAGTTACCTTCTTATTCAGCTTGGTATTATTTATAAAGAACGTGGATTTGTAATGCAACTTCATGTCGGGGCAATCCGTGACAATAACAAATCTCTTCTTGCAAAAGCCGGAAACAATGTTGGTAACGATTCTCTTGCAGACTTCAATTATATCGCTCAGATTGGTGGACTTCTTGATGCAATAAATAATCTTTCAGGACTTCCAAAAACTGTACTTTATAATCTGAATCCAAAAGATAATGAAGCGCTTGCAACAATGTGCGGAAACTTCTGGGAAAACGATGACGCAGAAATCAGTCTTGAAGATCTGGCTGAAGGAAAACCTGCACGTGTTCAGTTCGGTCCTGCCTGGTGGTTCTGTGACCATAAAGACGGTATTGAAGAACAGCTTCGCGTTTATTCACGTACAAATCTGCTTGGTGGATTTATCGGCATGCTGACAGACAGCCGTAGTTTCCTTTCATTCCCTCGTCATGAATATTTCAGAAGAATCCTCTGTAATTTTATTGGGGAAAAAGTTGAAAACGGTGAATACCCTTGGAATGAAAAACAGCTTGGAAAAATGGTGGAAGACATCTGCTGGAATAATGCAGAAAAGTTCTTTTGCGGTAAATAATAAAAGAAAATAATGGAGTTATATTATGGATATTTTTGAAGAAGTTGGAAAAATCAGAATTGTACCTGTAGTAGTACTTAATGATGCAGAAAAGGCTGTTCCTCTGGCAGAAGCTCTCTGTAAAGGTGGACTTCCATGTGCTGAAGTTACTTTCCGTACAGATGCCGCAGAAGAATCTATTAAAAGAATCGCAAAAGCAAGACCTGACATGCTGGTAGGAGCGGGAACTGTTCTTAGTCCTGAACAGGCTGACCGTGCAATGGCAGCAGGTGCAAAATTTATTGTAAGCCCAGGCCTTAATCCAAAAGTTGTAGAACACTGTCTTAAAAATAATTATCCTGTTTGTCCTGGAATCATGACACCAACTGAAATAGAACTTGCTATGAGCTTTGGTCTTGAACGTGTAAAGTTTTTCCCAGCAGAACAGGCAGGTGGTCTTAAAATGATTAAGGCACTTGCAGCTCCATACACAAAGCTTAAGTTCATGCCAACTGGCGGTCTTAATGCACAGAATATTACAGAATATCTTGCATACGAAAAAAACTTTGCCTGTGGCGGAAGCTGGATGTGTGCCGGTAAACTGGTAAATGAAAACAAATTTGATGAAATCGAAAAGCTGACTGCAGAAGCTGCAGCACTTACAAAATAAATAAAGGGGAACAAAAAATGAAAGTTGTTACATTCGGTGAACTTATGCTGAGACTTGAACCTGCAGGATACTACCGCTTCGTTCAGGTTGATACAATGACATCTACATTTGGTGGCGGCGAAGCAAACGTTGCCGTAAGCCTTGCAAATTACGGGCTGGACGCTTACTACGTAACAAAGCTTCCAAAACATGAAATCGGCCAGAGTGCTGTAAACAGTCTCCGCCGTTACGGCGTTCACACTGAATACATTGTTCGTGGCGGAGACCGTGTAGGTATTTATTACAATGAACGCGGAGCTTCACAGCGCGGATCAAAATGTATTTACGACCGTGCAGGTTCTTCTATTCAGACTGCAGATCCAAGTGATTTTAATTGGACTGAAATCATGAAGGATGCAAAATGGTTCCACATCACAGGAATCACTCCGGCTCTTGGACCAAACATGGTACAGGCCTGTATTGAAGGTGCTAAGGCTGCAAAAGCTGCAGGTGCTGTTGTAAGCTGCGACCTGAACTACCGCGGAAAGCTTTGGACAAAAGAACAGGCTCGTGAAGCCATGACAGAAATCTGTAAATATGTTGATGTTTGTATTTCAAACGAAGATGATGCAAACGACGTATTCGGAATCAAAGCTGAAAACACAGATACAACAAAAGGTGAACTTTCAACAGAAGGTTACAAATCAGTTGCAAAGCAGCTTAAAGATAAATTCGGATTCCAGAAAGTTGCAATCACACTTCGTTCTTCAATCAATGCAAACCGCAATGACTGGCAGGCTCTTCTTTATGATGGAACTGATTTCTGTTTCTCTAAGAAATACGAAATGTACATCGTTGACCGCGTAGGCGGCGGTGACAGTTTCGGTGGCGGTCTTATTTACGCTCTCTTAAACGGTAAATCAACTCAGGAATCTGTTGAGTTTGCAGTTGCAGCAAGCTGTCTGAAGCATTCAATTGAAGGCGACTACAACATGGTAAGTGTTGATGAAGTTGAAAAACTGGCCGCCGGAAATGGCTCAGGCCGTATACAACGTTAGCAGTTTTGCTATGCAAAACTGCAGGTATGTGAAAAACTATAAACTTTGCGGGGTGTAACTTTCAAACCCCGCAGACGTTATTTTTTTGAAGGCAGCATCAATATAGCTGCCTTTTATTGTTAACACGCAGAAACTTTTTTCTGTTCCGCCCCGGGGAAGACTTATTGAACCTGGACAGATTAAGTGTTTTCCGTTTTCATAGTATGTGTGACGGGCAATGTGAGTGTGTCCGTGAAGGATAATTGAACATTCGTTTTCTTCTGCCTGTTCAAGAAGAATCTCATCGCCAAAATATACGCCCTGTATATGTCCATGTGAAATAAATAATTTTTTTCCTGCTGCTTCTAAAATTACATTTTCGGGAACGTCCATAGAGTGGGGCGGAATGTCTGTCGGTATATAATCGGGGTCGCCGTTACCACGGACAAAAACAGAAACTGGCGGAAACAGTTTTTCATCTTTGGAATTTGTACAGGCTGAATCAAAAAGACTTCCGTAATCGTATGCACCGTCACCACAAAAAATAAGTGCGTCGCAAAACGATGAAAAAGATTCAAGAATTATACGGAAATTGTCAGTATTTCTGTGAGAGTCTGAAATGACAAGAATTGTCGCTTCTTCTAAATGTGCCAGTCGTTCGAAATCTTCAGGTTTGTTCATGCCTTTTTTTTGTTTGCGTTTTATTCGATAACAAAATGATTGATACTGTAAAGTCCTGTTTCTGAATCAGTGTATCTGTGAACTTTTTTCTCTGGAAGCATCTGACGTACGTGTGTTGCAAGAGCTGCATCTTTTTCCGGAGCACCTTCAAGTTCCAGTATGTAAGAAACTGCATTTGCAAGGATTTCTTCTGCATCCTGAATTCCGGTTTCTTCCGATTCTGTAATCAGGTTCTCATCAGATTCAGCTTGCTGTACCTGATTTATTACGATGCTTGAAGTGTCTTCAATGCCAAGAATATCATCCTGAGGGAACATTGAAATTACAGGGAAAGGAATCTGTCCATTCCATTGGTCCTGAATTCTTGTAAGTGCTCTGTAAGTTTTTTCTGGCGCTCCAAGAGAAATGAATCCTGCAATATCAAGACTGCTGTCATCAAGAATATTGAACAGGTCCGAAGTTACAGCTTTGTCCTTATGTCTGAATCCATCAGGGAAAACAACAGGAACAATAACTCCTCCGTCTTCCGAAAGTCCGAATGAGTCAGAAAGTTTTTTTGTTGCTTTTTCAACAAAACTTTCATCGTTGTAGTTATAGCCGAAAAGAATAATTATTTTTTTATTTGTTGCATGCCATAACTGGTTACGTTCTTCGATAGAAAGATCGTTTTCTGGTGTAGAGTCTTTTATTTCAATATTGATAGGAGTTTCTGAAAAATCGTTGATTGCTTTCTGATTATTACAAGAAAAGAAAGAAAATCCGATTGCCAGTCCCACCACGGTAATCAAAATCTTTTTCATAGGTAATTTATTGTAATAAATTTCTGTATGATTGAAAAGAAGATAAAAAATTTGCTAAAATAAGTCATTATGAAAGAAATCGTGGCTATGCTATTGTCACTTATCGGAAACTTGGGCTTCCTTATGTATGGTATGAAGCTCATGAGTGACGGCGTCCAGAAAAGTGCAGGGGAAAAACTCCAGCGCACTCTCGCAATGATGACGGGAAACCGCTTTGTCGGGCTTCTTACGGGAATGGTCATAACCATGATTATTCAGTCTTCCGGTGCAACTACTGTAATGGTTGTTACATTCGTAAACGCCGGACTGCTTACCCTTACACAGTCTGTAGGAGTAATTTTCGGTGCCAACATCGGTACTACAATTACAGCCTGGATTGTTTCTATCTTCGGGTTCAATTTCAAAATCTCAACATTTGCAGTTCCTATCCTTGGATTCGGATACTTCTTTTCAATCATAAAAAAAGGCCGGTATAAAAATATTGCAGAAGCTGTAATGGGTTTTGCACTTCTGTTTATCGGTTTAAGCGGACTTTCTGATCTCTTTACAGATCCAGCCAAGTTCCTGTGGCTTGGGCCTGTTCAGAGTCTTGGCGGATGGTCCATTATTCTTGGATTTGTAATCGGTATTTTCTTCACAGCTTTACTTCATTCTTCTTCAGCATTCAGTGCAATCGTAATTGCCCTTGCTTATAACGGAATTGTAAACTGGGAATTCGCTGCAGCTTTGACTTTGGGTAGCAACATTGGTTCTACAATTGATGCAGTTCTCGCAGCCGCAGGAACAAGTACAGATGCCAAACGTTCAGCACTTATCCATGTTTTCTTCAACGTATTCGGTACACTGCTGGCACTTATTTTCTTCAAGCCATTCCTTACACTGGTTACAGCATGTACACCGGGCGGGATAAACGGAAATATTGCAATCCGTATTTCAATGCTTCATACAGTCTTCAAGGCACTGTCTGCCGCAGTATTCCTGCCGCTGGTTAATCCTCTGGTTCGCCTTTCTCAAGTTTGTATCAAAGATAAACCGGGACAGAAAAGCGATAAATACACTCTGGAATTCCACGATACTCTTGGAAAAGAAAGTATTACTGCTTATATCATGACTGCAGAAAAAGCTATTGCAGATATGACTGATGTAGTTACAGATATGTTTGACCGTATCCAGATTGGTGTAAAACACCGTAACAAGGATTTCGTAGACGAACATATTGAAGTTCTTAAACAGCAGGAAGATTACTGTGACCAGATGCATGAACAGATTGTAAAATATCTTGTAAATTGCGAAAAACTTCCAGTAACTGCAAAACAGGTATCAAACCTGTCTCTTATGACTCAGGTTGTTGATGAACTTGAAAATATGAGTGACAACTGTTTCACAACTTCTATGCTTCTTGCAAAATCAATCGAAAAGAAGATGAAATATCAGCAGGAAGATATGGAACAGGTTATTCCTTATGTAGAACTTGCACGCCAGTTCCTTCAGTTTATTCGTATTAATATCAACAAACATCTTGATGCCGATAAACTTGCCATGGCAACAGAGCTTGAAAACTCAATTGACCAGTGGCGTAAAGATCTTAAGAAAGTTGCCAGAAAACGTCTTGAATCTGGTGCCGATGTAAAAGCAGAACTTGTATTCCTTGATATTATTCGTCAAATCGAAAAAATCGGGGATAACTGTTTCAATATTTCGGAACTTCTTACACAGACACTGTAATAATTTATTAGTCTCTTGATTTTACAAAGAAACGCCCCATAAGGTCTTTTGTCTGAAGGACATTTATGAAGGCGTTTTGATCTTCTTTTTTGATTTCCTTGATAAGGCCGCTGGCTTCTTCAGAAGAAACGACTGTGTAAAGCATATGGCGTTCAGCGCCTTCGAAGCATCCTTTTCCTGTAAAAAGGGTTGCATCATGATTTGTTAATGTTTTTATCAGTTTATAGATTTCCTCATGCTTGTCACTGATAATAAGAAGTGTGGTTTTGTTATATCGTTTATATAACAGGTTCAGTACCTGGGTTGAGGAATACTGGAAAATAATTGAATAAAGAGCTCTGTCCCAGCCAAAAAGAAGACCTGCAATAAAAAGTACAATGCAGTTCAGTCCAAAAATAAGCCCCCATGCACTTTTCCCGGTTTTCTGAGAAATGTAAATGGAAATGAAATCGGTTCCGCCACTGGTTGCACCTGCAAAAAGACAAAGACTTATAGCTGTTGCGTTTATTATTCCACCAAAAATTGCACAAAGAAGGATATCATCAGTAATATTCATTCCTGGAATAAAATCTGTTAACAGACCTGAAATTATAATCATGTAGATTGAATAAAGAGTAAAGTTTTTTCCTACAGTTCTAAAACAGATGACTGCAGGAATTATATTCAGTGTCCAGTAAAACAAACTGTAAGGAATTGTGATGCCAAGAAAATTGGCAAAGACTTCCTGTATGAGAAGTGTGATTCCCGAAAATCCGCCTGGAAGAAGTCCTGCAGAATGAACAAGGGTATTTATGTTCATTGCCATAAGAGCAGCCCCTAATGTTACCAGAGTGAAACGTACTGCATGATGTAAAAATCCGTTCTTTTTCATATTCATAGTATAACCCAAAATTTGTAAAAAAAATCCACAGAAAATAGTTCTGTGGATTTTTAAATTAATATATTAAAAACTGAGACTTTCTGTCTTAGCAGTTACCGATGTAATACTTTTTCTTTCCACGGCGGATGATTACGATTTCACCACCGATAGCACAGTCTTTACCGATAACTTTGTTTTCATCAGTTACAACTTCACCGTTTACTGTGATTGCGTTGTTTCCAAGGAATTCACGGGCTTCGCGACGGCTTGATGCAATTTTGTTGTTTACAAGTACGTCGATCAGTGGAGCTGCTTCTTTAAGGTCAAATGAAGGAACAGATTTCATACCTGTTTTGATATCTGCTACAGAAAGTCCTGAGAAGTCTCCCTGGAAGAGTTTTACAGAAACATTTACAGCGTTGTCTGCTTCGTCTTTTCCGTGAAGGTCTTTTACAACTTCCCATGCAAGAGTTTTCTGTGCAATACGTGTTTCAGGATGTTCTTTCTGTTCAGCACAGATTTTTTCAATTTCTTCTTTAGAAAGGAATGTGAATACTTTAAGATATTCTTCAACTTTTCCGTCATCTGTGTTAATCAGGTACTGGTAGATTTCGTAAGGACTTGTTTTGTCTTTGTCGAGCCAGAGAGCATTTCCTTCTGATTTACCGAATTTCTTTCCTGTTGAGTCCAGAATTAAAGGCATTGTGAAAGCGTAGGCAGTTTTATCCAGCTTTTTACGGATAAGGTCTACACCTGTTGTAATGTTTCCCCACTGGTCAGAACCTGCAACCTGCATGATACATTTCTTTTCTTCAAACAGATGAAGGAAGTCATATCCCTGAAGAAGCATGTATGAGAATTCTGCAAAAGTGATTCCTGTTTCCAGACGACGGCGGATAATATCTTTATCAAGCATGTAGTTTACGTTGATGTACTTACCGATGTCACGAAGGAAGTTCAAAAATTCGTAGCCTTTCATCCAGTCGTAGTTATCTACAAGTTCAGCTGTTGGAACAAGGCGTGTAATCTGTGAACGGATTCCGTTGATATTTGCAGTAACTTTTTCTTCTGAAATGATTTCACGTTCTGCTGTTGGACGTGGGTCACCAATACGGCCTGTTGCTCCACCACAAAGAAGAATAGGGTGGTGTCCGGCATTTGCCAGGCGTTTAGCCATACAAAGAGATGAATAATGACCTAAATGAAGGGAATCAGCAGTTGGGTCCGTTCCCCAGTAAAAAGAAAATGATGGTCCGTCTAATGTTTTCTGTAAATCTGATTCTTCACCGGCAATGTCTTTAATCAAGCCGCGCCATTTAAGGTCTTCAAAAAGTGACATTTTTTTTTCCTTATTGTTTTGTTGAAAATATATAATTGCTTATGGGGCGTTGCGGGGGCACCCCGCAGAGGGGGTAGCGGAAAACCGCAGGTTTGCAGCGAGGGGGAGTCTTCCCCCTTTATCTGCTTTATGTTCTACTTCTGGCGGAATGTGATGCGTCCTTTGTCCAGATCATAAGGTGAAAGTTCAACCTTAACGCTGTCACCAGGAACGATTCTGATGTAGTGTTTGCGCATTTTACCTGACAGGTGAGCCATGATTACATGACCATTCTGCAGTTCTACTCTGAAAGTTGTGTTTGGCAGAGCTTCTTTAACGATTCCTTCTACTTCAATAGCTTCTTCTTTAGCCACGATTCCTCCAAAAATTTGTCGAAAAATAATGAATTTTTTAGTTGCTTTTTCGACTTTTTGCTCTTAAATTAGTATATACTATATAATAAACCAAAACGCTTTGCAACAATGCTTAAACTACCGGGATAACGTTGTGGGGCAGTTAAAAAAGGTGGGTACATTATGAATCAGAAATTTTTAAACAGTATGAAAAAACAGCTTCAGGAGCAGAGAAAAAGTATCGTTGAATCGCTGGCTTCCCAGACTGATGATATGAAAAATCTTGTAAAAACTGTTGAATCTGGAGATGAGGCTGACGTTGCTGCAGATGCAATCGACAGAACACTTCTTACTGCTCTTGGAACTCAGGATGCAAGACGCCTTCAGCAGATTGATAACGCTTTGGATCGTATTATTCAGGGAAAATATGGCCGCTGTATTGGCTGTGGTAAAGATATTCCTCAGGCTCGTCTTGAAGCACTTCCTTACACACAGATGTGTATTACTTGTGCAAGTGCCGAAGAACGCAGAAATCGCTAATAATTTGACTTTTTAGTTTAAGATAAAAGAGGGGCTGGTTCCGCAGTTTTGGAACCAGCCCCCCTTTTTTTGCCTTTTTACAGATTATTCTTCTGTTGCAGCGTTCAGAACTGCAATAAGGGCGTCTTTTGCAATAATGTCTGAGCCTGATTTTTCAAAGAGGAGAGGATAAGGTGTTTTATCCTTATAATCTCCCTGATACTTTAACCAGGAATCTTCATCATTGATTCCCCATACTGTAACACTTGTTATACCGTGGTTTTCGCCTGATTTTGCATACTTTTTGAACATCTTGAAGTAATTTCCATAAAGTTTTGCAAGGCCTTTCTTTTCTGTGCGGCTGTCTTTATCGGCTCCGATATCAAGTTCAGTTACATGGATATCAAGACCAAGTGCAATGTATTTTTTCAAAGCTGATTCGTATTCAGAAACTTTAGGCCATCCGTATCCAACGTGACTCTGCATACCCATTACATCAATACGGGCACCAGGTGTGTTCTGAATGTCTTTCAGAAGTGAAATAATTGTACCTGTTTTTGACCCCATGTATTCGTTGTAATCGTTGTAACAAAGCATAACATCACTTGGAGCATATTTATTTGCATAGACAAATGCGTTTGTGATGAAACTTTTGTCATTGTAAATCTGATACCAGCGGGAACCTCCATTTGAAGGAGCTTTTCCTGAAGTTCCAGAAGTTTCACCGCGGAGCCCTGATGCATCATCTGCACAGGCTTCGTTTACAACATCCCAGGCATAGATTGCACGGTAATCATTTTCTTCTTCCCAGTCGTTTACATGTTCAAGAACTGTTTCAATATACCATTCTTGTCTTGCATCCATTTCATCTTTTGATACAAGATCTCCAGATTCACTGTAATTTGTTCTGAAGAACCATTCTGGTGTCTGTGAATGCCATACAAGAACATGACCGCGCATTTTCAGTCCGTTTTCCTTACAGAATTTAAGACAAGTATCCATTCCACCAAAACCATTACCTGTATTATTTGTAGTTGGAAGATTTGCCGGAACTTTGATTGTTTTTCCTTTAGAACTTGTAAAATCTTCAGTTTTTGAAGGTGTTCCTGAAAGAATGAACTGAGGCTTCATTTCATTTCCCATAGTGATTGAGCTGGCGTGCTTTTTGAGGAGGGCTGCCTTAGTAGGATTTGTAATCTCTCTCATTTCTACCGCAATTCCAAAATGGCTGAAAATACCTGAATCTACCCAGGCTTCTTTCAGTGATGCAACTTTGTCCCAGGTCTGTGCACCAACAAGAACTTTCTTGTCATATTCAATTGTAAGGGAAAGGTTTGAGATCTTGATTTCGAAGTCAGAAGCTGTAAGGCCATATGTTGAAAGATAAAGAAGAGGTGAGGCTGCTAAATCGATTTTTCTATCTGTTGAACCGGAAATTTCTTTTTTCGAGCTTCCCGGTTCATATTCTGTGGTTGAAACAACAGGATATCCATCCTGTGCAATCTGCCACATAAGTTTTGCAGATTTTCCACTATTGTTATTAACTTCCATTTCGCCTGAAATGGAAATTTTTGCACTTGTGTTTCCGTATGTGCTTAAATCGTAGGTACAGAATGCCCATGAGTTAGGTGCAACAGAAAGTGTTCCGATTGTTACTGTTTCTGTAGTAGGAACTGTTTCGTACTGTTCTTTTACTGCCGGACTACAGGCTGTAAAAAACATTGCGGCGGCCATGAGCCACCACGCCCATTTAGTGATTTTTTTCATTTTATTGTTCTCCTGGCGATTTTGCCAAGAATAATTATAAATGAAAAAAGCCGCAATTCTATAAAGAACTGCGGCTAATCATAAAAGTTAGGGGAAAGACCTCAGATTTTCCCCATATTATTTTGCGGCTTCAAGGACTGCAATATAAGCTTTTGTAGTCTTGTAATCATCAAAAAGTAATGGATATTTTACATCTCCTTTATAAATCCAAGATGATTTATTGTTGATTCCCCAGACTGTAATATTGGTAATTTTATGGTTTCCAGAATATTTTTTTCCATATTTTTTCATCATTGTGAAATATTCAAACCAACATTTTTCAGATTCAGCTTCATTTGTACAGGCAATATCAAGTTCTGTAACATGAACATCAACTTCTGTAAGGAACTTTTTCAATGCTGTTTCGTAACCATTAACACCTGGCCAAGAAACACCTACATGAGACTGCATACCCATAACATCAATTCTAGGTTTTACTGATTTACCGTCTACTGTTTTAGCTTCACCGTTTTTAACGAGCTGAATTAATTTCAAAATTCCATCTGTTTTTAAGCTTGAGCCATAATTCATGTATTCGTTGTAATCATTATAGCAGAGCTTTACATCTGATGGAGCATATGCGTTTGCAAAACGGAATGCATCTACAATGAAATCAGTATCACCATAACACTGATACCATCTTGAACCACAAGGTCCTGGGTTTACATCAGGAGCAGCAGGTGGTCTGTCTTCTGTTTGTGGTGTTGAACCGCGAACCCAGTTATCTTCTGTTGCATCATCAGCAACAGTTTCATTAAATACATCCCAAGCCCAGATTGCATGGTAATTATTTTTTGTTTCCCATTCTGCTACATGTGCAAGAACTGTTTTTATATACCATTCAAGACGAGCCTGCATTATTTTTTTTGAAACTTTGTTTTTAAGAATATTCTGTGCTTCTGAATCATATTCCGGAGCAGCATAGTTTTCTGTAAAGAAGGCTTCAGGGGTCTGTGCATGCCAGGCCAGAACATGTCCACGCATTTTTAATCCTGCGTCTTTACATGCTGCAAGACATTTGTCCTGAGTATCGAATTGAAGAACTTTAGGAACTTTAATTGTTTCACCATTTGAAGCAGTGAAATCAATCATTTCCTTACCTGTTCCATTCCACTGCCAGCCAAAAAATCCATCTGGTTTAAATTCATTTCCCATAGAAACTGAGTCAGCGTGCTTTGCAAGTCCATTTCGAACTTCTTTTACTGAAAGTTCTTTAATTCCATTCCAGGAAGAATATTCGCAGGCTATTCCAATCGAATCAAAGATGTCTTTGTAAGTATCCTTTAATGATGGAACCGAATTATCAAGCCAAGATATCCCGGCCTTGAGTTCTACATCATTTTTTTCACCTTTATTTTCTGTTGTCCCCGTTGCATTATTTCCGCCTTCTTCCGGTGTAACCTGTGGGGTACAGCCTGTGAAAAGAATTGCGCCGGTTAAAAAGAGAATGGCGACTGCTTTAATAATAGATTTTGTTTTCCTCATAAATACCTCTTGTATATGGAGATTTTAGAGATATTATAATTGAGAAATATTTTTTTTGCAAACAGAAAAATAAAATTAGGTAAAAACTACCAGTCTCGCTGGATGTAAGTGGCACGCGGACGGGCTGTAATATCTACACGACGGTTCTGTGCGCGGCCTTCTTCTGTAGCGTTTGTGGCAACAGGTCTTGTTCCGCCGTAACCTTTGTATGTAAACAGTTCTTTATCCAGTCCTTCGCCTATAAGCCCGTTCATGACAGTTCTTGTTCTTTCAATTGAAAGATTCAGCTGGCCGACCGGTTTTCCCACATCGGCAGTATGACCTTCTACAAGAATTGTATAACTGTTGTCACTGATAATTTCTGAAAGCATTTCTGCAATTTTCCGGATTCTGGCTTCTTCGCCAGGAAGCAGCTGTTCTGAGTCCGGATAGAATTTCAAATCAACAGAGAAAAGAATTCCGTTAAGGCTGTCGCTTACAATTACATCATCAACTTTATTAGTGTACATGTACTGTTTTACAGTATTGTATTTTACGTAATATTCTTTATCTTTCAGTGGTGCTGTTACTTTATAAATCAGATTTTTTTTATCAAGAAGAATAACCACGCGGCCTTCATTTAAAAGTTTTACATTTTCAGGAACAGTAAGGATTTTCAATGCATCGCTTCTTTTGATAACAGGGTCTGTTCGGTTTCTTCCGTAAACCTGTGCTGCACGGATATAAAGTGGATCAATACCTGTCACTTTTTCATAGCGTGAAAAATCATCTGAATAATCAAATGTAACAATTCCTTTTTCTGCTGCACCTCTGGCATCTACCATGTTGCTTTCGTAAATTGTATTCATTTCTTCATCCCAGATCTGAGGGAAGAAAGATGGGAAAACTTCACTTTTTACATATTCCCCGTGAACAGGACGGCTTCCTCTGGCATCAATAATGATTCCAGTGTATGCACGGGAAGGAACGTCTTCTACAGGTACTTCCGGCTTGTAGCCAAGTTTATTTTTCATAAGAGTTGATGAAATTGAATTTACGCTCAGAGTGTTTGTTGTTTTCAGCTGTTTTGTGTCGTGAGAGAAGATTTCAGGGGTTGTTTTTCCTTCCTCGATTATTTCTGCAATATGATCCAGGGTTATATTGTTTTTGATTACTTCATCACCGAGGCATTCACGGTTGTTTACAAAAAGAGTAAGGAGAGGGCGCTGAATAAGTTCAGGAGTTTTCGTTTTAAGCTGCATTGATGCAGTCTTTTTTCCTGAAGGCATTTTCAGTCCTGCCTTTTCGGTATCCATTGTGATGTTTGATGTAAAAATTTTGGTTGTCCAGTCGATTTCAGAGACTGATTCAATAGTTTGTGCGTTAAGTAAAAAAGAAAGAGAGATCGCGCTAAAAAATAAAATAATTCTTTTCATCACTTTCTCTATCGGCATTTATTTGCCCGGAATGTAGAGAATTTTTCCTATTTTAAGAATTGCGTTTTCCTGTATGCCGTTAGTGTCGCAGATAGCCTGAACCGTAGTCCCGAATTTCCTGCTGATTGACCATAGGGAATCTCCGGCTACGACTTTGTATTGGAAAGGAAATTCAATCGGTTCAAGATTTGTAATCACGTCTTCTAGCGTTGATTTCATTCCAACAGGCACTCTGATACTGTACTTTGTTGCAGGTGGGGTAAAACCTTTTGTAAGGGCAGGGTTCAGTTTTTTAAGTTGTCTTTCATCCATTCTCATGTCACGGGCAATGGCGCTTAAGGCATAAGGCTTCTTTACAGTAACGTAATCGAAAAGTCCGTCCCGTTCAGTTACAAGAAGTTCATATTCTTCGGCATGGTCAGGAAGATTGATTTCGTAGGATTCAAAATTCACCGCAAGGTCTGCAATAGCAATCAGTTTTGGAACATAATCTTTTGTCTGTGCGGAAACAACGCCTTTTTCACAAAGTTCCCAGAAGTCCCGGCTTTCTCCCCGGCGTATAGCTTTGTTCATGGCTCCAACTCCACAGTTATATGAACCTATTGCAAGAAGCCAGTCATTGAAAGTCCTGTAATTGTCCTGAAGCTTTGAAAGTCCGCCTTCAGTGCTTTTCCATGGGTCCAGGCGTTCATCCACATATTCATTAAGGGTTAGGAAAGGGCGGACTGAGTTTTCCATGAACTGCCACATACCAAGGGCGCCGCTTCGCGACTTTGCACTGGTCTTGTAGCCGGATTCAACTACAGGAAGGTATTCAAGTTCTCCCGGTACCTGACGGTCCTGAACTGTTTTACGAACGTAAAGTCTGTATTCCATGGCGTTTTCAAGAATATCATGGAGAAGTTTTACGCGCTTTTCATTTGAAAGATAGTATTTTCTCCAGGCTTCAACTTCAGGTCTGTCTTTGTAAGCGTCTATAAGAGGGTAGAGAGAGGTTTCCTTTGTCTCAAGCGATTCTGACTCATTTTCTGGCTCTGAGTCCTCTGTTTCAGTTTCTTCCTCTAAAGGCGGAAGTTCATCGGTTTCAAGAACAGTTTCTTCAGATATCAGATTTTCTTCCTGAGTTTCTTCTGCGTTGAGAGAAAATGTGAAAAGACAGAATAATCCTGTAAGAAGCACAATAGTTTTTAGTCTTTTCATTACAGCTTGTTTCCGAAATAGATTCCTGCCCATTCCCAGTTTCCGTTGATGTCCGGATCCAGAGGAAAATTAACTTTACGGAAGTAAAGATACCAGGTGTTTACATATGTACTCCATCCCCAGGTACGGAGATAGGCTTCGTTTTCATTTGATGATTCGTCCAGTTCTTCTGCAAAACGGATACGGTTACCGCGCATGTAGTCATGCATACTGAATTCTGTCTGAGAGTTTGCGTCATTTTCATCCTGCTTCCATGACATTGAGAAGAAGTTTACCTGAGAACGGTATTTATCAAGCTTTCTCCAGTCGTAGTTGCGGATGGCTTTTTTTACTGCTGTTTCAAGTTCTTCAAGACTCTGGAATGTCCAGTCCTTGCTTGAGTTGTTGAAGTCTATAAGATGACGGGCGTCTTTGTAAGCATCAGGTTCGCCCGGAATCTGGATTGTTGTTGCGTCAGGCTGCTGCAGGAACAGCTGGCAGGTACGGAGTGCCATATCCCACTGACTGTCTTTTTCATATTCTGTTGCAAGGCGAAGGTAAAGTTCTGTTTTATTAATGCTGCCTGGAAAACGGTTGATCAGTTCGTTGAAATATTTGATACGGTTTTTTGGTGTTTTTGAAATCTGGATCAGGTTCTGAAGACAGATAAAATGAATGGACTGTCCTTTTACAAGAAGGTCTTTGTACTGGTGAAGAATACGGTCAAAATAGTATTCTGCAACAGGTTCTGCGTTCAGGGACATGTAACTGTAAGCTGTCATAAGCATCCAGTATGCGTTGTATTTGTCATCTGGATTGTTTTCTACCCAATCGTTAAGAAAAAGAATTGTTCCCTGGAAATCTTTTGTGTGAAGAAGGTTATTTGCCATCTGATTTACAATGGCGTATTTCTGCTCCGGGCTGAGAGTCTGATCCTGTAACAGAATTTCCAGCTGTTTCTGAGTCTGAATGATGTTCTGAGTTTCTACATCGGGCTTTTTGCAGGAAAAGAGAGTTGCCGTGAATAAGGCCAGAAGCGCAAAGAAAAACTTTTTCATACAAGATGAATTTATCATAAGGTATTTATATTGTAAATAATGGGGTTTTGTATGATAATAGAAGTTATGAGAAAGTTATCAAACAGAGTACTGAATATTCTTCTTGCATGCGGTCTTCTTTTTGTTTTTGGAGGTTTTCTTCTATTTGTGTATGCATTGGAAAATGATCATGCACATTTCTTTGTATTCTGGCCTTTCTTTGTTCTTATTTCGGGAATTATCATTACATATTGTTCAGTAACTCTCTTTCATAAAACCTATCTGCTTTTTCTGGGTATAATGCTGGCTTTAAGCGGATGTTTTTCTATTTTTGTTGCCCGTGATATTACTTCATTGGGACTTAAAGAATTGTGGCCGGTTTTTGTTTTTCTTGCCGCAATTTCTCTTGTCTGCTCTTGTATTTACCGCTTCCGTAGAGCCCGTCCTAATTATATTGTACCTGCAGTTGTAATGGTTCTTCTCGGATGTATTTTCTTTCTTTTTTCTTTAGATATTGTAAAAATGTCGTTTGTATCATTTATGGTAATTGCAGGTCCTTTCCTGTTGTTTTTCTCCGGAATTGGTGTTGTTGTTTTTTATTTTGTTCAGTCAGCACACAAGGAATTGATTGTTCCGGAAGAAGATGCCGATAATGATGAATAACGCGGAATGAAAATTTCAGAAAGTTTTCTTTTGAAATTATTAGTATTCTCACTTGCCCTGACTTCTTTTGGAATTCTGCCAGGTTCTAATGAACTTAACGCTGCGTCTAAAAAGAAAAAGCCTAAGAAGGGTGAAGAACCTGTGGAAATTGTGGCTGAACCGCAGGCTGCCGGGACATCGTCTGAAACTTCTGCTACAAAACTGGTAGTTCCTAAAAAACGTAATAATTATTTTTCGAAAATTAATGAATCAATTGTTGATGGTATAGAAAACGGTTCTCCTTCTTCAGTGATGCAGGCTCTGAACAGTCTTAAAAAGACTGAAGGCGAAGTAACTGAAAATGAAAAAGTTCTGACTTATGTCGGAACTGAAATAATGAATATCTGCTGGCGCTCAGTGAGTTTTACAGGAGATCTTCCGGAAATTGAAAATCAGACTCCTTATACCGGCGCTCTGGATTTTGTCCGCCGTGGTTTCTTTGATTCAAGTACTGGAAATGTGGATTTCCTTAGTTCTATTCTTCCATGTCTTGTCCTTGTTTCGGGGGACCCTCTTTCTGAAACCGATATGGCTCAGATAGGCGCTGCTTTTGAAAAAGCACAGGAATATAGAACTGATTCTGTTTTAATGGATTATCTTTCCGGGCTTTATTATAGAAGAAAAGGTGATTTTGAAAGAGCTTCCGGTTATTTTGAAAAACTTTATGTCCAGAATTCCGGCGTTTATGAAATAGCCAGAGGTTATGCAGAAACAAAATATAATCTGAAAGACTATGATTCAGCTTTCCAGATTTCTTCTATGCTGCTTTCAAAGAATCCTTCAAGCCTTGAATTACTGAGACTTAATGCCCGTATTGCTTTTGCCATGAAGAATTATGACATGGCGGAAGAATTTGTGGGACGAGGCCTTCAGCAGATGCCGAACAACCTTGAATTTCTTCTTTTCCGTGCAAAAATCCTTGTAGAAAAGAATGATTATATTCATGCAGTTTCTCTTCTTGATATGTATGCCCGTCAGAATGATACAAATGCTGAATATCTGCTTCTGAGAACTCGAGTTCAGCTTGACTGGTCAAAGAATATCAGTCTTGCAACTGAAACTATAGAAAAGACTCTTACTTTATACCCTGCAAATCAGGAAGCACTTCTGCTTGCTGCCCGCATTGCATCTATTACTGATGCACCTGTTGCTGGAAAATATGCTGATGAACTTGTATCGGGTATACTTGAAAATGATCCGGATAATGCAAATGCTCAGGTTTATGCCCTTAACGCCCTTGAAAAACGTGAAATGTGGCAGAATGCCTACGAAATAAGTAAAAGGCTTTCAGCACTGGAAAATGTTTCTTCTGATGTTGTTTCAAAACATGTAGAAATCTGTCTGCAGCTTGGAAAAACAGAGGAGGCTCTTGAAGTCTCACAGAAAGCCTATGAACTGAACCCACAGGATGAAATGATTGTCCAGTCATATATTCTTGCTCAGATTGCAGGGGGAAATAAGAACCAGAGTCTTGTTCTTATCAATTCACTTCTGGAAACTTCAACGCCAAAAATGAAAAGTTATCTTTATTATAGAAGAAGTTTCCTTCAGGCAACAGAAACTGCCTGCTTGTCTGATCTTAGAAGCAGCCTTATTTCAAACCCTCGCAACAGTGATGCTCTTTTCCGCCTTTATGAAATTTACTACGGAAAAGATGATTATAAAAAGGCTCAGTATTACCTTAAACAGGTGGTAGCACTGAATCCTAACGATTCCACATTTAGAAAACTGAATGAATCTTTAACAAAACTCCTTCAGTAGAATCTTTCTTTTTTCAACATTTTCAGTTTGATTTTCCCTTTTTTTTCCATTATAATTATACAACTGATTTTATAATCAGATTTTAACAAAAAAAACAGGAAGGAATTTAAATATGTCTTTTATCCCGTTCTTACAGGCTGCATCAGCTTCTAGCTCAGGCGGTCTCGCTGGTATGTTCTTACCATTCCTGCTGATTATCGTAATCATGTACTTCTTCATGATTCGTCCGCAGAATAAAAAACAGAAAGAAATGGAAAAAATGCTTTCAGCTCTTAAAAAGGGTGACAAAGTAGTAACAATTGGTGGTATCCATGGTGTTGTTTCTTCTGTAAAAGAAAACACAATCATCGTAAAAGTTGATGACGACTGCAAAATCGAATTCAACCGCAGTGCTATTTCTTCAGTAATTGATCCTGAAGCAGAAGCAAAAGCAAAAGCAGAAAAAGAAGCTAAAGAAGCTGCTATTGCTGAAAAAAAAGCTGCAAAAGAAGCTAAAAAAGCAAAAAAATCAAATACAGAAGAAAAATCTTCTGAAGAATAATTAATCTGGAGACAAAACAAAATGAACAAACGAACACGTTTAGTGATTCTTCTTGCTGTTCTTGCTATCTGTTTTGTTTTCCTGTGGCCTTCAATCAGCTGGTATGCCAATACTCCAAAAGAAGTTCAGGCTCTGGCTCTGGGATCTACAGAAAACATTAAAGATTACGCTACAGTTCAGGCAGCTGAAGATGTACGCAATTTCAAAGCTCTTGTAGCATCTACCCCTGATGCAGAACTTCCTGCAGAATATTCATGGGTTTCTAAAGAAGCTGCAAAAGAATACAAGCTGGCCGGAAAAAAAGCTCCGTCGCCAATGACTGTAAAAGATGCAGTTAAAGCATTCGATTCAGAAGCTGCATTTATGGACATTTTCCAGTCACGCTATCGTGACAGCATTCTTAAGGCTAAGAAACGTTATGAAAACTCTGTAAAACTTGGTCTTGACCTTTCTGGTGGTATGAACATTATCGTTCGCGCTGACCTCGATGCTGCTCTTGAAAGCCAGGGTGATACTGTAGCTACAGAAAATGCAGATGCATTCAAGAAAGAAGCTATGGCAAACGCTCTTGAAAACCTTACAAGCCGTATCGACCGCTTCGGTCTTACATCTCCTGTTGTTCGCCAGCAGGGTGAAGACAGAATCTACATCGAAATCCCAGGTGCTGCTCAGGCAGATGCAATCAATACTCTTATTATGGGTAAAGGTGTTCTGAACTTCCGTCTTACAGATATGGATGCAACTACAGCATTCAACACTTACTACGCACAGCATCCTGCTACAACATTCAATGCTGCAGGTGAACTGATGGATCCTTCTATTATTCCTGAAGACTGTGAAGTTATGGGTGAATACACAAAAGACGAATATGGTCTTGATGAAAGAACAGGTTACGTTGTTGTAAAGAAGGAAATCGCCCTGGACGGTCAGCATGTTAAATCAGCTGATGTTCGCAACGATGAATTCTCAAGCCAGCTTCAGGTTTGCTTCACACTGGATACAGAAGGGGCAGAAATCTTCGCTGCATTTACTGGGGATCACGTTGGTGAATACCTTGCAATCGTAAGCGATAACAAAATCAAATCAAACGCACGCATTCAGTCTGCAATTACAGGCGGTCAGGTTGCTCTGACAGGTGCTTTCAGCGTAGACGAAGCTAACAACATTAAGAAAGTTCTTCAGACAGCATGGCTCAACGTTCCACTTTCTGTTGAAAGTCAGCAGGTTATCGGTGCTTCTCTTGGTGACGAAGCTATCCATCAGGGTATTATGGCTATCCTTCTTGGTCTTGGCCTTATCCTTGTATTCATGCTCGTATTCTACAAATCTTCAGGTATCAACGCTGTTGTAGCTCAGATCTTGAACCTTTACATCATGTTCGCAGTACTTTCTGCCTTCAATTATACTCTGACCCTTTCTTCAATCGCCGGTATGATTCTTACAATCGGTATGGCCGTTGACGCAAACGTAATCGTATTCGAACGCATTAAGGAAGAACTTCGCGCCGGAAAGAGCCGCAAAGCCGCTATTGCAGCAGGTTTCGACAACGCTTTCTGGGCAATCATGGACTCTAACATCACAACATTCATTGCTGCTATCTTCCTGTCACAGCTTGGTACTGGTGCAATCCAGGGATTCGCTGTTTCACTGGCAATCGGTGTTTGTTCTTCTGTATTTACAGCTCTCTTTGTTTCACGCCTTATCTTCGATTTCAGTTCGGATGTAATGAAAACAAAGAAAGTTAGCATCGGCTGGGGGATTAAATAATGAAAAAGACACTTAATTTCAGCAAAGGCTTTGTTCCTTCAGTAATTATCAGTTGTGTTCTGGTTGTATTCGGTCTGGTTGGATTCTTCACAAAAGGAATCAACTTCGGTATCGACTTCAAACCAGGTCTCGTTGAAGAAGTTCGTGTAGCTTCTCCAGCTGCATCACTTTCATACAATGGGCCTGCAAAAGTTGCAGTAAACCTTGCAAAAGCAGAAATGGAACTTGTTGTTTCTGGTACAGGTGCTGAAAACGCTACATATACTTACAATCTTAATGAATACGCAACTATGGGTGCTCTTGCTCAGGAAGTAAATAAGGTTGACGGTGTAAAAATGACAGCTATGGATTCATCTGCCAATACTTACGCTTCTTACCTGAACTCAGCAAGTACAAACGTACTCTCTGCTTCATCAATTTACATTTACCCTGCAGGCGTTACTAACGCTTCAGCAGACGATGTTCGCAATGCTCTTTCAGCAGTAAGCGGAATCTCTGTAAAACAGCTTGGTTCTGGCGATGACCTCAGTTTCCAGATTCGTATGGGAATTGACGGAGATTCAACACAGTCTGAACTTCAGAAAGTTGTTGAAGATACTCTTTACAGCAAATTCGGTAAAGACAATGTAGCTGTTATCAAGACAGACTTCATCGGATCTTCATTCTCTAAATCAATTGCAGGAAAAGCAATCCTTATGCTGGTACTTACAGTACTCCTCATCTGGGCTTACGCTGCAATCCGTTTCCACTGGGACTTCGCTCTTGGTTCAGTTATCGCTCTGCTTCACGATACTCTTATCATGATGACATTCATTATCTGGACTCAGATGGAATTCTCTACAACTGTTCTGGCCGCTGTACTTACAATCATCGGTTACTCTATCAACGCTACAGTTGTTATCCTTGACCGCATCCGTTACAACCTGAAAATGATGGACAATGTAACTTCATTCAAAGATATTCTGAATCAGTCACTGAGCGACACTCTTGTTCGTTCTATCCTGACTACTGTTACAACTTTGATTGCTGTTCTTGCTCTGTTCATCTTCACAACAGGAAGCATCAAGGACTTCTCACTTGCTATGATCGTAGGTCTTATCAGTGGTATGTACTCTTCAATCTTCATTTCAAGTTCATTCATTATGGCTTGCCGTAAGAACTGGAAACCAGAATTCGGAGTTCACCACTCACTGAAAAAGGCTCAGGAAGCTGCAAAAGCTGATGCTGAATAATTAAGTTCAACTTCTGCATAGCTTAAGAAAATCTCCCGTGTTTCGCGGGAGATTTTTTTTTGTTTTTGATGTAAATTATCAGTATGGAAATAATTAAGGCCCAGATTTTAGGATACTGTTTTGGAGTGCGGCGCGCCGTGGAAAAGGCAGAACAGGCACTTGTTGAAAACTCTGACTGTCCGGTTTATTCTCTGGGACCTTTAATTCATAATAAAACGACTTTGAATCGTCTTGCGTCAAGCGGAATGAAAACTGCGGAAAATATTTCGGAAATTCCTTCTGGTGCTGCAGTTATTATTCGCGCCCATGGTGTTCCTCCTCAGGTTATTTTTGAGCTTGAGGAAAAAAACTGCCGCATTATTGATGCAACTTGTCCACGCGTAAAAGCAAGTCAGAAAATTGCTGAAAAAAATCGTGAAAATCTTATTGTTTTTACAGGGGACGCAGAACACGGGGAAGTAAAGGGGATTTCAGGTTACGGTGGAAAAAACTTTCGCTTGATACAGAACCTGGAAGACGCCCAGAATCTTTCAGAAAAAAATGAGAGTATATATTTTGAAAAAACTGTACTCTTCAGTCAGACCACTTTTTCGGAAAAGGAGTTTGATAAAATAAAAAAAGTTCTGGATGGGCGTTTTTCAAATCTTGAGGTATTGAATACAATCTGTCCTGCAACAAAGGAACGACAGGATTCTCTTCTGGAACTTTGTAAAAAAGTAGATGGGGTAGTGGTTATTGGTGGAAAACAGAGCGCCAATACAATCAGGCTTTTTCAGACAGCCAGGGAGAACTGTGGAAATGCAGTTCATATTGAAAAAGCTTCGGAACTTCCTGAAGAGTTTTTCAAACTTGATAAAATCGGGATTACAGCAGGTGCATCTACACCTGACGAAATAATAAATGAAGTATGTGAGGTTTTGAATGTACGAAGTTCGCGTTGAGGCAGATTTTGCTGCTGCTCATTTTTTGAAAGATTATCATGGTAAATGTGAAAACCTTCACGGGCATAATTATAAAGTTTATGCACATGTTTCGGGAAATAAACTGAATGAAGGGGGAATGCTTCTTGATTTTGCATTCCTGAAATCTGCTCTTCGTGAGGTTTGTAAGGAACTGGATCATACAAATCTGAATGATAATCCTGTTTTCGATCAGAATCCAAGTGCAGAACGCATTGCTGAATTCATTTTTAACAGAATCCTGGCAAAGCTTCGGGAACAGTATAATCTTGACCTTTCCATTAATTCTCCTGATGGAGTAAAACTATGTGCGGTAGACGTTTTTGAAACAGAAACAAGCCGTGCAAGATACACAATTTAGAATTATTTGATTATATTTAAATTACAGGTTTTTAAAATTAAACCGGGAGAAACATATGGCAGAAAATTGCGATCATAACTGTGGCGGTTGTTCAAAATCTTGTGAACAGCGAGATCTTAGAGCTCACCTTCGTGAAGGTTCCAGCGTAAAAAAAGTAATTGGTATTGTTTCAGGAAAAGGCGGGGTTGGAAAGTCCCTTGTAACAAGTCTCTTGGCCTGTAAAGTTAATAAAGATGGTTTCCGTTCAGCTATTCTTGATGCTGATATTACAGGACCTTCAATTCCTGAAAGCTTTGGTGTTGGAGACCAGCGTGCAACTGCAAAAGAAAATGAAGACTGTCTTATTCCTGTAACAACAGATTCTGGAATTCAACTTATGAGTATGAATTTCCTTCTTCAGAATGAAAGTGATCCTGTTATCTGGCGTGGACCTGTAATTGGCGGCGCTGTAAAACAGTTCTGGACTGATGTTGAATGGAAAGATGTTGATTTTATGTTCGTTGATATGCCTCCGGGAACTGGAGACGTTCCTCTTACTGTTTTCCAGAGCCTTCCTGTAGACGGAATCATTGTGGTTTCAAGTCCTCAGCAGCTGGTTCGTGTTATTGTAGAAAAAGCTGTAAAAATGGCTAACATGATGAATATTCCTATTCTTGGAATCGTTGAAAACATGAGCTATGTAAAATGTCCTGACTGCGGTAAGGAAATTACTGTTTTTGGAAAAAGCAACATTCAGGCTATTGCTGACAGCTATGGAATTCCTGTTCTTGCACGTATTCCTATGGAAGAATCTACATCTGCTGCAATTGATGCAGGTGATGTTGAAGGCGTTGACTGTCCATATCTGGAAGAAGCCGCAAAGAAAGTAGAAAGTTTATTGAAATAACTCGTTAAGGCGCCTTTGGGGGCGCCTTTATAAATGGATAAAGTATGTACGGATTTGTAAAAACTGCCTGCTGCAGCCCTAAAGTAACTGTGGCTAACCCTGAAAAAAACAAAGAAGAAATTCTTAAAGCGGTAAAACAGGCTTCTGAAAAAGGTGCGCGCCTTATTGTTTGTCCTGAGCTTTGTATTACAGGTTACACATGCGGAGATCTTTTTCTTCAGAAAAGTCTTCAGAAAGCCGCTGTAAAAGTCCTGGAAGAACTGGCAGATGAAACTGCTTCTCTGGAGTCCCTTGTTTTTGTAGGGCTTCCTGTAAGTCAGAATGACGGGCTTTATAACTGCGCCGCTGTTTTGTTTCATGGAGAAGTTCTGGCTTTAATTCCTAAATCCTACATGCCAAATTATTCAGAATTCTATGAACGCCGTCAGTTTACTCCTTTCAGAGGTGATACCCGTGTTGTAGATTTGTCTTCAAACCTTACAGATATCCCGATGGGAACAAATATTCTTATTTCTGATGAAGAAAATCCGGAATTTACGGTTGCTGCAGAAATTTGTGAGGATTTATGGGTACCGCTTCCTCCAAGTGTGAATCATACACTTGCCGGGGCTACAGTTATTGCAAACCTTTCAGCGGGAAATGAGATTATTGGAAAGGCCGATTACCGTAAAAATCTTGTAAAAAGCCGTTCTGCTTCAAGTATATGTGCATATCTTTATGCAAATGCAGGAAACGGTGAAAGTACACAGGATATGGTATTCTCAGGCCATAATCTTATTTCTGAAAACGGTACTCTTCTTGCAGAGTCCCGAATGTTCTCAAGTGATACTATCTATGGGGATGTTGATATAGAACGACTTTGTCAGGAACGCCGTCATACAACTACTTTTGCTGACTGTGCTTCAAAATTTGATGTAGCAAACTATATAAACCTGAAAATCAATCTTCTTGGAAACGAGAAGAAAGCTGATTTTGAAAAGAATTTCAGCCGCTTTGTAGATTCTCATCCTTTTGTTCCTTCAGACAAGCTGAAGCGTTCTGAACGTTGTGCAAGTGTCATCCAGCTTCAGGCAGAAGGCCTTGCAAAGAGACTCCGTCATATAAACTGTAAAAGTGCTGTTATAGGCCTTTCAGGCGGACTGGACTCAACTCTGGCTCTTCTGGTAACAGCAAAAGCCTTTGATTTATGCGGAACACCAAGAAACTGTATTCATGCCATTACAATGCCTTGTTTCGGCACTACAGACCGTACTTATAATAATGCCTGCAGTCTTGCAAAATCGGTTGGGGCAGAATTAATGGAAGTTCGGATTGCCGACTCTGTTCGTTCCCACATGAAAGATATAGGGCAGGATGAAAGTGTTCATGACGTTACTTATGAAAACTGCCAGGCCCGGGAACGTACTCAGGTTCTTATGGATTATGCCAATAAAACTAACGGCATTGTAATCGGAACAGGAGATCTTTCTGAGCTGGCTCTGGGCTGGTGTACATATAACGGCGACCATATGAGTATGTACGGGGTAAATTCGTCTATTCCAAAGACTTTAGTTCGTTATCTTGTTGAATGGTTCAGTGATGAAGCTGAAAACAGGGGGGATTCAGGCGAATCTGCTGTTTTACGTGACATCCTTGATACTCCTGTGAGTCCTGAACTTCTGCCTCCAGAAAACGGAAAAATCAGCCAGAAAACAGAAGATCTGGTTGGTCCTTACGAGCTTCACGATTTTTACCTGTATTATCTTCTCAGATTCGGTTTTTCTGCTGAAAAAATCCTTTTTCTGGCTGAACATTCGGAAGAGCTTAAAAAATATGATACTGAAACCAAGAAAAAATGGCTTTTGAAGTTTTATAAACGCTTTTTCAGTCAGCAGTTCAAGCGTTCCTGCATGCCAGACGGAGCAAAAGTTGGTACAGTAAACCTTTCTCCACGAGGCGACTGGCGTATGCCTAGCGATGCCGACTGTGCAGTATGGCTTTCAGATTAATTTTTTTTATTTTTCCAGTTTTTATTGACTAAATCGCCCATATATTCTATTTTTCATTTATAAAATAAAAAATGAAGGTTACTGATGGTGACCTTCATTTTTTTTACTGTCTCGTTTAGAAACAGGTTATTTTTCTTATAAAGGGGTACACTTGAGTGAAAGGATGTCAGGTTACCATTGATCACGTATCAAAGAAATTCGGCGATTTCGTCGCTTTGAACGATGTCAATTTTACAATTAATCCCGGAGAGTTTTTCTCTCTGCTGGGACCTTCAGGATGCGGCAAGACTACTTTGCTCCGCATGATCGCTGGCTTTGAATTTCCGGATGACGGGGTAATTCTTTTTGACGATAAGAACGTAGTTCCTTTTTCTCCAAATGAGAGACAGTCCAATACTGTTTTCCAGACTTATGCACTTTTCCCACATATGACTGTATATGAAAATGTTGCATTCCCTTTACGCCTTAAAAAACTTCCAAAAGATGAGATCGATGCAAAAGTACGTGAATACGTGCACCTGGTTCAGCTGGATCAGCATATCAATAAAAAGCCAAACCAGCTTTCCGGCGGACAGAAACAGCGCGTAGCTATTGCACGTGCTCTTATTAATGAACCTTCAGTTCTGCTTCTGGACGAACCTCTTTCTGCCCTGGATGCAAAACTCCGTTCAAGTCTTCTCATTGACCTGGATAACCTCCATGACAAAATCGGTATTACCTTTATTTACGTTACTCATGATCAGAGCGAAGCTCTTGCTGTTTCTGACCGCATTGCAGTTATGAATAAAGGTAATGTTCTTCAGATTGGTACTCCATTTGAAATTTATGAAAGCCCTGCAACTCAGTTTGTTGCTGAATTCATTGGTGAAACAAACCTGTTTGAAGCAACTGTTGCTGAATGTGTTCCATGTAAGGATACAAAAGGTAATGATGAATATATGGTTACCTGTTCAGTTCCTGCTCTTGGAAAACAGGCTCCACTTCCTACAGACTCTGCAGAAGTTGCAGCAGGGGACAAATACATGATGGTAACAGACTATGAAGAAACAAAGCCTGGCCAGAAAGTAGCATTTACAATCCGTCCTGAAAAAATCCGCATTACAACTGATGTGCCTGATGTTCACGGACGCAAAGATATCAACGTTTTCAAAGGTGTTGTACAGGAGCCTGTTTATACAGGATACCAGACAAAGTTCTATATCAGACTGGAAAACGGCGCTATGCTGAAAGTTTTCCAGCAGCACAAGAACTTTATGGATGACGGTCCTTCTATCGAATGGAAGGATGAAGTATACGTTTCCTGGTCTGCAGAAGACGGATACATTGTAGAAGATATCGAGAAATAGTAATGAAAGATAAATCTGAAAAAATCGAAAAATATAAGAAACCTAACCCTGGGCCTTTCTACGGATGGCCAATGGGCGTTTGGTTCTGTGTATTCTTTGTTGTTCCTCTTGTAATCATTGTGGCATATTCTTTTATGACCCGTGATGTTTACGGTGGTGTTCAGCCTAAGTTTACTTTTAAAGCTTACAAACAGATGTTCTCTGCGGCTTACGGAATGATTTTCCTCCGTACTCTGTGGATTACCTGTGTTTCAACAGCAATTACAATCCTTATTGCGCTTCCTTGTGGTTATGCTATGGCCAGAAGCAAGCATCAGACTGTACTGCTTATTCTTGTAATCATTCCGTTCCTTACAAACTCCCTGATCCGTATTTTCGCATGGATGACAATTCTTGGAGATAACGGGCTTCTGAATGATATCTGCCGTTTCTTCTTTAATCTGTTCCACGGATTTTCAAAGGACGCAGTGTATACAACCCATAAATTCATGTTCACAAAGGAAGCTATTATCCTTGTAAGCATTTACATGTATCTGCCTTATGCCATTCTGCCTATTTTCACAGCAGTAGACCGTTTTGACTTTTCACTTCTGGAAGCTGCCCGTGACCTTGGGGCTACAAAAATGCAGTCAATGATCAAGATTCTTATTCCAGGCGTAAAGAGCGGTATTATCAGTGCCCTGATTTTTACTTTCATCCCAATCTTCGGTAACTATACTGTTCCTCAGATGGTTGGTGGAAAAGATTCTTACATGCTTGGTAATATTATTGTTGATCAGGTACAGAAAGTTCGTAACTGGCCTCTGGCTTCTGCTTTCAGTATGGTTATTACAATTGTTTCTATGGGAGCAATCCTCTGGATGCTTTCTTCAAACAAAAAAGACGATCAGCTGAATAAAAAGAATAATGTAGCAGAAGACACAACTACCACATCAATTTCTGCAGGAGGGGCACAGTAATGTATAATCCATTTAAACAGTTTTCTGAAAAACGTAAGTCTTCTGAAAATGCCCGTCATGCAAAACGTCAGTGGAAAAAACACAACCGCAGATTCAGTTTTTCAAACTTTGTTTTAGCGCTTTCCATTGTTTTTCTTTTCGTACCGCTTTTTGTAATCATCTTTTATTCGTTCAATGAATCAAAAGATTCTAACTTTACAAGATTCAGCTTCATCTGGTATGAAAAACTGATTTTCGATTCAAAGCCTTTGTGGCAGTCTCTGTTCAATTCTTTGATTGTTGCAGTTTCATCTTCACTTGTAGCAACAATAATCGGAACTCTGGCAGCCATCGGTATCAAATGGTACCAGTTTAAAGGACGTAATTTTATTCAGGCCATCAGCTTTCTTCCAATGGTTCTTCCAGAAGTTATCATGGGGGTTTCCATGCTGATTTTCTTCAGTGCCATTAAAATGAGTCTTGGCCTTGTCACAATTTTCATTGCCCATACCACTTTCTGTCTTCCTTTTGTTTACCTTATGGTAAGTGCTCGCGTAGATGAATTTGATTATTCAATCATCGAAGCAAGCCATGACCTGGGAGCAAATGAACGTCAGACTCTGTTTAAGGTAATTATTCCTGCCATTATGCCTGGTGTTATTTCAGGTTTCATGATGAGTGTTACTATGTCTCTGGAAGACTACGTAATTACTGCTCTGGTTTCAGGACCAGGAAGTACAACTCTGCCGCTTTACGTTTACAGTATGATTCGTTTCGGTGTCAGCCCTGTAATCAATGCTCTGAGCTTTGTACTTATTCTTATCATTTGTGTATTCACAATTATCCTGCGCGGAAGCCTTAAGTCTTTTGCAGCAAGTAAATAATAAATTAAGGATTAAAAAACAATGAAGAAAATTATTTTCGCACTGGCAGTTATTGCTGCTTCCTTTGGTCTCATTTCCTGTGGTGGAGATGACAGCACTCTTTATCTTTATAACTGGACTTATTACACTCCGGACGAAGTACTTCGTGACTTTGAAAAAGAGTTTAACTGTACTGTAAAAGTTGACAGCTACGCTTCAAATGAAGAAATGTATGCAAAACTCCGTGCAGGTGCAAAAGGTTATGATATTGTAGTTCCTTCACAGGATTATATGAGCATTATGATTGCACAGGGAATGCTTCAGAAACTTGATCAGGCAAAAATGACAAATAAAGGAAATCTGAATCCAAAATGTATCGAAAAAATGACTTTCGATCCAAATCTGGAATACTGTATGCCATATTACCTGGGAGCTGCCGGAGTTTCTGTAAATAAGCTTAAGGTTCCTGGTGGAAACTATGAACGTACATGGAATATCTTCGCAGATTCTAAGTTTAAAGGTCATGCCACAATGATGGACGATATGCGTGAAGTTATGGGCGATGCTCTGGCTGTTCAGGGAAATTCTGTAAACTCTCTGGATGATGCAGAACTTAAAGCCGCAGCAGACCTTGTTTCTAAAAACTGGAAGCCTAATCTTGTAAAATTTGATGCTGAAAGCTTCGGTAAATCTTTTGCTTCAGGAGACTTCTGGCTTTGTCAGGGTTATGCTGAAGTAATTTTTGGTGAAGTTCCGGAAGATAAATGGGATGAAACAATTGATTTCTTTATTCCACAGGAAGGTGGCCCTGCATATCTGGACAGTCTTTGTATTCTTAAAGGTGCAAAACACGTAGACCTGGCAAATGAATTCATCAATTACATTCATCGCCCTGAAGTTTATGCAAAGTTCCTGGATGCTTTCCATTTCCCTTGTTTCGTAAACCTGCCTGCTGCAGATTACGTTATAACAACTCCAATGTATGAAGCTTCAATGATGGACAACTGTGAACTTAAAAATGACCTTGGCGAAGGTCTTGATAAGTACAATTCCCTCTGGCAGGACATCCGCTTCGGCGACTAAAATAAACTAAGGATTAAATCAAATAAGTCGTTTTATTTGATTTAATCCTGCATTTCTTCCTTTCTTTTTTCCTAAAATAACAAAAAAAATCCATATTATATGTATGACAAAAGAAGAATACAGTGCAGATGATGTGGATTACGAAAATGATCTTGTAGCCGGAACGGCGTTCAGGAATTTTGGTATAAAATACCTTTTCCCCTGGCAGAGAATGGTGATTGCCAATATTCTTGAAGCCTTTGATATTAGGGTAGAACTTCCGGATTCTGTAAAACAAGAAATAAAGCAGGATCCTTTCAAAAACGAAGATTCATTTTTAAGAGGAAAGCAAATCGTGCTTTTGCCCACAGGGGCTGGAAAATCTCTATGTTTTCTGGTTCCTGCGGTAGTTCTTCCTGGAATTACCCTTGTAATTTACCCGCTTTTAGCTCTTATGACAGACCAGCACCGCCGCATGACAGAAGGTTCACTTCAGGCTGTAATGTTTCGCGGCGGCCAAAGTGAAGAAGAACGGAATGAAAGTTTTGAAAAACTAAAAACCGGAAAAGCCAGAGTTATTATTGCAAATCCGGAAGTTCTTCAAAGCAGGGAACTTCTGGATAGAATAAAGGCTCTTGGAATAAGTCATGTTGCCATTGATGAAGCACATTGTGTAAGTGAATGGGGCGACAGTTTTCGTCCTTCCTATCTTAAACTTGGCGAAATCCTTTCAGATCTGAATCCTCCTGTTATAACTGCATTTACTGCAACGGCGTCGCCTTCAGTTTTATCAAGAATTTCTGAAATCTTATTTGGGGGCGAGGCACATGTTGTACGGAGTGAATCAGACAGACCTAATATTCATTATTTTGTAAAACGAGCGGCGGCCAAAAAAAAGGAAGCCCTTTACCTTACTCAGAAAGAAGAAAGACCGTTAATCATTTTCTGCGGAACCCGAAACAGGACTGAAGAAATGAGCCGGGAACTGAATGCCTGTTTTGGACATGATTTTTCACGGTTCTATCATGCTGGTCTTAAAAAAAGCGAAAAAGATAAAATTGAAAAATGGTTTTTTGATTCAGAAGACGGAGTTTTATGTGCTACCTGTGCGTATGGCATGGGAGTAGATAAGAAAAATATTCATACTGTTGTGCATCTGGATCCGCCACAGACAGCGGAAGCTTATATTCAGGAAGCAGGAAGAGGCGGACGGGATGGAAGTGTTGCAAAGGCAATACTGCTTTGGAGCCCGGAAGATTCATTGAAAACCTCATCATTTCCGGAAGGAAGTCGCGAAGCGGCGCTTCGTCAGTTCGCAGAAACAAAAGACTGCCGCCGCCAGGTTCTTCTGGATGCCCTTGGGGCAGAAAAAGCTGCCTGTGCTGGATGTGATTTATGTAATGAACGGGATGCTGTAAAACATGGTAAAAAAATAAAACCATATAAAGCTGATTATGATATTGCGTTCAAGCTGGTAAAACATGGAAAACACTTTTATACACAGGAACTGCTTGAAGAAGAACTTTTCAGAAAACTAAATCAGATGTCAGTAAGAAATCTTGGGAAAAAAATCTGGACACATTCTGATGTTCAGGAAGTTGTTCAGGATCTTGAAATAGGTGGAAAAATAAAAAAAGACAAGTTTCTATGGAAAAACTGTTATTCAGCAGTTTCTTCATCTGCAGAAGCTTCTTCTCCGCCTTCAGCTTCTCCACTTTCCTGAACTGGAGCGACATTGACAGGCTTCTCACTTTTTAAACGTGGTGGTTTCTTTGAATAATTAGCAATAAATCCTGCAATCATAATGATTAAGAAAAATGCGATAAGTGTTGCAATTACTCGCCAGTCCTTGAGTACACCCAGAACGAGCGGAAAGAAACTTTTAAAACCATTCATAATCTCTTTATCGGTAAAATGTATAATGTTCTTCAAATATATTTTGTAGAAAATACCGTTACCAAAAAAAGTCTTTCTGATATAATACGAAATATGATTGGAATTGTTGATTACAACGCGGGAAACATTACAAGCGTTGAGCGTGCATTAAAAAGTCTAGGTATTGAATACATACGTTCAAAAAAAACGGATGACCTTAAAGATTGTGAAAAACTGATTTTCCCTGGAGTTGGAGATGCAGCTTATGCTATGGTCCAGCTGAAGGAAACTGGTTTTGATGAATTTTTGAAAAAATGGGCTTTTGACGGTAAACCTCTTATGGGAATTTGTCTTGGAAGTCAGATTATTTTCGATTTTTCTGAAGAAGGAAATACTCCTTGTCTTGGGCTCATAAAAGGAAAAATCCGTCATTTTGATAATCTTTTTTCTGATGAAGAAAAAAAAGTTAATAAAATTCCTCATATGGGATGGAACAATCTTACACAAAAAAATGGTGGAAGTTTTATTTTTGAAAATGTTCCTGATACTTCTGATTTCTACTTTGTCCATTCTTATGTAATCTGTCCTGAAGATGATTCTGTAATTAAAGCATATGCAGATTACGGTGTTCAGGTTCCGGCAGTAGTTCAGTACGGAAACATTGTTGCCTGTCAGTTCCATCCTGAAAAATCGGGTGAACCAGGACTCCAGATTCTTAAGAATTTTTGCGGAGGTTCATCATGCTGAAAAAGAGAGTTATTGTCTGTCTTGATGTAAAAGATGGACGTACAACAAAAGGTGTGAAATTCCAGAATAACGTTGATATCGGCGATCCTGTAGAAATGGCAGCAGAATATTACCGTCAGGGAGTTGATGAGCTGGTTTTTTATGACATTATCGCTTCTGCCCGTGGCCGTGGTCCTATTCTTGATCTTATTTCAAAAGTTGCTTCTCAGGTATTCATTCCATTCTGTGTAGGCGGGGGAATCAATACCATTGATGATATCCGTGATACAATTCTGGCAGGTGCTGAAAAGGTTTCCCTTAACAGTCCTGCAGTAAAAAATCCTGGTCTTATTACAGAAGGTGCCCGTATTTTCGGAAACCAGTGTATTGTTCTTGGAATGGATGTAAGAAAGGATCCTTCAAAGCCAAGTGGATACGGAACAACAATTCATGGCGGTCGTGTGGACACAGGTCTTGATGCTCTTGAATGGGCAAAGAAAGGTGTTTCTCTTGGTGCCGGTGAAATTGTTCTGAATTCAATGGATGCAGACGGTATGAGAACTGGTTATGATATTGAACTTACCAGAATGATTGCTGAAAATGTTCCTGTTCCTGTTATTGCTTCTGGCGGTGGTGGTACTCCCCAGCACCTGGCTGATGTCCTCAAAGAAGGTAAAGCTGACGCAGCTCTTATTGCTTCTATGGTTCACTCAATGGGTTATACTGTTGGAGGAATTAAAGACGATCTCCGTAAAAGTGGGGTAGCGGTAAGATAATTTACAATTCTTATTTTCCATTTTACAATATAGAAAACAGTTTTTAGGAGTAATTTATGTTTGCTTTAATCGTTGGAATTATTTTTATTGCTTTTACTGTATTTGCAGTTCTTCCTGCCTGTCCTCTTAACTGGGGCGCAGATGTAATCAACTTCCTTAAAGGAAGTCTTCCTGTTCTTGCAGCCTTTATCGGGCTTGTATGTCTTTTTATTGGTGCTGCAGACATTAAGGACAAACGTGAAGCAAAGAAAGAAGAACTTGCTGAAAAAGCAGAAGCTCAGAAAACAGCTTCAGAGTAATTGACATAAACCATAAAAAAATTATATATTTTATTACCCCGTATTAATTTGCGAATGCTCATCGCAGATTAAGCGACAAAGAATCAGATGCAAAGGTTCTGAGTTGCAAAAACAATTTACCAATTAATTTATAGGGATAAAGGTATATCATGAAAACCATTTTCGTTAAAGAATACGAACAGGCTCGCAAATGGTACGTTATCGACGCAGCCGGAAAACCAATGGGACGCGTAGCAGCTAAAGTTGCTGCCATCGTTCGCGGAAAAGAAAAAGCAACATTCGCTAAAAACCAGAACTGTGGTGATTTTGTTGTAGTTATCAATGCTGACAAAGTTGCTGTTACTGGCGGTAAAGAAACAAAGAAAATTTACTACCACCACACAGGTTTCGTTGGCGGACTCCGCTCACAGACTTTTGAAAAACTGAATGAAAAACACCCTGGTGATCCACTCAAACTGGCTATCGCCGGTATGCTTCCACACGGACGTCTCGGACGCGCTATGATGGACAACGTAAAGATTTACGCTGGCGCTGATCATCCACATGCAGCACAGAATCCACAGCCACTGGAAGTGTAATTAGGAGTTTGTTATGGTAAAAAATATTGCAATCGGTACAGGTAGAAGAAAGACAGCTGTAGCTCGCGTATTCCTCCGCGAAGGTTCAGGAAAAATCGTTGTAAACGGTAAAGACGTAAAAGAATACTTCTCTGATGAACAGGTACAGGTTCTTCGTCAGCCACTTCAGGCAACAGCTTCTGAAAACAAATATGACATCCTCATCAACGTATGTGGTGGTGGTATGAATGGACAGGCAGCAGCTTGTCTGCACGGAATCTCACGTGCCCTTACACAGTACGATCCAGATGCACGTACAGCTCTTAAAGCTAACGGATATCTTACTCGCGACTCTCGTATGGTTGAACGTAAGAAGTACGGACAGAAAGGTGCTCGTCGTCGCTTCCAGTTCTCAAAACGTTAGTTTTTGGAATTCCTTTTATGCAGTTTCGGCTGCATAAAATACAATCCGCGTTGTTCTGTTTACAGACGATGCGGATTTTTTTTTGTATATTTAATTTATGGAAATCTTATCTAGGGAAATTACGGCTTCAGGGCTTTATAAAATTACATCCTCAGACGGGTCTTTTTTTATCCGCCCAGAATATCTTGTCACTTTGTCAAAAGAAGATTTCCTGATTAATGACGTTTTTGATGAGGTTCAGCGACAGGAAATACTTGACGCCGGGCTTGTTACGGCCTGTGAGTGTAAGGCGGTTGATTATCTTGCCCGAAGCGAACAGTCAAGAACAGGTCTTTTAAAAAAACTTTTAGATAAAGGTTTTGAAAGGGAATATATTATACGGGCGCTTGATTATCTTGAATCTGTAAATTACCTTTCTGATGAACGCTACTGCAGATCCTGGCTTAATACACGGAAAATTAATCATACAGAAGGACGTGGTAAGCTTCTTTCAGAACTTTTAGGACGCGGTATTTCAAAAGAGATTTCAAATAAAGCGCTTGATGAATTTTTCTCCGAGAACGATGAGAATGAAATTGCTGTCCGTTGTTATGCGAAACTTCTGCGGAAAGGAAAATCAGGGGATAAATTGATTTCTGCTATGATTCAGCAAGGCTTCTCTTATAAGACAGCGACTCTTTTGATCAGCAATAATGGAATCTTACCTGAAGATTGATTTAAAATGATTCAAGTTTTTCTTCTTTAAGTGAAAGTTCAATTACAGTGCCTGAAGGGACATTTGGCTTAATTGTAAAGTTTGCTCCAATCTGGTCTGCACGATACTGCATGGATTTCATTCCGATCCCGTCTTTTTTTCTGGAAGAACAAGAAAGTCCTTTCCCGTTATCGATAATTTTTACAAAAACTGTTTTATGGGAAGTATAAATCTGTACTTTTGCTTCTGTAGCCTTTGCATGTTTCAGTACGTTCTGTAATGCTTCCTGAATAATTCGGAAAATATTGATTGCCTGAGGACGGGTAAATATTTTATCTTCCGGGAGTTTCCATTCGTAAGAGCATGGATATTTAGCCTGGTTCTGGAAAGTGTTGCACAGGTTACTCAAACTGTCTTTCATACCAAGAGAATCAAGATCAACCGGGAATGAGTTATGGGCATACTGGCGGGTTGTCTGAAGGGTTTCAGTAATCAGTTCTGTAAGTTCCACCATCTGTTCCTGGTTTATTGGTTTTTCAGAGGTTGAATAACAGCGGCAAAGCATAGCAAGTCCTGCTAAGCGCTGGCAGATATCATCATGAAGATCTGTACTGAATCTCTGTCGTTCCATTTCTGAAATTTTTAAGACTTCTGCTTCAACTTCGATACGTCTGTTATTTTCTTCTATCAGTTCCCGTGTTCTTTTTTCAACGGCTTTTTCCAGTTGTTCAGAATATTTTTGTTTTTGAGCATTTGTTTGAAGTCGGAAAATAGTTTGGGCAATGTTTGTAGAGATAGAACAGATGTATGGATGAATAATCTGTGGACCGTCATAAACAATGCAGCCAATTACGCCGTTTGAGGTTCTGAGAAGCTTTACAACTATAGTAGTTCCTGATGATTCAGAAATGCTTTTAATAAAATTAACCAGAGTGTTGGTTTTTATTTTTCCATACTGGGTTATGCGTTCCCCATTTTTTCTTAAGAAAAGTTCATTCGCTTTAAGTGTATGTTTTGAGATAGGTGTCTCTTCATAAAAAGGTGTTGAAAACGAGTAAAGGGCAAAGTCATTGATTCCAAGGAGGGCAAGATTTGTGTCCAGAGTGTACATAAGTCCGTCTTCCTGGTTGCAGGAGTTCAGCTGCTGTGCAAAGTGGCTCATCTGGCGCAGGAAATGTTCTGACTGGAAAAATTTTCGCTGGATGTTTGTAAGCTGTTTTACTGAGTAAGTTTTTGATTTTTCAGTTTTTCTTTTGCATCCGCATGATTCACGTAAAATCAGCTTTGATTCAACATAGCTCATAGCATCTGTTTGTTTTCCCGCCAGGTGATCAATCATAATATCAACAGCTTTTTCACCCATTTCCCGTAAAGGCTGTCTGACGGTGGTAAAAGCGGGGAGTTCAATTTCGGACTGAGGAATATCATCAAAACCTGTAACGGCACAGTGACTCCATGGATGTTTTGAAGTTTGAGATTTCAGATATTTATTTACACCAAGGGCCATGTTGTCATTGGCACAAACAATAACGTCGGCCGGTTTATTTCTATGAGAATCGATAAAGGCTGAAAGGCGCTGGCGTGCAATTGCTTCAGAAAAATCACCGGAAATGCATTCATATGTCAGCTCCGGATCTTTTTCCATATGTTTACGAATGATATTTTCGAAAATTTCTTTTCGCTCTTTAGAGTCTACGTGTTCTTCAATTCCGGAAATATAAAGGAACCTTTTATAATTGTGATGAGTAATAAGATGTTTTGTAAGTTTTTCCATGGCATTTTTTGACCTGATTGCCAGGGAAGGGAGTCCGTCTATCTGCTGGCCTACAGAAATAATTGGAATATCAGGCCAGAGATTTTTTATGGATTTTGCATTCTGAAGGGCAGGACATTCTGAAAAAACAGATGTAAGGAGAATGATGCCGTCAACATCAAAGAAGTTGTACTCAGGAAGTTTTGTTACAAGTGTGTTTTCATAAATCATGGCATTTTCATGCTGGAGACACACTATTTCTACATCGAGTTCTTTTGCCCGTTTTTTTATACCTGCAAAAACAGAAGTCTGGTATTCTTCATCCAGGATATTCAGAACCAGGGCCAGTTTTGTTTTTTCTTTCAATTTTCTTTCGCTCTTAGGGGAATTTTCTTACAAAATTATAAAATATTATATCACCAAATAATTTTTTATGTTATTATAAAAACATGCCTATTTCAGTATTAATCATCGATGATCATCCGCTTTTTTCCCGCGGACTTGCACAGCTTATTGAAACCCAGAAAGAATATAAAGTAGTAGCAATGGCTCAGAATCGTAATGAAGCTCTGGATACGATTCAGAAATATACTCCTAATCTTGCCATTGTTGATTTGAACCTTGGGCAGGAAGACGGTCTTGATCTTATTAAAGACATTCTTATTTATTCCCCAAGGACTACAGTACTTGTTCTTTCTATGCATGATGAACGTTATTATGCTGAACGTGCTCTTAAGGCAGGCGCAAAAGGTTATATCATGAAAGCAGAAGCTGAGACTTCGGTAATCAATGCTATTCGTACAGTTATGGACGGAAAAATCTATTTGAGCGATAAAGAAAAGGCCAGAATTGAAGATTTCAATTCAGGAAAAGAAATGGAAGTTGAAGATACACTTTCTTCAGTTTCAAATCTTTCTGACCGTCAGCTTCAGATTTTCTCACTTATCGGTAAGGGTCTTGGAACTGTGGAAATTGCTTCAAAACTGAACCTTTCAATTAAGACAATTGATACTCATAAAGAAAATATCAAAGTGAAACTTCACTGTGCTTCATCTGCTGAACTTCGCCAGATGGCCATTGAATGGACACGCAACAACTAAATCTTTAATCGAGAATTGTAATTTCAACACGCCGGTTTTTCATTCTGCCTTCTTCCGTGGCATTTGAAGCAACCGGTTCTTTTGAACCTTTCCCCAAAGTAAAAATGTGATTTCTGTCTCTTACTTTCAATCCTTTCAGGTAATTTGCTACAGCGTCTGCGCGTTCTTCTGAAAGCTGCTGTCTTGCTCTTGCTGTTCCGCGTTCTGCACAATGTCCTGTAACAAGAAGATCGTTGTTGAATTGTGTCAGAATTGAGGCGATTTTCTTAAGTTTTTCTTTTTCTGAAGCCATAAGTTTTGCGGAATCTGGCTCAAACTGAATATTTTCGATGCTGATTGTTAGTCCTTTCTCGCTCTTTTTTACGGATACATCTTCAATTTCGAGATTGCTGACTGTTTCTTCAATGAGTTTTAAGTTTGCTTCGGTATTAACACTTTTGAATTCAGTAACCTCTGCTCCGGATCTTCCACGGAATGTGAAAATGTCGCCGGCGTAAGTTTCGATTATGATTTTAAAATCCTCGTTGTAATGGTCAATTATTCCTTTTTCGTTGTCCCAGTAAATAATTTCTGAAGAATTTCCCATTGTTGAACAGGGCATATTCAGGTTTTCGATATACGGAGAAGGACTTTCATAATAAAAAGTGTAATTTACGCTTATCACATTAAGAATTTTTCCGCTTTCGGTTTCTTCGTCTCTAAGATACCGGTATTTTGCAGTAAACGGGATTTTATATGGTTTTTCGATTCCGAATGTGTTTCTTAAATCTTCGGCTTCATGACCTTCTGCGCTCCAGCTTTCATCGATGTCAACTGGATGGTCCGGGAAAACGGGAACATTTCTTACGGTCGGCATGAAATAATCATCATCAATATCCATTTCACCATTTGTGTGACGGTAGAAATTACTTTCGAAATCTTCTCCCCACTGGATATTCTGGTACATAGATTCAGATTCTTCTGAAGTCATATAAGTCGCATGGATTACTGCTGTGCCGTCATCCAGAACATCTTTAATCTGGCTTGAAATACGGTTTACGATTACGGCTTTATGGTTGAATTTGCCGTTCATAAGGACTTCTTCATTTACGGTTGAAACGTAACTTGAGGAATCGCCTTTATTGTGCTTGAAACGGAATAAAACACCTTCAGAAAATGCTGCTGCTACTGTAAGGTTTAATATTAAAATGGCTCCGATTTTTTTCGAAATTTTTGTCATAAAATCCTCTTATCTTTTTTATCGGCAGAAAATCGGTATAATTCTCTTTATGATTGAATTTTTAACAAGTCATAAGGTTATAAGTTACATTCTGTTGGGGACGGCTTTATTTATTTTAGGTTGGATTTTCGGGAAAGTATCATCTTTTTCAAAAATGCGGAAAATCCGTAAGGATGCTGTTACCCGTTCCCGTGCCGTAATAGGCGGGCAGGTTGCAGAGCAGGTAGCGCCATTTCTTCCTGAATTTCCCGGTAATCCCGGAGACTGCCGTTTTGTAGGAAAACCTGTAGATTTTGTAGTATTTTCCGGCATGACTGAAAAAGATTCTGTGGATGAAATCCTTTTTGTGGAAGTAAAAACCGGAGGATCGGCCCTTTCCGAAAGGGAAAAGCAGGTCCGGGACTGCATAGTCAAAGGACGGGTCAGATATGTGGAATACCGTATATAAACACTAATTTTTCTATAAAATAACTTTTTTTTAAATTTATATTGACGATTTTTACTGTTTTTTAGTATTTTTTACTATATGAGTGATGTAAACGAAAACGAAACACAGGAAAATCAGGAACAGGTTACAGAAGAAAAAGTAACTGAAACTCCTGAAACAGCTGCTGAAGAATGCGCTGCTCCTGAAGCCGAAGAAACAAAAGAGCCAACACTTGAAGAAAAGCTCGAAGCTCTTGAAAAAGAAAATGCAGAACTGAAAGACCAGCTTCTCCGCCGCGCTGCCGATTTTGACAATTACAGAAAGCGCACAATCAAGGAAAAACAGGAAGCTTTTGATTATGGTAATGCAGGCCTTCTTTCAGACCTTCTGGACAGTCTTGATAACTTTGACCGTACACTTGAAGCTTCAAAAGATGCTAAAGATGCAAAAGTTATTGCTGACGGCATTAAGATGATCAACAAAAGCCTGGTTAAGATGCTGGAAGATAAATACAATCTTTCAAGCTTTGGTGAAAAAGGCGATGAATTTGATCCTGAACTTCACGAAGCCATCGGTGCTATGCCTGGCAAAGTAAAGAAAGAAGAACTTGGTGAAGTTTATCTTAAAGGTTACAAACTGAAGGATCGTGTTATCCGTCACGCTAAAGTAATGGTTGTAAAACCTGAATAAATTAAGGAAATAATTTAGGAGTATAGATTATGGGAAAAATTATTGGTATTGACCTTGGTACAACAAACTCTTGTGTTGCCGTTATGGAAAACGGTGAACCAGTTGTTATTCAGAACTCAGAAGGTGGACGTACAACTCCATCTATCGTCGGTTTTACAGCTAAAGGAGACCGTGTTGTTGGTCTTCCTGCCAAAAACCAGATGGTAACAAACCCAAAAAACACAGTTTATTCTGCAAAACGTCTTATTGGTCTTAAATATGGTGACCTTAAGGGAGAAGCAACAAAACTTCCTTACACAGTTGTAGATAACGGTGCTGACGTTCGTATCGAAATTGACGAAAACGGATCAAAGAAAAAATACTCTCCACAGGAAATCTCTGCATTTGTTCTTCAGAAGATGAAGAAAACAGCAGAAGACTATCTTGGAACAACAGTAACAGAAGCTGTTATTACAGTTCCAGCTTACTTCAACGATGCTCAGCGTCAGGCTACAAAAGACGCTGGTAAAATTGCAGGTCTTGATGTAAAACGTATCATCAACGAACCAACAGCTGCAGCTCTTGCTTTCGGATTTGGTAAAGACCAGTCTAAAGAACGCACAGTTGCCGTATATGACCTTGGTGGTGGTACATTCGATATTTCTATCCTTGAACTGGCTGACGGTGTTTACGAAGTAAAATCAACAAACGGTAACACACAGCTTGGTGGTGATGACTGGGACCGTGCAATCATCAACTGGCTTATTTCTGAATTCAAAAATGATTCAGGAATTGACCTTTCTAATGATGCTATGGCTATGCAGCGTCTCCGTGAAGCAGCTGAAAATGCAAAAATCAGTCTTTCAAACCAGACAACTGTAGATATCAACCTGCCATTCATTACAGCAGATGCAACAGGACCAAAACATCTTCAGAAATCACTTACACGTGCTCAGTTCGAACAGATGACAGACAATCTCTTTGAAGCAACAAAAGAACCTTGTCTTAAGGCAATTAAAGATGCAGGAATCTCTGCTTCAGACATCGATGAAGTTCTCCTGGTTGGTGGATCTTCACGTATGCCAAAAGTACAGGAAATTGTAAAATCAATCTTCGGAAAAGAAGGTAACCGTTCAGTAAACCCAGACGAAGCTGTTGCCGTAGGTGCTGCAGTACAGGGTGGTGTTCTTGTTGGAGACGTTAAAGACGTTCTTCTTCTGGACGTTACTCCACTTTCACTTGGTATTGAAACAATGGGTGGTGTATTCACAAAACTTATCGCCCGTAACACAACAATTCCTACAAAGAAATCACAGATCTTCTCTACTGCTGCTGACGGACAGACAGCCGTATCAATCCACGTACTTCAGGGTGAACGCGAAATGGCAGCCCAGAACCGTACACTTGGAAACTTTGACCTGGTAGGTATTCCACCAGCCCCTCGCGGTGTTCCACAGATTGAAGTTACATTCGACATCGATGCCAACGGTATCGTACATGTTTCAGCAAAAGACCTGGGAACAGGAAAAGAACAGTCTATCCAGATTACATCTTCTTCAGGACTTTCTGATGCAGAAATCGAACGCATGGTAAAAGATGCAGAAGCAAATGCTGCTGCAGATAAAGAAAAGCGTGAAGCTGTAGATGCAAAGAACAATGCAGATTCTCTGATTTACTCTATTGAAAAGACTCTTAAAGACCTTGGTGACAAAGTTGATCCTGCAGAAAAAGAAAAGATTGAAGCTGCTTCAGCTGAACTGAAACAGGCAATCGCTCAGGAACCAATCAACGTTGCTGATGTAAAAGCAAAAACAGAAGCTTTACAGCAGGCTTCTTACAAAATTGCTGAAGAAGTTTACAAACAGCAGCAGGCAGCCGGAGCAGGTGCTCAGCCAGGAGCTGACGCAGGTGCAGATGCCGCATCTGGTGCTGATTCTGCAAAATCAAGCGGATTCGACAAAGGAAACGCTGACGATGTAGACTTCGAAGTTAAAGACGAATAGTTTTTAGTCTCTGACTTTATAAAACGAGGATTTTCGAAAGGAAATCCTCATTTTTTGTTATAAGGATTATTGAAAATGGCAAAGCGTGATTATTACGAAGTACTTGGTGTTGAAAA
>JAKSTN010000016.1 GCA_024402535.1 Treponema sp.
TATTGTGAAAATATTCCGCTTCGCTTCATATTTTCACGGGCTCACGAGCCCTAACAAAAAAACCTGCACTTCACAGTGCAGGTTTTTTTATATATTGATCCTGAAACAAGTTCAGGATGACTTTTTTTTAAACCACGCAGACATTTTTTTTAGTCATGTAAACATTTTTTAAGTCATGCTGGCAATTCTATTATGTCATGCTGAACTTGTTTCAGCATCTCATAATTAAATTTATTTTGTCACAAACTTTGCGTTCAAACCGTTCATGGCTTCCACAAAGTTAGGGAATGTTACGCTGCACCATTCAGCATCTGCAACTTCTACTTCTTCACCTTCTGCAAGGCCAAGTCCGCAGCAGGCAAGACTCATAACAATGCGATGGTCTTTATAACTTTCAACTGCTCCGCCGTGCATCTTGCATTCACTTCCGTAAATGAACATTGACTCACCGGCGTCTTCAACTTTTGCACCAAGTTTTGTAAGCTCGCTGCACATTGCTACAACGCGGTCTGTTTCCTTCTTGCGGCAGATTTCAACGTTTGTAAGTTCTACAACGCCGTCAATGAAACATGCGATTACGGCCAGAGCACAAATTGCATCAGGGAAAGAAGCCATATCAACTACAAGCTTTCCGCCTGGCAAATCTTTTGTAGAAAGTTTTTTTCCGCCGCGAACAATCAGGCTTGTTCCTTCATAATAAATATCAGCACCAACCGATTTAAGAACATCAACAATTGCTTTGTCACCCTGGCTTTCACCTGTGTCTACATTGTCGATAGAAATTTCACTGTCTGTAATGAGAGCGGCGATCAGAGGGAATGCAACGCCTTCCCAGTCTGAAGGAATTGTTGTATCAAAACCTTTGTATTCTGCAGGTCCTTCAACTGTTACATTTTTGAAATCAGGAGAAATTGAAACATGGCTTGGTTCACCTGTAACCTGATCCATCCAGATTTTTGTCATGGTCAGGTAAGGTGTTTCCTGTGGAGTTGCCAGTTCCATTTTCATGGTTCCTTTCATGCGCAAGGTGGCCATCATTATTCCGGAAATATACTGTGAAAGTTTTCCGTCTGTCTTTAAAACATTTTCTGTTGTGATTGGTCCCTGAACTGTGAAAGGAGGCTTGTTGTTGTTATCACTGGAAGCGTTGCCTCCCAGCTGAGTAAGAGCATCCAGAAGATGTCCCACAGGGCGGGAACAGATTGATTCATCTCCTGTAAAAGTTACTTTTCCATTCAGTGTTGAAAGAACCGGTGAAAGGAAATACATCAGGGAACCAGAGTTTCCTACATCGATTGTTCCTTCATCAGGCATCTTTAAATTTTTTCCGGCGCCTTCCACTGTCCACATAAGTTCAGCTGAATCAGTTGGATATTCACATTTTGCTCCAATCAGATTCATTGCCTTTGCAGTTGAAAGACAGTCGTTACTTGGAAGCGGATTTTTTATATGCGAAGTTCCTTCAGCCATTGAGGCAAGGATCAGAGCACGGATTGTATGGCTTTTTGAACCCGGTACTGTGATGTGGCCGGAAAGCTTTGTATTTTTAGCAATAATTTTCATATAGATGTATTTTAATGAGATTTTTGTTTTGATTGAAGTATGCTTTTAATTACGTTAAAATATTAATGATATGGTAAAGAAGGCTATTTTATTCTGCGAGAATAATGATAATATTCTTGAACTTGCAAATTTCTTATATAAAGCAGGCTGGGAAATTTATTCCAACGGCACAACTGCTGAAATTTTAAAAGAAAACAATATTGCATTTAAAATTGAACATGCTCTGGATACTACTCCAAGAAACATTGTTGAATCAGGACTTCTGGTTCAGAAAATTCTTCGCACAAAACTTGCCTCTTCAGATCAGCCTTTTGAAAACGTAGATGATGAAAACAATGTATTCCTTGTCTGTGTAAACTTTGATCCACTTGTAGCTGCCTTTGAAACCATTCCAAAAATCGGACGCGGTTCTCCAGCCCTTACTTCTTTCCGCACAACAATGATCAGAAACTGCTGTACCAACTTTCAGAATGTTCTGATTCTTACTGATCCGATTGACTATACTGAAACACTTATAGAACTCCGTACTGATGACGTTCAGACTACTTTCCGCATGTATCTTGCCGGAAAAGCGTTAAGCCTGGTTTCTGCTTTTGACTCAGCAAACGCTCAAGCCATCCTTTCAAACAATCCATTTGCTGTAGACCAGAACATGAGCTTCATGACCATGGCGTACAAAAAGAAAATGGAACTTCACCACGGAGCAAACTCAAACCAGAAAGCTGTAATTTACCAGGCCGGAAGTGACGGCGGTTCTCTTTCTGGTTTCAAAAAAATCCAGGGCCGTGAACTTACTCATAAAATTGTTGCCGACACTTCTTTTGCCTGGGAGCAGGTCTGCTCGCTTTATGCCAATCTGAAAACTCTTTCAGCCGTAAAAAGTGAAAACTGCGACGGCTATGCTTATACAACTCAGTTCACACCGCTTACAGGCACTGTTTATACAGTAATGGTTAAATACCGCCTGGTTGTTGGTGCCGGACTTGATACAAATGTTGTCAGCTCATTTCAGAAAACACTGAGCTACGACTTAGACTCAACTACTCATTCTACTCTGGCCTGCAGTGCTGTTATCGATGGCGTTTCTGCCAGTCAGATGGTTAAATATGAATTCTCTACCATTGTAGCTCCTGGCTTTACAGAAGAAGCAAAAACAATCCTTTCAGAAAACAGAGGCATACGCCTTATCACTGCAAACCGTCCTTCAGAATGTCCTATTTCAGTTCTTATACTGGACGGCGGCTGTATCATTCAGAACACATACAGACAGCTTTTTGATAAATGGATTGTTCCTACAAAAGCCCGTCCAGATCAGAAACTCTGTGATGAAATGGCATTCGGAATGTGTATTGCAAAACATGCATATTCCTACGCAAATGTCTGCATAAAAGACAATGCGGTTGTTGGTATTTCATCATGCCAGTCTTCCCGCTTCAAAAGCTTGGGAAGTGTGTCCTTTGAAGCCAAACAGACTTTCAAAATGCATCCGACAGATGACGGTGTCATAGCAGATGTTTTATGCTGCGATTCCATGATTGAACTTTGTGAACCTGTAAAAGAAATGATTGATCTTGGTGTTAAGGCTATTATTCAGACCGGTGGTCATCCGAATGACCAGGAGTTTATAGACTATTGTGATGCACATAACGTTGCCATGATATTTACAGGCGTTACACATACAAATTACTAAAATAAGCAATAACGTTTAGAGGGGAAAACAAAAATGCTTTACTATTTCGGACAATATCTTCAGCAGTTCTGGGGACCTGCACGACTTCTTTCATCTTTTGCAGTTCTTATTGCAGTTGCACTTTATGCCGGATTCTTTTCTGCACTCACTATTATTCCTAAACTTTACAATTTCATGCCTCATGACCGAGGTCGTGAATTTACAGCCAATGCTGCACAGGCAAAAGGAAAACCAACCGGAACAGGTTCTATTTTCATCACTCTTTTTGTAATTGTCTGTTTCCTTTTCATCCCAATGGATCTTTACCAGTCACTTATTCTGGCCTTAACCTGGCTTACAATGCTTACAGGCTTCCTCGATGACAGAAGCGTTACCAGCTGGGGCGAATACCGCAAAGCTCTTCTCGATTTAATTATTTCTGTAACAACTGCTTTTGTTCTTCTTTTCTGGGCAAAAAATTCTTCTACAGACGGAAAAATCTATTTCTGGCTTCCTTTCATTACACATCAGGTTGCCGTAAATGAAGTAGTCTACATAATCATCACAACAATCATGATTTGGGCTTCTATCAATACAACAAACTGTACTGATGGCGTTGACGGATTATCTGCAACTTTAGTACTTATTGCGTTGTTTACACTGGGAGCAGTCCTGTATTTCATTATGGGACACACAAACATTTCAGCTTACCTGCTGGTTCCTCATATTGAAGACGGAGCCCGCTGGGGTGCCATGCTTTTTGCTCTGGCCGGAGTTGTAATGGGTTACCTGTGGCATAATGCCTTCCCTAGCAAATGTCTAATGGGAGATGCCGGTAGCCGTGCTCTTGGTTATTTTATTGGTGCATGTGTAATGATTTGTGGAAATCCATTCATGATTCTTGCTACATCATCAATAATCTTTATTAACGGCGGAATGGGACTTCTGAAAGTTGCACTTTTGAGATTCTTCAAAATCAGAATTTTCAGCAAGATTACATTCCCTCTGCATGATCACATGAGAAACAATAAAGGCTGGTCTCCAACCCAGGTTCTTTTAAAATTTGTAATGATGCAGATTTTGATTACATCAGTTTTAATCGGAATATTCTTTAAAATCCGATAAGGATTCACATGAAAAAAATTATTGCTGCAGTTCTTGCAGGTTTCTCTTTCCTTGCACTGGTTTCATGCACCTCAGAAGTGACTTTAACTGCCCAAAAAGACGGCTCTGTACAGGTAAATTTTGATGGAAAATGCGGGCCTTACTTCGAAACCATGCTCAGAAGCTTCTCAGACGCCGAAAATGGCCCTTTATTTGATGTTTCTACTATAAAGACAAGTTTTATCACTGACGGGTTCAAAAACGTCGCTGTAACGGCTCCTGACAGCGTTGGTATCACTGTAGACATGAATTCCCCTGAAAATACCTATTTATTCAAAAGCGGGCTGGTTATCTGCGATAAAAAGAACGTTTTTCTGAAGGTTTCCCCTTCCATCCTTGCAAACTTCTATAAAGCCGCCGATGAAGACATAATTGCCGTTCTGGACCTGCTTCTGGCACCTGTTTTTAATGACGAGATTATGTCTGAAGAAGAATATCTTGAAACTGTAGGATCTTTTTATGGAGAAGACGCTTCAGCGGAAATTGGTAGCTGCAATATAAAACTGAATCTTATTTCAGTTGACGGGAAAATAAAAAAGGTTTCGGTACCGCTTACAAAACTGCTCACGCTTACCGAAACCCTTGGTTACTGATTACAGTACAGACTTGATAATTGAGAAGAAAAGACTCACGCTTCCAAAAAGCATGATTACATTTCCAACGAAATGCATCCAGTTGAACTTACGGAGCGAGTAGAAGATTGTAGCGATAAGGTACATAACGCCTGCTCCGCAAAGTGCTGCGAAACTTTCAACCGAAAGAGTATTGTAAAGAACTCTGGCAGCAACAAGACCAGCCCATCCTGCAACACAGTAAAAAGCAATAATTCCTTTTTCAAATTTTGATCCAAAAATTGAATAAAGAATCACACCAACAAGACAAATACCATCAACAATTCCAAGAAGAACCCAACCGTTTATTCCCTGAATCTTAGTGATTGAATAAGCCGCATAAGCTACACCAATCATCACAAAGGTAAAAGAATGTGAAATACGTTTGAAAACTTCTTTTGCCACAATACTTTTAAGTGCATGATGAAGAACCGAACAGATATACATGAGGATTGTTGCACCACCGAATACTGTATAAAGAACGATGGAAAGTTCGCGGTAATCTTTAATGTCATCAATTACCAGACTTTCAAAAAGCACCAGAGCTGTAATTGCAATTGCGGCACCAAGTCCCTGAACAATTGAAGCGGCAATTTCTTCTGCCAGTGAGAACTGACGAAGTGAAGTCATTGCATCAATTGTCTTCTGTTCACGGTCAATTCTGCGTGCTGCACGGCGTTTTGCACGTTCATTCTTTGCATACTGATCGGCAGCATATTTTGCCTTAAGGCGTTCTGGGTCTTTAGAATATTCAATATTTACCTTGCGTACATTTGCTTCGTAATCTGCTTTAAGCTGCTTAAGGCGTGCAGCTTTTTTTACTTTCAAAGAAGTAAGAGTTGATTTTCTTACAGCTCTTGCCGCAACATCATCCTTGTGTGACATTATTTTCCTCCTGCATAAATTGCATATAAAAGAACCCCTGCGGCAACTGAAACATTCAGACTGTCAATTTTTCCGCATGTAGGTATTGAAACAATTGTATCACACTTTTCTTCAAGTAAGTGTGACATTCCTGAACCTTCACTTCCCATAACCAGAACTGTTTTTCCAGGAAATTTAATCTGTGTAAGATTTTCTCCACCTGCATCGGCACCGTAAATCCAGTAACCTGCATCCTTCAGCTTTTCAACTGTGCGTACAAGATTTGTAACAATCGAAACAGGCACCCATGCAGAAGCCCCTGCAGAGCTGCGAGAAATAACTTCACTTCCAATATCTGTACTTGCATTATTTTCAGGAAGGATTACAAGACCTGCACCAAACTGGTCGCAGCTTCTGATAATTGCGCCAACATTATGAGGATCTGTTACACGGTCCAATATTACAACTGTTGATTTTTCTGAACCACCATTTACTTTAAGCCATTCATCAAAATCAACAAGATTTTTCTGTTTTCCTGAATCGCCTGAAATTTCCAGAACGATTCCACGGTGATCCTGAAGTGTCTCATCAAGTTCTGAAACCTTTGCATTCAGTGTTTTGTCATCACATTGTGTTACAGTTACACCGTTTTTCTTTGCTTCTTCGATTATCTTTTTTACGCGTGGACCAGCCTTACTGTAAAACACCTGATAATCTTTAGGATTTGATTTTGCTTTAGCCAGTGAAAGAACTTTTTCTTCAATGGCATGAAAACCTGTTACTACTTTCATAAGAATAATTATGACATTTTTTTAATAAATGTCAAAGAGGATTTAAACGCAAAAAGGCTGCCCAAGAATAAAGTTCAGCATGACAGAACTTATTGGACAGCCCTTTTTATCAGATTAAGTTACGATATTATCTACCACAACATTTCTTGTATTTTTTTCCAGAACCACAAGGGCAAGGATCGTTACGTCCAACTTTTGCACCTTCACGTACAACTGTTGTTGGAATTACGTTTCCTGCAACATATTTCCAGTCTCCGTCAATTTTCTTGAAACCAGAAATTTCATGGTGAACATCATGCATCTGGTGCAGTGTGTAATCAGCTGTAAATTCTACGATACCTTCATCATCAGCTTCTGTACCTTTTTCTGTACGGATAATTTTAAGTCCGTTCCACTGTGACTGACGGCTCCAGTCTTCTGTTGCCTGTCTGTCAATTTCAGCAATTCCTTCACCTTCTTCACATGAATTGATGATGTAATCAATTTCATGTTTTACGTATGAAGTATAACGTGCTCTCATACATGCTTCTGCTGTTGGAGCTTTTACTGTTCCTTTAATGATTGGTTCACAGCATTCACCGTAAGCTTTACCTGAACCGCATGGACATAATTCTTTGTCTGCCATTTTATCTTTCCTTCTTAAATTTGATTACTTGAGAACAACTACATCAAAACAGATGTAAGCACCGCCTGGGATTACACCAGGAATTCCCTGTGCGCCGTAAGCCATTTCTGGTGGAAGAACCATCTTACGTGTTTCACCATATTCCATGTCCTGAACCATAACATCAAAACCTGGAATCATCTGTCCGCCTGCTGTTTTGAATTCAAGAGCTTCATGTCCCTGTGGGTGGAATTCTTTTGAAGCATCAAAAATCTGACCATCAACAAGGTATCCTTTGTAACCTACAGATACATTTTTTCCCTTTCCAACTTTTTTACCATTTCCCTTTTTCAGAATCTGGTAATAAATTCCGTTAGCATCTTTTTCACAGCCTTCAATTACTTTGGCCATAGCCTTTTCTTTTGCTTCCTGTTCACGTTTTGCAGCATCATAAATTGCCTGATCAAAGTCTTTCTGAGTTGCTGTAAACTTTTCAGCTTTAGCACCCTGACGAACAATCTTAAGATCCATAATTGTGTCACCCTGTTCTACAGAGTCTACAACATTCTGACCTTCAATAATTTTTCCGAAGATTGTATGTTTTCCGTTAAGCCAGTCTGTTGGAACATGTGTAATAAAGAACTGACTTCCGTTTGTATTTGGACCTGAGTTTGCCATAGCAAGGTATCCAGGACCGTCAAAAGAATATTTATCACACCATTCATCAGGGAACTTGTAACCAGGACCACCTGTTCCGTTACCTCTTGGATCTCCACCCTGAATCATGAAATCTTTGATTACACGGTGAAATTTTAGACCATTGTAAAATGGTTCACCTTTTGCTGCATCCAGTGTTCCTTCTGCAAGACCAACAAAGTTGATTACTGTAAGCGGTGTGTCTTCATAAAAGAGTTCAAGTACCATTGTACCCTTTTCTGTTTCCATTACGGCAAAAACGCCTTCTTTTCCCTTAAGTACGTCCATATTTTTACTCCCTGCAGTAGTTTTAGCTGCAGTCTTTTTTCCTGCACAACTTCCGCTAGATAAAATCATCAGGCCCATAACTGCGCCTGTAAAAATTTTCTTAAGATTCATAAAAATCTCCTTTAGTTCTTTTTTAAATCAGAACTTTTCCAGAAACCATTTGTAAATTGCATCCATGCGGGAAACAAGAGAATCAGAAATCTGTTTCTTCATGCCCGGCACTTTTTTCATATTCACATCAGTTCCCAGATAGATTTCCAGTTCATCTCCTTCATCTACAAACAGGATATTCATAACCATGTTGTAAGGTTGAACAGCTTTCACCGGACCAATTCCCATTGAATCTGCGTTAGAAAGACGCACAAACAATGTATTTTCATTTTGACAATAATCCAGACGATAAATATTTTTACCGAAAGATTTATCATCAAGCAGTGCATAAAAAGTTTTTCCGTCACAATCTGAAAGTCTGTAATCACTTACAAACTCAGGTTCTTCAGGACTTTTTACAAACCCTGCAGTTTTATACAGCTCAGCATACTTTTTTCTTGTTGTAGAGTAATACTGCATACCCTTCATTTCAGAAACCGAAGTAAAAATCTTAGCTGCTTCTTTTATGTCAAAGTCACCATTTTTTTTCACTTTGTACAGCTGTTCACCTACAAAAGGAACATTGTTTTTGATAACTCTGTCATTTAATATTTTTTGCCTGTAATCACAATCAGGAATCAGATCAAAGTCTGTGTCCTGTTCATGATTTTTAAACCGGGAGCTTTCTGGTTCCAGAATGCTTTTTCCGGTTACTGCACTTTGTGCAAAAAGATTCGATGCCAGAATCATTGAAAATGCCAGCATCAGAATCTTTGTTTTTTTCATCATTAGCGAATTCCTTTATATAAAACTCTTACCTGTTTATATAAACCATCACCTTCGCTTTTTGTTTCAACATCTGGAATATCATTCAGTGTTGTGTGGATAAGTCTGCGTTCGAACGGATTCATTGGTTCAAGCAGAATGCTGTTGCGTGTTGAACGAACTTTATCTGCTGTGTTGTAAGCAAGGCGAACCAGTGTTTCTTCGCGGCGCAGGCGGTAATTTTCTGTATCAAGAATTACGCGGATTTCTTCATGTCCAAGACGACCGGCATAAATGTTTGCCAGAAGCTGAAGAGCGTCCAGGTTCTTTCCTTTACGTCCAATAAGAATTGAAGAGTAAGAAGAATCCATTCTGATTCCGATTTTTTTGTCTTCGCGGTAAGTGATTTCAACCTTAACGTCGTATCCCATTTTTTCAACAACGTCTTTTACAAAGTTCACCAGTTTTTCTTCGAATTCACCCTGTGGAACAGGATCAATTTTTACACGTGGTCTTTCATCGTAATCGCGGTCTTCGTCAGCATTGCTTGCTGTTGGAACTTCGCTAAGAGTGTGAACACGGATTTTTACATAACCTTTGTTGAAAATTGATTTTTTCTGTGTTTCAAGAATTTCAACATCAAACTGATCACGACCAAGTCCAAGTTCATTTGCAGCCAGTTCAATGGCTTCTTTTTCTGTTTTTGCTTCAAACTCGTAAGTCATTTATGTTACCTCTAATAATAGTGTTCTAAATTATTTTCTCTTGTTTTTTGGTGGCAAAGTTTTCTGATTTGTTCCTGATTTTTTTGCAGCAGCCATTTCAGCTTTTTTTGCAGCCATCATTTTGTTGATAATAATCTGCTGAATCATCTGGAACAGGTTCGAAACTGTCCAGTAAATCAGAAGTCCAGATGGAGCATTATAGAACAGGAAGAAGAAAATGATTGGCATACCGTACATCATAAACTTCATGTTCATTCCACCCTGAGGCTGTGCTGCACCACCAACATTTGTAATCTTTCCGAAGAACAGCTGTGTTACTGTGTAAATGATTGGAAGAAGACGGAGCTGATCCCAACCAAGGAAAGGAATTACGAAAGGCATACTCCATACGCTGTCACCTGTAGAAAGGTCAGGAATCCAGCCAGGAATAAATGTTGCACCACGGAATTCAAATTTATAATTGAACAGATTGTACATTGCAAAAAGTACCAGGAACTGGAATACCATTGGCAGACATCCACTTGCAGGATTGTAACCTGCTTCCTTATAAATTTTTGCCATTTCAGCCTGCATCTTCTGCTGATCATTCTTGTATTTTTCCTGAATAGCCTGAACCTTTGGCTGCATATCCTGCATAACCAGAGTGCTCATTGACTGTTTCTTTGACAGAGGGAACATTACAAGTTTAAGAAGAATTGTAAGAACGATGATTGCAACACCCCAGTTTCTTACAACTTTCTGAATCCATTCAAGACAAACCTGAAGAATCTTTTCCAGCCACTTAAGCCATCCACTTGACTGAAGAACTTCTGTAAGTCTATAACCGCCGATTCCCCAACCATTAGCGATTTCCCCGTTGTCTTTTTTTGCACTGTTGTAACGTGCCAGTGATTTTTCATCACGTGGACCAAAGTACATATAGTAAGAATCTGAAACATCAGTTCCTGAAACTGCAGATCTTTCGATCATTGCCTGAGCATTTGCGTAGTTATCAATTTCAATAACTGTAGAATAGAAACCAGCGTTAATAATGCTTGGATTTGAAGGAATCATGATTTCTGTAAAATATTTTCCAGCAACTGCAAGCCATGTGAAATCATTCTGCTTTGACCAGCGTCTGAAATCATTCTGACCCAGAATCTGGCGTTTCATTTTTTTACCGTTATAAGAAATAATCTGACGGTTTTCATAACGATTCTGTTTTGCATTGAAATGTGGTCCAATCTGTGGAGCACTTCTTAAAGAATATGCAACTCCGTCATTATTCAGGAAACTTAAGTCTTCATCACCATGGAACATAAGATCCAGTTTGAAAACATTTTCATCATCTTTAAATGAATATTTTTTTCCGTATGTGAAAGTTTTGAGTTCACCGTCTTTTTTCAAAGTCACATTTTTCTTGAACATTACTGTTTTGTCATCAATCATTTCAAAATTCATCATTTCATTCATGATTGGTTTTTCAGCGTTACCAAAGGCAACAGCCATAGTTCTGTTCTTATCACTTACACTGTCTGAAATCTGAACAAAGTCACCTGTTTCTGTGTCTTCGTAATCTTTCAGCTTATAACTGATAATATCACCGCCCTTATTTGTAAGAACGATTTCTGCTTTGTTTGTGTTGATTGTGATTGTCTGTTCTTCAATAGATTCAGTAACCATGGCTTCTGATGAAGCAACAAGTTCTGAAACTGAAGATGTGTTCAGATCTGTAATTTCATTTTCAACGACTTCTTCTGCAACCGCTGTCTGCTGTGGGGCAAACATATTCGGATTTCTTTTCTGCATGAAGACAGTCCATCCAATGATAACTAATGTAGATAAAACAATTGCAATAATTGTATTCTTGTCCATTTTTTACTCCAATAAAAATTGAGCAGCCGGAGTAAATAAGAAGACTCTATTTTTTAAGGAACGGGATCATACCCGCCCTCGTGAAATGGATTGCATCTTAATATTCGTCTGATTGCGAGATAAAGACCTTTTATCGGTCCGTATTTTTTGATTGCTTCCAGTGCGTAGGCAGAACAAGTTGGGGTGTATCTGCATGACGGCGGAAACAATGGCGAAATACAAATTTGATAAAATCTTATTAAAACAATGAAAATTTTCGAGAAAAGATTTTTTATTAAATCTTTGAGAAAATTCAATCCTTTAACAAATTTGCCTTTTGACACAATATTCGAAATTGTTCACACCGCGTGCTGAACGAGTCGTTTCCGGGGAAAATCTGCAGGAGCAGATCGTATCCGGTGTTCAGGTGTGTTTTATAAAAACGATAGACTTCCCGGCTGTAACGTTTTGATAAGTTCCTTTGAACCGCGTTACCGTAGCCACGATTTAAAGGAAAACCGATTCTGTTTATTCCAAGACCGTTTTCAATATAGAAAAGACGTGCTCCCGGAATACTTACCTTTTTTCCGTTTTTGAACAGTGTTTTAAATGTTTCAGGCTTTTTTATCCGTTCATCACGAGTAAAAAAGCCTGTTTTATTAAAACCTGTTTCCATCCCTAATGCTGATTAGTATTTGTTGTGTTCGTCAGCTACAGACAGCTTTTTGCGTCCCTTTGCGCGACGGCGAGCGAGAATCTTACGTCCACCTTTTGTTGCCATACGTGCGCGGAAACCAAACTTTCTATTGCGTTTTACTTTACTTGGCTGATATGTTCTTTTACCTTTTGCCATTTTAAGCTCCTTATATATTTATAAAAAAAAGATTTCGGTAGTGTACCCATTATTACCACATTAAAATGGGGTATAAAAGATTATCATTTATTTTTTGAGTTGGTCAATACACTGTTTTCAAGACTTGCAAGCTTTGCCAGAAAGTCGGCGGGTAACGAATCTGAAGTTTGATTTTCGGATGATTTCGTTCTGTCAGTATTTGTGGCGCCGAAGGCGCCTGATTTTTCTAAAAACTCATTCATCTGTTTTTCAGCCGCTTCATCTTTTTTCTGCTGTTCATTCTGAGCATGGCGCAATTCATCTTCATAAGAATTATACAAAGTTGCATTGTTTCCTTTCATTCGGAAAGCAAGAGATTCAACTTTCACGCCCGTGTTTCCCATATTCATATTCATACCGCGGATTATGTATTTTGAATAAAGCTGGATTGCCTGAGTCCATCCCGGGTGATCTGTTTCTATCAAAAGCTGACCGTTTTTAAAATCCACTACATCAGAATGACTTGCGATTTTGTCGCCATAAAATTCATCACGATTATTTTTAATTCCACGTACTACTTTTTTCCAGATGGAAGTAATTTTATTTGCATTTTCAATGTCGCCTGCTTCAATATTTGAAAACACGCGGCTGATCATTTCATTTGCATCGATGATGTTATTCATTTTTTAGCCTCCATCCATTGTCCGTTTTCTATATGAAAAACTTTTGTAGTTTCTCTTTTATAATTTTCATAAGGTTCACCAGGCAGGAATGTGCAGAACAGCTGATCATATTCCGGAAGCATTGCCGTAAGTTTTGTTCGTTTTGCCGGGTCCAGTTCCAGAAGAACATCGTCCATTAAAAGAATCGGCTTCAGCCCTGTAGACTGAGAATAAAACACTGACTGTGCTACACGGAGAATCAGTGAAATCAAACGACACTGTCCTGTAGATGCAGTCTGAACAAAAAGCTGTCCGTCTTTTACAAAATTAATTTTATCTCTATGAGGCCCAGACAAAGTTGTTTCCACAGCTTTGTCCGCTTCGCGGCGCGCCATCAAAGACCTGAAAACCTCTTCGTACCCCGGTGTCCTTAAACTAAGACCATCCGAAATTTCTTTCCAGCTTGGTTCATAACTGATTTTCAAATTCTGAATACCAGTAACATCTTCATATAGTTTACCGAAAATCTGGTTAAACTGGAAAATTGCTTTTTTTCTTTTTGCCTGGATAATCAAACCGTAATTTACCAGCTGCTGATCATATACATCCAGCAATTCATATTTCTTTTCTTTCAGAATTGTATTACGGCTTTTCAAGATTTTTTTGTAATTACGGATATCGTCAATATAAGTTGAATCAAAAAGTGTCAGAGACTGATCTATGAAAAATCGGCGGTCTTCCGGGTCGCCGGTTGCAAAACGCATGTCATCATGACAAAAAAGAATACACGGAATTGTATTTATCAGTTCCTTACGATCGTTAATTTTCTTGCCGTTTTTTTCAATTCGTTTTTTATTGTTTTCAAAAATTATACGAACCTGCTGGGTATCTCCTGGAGCTTTATCATATAAAGCAGTTACCGAAAAATCCCGCTGGCCGGCGCGTATAATTTGAGAATCTGTGTGTGTACGAAACGATATCCCGTAAGCCGTGTAATATAGCGATTCCAGCAGGTTACTTTTTCCCTGACCGTTCTCACCAACAAAATAGACCTCCCGGGAACCGGCGAGGTCTATTCTTGAATTTTGAAGGTTACGGTAATTGTAAAATGATACTGTTAAAAACGGCACTTACAATTCCTATGTACTTCGCGAAGCGAAGGCGAAAATTTTTTTATTAACTAACGTTAGTTAGTCGCTTTGTCCACCAACCTAATTATTCATTGGCATAACAATATGCTGATAATCTTCTTTTGGATCAGAATGCATAATTACAGTTTTTGTAACTTTTCTTTCTCCGCTTCCATCATCCTCATCTGGAGTAAATTCAAATACAACATATTCTGAATCAATTACTTTAAGAGGATCTGTAATAAACTTGTAGTTCAATCCAATTGAAATATCCGGACCGTCATAACGGCATGGAATTTCTTCGGAAGCATTACCATTCAAAGAATCTGGAGTCATAACTTTAAGAACACCAGAAGTTACTTTGAAAAGAATTCTGCTTACTGATTTATCAACCATGATTGTTGTTCTTTCAAGAGCTGCTTTGAGGTCAGCTTTGTAAACTGCAAATGAAGAAGTAAGACTTTCAGGAATTACTTTTTTGTAGTTTGGATAAAGACCATCAATCAGGTTTGAAGAGAATTCATAATTTCCAAATTTTACAAAAATTGATTTGTCTACAACTGCCATCTGAATGTTGCCTTCATCTGAAGCATGTTTCATTACACAGCTTAAAATTTTTGTAGGAACGATTGCAGGAGGGAAGTCAGGAACATTATTTGCAATTGCTTTATCGATGCTTGAAAGTCTGTGACCATCAGTTGAAACCATTGTCAGATTCTGTTCATTTTTCAGGAAGTAAACACCTGTAAGGAAAATTCTTGTGTGATCTTCTGATACAGAGAAAATTGTCTGACGAATCATTTCCTTAATTTCTTTTGCAGGAACTTCAAAGAATGGTAAGTTTTCAGAACTTCCCATTTCAGGAAATTTATCTGAAGCCTGACTGTTAAGTGTTGCTTTGAATTTTTTTGTCAGTGAATTGATTGTTACTTTTAAATCTTCCTGATTGAATTCAACTTCACCACTTGGAAGTTTTGAAATGATACTCATGAAGTTATCACAGTAAACAGTTGTACGTCCTTCTTCCTGAATATCAACTGGAATTACTGAAACATATTTTACTGTATTATCAGATGCTTTGATTGTTAAGGAATTATTTTCTGCAATCAAAAGAATATTTGAAAGAATTGATAAAGGACTTTTGTTTGTAATGATTTCCTGTGCAATTGCAATTTCCTTAATCATTGCGTCACGATCAAATGTGAACTTCATAAGTTTCTCCTATTTTTTTTGAAATGTTATACACATTTCTTATTATATAATTATTTATATAAATTTAATAATAATAATAATAAGGCTGTTCCTAGTGTGGATATCATCCCTATCTTTTTATATTACGTTAATTTAACCTGTTGATAATCTGCTGATTTCAATTCACATTTTGTGAACCAATCCACATTTCTGTTATTCATCAACATATTTTCCACAAGTTGTACAATTATTATGCACAAATTCTATGACTTTTTATAGTCTAATTATGATTTCTTAAAATCCTTTATATCCCGTTTAAGGGCTTCAATTTTTGAACTCATTGAAGGATCGAATTTTACCTGATCTCCAATTTTGTCATGAGCATGCATAATTGTAGAATGATCACGGCCACCAAATTCATTTCCAATTTCGCTGAAAGTAAATTCAGTTATTTCTTTTGCAAGATAAACTGCAATCATTCTTGGTGTTGCAAATTTCTTTCCTTTATTTTTTCCCTTAATATCTGACAGAGAAATTCCATAATTTTCGCAGACAACTTTCTGAATTGTTTCGATTGAAATATTGTCATTGTTATTTGTTGTAAGGAAATCTTTGAGAACTTCTGTTGCAATATTTACTGTAATTTCTTCGTCCATTAAATCTGCATATTCAACAATTCTGTTTAATGCACCTTCCAGTTCGCGGACGTTTGATTCAACATTTTTTGCAATGTATTCAATTACATCACTGTTAATTTTTTTTCCAAGTGGCTCCATTTTTTTCTGAAGAATGGCAACTCGAGTTTCAAAATCTGGTGGATTAAGATCAACTGCAAGTCCGCTTTTAAGGCGGCTTACAAGACGATCATTCATTTCTTTCCATTCATTTATTGGACGGTCAATTGTGAAAACCATTTGTGCATTTTTTTGATGAAGAGCTTCAAATACACAGAACAGCTGTTCCTGGGCACCAACTTTTCCATTAAGCCAGTGAATATCATCCAGAAGGAAAACATCATTGTTTCTGAATTTTTTATGGAATTCATCTGCTTTTTTTCCGTTCAAAGATGATGTGAATTCGTTGAAAAAATTCTCTGCAGTCATATAACAGATTTTGATTTTTTCATCTGTATTTTCATAAATGTAATTTCCGATTGCCTGCATCAAATGAGTTTTTCCAAGTCCGGATCCTCCGTAAAGCAGAAGGGGATTTTTATAATGTCCCGGATCTTTTGCAACTGCAATTGAAGCTTTATATGCAAATTTACAGTCTTCACCTGCAACGAAATTTTCAAATGTGTATTTTTCTGAAAGCAGAGGATGTTTTTCTTTTTTTGTGTTTACGCTTTTTTCTTCAGCTATTTCAGCATTTGTTTTTTCTTCTTTTTTTGATTTTTCTTTAGTTTCTGAAACTGACGACTGTAAGTTTTCACGTGAAACAATTTCTTTTTCTTCTACATCTTTTTCTTTTGTAATGATGTTAAAGGTGATCTGATTTTGTCCTGTTAGTTTTTTTATTTTTTCCAGAACTATGTCAAAATTTCCTTTTGTCTGCATCTGGAATTTTAAAAAGTCAGAAGCAACTGAAACAGTAATTTCATTTATTGTGTCTGATTCATATTCCATATTGAACCAGAGTGTGAAATCATTTTCTTTTCCGGCGTTTTTATATTCTTTATGGATTTCATTTAAAGCGTATTCAAAAGCTTCTTTGTATAAATTCTCACTCATAATTTTAATTATACCGAATGGACTGATTTTTTCCACAAGAATTCAATATTAACAAACGTTAGTTTTATTTTTTTCTTATTAATGACCATTCGTTAGTTTGTAAAATTAGTAAAATAATGTTATAATTATTTACTTATTATTAGGGAAAATTTCAAAAAAATTTTTGTCAAAATTGAGGTGGGAAAATCATGGCAGAAAATTACTCAGCCGATAACATTCAGGTCCTTGAAGGGCTTGAACCGGTTCGTAAAAGACCTGGTATGTATATTGGATCAACAGGTCCAAACGGTCTTCATCATCTGGTATATGAAGTTGTTGATAACTGTATTGACGAAGCCATGGCAGGGTTCTGTCATAATATTACAGTAGCACTTGAAAAAGATGATATCTGTCGTGTTGAAGACGATGGTCGTGGTATTCCGGTTGATATCAATAAGAAAACTGGTATATCTGCTCTTGAACTTGTTTTAACAAAACTCCATGCTGGTGGTAAGTTTGATAAATCAACTTATAAAGTTTCCGGTGGTCTTCATGGTGTTGGTGTTTCATGTGTAAACGCTCTTTCTGACTGGCTTGAAGCCACAGTATGCCGTGACGGCAAAAAATACATGGAAAAATTTGCCAGAGGTATTCCAAGCAAAGAGGGTGTTAAAGAAATCGGTACTTCTGATAAAACCGGTACAACAATCCGCTGGAAGAGTGATGCAACAATTTTTACAGAAACAATCGTTTATGATTTTGACGTTCTTCTTTCACGTCTTCGCGAACTTGCATTCTTGAATCCTGGAATTCAGATTACTTTCCGTGATGAACGTCTTGAAACTCCAAAAGAACTTGTTCTTAAATTTGAAGGCGGTATCAACGAATATACAAAGTTCCTTAATGAAGGAAAAAAAGTTATTCCTGAAGAACCAATCTTTGTAACAGGTGAACAGAATGACATCATTGCTGATGTATCAATGCAGTTTAATGATGGTTTTGAAGAAAAACTTTTTTCATATGTAAACGATATTAATACCCGTGAAGGTGGTACTCATCTTGACGGTTTCAAATCTGCAATCACTTTTGTTCTTAATAAAGCTTTGGAAAAAAATGAAAAGATTAATAAAAAGCTTAACGGTAACAAAGTTGAAAAAGCCAAGAATGCTGCAAAAGGAAAAGAAATAAAACTTGAAAAACTTAAGAGTGAAGATATTCTTTCCGGACTTACTGCAGTTATTTCTGTAAAAGTTCCTGAACCTCAGTTTGAAGGACAGACAAAACAGAAACTTGGAAATACAGAAGTTCGTACTGTTGTAGATTCTCTTGTTAAAGAAAAACTTACAATCTGGTTTGAACAGAATCCTCAAGTTTGTAATCAGATTCTTGAAAAAGCAGTTAATGAAGCTCTTCTTCGTTTGAAGAAAAAGAAGATGGAAGAAACTTCCCGTAAAGACGGAATGGATTCTTTTGGGCTTCCTGGAAAACTTGCAGACTGTTCATCAAAACATCCTGAAGAATGTGAGGTATACATAGTCGAAGGAGACTCGGCCGGTGGTTCGGCCAAACAGGGTCGTAATCCAAAGACACAGGCTATTCTTCCTCTTTGGGGTAAAATGCTCAACGTTGAAAAAGTTGAAGCTCACAAAGTAATTAATAATGAAAAACTTCAGCCGGTTATTGCTTCTCTTGGAACAGGAATCGGTAAAAACTTTAATATTGAAAAACTCCGCTATCATAAAATTATTATCATGGCCGATGCCGATGTCGACGGTGCTCATATCTCAACTTTGCTTATGACATTCTTCTTCCGTTACATGCCTCAGCTTATTGAAAACGGACATGTTTATATTGCTATGCCACCGCTTTATCGCGTTGAATACAAAAAAGCAAAATTTAGAAAATTTGTTTTCAGTGATGAAGAACGTGACCGTGCTCTGGAAGAACTTGGTGAAAACCGTGATAAGGCCGAAGTACAGCGTTACAAAGGTCTTGGTGAAATGGAATGGGAAGAACTTCGTGATACAACTATGGCACCAGAAAACCGCAAAATGAAACAGGTAAAAATTACTGATGCTCAGATGGCTGATCAGGTATTCTCAATTCTCATGGGTGATGATGTAGAACCTCGTCGTCAGTTCATTGAAGAAAACGCCGTTTACGCTACATTGGATGTTTAATGATTATGTCATCCCGAACTCGATTCGGGATCTCTTTTTTATAGATTCTGAAACAAGTTTAGAATGACGGGGAAAATATAAAATGATTGAAAATATTAAATATGAAGAAAGACAGACTCCGGAAGGTGGTTTTGTTTTAACTGCTCCTATTGAGCATGAAATGCAGAAATCATTTATTGACTACTCAATGTCAGTAATTGTTGAACGTGCACTTCCTGATGTTCGTGACGGGCTTAAGCCTGTTCATCGTCGTATTCTTTATGCTATGGCAGAAGAAAATCTTACATCAGGTGGAAAAACAAAAAAGTGTGCTACTGTAGTCGGTGACGTACTTGGTCGTTACCATCCACATGGAGACGCTTCTGTTTACGACGCTATGGTTCGTCTTGGACAGGCTTTCTCACTTCGTTACATGCCTGTTACAAAACAGGGTAACTTCGGAGGTATCGACGGTTCACCTGCAGCCGCTTACCGTTACACCGAAGCCAAGATGTCCAAGATTGCCGAAGAAATGGTTGAGGACATCAAAAAAGATACAGTAGATTTCATTCCGAACTTTGATGATACAAGAAAAGAACCTACAGTTCTTCCTGGAGCTTTTCCTTTTCTTCTTTGTAACGGTTCAACTGGTATTGCCGTTGGTATGGCAACAAATATGCCTCCTCATAATCTTAGAGAAATTGGGGCTGCTATTGGAGCTTATATCGACAATCCTGAAATCTCAATTGATGACCTTATGAAAAATGTTTCCGGTCCTGACTTTCCAACCGGTGGTACAATTTTTGGTCGTAAGGGAATAAAAGATGCTTACAAAACTGGACGTGGAAAAATTATGCTCCGCGCAAAGTTTGAAATTGAAGTAGATACTAAAGGAAAAGAATCAATCATCTTCACAGAGATTCCTTACCAGACACGTACAACAGACCTTGTTACAAAAATTGGTGAACTTGCACGTGATAAAGTTATTGAAGGAATTGAACGTGTTAATGATGGTTCTCATGGAGATGACGTTCGCATTGAAGTTGACCTTAAACGCGGTGTTGTTGCTAAAATTGTTTTGAATCAGCTTTTTGCTAAAACTGCTCTTCAGTCTTCTTACGGTATTATCAACCTGGCTCTGGTAAAAGGACGCCCACAGATTCTGAATCTGAAACAGCTTATTAAATGTTTCGTTGATCATCGTGATGAAGTAATTACACGTCGTACACAGTTTGAACTTAAAAATGAAAAACACAAGGAACATATCCTTGAAGCAAAAATTAAAGCCGTAGATGTTGTTGATGAAGTAATCAAAATTATTCGCGGAAGTAAAGATGAACCTGAAGCAAAAATCAAGTTGATGGAACGCTTCGGCTTTGATGATGAACAGGCACAGGCTATCGTTGATCTTCGCCTTGGTGTTCTGACAAATCTTCGTATTGATGAACTTCGTGCTGACTTAGGTAACTGTCGTGCACTCATCGCTTACTATGAAGATCTGCTTGCTCATCACGAAAAGATTCTTGCTCTTGTAAAAGAAGAAACAAACAAGCTTGTTGAAAAATACGGCGATGACAGAAAAACAGAAATTGTTTCTGGTGAAGTTGAAACAGTAAACGTTGAAGACATGATCAAAGAAGAAGACATGGTTGTCATGATTTCTAAACTTGGTTACCTGAAACGTGTTTCAGTTTCTCAGTATAAAAAGCAGGGTAGGGGAGGAACTGGAAGTAACGGTACAACTCTGGTTGAAGACGATTACATCAGTCAGCTCTTCATTGGTTCTACTCATGATCATATTCTGTTCATCACAAGTATTGGAAAAGCTTACTGGGTAAAAGTTCACGAAATTCCTGAAGCTACAAAGAACGGTCGTGGAACACATATCAAATCTATGATTCAGATTGGAGCTGATGAAGAAATTACAACTGTAGTTGCTTTAAGAGAATTCAGCGAAGATCAGTATCTGTTTATGACTACAGCTGCCGGTGTTGTTAAGAAAGTTCAGACAAGTGAATTTGGAAATGCAAAGACACGCGGTATTATCGGTCTTAAACTTAAGGACGGCGATAAACTTATCAGTGCTATTCCTACCGATGGTAAGTCTGAAGTTCTTCTGGTTACACGTCGTGGTAAAGCTCTTCGCTTCAGCGAAGACGGCGTTCGTGAAATGGGACGTGCCTCAACTGGTATTAAGGGAATGAAACTTTCTGAAGGCGATGAAATTGCCGGTGCAATTAAAGTTACAGAAGGCGAAGCAATTCTTCTTCTTACAGAAAAGGGTTACGGAAAACGTGTAAGCTTTGATGACTTTAATCCACACGGTCGTGGAACCGGTGGTCAGAAAATCTTTGGTGGTACAGACGACCGTGGAGAAATCATCGGACTTCTTACCTGTAAAGATAAAGATGAAATTGTCTGCATGACAAGTCAGGGTAAAACTCTTCGAGTAAGAGCTGACACAATCAACCAGCAGGGAACAGGATCTAAGGGTGTTAAGATTGTTAAGATTTCTGAACCTGATTTCCTTGTAGGTGTTGATAAAGTTTCTGCTGAAGAAAAGAAAACTTCAAAGTCTGCTTCAAAGGGGGAAGCAGATGAAAATATAGAAGAAAATGCTTCTGAAGAGGGGTCAGAAGAGTAAAAAAAGGGGAAAAATCACGTAATTCTTTATATTACAAAGAATTACGTGATGTCAAAGTAAAATAATGGAGAATTTTGATATTTTTTCCAAAATTTTCTTAATTTTTACGTTGACAAATTAAAGCCTTTCCTTAATAATAAAAGAACTAAGGGAAAGCTATTAGTTAAAAAACGAATAGTTGGGAAATACCATCAGGCAAAAGCTGACACGATTTTTCGGTCAGCTTTTTTATTTAACAGAATTGAGTTATCCACAATCTTTCCACAAAATGTGGATAACTTCAAAAAGTCTATTTCACGTGAAACTGTACTTTAACAATTCACTCCAGTTTCTGTTATCCACAAATCCACAAAGTTATCCACAAAAATGTTTCATGTGAAACACAGTAGGGGAGGGGACTTTTCACATAAGAATGTTTCATGTGAAACATTTCTAAATAAAATATTTACTTTGTATTTTTGTTCCACGTGAAACAGTTGTGTATATTATTTTCAATTAAAAAAGTGTTCCACGTGAAACAGTAAAAAATTCTTATGATTTATTATTTTGAAACTGGGTAAGAAAAAAAATCATTTTTTAAAATGTTTCACGTGAAAAATATTTCTCGGAAAAGATTCATTAACAAAAGTGTTTCATGTGAAACACTAAAAAAACTTAAATAGATCATGTGGACCTGCAGCATAATCCAAAAAATGTTTCATGTGAAACAGAATGAATAGGAAATTAAAATCAGGTACATATGATGTGTTAAAACGATTATGTTCCACGTGAAACATCGTGAATGGAATAATCAAATGGGAAATAAGAATGTTTCATGTGAAACACTAGAAGTTATTCATTTTTGCGATAATTTGATAAAACTAGTAATTTAATAAGAAATCCAGGTTTTTATATTAATTGAATTGAAAAGAATAAATGTTCCACGTGAAACAAGCATAATAGGGGATAACTAATATTATGAGTTGGTTTATACGAGTTTTGATATATAGAAAATTGTTCCACGTGAAACTTTATGTAAAATATCCCAAATTTTATATAGGGAAATTATTATTTAGAAATTCGTTACAAATATGGTTATTGTTCCACGTGAAACATAGAAAAAGTATAGTGTGACCATATATTAATGAACTGCAAATGTTTCATGTGAAACATATTGATTTATCCACAGTATCCACATAGTTATCCACAATTTTAAGTGTTCCACGTGAAACATTTCCTGAAAATCAGAAAAATACAAATTTATGACCGTTTGTTAGTCTGTTATATTTGTTAACAATCGTTCGTAAGTAAAAAATTTAAACTAATGGTTTTATTAATTAACCCGATAATCAAGATAATGGAGGAATTTACTGTGAAAATTAGAAAAGTAATGTCTGTTGGACTATCTTCCGCAAAAGATACGGCTGTAAAGGCTGTAAGTCAGTTTATGGGAGCAAATTACCGCCAAATTAAGCCAGAAGAGGTTCATAAAACTCTAGGTTCGCTTTTTGGAGCAGTTGGAGTAGATGAAAATCCTGGAGAATATGATATTCCGGAAAATCAGCTGGAAAATGGTGAAATGATCATATTTGCAGGTTTTGACGGAGATGATATTAATTTTTTCCTGGAAAAGTTTAGAAAAATGAAGGTTGGAACTGTTTTATTCAAAGCTTTGCTTACAGAATACAATGCTTTATGGTCTCCGGTCTTTTTATATTCTGAATTGGAAAAAGAACAGGCTGAAATAGATAAATCAGAAAAATAAATCAATATATAAGGAAAATTCTATGGCAATTGAAAAAGTACGTGAATATTTTGCCAAATTCGGTATGGAAGGCAGAATATTGGAGTTCAATGAGTCCAGTGCTACTGTAGAACTGGCAGCACAGGCTTTAGGATGCGAAGGATGCCGTATTGCGAAGACTATGTCATTTATAGTAGCTGAAAAGCCTGTTTTAATACTCTGTGCAGGGGATACAAAGGTTGATAACGCTAAATACAAGGCTTTTTTCAAAGAAAAGGCAAAAATGATCCAGTTTGACCAGGTAGAAGCAGTTATTGGTCATGCTCCAGGTGGAGTTTGTCCTTTTGCAGTGAATGAAGGTATTTCTGTGTATCTGGATGAGTCTTTGAAGCGTTTTGAAACTGTTTTTCCTGCCTGTGGAAGCAGTAACAGCGCAATTGAGCTTTCTATTCCAGAATTAGAGAAATATTCCGGATATTCTGCCTGGATAGACGTTACAAAGCTTAAGGAAGCTTAATATATGGAAAATAAAACTGATAATAAGGAAAAAACTTCCTTTGGTAAGAAAATAGTAGATAATCTGACAGGTATATTCCTTCCTGTAATCAATTTGATTACTGCAGCCAGTATAATGAAGAGTATTTTAATTCTTCTGGTTACTTTTGGAGTTATGACTCCTGAAAACGGTATATACCGTATCTTTTATGCTGTTTCTGATGGTTTCTTCTATTTTCTGCCTTTCTTCCTGGCAGCAACGGCTTCCAGACAGTGGAAAACTGATATGTTCATATCAATGATGATTCCTGTGGCTATGTTGTATCCGGATTTGATGAATCTGCTGGAAAACGGTCAGACTTTCCCTTTTTTGGGAATAAATGTGCCTCAGGCCATATATCATTCAAGTGTAATACCTGTTTTGCTTGCTGTAGGACTTTTAAAGCTTGTAGAGCTTCCTTGTGACCGCTTTTTACCAGAAGTAATCAAAGGATTCGTTAAACCAATCATTTGTATGTGCATTGTACTTACATTTACCTTCCTTTTGTTCGGTCCTTTAGGAACCTGGATTGGTTCAGGTCTGACAAAGCTGTTTTTCCTGCTTTATGACTGGAATTCTATAGTTGCAGGGGCATTTATGGGCTTATTGATTCAGCCGATGGTAGTTATTGGTGCTCATTGGGCTATTGTTCCTATTGCATTGAATAATATTGCAACACAAGGTTTTGATGTCATAATGCCTCTTTTAGGGGCTGCTGTTTATGGTCAGGCGGGAGCTGCTTTTGCTGTAGCGTTAAAGTGCCGAATTTCAACAGAAAAGGGCAAATTTGACAGACAAATTGCAATTCAGAGTGGTTTTACAGCCTGTCTTGGTGTTACAGAACCAGCTCTTTACAGCGTTAATCTTCCAAGGGTTTGGCCTCTTTTCTGGGGCTGTATAGCAGGGGCAGTAGGTGGTGCACTGGCGGGATTTGCAGGAAATCATTGTATTTCCTTTGCTTTTCCTAGTGTGCTGACCTGTGTAGCCTTTGCAGGACCAGGATTTCTTCTTTTTATGCTTTCCATGCTTTTAGGTCTGATTTCAGGGTTCGTTCTTACTTATCTTTTCTATAGAGAAAAGGCTTAGGCCCTGGAGTGACGCCGGGAGCCTTCAGGCGAACGGCGGGTCCAAAGGACTGACCGTAGGGGAACACGGAAGGGCCGACCGCGCCAGCGGTAAGCCCCAAAAAAAACCCGGACCATAATGAAATGATCCGGGCGGAGCAAATAAAATTATCTATTTCGTTTTGAAAAACCAAACACTAAAAATTACCAGTTAAGTACCAGTTTTGTGATTTCGATGTCATCAATCATTGTTCCATACTGAGGTCCTTTCAGGAAGAAGTTTGCAACTGTTCCAGAAGCTTTCAGTTCGAAGTTAAGATCGAAATCGCCGGCAGGGAGTCCTTCGCCAATGCAGTCCAGGTAAAGTGGATCGGCAAGAGTAACCTGATTGTCATCTGTGAGCCAGCAGCGGAAACCTACTGTACCATTGTTTTTTCCTACCAGATGAACTTTGATAACTGTTCCTGCTTCAACATAATCCCCAAGTGGAACCTGGAAATATTCAGCACCTTTAACTGAAAGAACACCAGTTTCTTCGTTGAATTTTACACAACGGTAGTCAGCAGAATTTGCAGTAGAAAGGTCCATGTCTCCTTCTTCTGTCGGTGTGAAAACGTAAGGTGCTTTTTCTGCAACAGGTTCAGAAACTTTTGTTGTGCCACAAGATGCAAGAATTACAGCCATAGCCATAATTCCAAGAGTTAAGATTTTTTTCATTGTTTTTCTCCTAAAAAATATTTACTTGTAATTTCTAATTTAAATCGTTTAAGAAAATTAGATATAGGGGATTTTCCCTAAAAGAATACTAGTATGTAAGTTGGAGATTTAAAAAGATCCCGAAACGAGTTCGGGATGAAGTAAATAGTTCGGGATGACATAAAGTGATCAGAATGAAAATCAAGTCACCCTGAACTTGATTCAGGGTCTGGTTGAAAATCAATTTTTCTTTATAGTGAAATCAAAGGAGGCTGTGGCATTACTGTCGCCTGGCTGAAAACGCCACATAGAAAGTTGCCAGGCAATATCTGAAATGAGATCTTCAGTAAGAAGACTGGCTGGAGTAATTTTTACAGAGCTTTCAGGAACTGTTCCGTCAGCCATTACAGTAAAGGTAATTTTTACGGTTGGACTTCCATTTACTGATTTAGCAGCTTCTGAACTGATATTGATCTTTGGTTCTTTTGGTTTTACCAGAGTTCTGCTTGAACCGTCATTCATAGAAACTGAAGTTTCACCAGAGGAAGAAGATGCAGTTTTCATGTTCACAGAAGAATTTCCTGAAACGAAAGTCTTGTTTGTAAATTGAGTTTTTGCAATACCGCTTAATGCATTCGAAGTTGAGGAATCGGCTTTTGTCTGTACATTTTGGGTGGAATTTGCAGAATTTGAGGTAGACTGCTTATCGTTAGTTTTAGTTGTTGAGGTAGCAGATGAACCAGATAATGCGGACTTATTATCAACTTTTTTCTGAGTCTGTACTGTATTTGTCTGTACAAAATCATCAGAATCATCAAACTGAGCCCATGGATCCTGAGTAGTTGTAGTACTTTTTGAGGTACGGTTTTCAGCCTGTTCAGCCATTAAATCTTCAACAGATTTACGTGTTTCCCAAGAATTGTCTGTACGTTTTGTATAATTTTCAGTTCTTGATTCGGCCAGCTTTTTTGTTTGAGTTTTATCTGCTGATTTTGTTACTGCTGGTTTAGAAGCTTCTATCTTTTTAGGTGCTGCAGCAGGTTTTGGAGCTGCCGGTTTAGGTTCAGCTTTTGGTGTTTCTATTTTTTTAGGAGCCGGAGAAGGTGTTTCCTGAACTGTCTGTTTTACAGGTTCAGGAGCTGGCGCAGGAGCAGGAGCTGGAACAGATTCCGGTGCTGAAACTTCTTCAACTTTTTTTGGAGCAGGTTCAGGAATGCCGCTTGCGGAAGATCCGCCTTTCTTTTCTAATTCAACAGGTGTAGTGTCCAGAACAATACGAACTGTTTCATATTTTTGTTTAGGTTTTGGCCCTGGTGCAATTAGCATGAAAAGGAAAAAAATGAATGTAATAATGCCTGTTCCAATTCCGGCAATGCGTGGAGCTGTATATTGAGGTGAACTGTCTTTTCCAAATAATGGTGGTCTGATCATTTTGTAAAACCTGTTAGTTTGACCGCGTTCGTAAGTTAATTACGCTGTATCCGTTTTTGCGGATTACATCGAATAATCCGACGATTGTTCCGTTTGTAACCATGCTGTCTGCTTCTAGTGAAACAGGGAATTCGTTTTTCTTTGTGTCGCCTGTATCGAATGAAACAAGAGATTCTCCCAAAGTTTCCATATTTACAGGCTGGTCATTGAAGTACATCTGATTAGCTTCAGTAACATAAATTGTTATGCCCTGAACTGAAGTTCCTTCTGCTGTGGTACTCTGTGGAAGATTCAGTTTGATTCCAGGAACAATAGCAAAAGTTGTAGAAACCAGGAAGAAAAGAATCAGCTGAAAAACGATGTCCAGCATTGGTGTCATATCGATTGTTGCCTGAATTCTGGAATTTCGGTTTTTAATTTTCATAACTACCTTTCCTTAGTTTTAGATACGTCCTGCCAGCATAAGAAGAACATCTGTAACATGAGCTTCCATTTCTACGATTCTGTGATTTACCCGTGAAACAAAGAAGTTATGGAAAATAAGTGAAGGAATGGAAACTGTAAGACCTGCAACTGTAGTTACAAGTGCTTCGGCAATTGAGCTTGCCAGAAGGGTTGGGTCACCCATGGAACCTCCGGCACCAAGAACACCGAAAGCTTTGATGTTACCTGTAACGGTTCCAAGAAGCCCAAGAAGAGTTGCGATATTAGCGATGGTTCCAAGAGGTGTAATAAGATGTTCAAATTTTGGAACAACAAGGTTCATTTCACTTTCAACTGCAGTATTTAAGTCTTTTTCATCCCAGCGACGGCAGTCTATAGCCTTTTTAATTACCTGGCTTGTTGGTGTGTCTGCTTCGGCACAGGCAACAGCAGCGGCTTCGAAGTTTCCAGCTTTAAGGGAACTGTTAATACCATACATAAGACGAGCATCACGCTTTTTAATGGTGATGAAATAATAAAGACGTTCAATAATGATGAAAACTGAACAGATTCCACAAATGATAATTGGAATCATCAGAATTCCACCGGCTTTAAGGGAATTAAACATAATAAGTACTCCTTTTTTTGATTATCGGGAAAAAAATTACATTGTTTACGATTATAAACAAAAGTTAACGGGTGTTAGTTACGGGTTTTGAGGATTGCGTCAGGCACTGGAGCAGTGCCCGTGAGGGCAGCCGCCGAAGGCGGCCGAGGGTTACCGAGCTGCGGAAGCGCCGTAAAGACGCGCAACAAAGAAATGTGCTTAAAAAGGCTTCTGACGTCGTTAGGGGTTTTCAAAAGAAAACCCCACAACGGCAATATAATTATCCGCGCTTCCAGGTAGGTCCGGTTGGTGTATCTACAATTGTGATTCCGCGGGCTGTAAGTGCGTTACGGATTTCATCGGCTTTTGCCCAGTCTTTGTTCTTTTTAGCGTCCTGACGGGCCTGAACCAGAGCGTTGATTTCGTCTGCTTCTGGATCGCCTGCGTGAGTGTCAGCAACTGGTGTTGCGGCTTCTTTCAGGAGCTTTTCGGCACAGTCTTCAACTTTAAGACCAAGAACTTTGTCCATTTTACGGATAAGTGTAAGTTTTTCTTCTGCTGAAAGATTTTCGTCTTTAAGAGATTTCTGCAGCTGAGCCAGAGCCTGAGGTGTTCCCAGGTCATTTTCCATAGCGGAAGTAAAGGCATCAAGGTATGCTTTTGCAGCTTCTGAAAGGTCGGCTTCCTTACCTTTTGCAGCTTCTACCACTTTTGTGGCACGCTGAACCAGTGCACGGCGTGAGTTTTTAGCAGAATCCATGGAATTCCAGCTGAAATTTGCAGGGCTTCTGTAATGTGCACCAAGCAGGAAGAAACGGTAATCCAGTGGATCGTAACCCTGGTCAATAAGTGACTGAAGTGTCAGGAACTTACCGCTTGATTTACTCATTTTTGTAGCACCTTCGATTACCAGGAATGCGTTGTGCATCCAGTAATTAACCCAAGGTCCCTGAGCGCGGTCTTCTTCAGAGAATGAACCTTCACTCTGAGCAATTTCGTTTGTATGGTGAACAGGAACATGGTCGATACCGCCTGTGTGGATGTCGAAGTGTTTTCCAAGGTATTTCATACTCATGGCTGAACATTCAATATGCCATCCAGGATAACCAACGCCCCAAGGAGAATCCCATGTAAGAGCCTGATTTTCGAATTTAGATTTTGTGAACCACAGAACAAAGTCGTGAGGATTTTTCTTGTTTTCGTCGATAACAACTTCCTTACGTTTACCGGCACCTTCTTTCAGTTCTTCAAGCTTAAGGTTTGCCAGCTTTCCGTAATCGGCAAAAGTTGTTGTATCGTAGTACAGGTTTCCGCCAGCCATGTATGTGTGACCGTTGGCTTCGATTTTTTTGATCAGTTCAATCATTTCCTGAACGTGCTGAGTAGCAGGACATTCAGTTGTTGGACGGATAATGTTCAGGCGGTCAATGTCGTTGTGGAAAGCGTCTGTATAGAATTTGGCAATATCAAGAACAGTCTGCTGACGTTCCTTAGCCATTTTTACCATTTTGTCTTCACCGTCATCTGCGTCTCCTGTAAGGTGACCGATGTCGGTAATGTTCATAACGTGATTTACTTCGTATCCAAGGTATTCCAGAGTTCTGTGAAGTGTATCAAGGAAAACGTAAGCGCGAAGGTTTCCGATATGTGCATAGTTATAAACTGTAGGTCCACATCCGTAGAAACCAACTTTTCCTTCTGTCAGTGGTTTGAATTCTTCAAGTTTGCGACCCATTGTGTTGTAAAGTTTAAGTGCCATATTGTACCTCTTATAAAACTAATAGTGATTAGTTTAATGAATTTCTCTATTTATTGGTAGTTAGTGATTAATGATGATTTTTTCAGGTTCATTATTTTGCAACTTACCAGACCTTTTCTGCAACATACAAAAAACTATATTCCTTTAAAAATATAGTCGCTGTAATGTGGTGGCATGAACAAAAAAACAGTGCTTAAAGTGATTTTCTTGATTCTGGTTTGCGGAAAGATTTTTTCAGAATCAAATAAAGTTCAGATTTCTCAGGTAAAAATCGTAATTGATGATTATGAGTTTTCCTGGAAAGAAGATGGATTGAGTGATGAAAATGAAAACAATGGAAATAGAAAACTTCGCCTTTTACCGGAAACCGTTTTGAGTTTCACAAACTTGAAACCAGGGAAATCTATTTCATTGAAAAATTTAGATAGAGAAGTTTGTGAAACAGAATTAAGAATAAGGGCATCGGGGTTAGTTTATTCAGCAAAAGCTGTGATTGTTCCAGCAAGAAAAAATCCGGAAAAGAGAACAGTGCTGATTACAGTGAAGAGCGGTTTTTTCCCAAGATTTGGAGGCGGAGGATATTATGGTGTTTTTGGGCGCGCAGGTTTATGTGGAAAGAGAATGGAAGCCTTGGGGTATGTTGGCTGGAACGTAAATGGTGCAGCCTGGAAATATGAAAAAGCATTTAATACACCGTTGATTTTGGGAACTTCACTTTTCTGGGATGGTCCTGCCGCTTTTCTGGAAGACGGAAATTATTCAACTGTACAAGCACTTGGAACTGCAGGATGTTTTCTTGGGGCAGGAAACAGGTTTTGTGTTGATGTAAATGCTGATTATTCTTTTGGAAAAAAAATTGAAGCCGAAAAATTTTTGTTGAGACCATATCTGAAATGCGAAAAATATTTTTCGGAAATCATGTGGTCAGAGTTTTGTACACAGGTAGTTTTGAATCCTTTTGAGAATGAAAACCTGTTCAAAAGTTTTGAAACTATTTATTCAGTTGACTGGACACCAGTTTCTTATTTGACACTGGCAGTAAGTGCGGGCGGAGGGATTGGGAACTGCAGTTTGAGTGGAGTCAGTAAAGGACTTTCATCAAACAATTGTTTTTCGAATAGAGTGATTCGCTCCGGTTACAGCGAAAAAGAATTAAGCGGTTCGAATTATTTATATTCGGCTTTTGAAACAAAGTGGAATGTGACAACGGTTTCTTTTACATCAGTTTTTAAAATGGGGCTTCAGCCGTTTGCTTTTTTTGATATGGCAATGATTGAAGGAAAAATGAGAGAGGCGGTAGGAGGTGGAATTCGTTTGCTTTTTGATAATCCGGTTTTTGCATATTTCACATTTTGTTACGGAATAAATTTTAAGGGAAATGGAAAATTTTCTTTTGCAGCAACAAAAGGATTTTAAAAGATAAAAAAATAAAGGAGAAGAAAATGAAAAAAATAATGGGAATAGTTTTAGCAGGATTAATAAGTTTTTCGGTAATTGCAGGAGAGAAAGAAGATCTGGCCAAAGGCATTGAGCTTCATGGAAAAGTTGGAACAGGGAAAGAAAAAACAATAGAAGAATGTAAAAAAGTTTTGGAACCGTATCTGGAAAAAAATATGACAGCCAAAGCATATTATGGAAGTGTTGTCACAATGGAAGCTGGTTTTGTTGCACAAAAAAATCCAATGAAGGCACTGGAGTATTTGGAAGAAGGTTCAAAACTGATTGATGAAGCGGTAAAGAAGGAGCCGGAAAACCTGGAGCTTCGAATTCTGCGCCTTGGAAACGGAATTGAAGTAAGCGCCAGTTCACCATACAAAAGATATTTTGTAATCCAGAATGATGTGAAGTTTTTTGAGAATGAAAAAAATCTGAATCAGCTTGATGATGAAACAAAAGCTTATGTCTATTTGAATATGGGTCTTTTCAAAATTGAAGAAGGAGATCTGGATACAGCACTGGATTATTTAGATATGGCAGTGGAATGTGCACCGGGTTCGGACAACGCAAAGAAAGCAGAAAAAGTTTTAAGACGTTACGAAGAATAAAAGGAGAAAAGTATAAATGATTCTTGAAGCAATTTTACTTGGGTTTTCAACAGGAACTTATTGTGCCATGTATTGTGGTCCTGTTCTGATTCCGTTTTTGTTTGGTACAGAAAAACAGAGTTACGGAAGAAATGCCGCATTGACAGGAACTTTTCTTCTTGGTCGCCTTGCAATGTATTTTATTTTAGGCGCAGTGTTTGGAGCCGCAGGACTTTTAATCAGCGAATTTTTTGATCCTGTAATGGCAAGAAGACTTTCAGTTTACGCATACATTTTCTGCGGCCTTTCACTTTTATGTAATTCTCTTGGCGTAAGATTTCCCTGGTCGAATTGCGAAGGCGGCTGCAAATGTCCGAAGCTTAGAAAAATCGGAAATGACTGGGTAACGGCCGCCCTTACGGGACTTGCAGTTGGGCTCCATATCTGCCCGCCATTATGGACAGCAATCTGCCGTTCGGTATTTGGCGGTAACGGACTTAAAGGCTTTTTCTATTTCGTATTTTTCTACACCGGCACACTGCCGTTTTTCATTCCGCTTTTAGGTATTCCGTTTCTTACAAAAAGAATCAGCGTTTTGAAAAAAATTTCACGCATAACACAGATTCTTGTTGGTGCATACTTTTTGATTTTCAATGGTCTGATTCCATTGTTCTTTTAAGAAGGAGAGTTTGAGAAATGAAAAAAATAGTTTCGATTACATTAAGTTTATTGATGTCTTTTATTGTTCTGTTCTTTGTAATGCTGATGAATAATTTTTCAATTCCTTCAGTATTGTATGGAGTTTTTTTAATTTACCTTTTCACAGCAATGACTTTTGCAGAACAGAAAAAAAGAGGAAGCGGTGTAAAATACAGAAGAATCTTTCAGACACTTTTTGCAGTTTTTTTCTGTATTGCATTTATCGGAGATTTATATGCAGAACGCGGAAGTATGGCAATTACAGATAGCGCCATGAGTAATGCAGAACTTCCATTCTGTCATATTGCAATTCCTCAGGTTATGATTCCTTTTATCATTACAGGAAATCTGATTTTCCCTGCCCGTATTTCAGGTCATTACGCTGCAGTTTCCAGTATGCTTTGCATCTGGCTTATTTTAACACTTACAATCGGGCGTGGGTGGTGCAGCTGGGTTTGTTTTTACGGCGGTTGGGAAGAAGGATTTAGTCATGCATCTAAAAAAAGAAAATTAAATCTTGTTCCGAAAAATAAGGAAATCCGTGAGTTCCAGTTTGCATTTCTGGCATTTATTGTGCTGGTTTCAATCGGTGCAATGAGTGCAGTGTATTGCGAATGGTTCTGTCCGTTCAAACTGGTAACAGAATTTTCGCCGGTGAATTCAATTCCTAGTTTGATCGGAGCTGTAATGTTTATCGGCTTGTTTCTGGGCCTTGTTGTAATCATGCCGGTTCTTACAAAACGAAGAACCCAGTGTTCAAGCCTTTGTCCGTTCGGAGCAATGGCTTCTCTTCTGGATGGTGTGAGTCCATTTAAAATCAGAATCGATACAGATAAATGTAAGGGTTGTATGAAATGTGCAAACGTGTGTGGCTTTGGAGCAATTGATATAAAGACAATTCAGGATAAAAAAGGAAAACCAGAAATGACTTGTGCCAAGTGCGGCGAATGTATTGGTGTGTGTCCTGAAAAGGCAATTTCTTATGCCTTTAGGTTTGAACATAAGTGTGGACGTCCTGAAGTAAATTCAAAGTTCGGAAAACTTGTTCAGGCGTTTCTGGACCCGGCACAGCTTTTCAGATTTGCGGCTTTTACATTTGCAGTTGTTATGTCTTCAGGTTTTGTAATCAAAGCTGTGGATTTAATTTTAAGAGGACTGGTGAAATAAATGAAAAATACAAAAGCAATTTATTATATAAGAGCAGCGATAATAGGATTTGTAAGTTTATTTGGTGTAAGTGTATTTTTTATTTCGAGTTCGGCACTTTCAAAATTTCTTGCAACATCACTTAAGCTAAAAGTAAATCCTTCAATGACTGGAGGAGAACTTGCCGCAGAAATTTTTGATGATACAGAAGATGACAAAGGAGCAGGAAATCTTGTTTATCCTGCAAACAGTCAGTTTGAAAAAGGTTCAATGGATTTAATTCGTTATGGAATTCATAGACCTGTTTATAATGGAATCTGGCAAAGTTTTCCTGATTACTGGCAGTTTGATTTAGAATTCAAAGGAAACGCAAAAGAGTCAGCAAACATAATGATTTATTTTGGTATGGACTCAAATAAAGAAGAAGGAGAAAGCTCAACTCTTTTTGAAAACGCAGAAAATGTGAGTTTTTCAAAACCCTGGCATTATGCAGTCTGGATAAGTGAAGGAACAGGAAAAATTTATAATGTAAAAAAAGAAATGATAGGAAATGCTCAGCTTTCATTTTCAGAGAATGGAAATAAAATTCAAATGAGAATTCCATTGGAAATAAAAGAACTTCAGAAAATCTACACAGCAGAAAACACCTGGCATTATGTTCTGGTCGGCGGATATTCAAAATGGGACAGAGGCGGATTCATGCCGGTTGAAAAAAGAAAATCATATTCGAAAGGTTCGGTGGCAAAAGGTCAGGAGTTTCATAATTTGATTCCAAAAGTTTATGACATACTGGGAGAAAATAGTCAGCTTGGAAACTGGAATGATGAAGAACTTAAGAAAGCTGAACTTAATCCTGTTGAAGTAAATATGCAGGCAAAAATAAATTCAAAAGATAATAAAAACAGAATTGAAGAAATCAAGAAAATATTTTATGAACAGTACAAGAGGGAAGAATCTGGAAATATAGAATATAGTGAAGAATTTTTTGAAAAACTTTTAAAAGAAAATCCGGAAGATCCAGTTGCTTTGGCTTATTACGGAAGTTTTGTAGCAATGCGCGGTGGGAAAGCAAATGTAGCTCAGGCCGTGAAACTTGTAAATGAAGCTTTCACATATCTGGACAAAGCCGTAGAGCTTGGAGAAGGGCACGAAAAAGAAATAGATATTCTTTTGAACAGAGCAAGTGTTTCAAAAGCTGTTCCAAACGGAGTTTTTGCAAAAGCCGAAACAGGTGCAAAAGATTTTGCAAAGGCAGCTGCACTTCAAAAACAAATTGCAGAAAAAAGTAATGAAAAAAATGATTTTCTTTTTGCGGCTTATTTGTACGTAAGTTCTTCTGAGTGCTATAATATTTGTGGAAAAGAAACAGAAGCTGCATTGATGCTGAATGAAGCAGAAAAAATGATGGCTTTTGTTAACTGAGTTTAGGAAATTAAAAAAAAATGAAAATTACAATTCTGGATAAAAATCCCGAAGAAGAAGATGAAATTATTGTAAAGTGTTCAAGTCTTGATGAGAATATTGTCAGGCTTTTGAATACAATGAAAACAGAAAAAGGAAAAATGATTTTCTACCGTGAGGAGAAAATTTACCCTTTGGAAGAAAAGGACATTTTATACTTCGAATCGGTAGAAAACCGGGTATTTGCATATACAAATGACGGAGTTTTTGAGTCAAAAGACAAACTTTATATGCTGGAAGAAAGCCTTTCAAAAACCGATTTCATGCGTGCAAACAAATCTACAATTCTGAATTTGAACAAAGTGGAAAGTTTATCGCCTGCCTTTGGAAGCCGTTTTGAAGCAGTTTTAGAAAATGGATGCAAAATCATCATTTCAAGAATGTATGTATCAGAATTGAAAAAAATGCTTGGACTGGAATAGGAGCGAAAAAATGAATAAAGAGAAGATAAATGTACTAATTAATCTTTTTACTAGAATTTCAACGGGAATTTTTTTGTTTTCGGGAATATACATATGCATATTTTTTGGTTTCGACCCGGGCTTAAGTGTATCTTATATTTTCGGAGTTCTTGGAATGTCGGCAGTTTTTGCAGTGGTTGGAACTTTGATTTACAGTAAAGAAACTGCTACAAAAAATGCAAGATTTATACAGGGAATTATTTTTTTCATTTTTGTGAATATTGTTGTATTAGGAGTAGGATTTCTTCTTCACTGGTTCAGTTTCAAAAATTTGAAAACTGTAATTGGAATGGAGATAACTATATTTGTTGTATTTTTTGTTGTTGCAATAATCACATACAGGATTGATGTAAACATGGCACACAAAATGAACGAAAAGCTTAAGGAAAGAAAAAAAAGCTGATTCGTGATATACTGAAACTAATGAATATTAGTCAGAATGAATTATTAAAAAATCATACAACATTCCAGATTGGCGGTCCGGCTGATAAATTTTATGAGCCGGAAAACTTTGAAGAGCTGATTGGAATTATCGATGAATGTAAATCACAAAACATAAAATATTTTCTTCTTGGCGGCGGAAGCAATCTGGTTTTTTCAGATAAAGGATTCCGCGGCGCCGTTATCTGTACAAGAAAACTGAATAAAATTACACAGATAGAACCTGGTCTGGTTATGGCAGAAGCAGGCGCTACCATGAAAGAACTGGTAGATTTCTGTACTGAAAACGGTCTTTCAGGTTTTGAAGAATTTGCAGGACTTCCGGGAACTGTGGGCGGCGCACTTTTTATGAACGCCCGCTGCTTTGATAAATCCGTTTCAGAAAACATTTATGAAACTTGGTGGCTGGAAGAAAACGGCGCCGCCAACTATGACGCCTGTTCAAAACTATTTTCCGAAGATTCTATAAACTGGGACTATAAAAAATCACCTTTTCAGAATTCAAGAAAAATCATAAAAGCCGGGATTTTTAAGGTTACTCCTATAGAAGATCAGGAAGGCCGCGATGCTATTCGCTCAAAATGTGAAGGTTATATAAAAGGCCGCGAAGACAGAGGTCATTTTAAGTTTCCAAGTGCTGGAAGCGTGTTTAAAAACAATCACGATTTCGGGAAACCAAGCGGAAAACTGATTGATGAAGCCGGTTTGAGAGGTTTCAGAATTGGCGGAGCACAAATAGCAGAGTTTCACGGTAATTTTATAGTAAATACAGACGGAGCTTCGGCCGAAGATGTAAAAGGTTTGGTAAAAAAAGCTCAGGAAACAGTAAAAGAGAAATTTGGTTTTGATTTGGAGCCTGAAATCATTTTTATTGAAGAATAGAACAGTTCCAATTATAATTTAGTATTACCAAAAAAGTCTGAGGGGAAAAATGGCGTTACAGTTATCTTTTGTTCAATTTAAACAAGGTTCATATATTGTTGTTGAAGGAAAATTCAACGCTAATTTTTTCTATATTGTTCAGAAAGGACTTGTTCAGTGTTCAAAGTCTTCAGATAAAGGTCAGCCGGTTCGTTACGGACCAGGAGACTTTATCGGTGTAGTTCCTTGTATGTCGGGTCATGCACAGATTGAAACTGCAATTGCTCTGACAGATGTAACTGTTATTTCAGTAAAAAAAGATCAGTATCCTGAACTTATCGCACAGAACACTCCTTTGGCCCTTAAAATCATTAAATCATTTGCTGCTCGTATGCGTACTATGAATGATATTCTGGCACAGCTGACACTGAATAATATCAGTTCAGATACAGCAGAACAGATTTTCAGAACTGCAGAATATTATGATAACGCAGGGCTTATGGATATTGCAGTTTTTGCTTATTACCAGTATTTGAAAACAAAGCCTCAGGGCGCAAATGCGGAAATGGCAAAAAAGCGCTTTGTGGCACTTAAACCTAGAACACAGGCTGTATATTATGAACCTACAGCTGATCTTACCCGTGAATATCCTAAAGACACAATGATTTTCTCGGAAAGCCAGAGCGGCGCTGAAATGTTTATTATTCAGGAAGGTCAGGTCTCAATTTCGAAGGTTGTAGACGGAAAAGAAGTAACACTTGCGGTTTTGAAGCAGGGGGATATGTTTGGCGAAATGGCTCTTCTGGAACACAAACCACGTTCAGCCAGCGCTATTGCACATACAGACTGCCGCCTTATGGTCGTAAACCGTTCCAACTTTGATCAGATGGTTTCTACACAGCCTCAGCTGATTTCACGTCTTACAACGACACTTGCTGACCGTCTTTGGTCTATGTACCGTCAGATTGAAAATGCTTACCTGAAAGACCCGGTTCATAAAATGATAGATATGATTTCGCTTCAGGTTGAAAAACAGAAGATTAATTGTGATAAACCAAATATTCAGTGGCAGTCAGATCTTACCGCCCAGGATATTGCAAATATGTGCGGTATACCTGCAAACCTGGCTCCAAAAGCCGTAAGCGATTTCCAGAATCTGTCATTTATAAAAATAATTGGCGGAAAAGTACTTGTAAAAGATTGTTATGAAGTTTCAAAACAGGCTGCTTTTTATAAGAAAAGTGGAAAATAGAAAGTGGGGCTGACAGCCCCATTTTTTTATTTAACCTGTTATACATAAAAGCCGATAATCAGAATATGAAAAGATGTTTAAAAATCTTTGCCTTGATTATCGGCTTTCTCTTTTTTGCAGACAGTCTTTTTTCGGAAGAAATTCCAAATGGCTATGGCGAAGTAAAACTTGGCATGTCTCTGGAAGCGGCAAAAGAAGCTTTGAAGAGTAACAGTGATTTCGGGTATCACGGCGACAGAGACGTTTCACTTTTACCCGGAGAAAACCGTGTTCTCATTGAAACTGATGCAGAAAAAGGTCTTGGAAGCAATTTCTTGAATCGCTGCTGGTTTCAGTTCGCAGACGAAGAACTATATATCATCATTATAAATGTTAATACACAAAAGATGGATTATTATTCGATTTTCACTACTTTGTGTGACAAATATGGTAATCCGGACAGTCTGAGTCCTGAAAAAGCTGTTTGGAAAAATGATGAAATTACCATGAGTTTGGAAAAACCTTTAACATTAAAATATGTTGCCAATAAGAAATTTCAGGAACTGCAAAATAAATCAACAGTTCAGCCTGGCGTTGTTGAAAGAAACAGGGAAGATTTTTTAAGCGGCTTATAAGGCGGGAAACATGAAAGGATTAAAAACAAAAATAAGTATATCAGTTCTGATTTTATTATGTACAATTTTCAGTGCATGTGCAAAAAGTAAGCTTCCTGTAAAAGAACTGATGATAAAACGCTCCGACGGCATTTTAGTATCTGTCCAGGCTGAAATGGCCGTAGAAGAAGAAGAACGTAATTACGGCTTTATGAATCGTAAAAAAATCCCTGATGGAACTGGAATGCTGTTTGTTTTTGAAAAAGACCAGATTCTTTCATTCTGGATGAAAAATACACCAACCCCTCTGAGCATTGCTTATCTTGATTCAGAAGGGGTGATTAAAAATATTTATGATATGAAACCTTACAGCCTTGCCCCCATTGTTAGCACAGTCAGCTGTCGTTACGCCCTTGAAGTACCACAAGGCTGGTATTCAAGAGCCGGCATCCGCGTCGGCGACAAGGTGATGGTAAAGTAAAACCTACATTTAAATCAAATATATTTAATTTGATTTTATATAGTCTCTAAAAAAACTTACTCCCGGTCACAATCACGGTCGGCAGAACCGCTAGGTACCGTCGCTACATGTGAAGCGCGTAGTAGTAACTATAAAGCCGCGCTTCAAATGTTTCTGCCTGACCGTTTTGTTCCCTTGCGTAAGTTTTTTTCAAGCAGGATTAAATCAAATAAATATCTTTGCTTTAATGAATTACGCGAAGGAACAACACAGACGCTAAACTTCGACAAAGACGATATCACATACAATCCGCCATACAAAAAAATCATATCCTATACAAACAGATTTCCTCATAGCACCGTGAGGTGCGTTGCGTTAGCTGCCATTACCCCTACATTTCAATCGGTGTGACAACCAGCCTCCGCGGCGCAGCAGGAACTATTTGATTTAATCCTAGATTCTATTCGTCGGCTTCCAGTTTGGCCAGTTCTGCGGCGGCAATGGCATCGTTTGGAGCATATTCCAGAACAGTTGTGAAATATTTCTGTGCCATTTCTTTGTCGCCGCGTGCCAGAGCAAGATATCCAAGGTTTGAAATGACCTTTGTGTTTTCAGGATCAAGTTCAAAGCTTTTCATCATATTCTTTTCGGCACCGTCAAAGTCTTTTTCCTGAAGAAGACAAAGTGCAAGTTCGTTGTATGTTTCAGCGTTTTTGTCGCCTTCCGGACATTTAAGAGATTCTTCGAAGGCGTTTTTTGCGTCTGTGAAACGTTCTACTTTGCGAAGAGCCCAGCCAAGCATGAACCATGCATTCCATACTTTTGGATTGTTCTTGATGAAGAAAAGGATTTCATCCATTCCTTCCTGTTCTTTTCCTTTGGAAATAAGTTCGTAAGCTTTCTGGAAGTGAACATCATCCATATTTGTTTTACTGATGTTGTTCAGAATTTCCTGAGCACGTTCTTTCTTGTAGATTCCTTCTTCTCCAAGTTCTTCATCCGGTGTTTCACAGGTAAGTGTAATGTATGAGTCAAAACAGTCTTTTGCTTCGCGGTAATTATTCTGTTTCAGATAGTAGAAGCCAGCATTGAAATAAGCATCAGGAATAGGTGGTTCAGCTTCCATAGCCCGTTTGTAATATTTGATGGCATCGGCATCGTAAGCGTCAGCATCTTCTTCAAGTCCGGAACGGCGGTAATTGTCTGCACGTGTATCCAGGAAAAGAGCCATGTTCAGAATGATAGAAGCATTGTCCGGTTCAAGTCCAAGAAGTGCCATAAAGATTTCTTCGGCAAGTTCAAAGTCTTCGTTGCGTGCTTTCAGAACGGCTGTTTCACCTAATTCTTTGAGAATATTAGGGCGGGCGTTCTTAATAACTGTACGGTAATATTCCAGATTTTCATTGTGATGATCATAAGCCAGAACTGTAAGAATTCCTGCCAGAATCTGTTCAGTAGTGATGTCATTCAAATCAGGAGTTTTGTCTTCCTGTCCATCTTTTTTCTGAACCGGAAGAGGAATTTTAGCGTCAACTTTCATAGCTTCATGGCTGAAAGCATAATCTTCCGGAATTGTAATGTAAAAAATCGAGTCGAGAGGATTTTTTGGATTCATATGTACCCTGTGAAATGTATTAATTGATTATATAACTTGCTGAGGCTGATTTTTGGCGTTCATAGCATTCTGCTGATTCATCTGCTGCTGAAGAGCCATTTTATTCAACTCAAGCAAAGTTTTCTTGTTATTCGTAAGGAACTGGTTGATGAGTACTTTGAACTGCATTGGAACCTGTTCTGGATTGAAAGCAATGCTGACAAGACAAATGTCTTTACGTCCTTCAAGGCTTTCTGCATTTTTAACAATTCCAGGTATATTAAACGAAATTTGAGGTTCAGTAAATGCTAATCTCAGGTCTGAATCCTTATTCATAAGGAATTTTGGAACGCCCATACACATTACTTTACATCCGCCAAAAGAAAGGTCACGGAGGATACAACGGCGTGGAACACCCGAAATACTGATGATTGTTTCTTCTTTTTCCAGATTTAAGCGGCGAACTATATCTTTATTGATGATAATACGTTCGTCACGGCGGTTGGTAAAGTTTTCGTTTGTATCGATAAACTGTCCCATGCGGAGAATCAGATCATCAGGAGGCTGCTGAGTAAATGAAATTGTAATGATAACAAGTTCATTTGTTCCTTTGAAAGGGGAAATCTGTGTTACATGGCCGGTTACGAAGAAGCTTAAAGGAGTGTTGTCTTCCTGAATAAAGCAGTAACGTACCTGAACAGGCATATCTGGCTTTTTTTTGATTTCTGCAATAGCTCCGCTTCCAACGCCAAGAATGATTTTTGAAAGCTGAAAAGAAGTAGAGTTAATAATACAAGGCCACTGACCACCGGCACATTTTACGTAAATCTGGCGCGGGTCAATTCGCAGGTAATGAAGAGTTTCTTTTGTAAAAGTGATTTCCTTATCACGATAAATATCGTAATAGCGGCTAATCAACTGACTGCTAGGCAATGGCATAACTTAAATAATAAATTATAAACATTCCAAGGTCAAGAAAAGTATGAAAAAAATATCCAAAAACTCAAATTTTCCAATTTAAACTCGTAGGTTCTTTCCCTTTATAAAATCAGATTATTTCATTATATTTACATATTATATTAGTAATTTTTTTTGAGGATTTAATATGGCTCTTGAATGTGGAATCGTTGGACTTCCAAACGTTGGTAAATCGACAATTTTCTCAGCTCTGACAGCTGCCCCTGCAGAAGCTGCAAACTTTCCTTTCTGTACAATTGACCCTAACATCGGAATTGTAGACCTTCCTGATGAACGCCTGGATTTTATTTCAAGCATTCATAATCCAAAAAAGAAGACACCTGCAAGCGTAAAATTCGTTGATATTGCAGGTCTTATTAAGGGTGCTTCAAATGGTGAAGGTCTGGGAAATAAATTCCTGGCAAATATCCGCGAATGTTCAGTAATCGCACACGTTGTACGCTGTTTTGATAACCCTGACATCATGCACGTTCGTGACAATGCAAACGAAGCAGCTCCAATCGATCCTGAAAGCGATATCCTTACAATCAACTGGGAACTTTGCCAGGCCGACCTGGATACAATCACAAAACGCGAAGAAAAGAACATCAAAACTGTTCGTGCTCTTGGAAAAGAAGCAGAAAAACAGCTGGCTCCATGGAACAGTGCTGTAGCAAAAATCAAGCCTCTGCTGATTGATGGAAAATGTGCCCGCACAGCAGATCTTACAGATGACGAAAAAGAAGCCGTTCGCGATATGTTCCTTCTTACAATGAAACCAACACTTTATGTTGCAAACGTTGATGAAGACACAGTTGCCGAAGGCACAAACGATTACGTAAAAATCGTCGAAAAATATGCAGCAGAAGAAAAATCTGAAGTTATCGTGATTTGTGGTAAGTTCGAAGCTGACCTGGCTGAAATTACAGATCCTGCTGACCGCAAAGACTTTATGGATTCTGTTGGTCTTAAAGAATCTGGTCTTGCAGTTCTGGCTCGTAAAGCTTATCACCTTATGGGACTTCGCACATTCTTTACAGGCGGACCTGATGAATGCCGTGCATGGACAATCCATGCTGGAGACAAAGCTCCACAGGCTGCTGGTGTAATCCACACAGACTTTGAAAAAGGATTCATCAAGGCTGAAGCTTACACAATTGATGACCTGCGCCAGTACAAAGACGAAGCCGCAATCAAGGCTGCCGGAAAGTACCGCATGGAAGGAAAAGAATATGTAGTTCAGGATGGTGACGTTCTGTTCTTCAAGTTCAACAACTAAAAAAATAAAAAAAAGGAAAGATTTTTCATTTCTTCTTTCCTGTTTTGAATAAAAAAAGCCATATATACTGCAGAGGTTTTTATGAAGCGGTATGTATGGCTTTTTTGTTTTTTGGGAATAAGTTTTTGTCTTGCAGGTTGCAGTGGCTGTTCATCAAATGTACAGACAAATGCATTACAAAAGGGTGAATTTTCCATAGTTTCTTATAATGCGCAGGAGTTTTTTGACGGAAAAAAAGACGGTTGCGAATACAGTGAATATAAGAAAAGCGGGAATTGGGGTGTTGAATCGTATAAAGTGCGTCTTGAGCGGCTTTGCAAAGTGATTCGTATTCTGGATGCAGACGTCTATGTTTTTCAGGAAATAGAAAATGAAGAAATCCTTCAGGATATTTCGAATTTTCTTTCAGGAGATTCCTGGCGTAATAAAGATTTATGGTCCTATTCTGTTTTTGCGAAAGAGCCAGATTCAGCCATTGGAAATGCAGTAATTTCAAAATATCCCTTAAAAGAATTTATGGTACATGGACTTGATATTCAAAGTGAAAATGAAAAACAGCCTTCAATGCGTCCGGTGATACAGGTAAAAATTGAAATTGGGGAAACGGATATTGTGGTGTTTGCAAATCACTGGAAAAGTAAAAGTGGTGGGGAAGAAGAAACAGAGCTCTGGAGAGACTGGCAGGAACTTCAGCTTGCAAACTTGATTTCGAAATGCCGTGAAACAGAGAATGAAAATTTTCGTGCTGTGATCTGCGGAGATTTCAACCGTGATATAAATGATTTTTGTCTTAATGAAAATAAAGGCGATGAAGAAGGAAATATAATACTGCGTGGCAGTGAAAACAATGTAAAAGTAACAACGTCCTGGATTGATAAATGGGGGAACAGTACAAGTGCCGCAGGCAGTTATTTTTTCCAGGATGAATGGGAAAAGATTGATCAGATTTTTGTTTCAGGGAAAGTCGGGATAAAATCTTTTGCTCCGCAAATAAGAGAAGAGTGGACCAGTGAGGAAGGCGTTCCACAAGGTTATAAATTGTATAACGGTGAAGGTTTTTCTGACCATCTTCCTGTAAAAGCGGTATTAGAGATTTTAGAATAATTTGAAAAAAATATCGAATAAATATTAGACAAATTAGAGAAAAGTGATAAAATGAAAAGGATGTATAATTTACTTGGTGAATTAACCGTTTTTATTTTATCGCTGGTTCTTCTCATTAATTTTGCAATTTCTTTTACTGTAAAAGAAAGAAGGCATAAAATTTATTTAAATTGTATTCTTACTGTTTTGGTATCTACATTATTAAACATGATCTCTATTGAGATAATCACTTATTTTAAACCGGAATATAAAATTATTGGTACCATAGTAACAACTTTATATTTCCTGTTTTTAACTAGTCCTGGGGTTATGTTTGCGACTTATATTTATGAGTTTTCATCCCTGAAGAAAGAGCATCGTAAGATGGTATATACATTGTTGTATGTTCCTTATCTTGTTTATGCTTTGCTTGTTTTGTTGAATCTAAAAATGGGCTGGTTTTTCCGTTACGACGAAGTGGAAGGTTATGTCCGTGGAAGTCTGAAATATGGAACTTATATTACAACAGCCATTTATGTATGTATTGCAGTTGGGTTTGTAGTTCATAACAGAAAAAATCTTTCAAGAAGAATAACCTTTGTTTTTGGAATGTATCCGCTGATAGCTATGAGCATCAGTGTGATTCAGTTCTTCTTTCCTCATATGGTAATGACAGGAACTGCAGTCATGGCTCCAATGCTTATGGCTTATCTTGCAATTCAAACAGACCTTCTGGATTACGATCTTGCAACAGGTCTTATGACAGAAAAATATCTTGCAAGAACTTTGAACCGCGAAAAAAAGAAGACTGAAAATCCAGTTAATTTAATTGTTGTTTCTATTGAAAACTATTACACCCTTTATGAGACAATTGGGTATTCAGAATCAAATTATCTGCTTTTCAAGATTGCAGAAAAAATTTCATCGTACTTTCCCAAAAATTCATATCATCTTTCTACAGACCGTTTTGCTGTAGTTGGAAATAATATGGATAAAATGCGTGAAAACATTTTGAAGCTGACAGAACAGTTGAAAAACTTTGAACCGGATCAGCATAAAATGTACCACGTTGATATTAGAAGTGTTGGGCTTACTGTTCCGGGAAACGCAAAGAATTATAACAACGCTATGGAAATGGTAAGTGAAATGCTTTCCAACGCACAGAAAGACCGTAGAAAGAATGAAAACAAATTCCTTCTCTGTGATGAAGTTTATGAAGATAAGCTGAAACGAACAAATGCAATTAAAGAAATCCTGGAAAGAGAACTGACAGTTGATTCAAAAATGTACCAGGTTTATTACCAGCCGATTTATTCAATCGGTAAAGAAAAATATATGTATGCAGAAGCACTTTCCCGACTTCTTGATACTGAAATAGGAACAATCAGACCAGATGAATTTATTGCGGTTGCTGAAAGTAAAGGTCTGATTGAAAGACTTGGTAATGTTGCATTTGAAAAAATCTGTAAATTCATCAGCGAAAATAAAGAAACAGTAAAAGCAGTTTCAGTTAACTTTAGTGTTAATCAGCTGACTAATCCCCATATTGTTGAAAACGTTTTGAGCGTAATTAAAAAGTATGGTATAAGTCCGCAGAACATTATTATGGAAATTACGGAAAGTATCTTTATTGATGACTTTGAGTCGATTAAAGAAAGAATGATAAAACTGGCAGATGCCGGAATTATTTTTTATCTTGATGACTTTGGAACAGGTTATTCAAACTTTGCAAATGTTGTAGAACTTCCGTTTACAACTATTAAAATAGATCGTTCTATGGTACTCTCTATGGAAGGCAATGAGGACTCTCGTCGTCTTATTTATAGTCTTATAAGCGCATTTAAGAAGAACGGCTTGAATATTCTGATGGAAGGTGTTGAAAACCTGACTCAGGATAAACTTGTTCGTGAAGCTGGCGCTGATTATATTCAGGGATTCCTTTACAAACGTCCGATTTCTGAAAAAGAATGTCTGGAAGTTTTTAAAGAAGCGTCCTGAAAATTTAAACAAGTATTTTAGAAGGAAAACGGGTGCCTCAGAAATGAGGCACCTTTTTTTAGTATACATAAAAATCAAAGTGATAGTTTATCTATCATAAAAATCTTGCTTTAAACAAAATCTGACTTATAATTTTTCTTATGGATAAATATATCGTTGCTTTGGACCAGGGAACAACTTCTTCCCGTGCCGTAATTTTTGATAAGTCAGTAAATAAAATAAAAACAGCTCAGATGGAATTTTCTCAGATTTTCCCAAAACCGGGCTGGGTTGAACATGACCCGGAAGAACTGTTTTTATGTCAGCTTTCAGTAATGAAAGAAGCGGTAGAGGAAGCTGGTCTTAAACCGGAACAGATTCAGGCAGTAGGTATTACAAATCAACGTGAAACAGTTGTGGTGTGGGATAAGGCAACAGGAACTCCTGTTTATAATGCCATTGTATGGCAGTGCCGTAGAACTGCAGATTTAGCTGACCGTCTTATTGCAGAAGGGAAAAGTGAATTAATTCAGAAAAAAACAGGTCTTATTCCTGACGCATATTTTTCGGGAACAAAAATCAAATGGATTTTAGACAATGTTCCGGGAGTTCGTGAACGTGCCGAAAAAGGTGAACTTCTTGCCGGAACAATTGATACCTGGCTTACATGGAAACTTACAGCCGGAAAATGTCACGTAACAGATTACACAAATGCCTGCCGTACAATGCTGTTTAATATTCATACTTTGGAATGGGACAAAGAACTTCTGGATCTTCTTGGAATACCTTCTTGTCTTCTTCCTGAAGTAAAAGATTCTTCATGTGTTTATGGAATGACAGATAAATCGGTATGTGGTTTTGAAGCACCGATTGCTTCGCTTATCGGCGACCAGCAGGCCGCACTTTTTGGACAGGCTTGTTTCAACGAAGGCGATACAAAAGTAACTTATGGAACAGGCTGTTTCCTTTTAATGAATACAGGCAATAAAGCTATAGATTCCAAACATAAACTGATTACTACTATTGCTCTTGGGCTCAACGGAAAAATTGAATACGCTTTGGAAGGTTCTGTATTCATGGGCGGCGCCACAATTAAATGGCTTCGTGATGAACTTGGAATTATCAATTCGGCACAGGATTGTGATCTTCTTGCAGAAAGCGTTCCCGATTCAAACGGCGTTATGATGGTTCCAGCTTTTACCGGCCTTGGTGCTCCGTACTGGGATTCATATGCCCGTGGAACAATTATGGGACTTACTCGTGGTGCCAATAAGGCACACATTTGTCGTGCCGTTCTTGAAGCTATTTCTTATCAGGTAAAAGACGAAATTGAATGCATGAAAGATGATGCCGGAGTCTGCCTTACAAACGTAAAAGTTGATGGCGGCGCTTCTGTTTCAAATGTAATGATACAGTTCCAGTCTGATATTCTGGATACTCCGGTGTACCGACCTTCAAACATCGAAACAACTGTAACAGGTGCTGCTTTCCTTGCCGGGCTCGCAACAGGTTTCTGGAAATCGAAAGACGAAATAAAATCAGTCTGGAAAATTGACAGGGTATTTGAGCCAAAAATGGAAAAATCAGAACGTGAAGAAAAATACAGCTTCTGGAAAAAGGCGGTAGAACGGTCGCGGGACTGGGTTAAATAAAAAATCACACACACAACACACAAACAAACGAAAAAAACACTTGGAGGAAATCGATATGGAAAAATTTGACGTTGCCATTATCGGGGCAGGTATATCCGGTGCCTGCATTGCCCGTGAGCTGTCAAAATATAAACTGAAAGTGGCACTTCTGGAAAAAGAAAATGATGTTGCCTGCGGTTGTTCAAAAGCGAATTCGGGAATTGTTCATGCGGGTTATGACCCGGAGCCGGACACTCTCATGGCAAAGCTTAATTTGCGCGGGGCAGCTCTTTACCCTCAACTTTCAAAAGATCTGAATTTTGATTACAAAAATATCGGATCCATTGTTACTGCAAGCGACGAAGACGGCGAGAAAGTTCTGGAAACTTTGCTTCAGCGCGGAAAAGAAAATGGTGTTGAAAAACTAGAAATAATCGGGCGAGAAAAACTTCTGGAACTGGAACCGAACATTGCGGACTGCGTCACAAAAGCTCTCCTTGTTCCAACAGGTTCCATTACAAGTCCTTACGAGGCAACATGGGCTATTGCAGAAAATGCAGTTATGAACGGCGTTCAGTTTTTCCGAAACGCCATGGTTTACGCAATCACAAAAAATGAAAGCGGCAAATTTGTTCTGAACACAGGTGCCGGAGATTTTGAAACATCTTATATTGTAAATGCGGCAGGGCTTGGAGCTGATAAAATCAGTGAAATGGCAGGCGCCAGAAAATTCCGCATTATTCAGCGCCGTGGTGAATACTGTCTTCTTGATTCAAACTGCGGAGATATGGTTCATCATACATTGTTCCAGACTCCTACAAAAATGGGTAAAGGTGTTCTTATAACTCCAACAGTTGATGGAAACATTCTTGTTGGACCTTCGGCAGACGACCTTGAAGGAAACGATCTTTATTCAACTGAAACAACAGCTGAAGTTCAGGCAAAGATTGTGAAACAGGCCTTGTTTACCGTAAACAATATTCCAATGGGAAATATTATCAACTCTTTCTCAGGCATTCGTGAAATTGCTGAAACTTATGATGAAAATGGAAACGCTGTTGTAAAACATGATTTCCTCATTGAAGAAGATGAAAAGGTTCGCGGACTTATTACTGTTGCTGGAATCAGTTCTCCAGGCCTTTCTGCCGGACCTGCAGTTGGTGAATATGTTATAGAACTGCTTTTCAAAGCCGGGCTGAAAGCTGAAAAGAAAAATGATTTCATTGCAACTCGAAAAGGAATTCCTTCTTTCAAAAAAGCAACTAACGAAGAAAAAGAAAAACTCATAAAAGAGAATCCGCTTTACGGCCAGATTATCTGCCGCTGTGAAATGATTACTGAAGGCGAAATTGTTGCAAGCATACATTCGCCTCTTGGAGCTTTGGATCTGGACGGAATTAAACGCCGTACAAGGGCTGGAATGGGACGCTGCCAGAGTGGATTCTGTTCACCACGCGTAACAGAAATTCTTTCCCGGGAAGCCGGTATTCCAATGACCAGTGTAACAAAGAAGGGAAAAGCTTCTTATGTTCTCATGGGCAAGTCGAGAGAATTCTAGGAGGGCAGTAATGGAAAAACTATATGATGTAATTGTGATTGGTGGCGGGCCTGCGGGTCTTGCAGCCGCAATCAGTGCCGTAGAAAATGGCGCAAAAAATACTTTGATTCTTGAACGTGATGCCCGCCTTGGAGGCATTCTGCTTCAGTGTATTCATAATGGTTTTGGACTTCATTATTTTGGCGAAGAGCTGACAGGTCCTGAATATGCCGCCCGTTTTTCAAATAAAGTGGAAGAGATGGGAATTGAATATAAAGTGAACACAATGGTTCTGTCCGTGGAAGACGGCGAAATGAAAACTGTTTCAGCAATCAATTCAATTGACGGTCTTATGAACCTGAAGACAAAATCTGTTGTTATTTCTACAGGATGTCGTGAACGTACACGAGGCGCCCTTGTTATTCCGGGAACTCGTCCGGCTGGAATTTTTACAGCAGGTTCAGCACAGCGTTTCGTGAATATTGACGGATACCTTCCAGGGAAAAAAGTTGTGATTCTTGGATCAGGTGATATCGGGCTTATTATGGCGCGCCGCATGACGCTGGAAGGCGCTGAAGTGAAAATGGTGTGTGAAGTAATGGATTTTTCTGCCGGACTTCAGCGCAACATAACTCAGTGTCTTGATAACTTTAATATTCCGCTTCACCTTAGTACGACTGTAGTAAAAATTCACGGAAAAGACCGTGTGACAGGCGTTACAATCGCAAAAGTTGATGATCATAGAAAACCTATTCAAGGCACAGAAAAGTACGTTGAATGTGATACATTATTGCTTTCTGTAGGCCTTATTCCTGAAAATGAAATTGCAAATGCAGCACATATTTCCATGGATCCTGTTACAAAAGGCCCATATGTAAATCAGATGATGGAAACAAATGTACCTGGCATTTTTGCCTGTGGAAATTCTGTTCATGTTCACGACCTGGTAGATTTTGTAACACAAAGTTCGACAATTGCCGGGAAATATGCCGCTTTGTATGCACAAAATGCAGATTCTGTAAAAGAAGAAAAGCAGATTGCAATTATGCCGGGAAACCGCGTGCGGTATACAGTTCCACAGCATATTTCTGTTCCTTTTGATGACAAAACAGATATTATGTTCCGTGTTACAGATTCATATAAAAACGTAACAATTAAAGTTTATGACGGATCAAAAGTCCTTGCTTCAAAACGGAAGATGGTTGTACGCCCAGGCGAAATGCAGACAATCGAACTGAAGACACCGGTTTCAGAAATTACAGGTCCGGTAACCGTTTCTTGTGAAATGGAAGGAGACTCAATTGACTAACGAATCTATGGAAAAACCAATCAATATGACCTGCATTATCTGTCCTATGGGATGTGCTTTGGAAGTAACTAAAAAGAACGGAGTGTTTGATGTAAAAGGAAATACTTGTCCCCGAGGTGTAAAATATGCCGAAAAGGAACTGACAAATCCTACACGTACATTGACCTGTGCAATTCTGGTTGAAGGCGGAAAAATCCGTATGGTGCCGGCAAAATCTTCTGTGGAGATTCCACGGGATTTGCAGAAAGAATGTATGGAAGTTGTTAAGCGCTCAAAGGTAAGTGCACCAGTAAAAACAGGAGATGTTCTGATTAAGAATATTCTTGATACAGGTGCAGACATAATTGCCTGCATTGACTGCTAGGATTCTTCAGGAATGTTGCCGAGCAGAAGTTCGGCAGCTTCTAAAAGTCCAAGTTTACAGATTGTACTTCTGTTACGTCCGTGCTGTTTTGAAAAGTAAAGAGCATCGTCGGCTTTCTTGAAAATGTAAGTTGGTGTCATTCCTTTTTTATTATCGATAAGGAATGCGCCAATACTTGCTGTGATTTTCAAAGGAACAGCTTTTTCAATCAACTCGATTTTTTCGATTTCTTTTCTAATTCGTTCACAAACTTCAAATACGTAGTCTGGATCACATTCAGTTAACAGAACAGAAAATTCTTCTCCACCGAAACGTGCAACACAGTCATTGTCGCGAACTGTTTTCTTTAATGTTTCAGCCAGAGCGATAAGAACCTTATCACCACAAAGATGCCCGTAAGTATCATTGAAGTGCTTGAAGAAGTCGATGTCTATAATCATCATGGCGGCTGTACGGTTATAACGGCGACATGTAGAAATACATTCTTCTACGCGAGTTTTGAAATAATCGTAAGTGTACAGCCCTGTTTTTGGTTCTGTAATTGAAACTTCGTAGTGAAGACCGTTCTGCATTGTAACTGCAAGAACAGAAAATATTCGGTGAATGTAAGAAAGTTCAGAAAATGAATAAGACTGTTCTGTAGCTTTTTCTGAAAGAAGAACAATTGAGAAAACACCACCAATACCGAAAAGCGGAATGATGTATTTTGGATTTAAATCCAGAAGATCCTGAGGAATCTGGTCTGTAATAAAATCTTTAACGCTTTCAAAAGGGTGTGCAAATCCGTTGGTTGAAGTAATATTCAAAGCTTCAAAGTAAGCTTTAAGAATCTTGAAATTGCGTTCTGAAAGGCGCTTTTCTGAAGGCTTAAGGTTTGTGTAGAAATACTGGCGAAGAGCGCCTCCACGCGGAGGTTGAACAAAGAAACACATTGACTGAGGAATAAAATAGTTATTCAGCATTTTAACCAGATATGTAATCATGGTCTCAACATGCGTATAAGAGACGAGATGTGCAATGTCTTCAATAGCTCTGTTCAAATCACGGTTTTCCTGCTTAAGGTCTTCTACGCGATAAAGAAGCCCTGAGTTCTGAAAATCGTTATATTGATCAAGAATACTAGGTTTTGCTTCAGCCATATTACATAATTATAATACAGAATCTTTAAAATGTCCAAAAAATCCAATTTAAAATAAAAAAAAATTATTGTATCTATATTGACTAGTTAGTCCGATTTTTGATATAGTAATAATATTCCTAGTGAATATTTCGGGCAGTTAGCTCAGCTGGTACGAGCGTCTGGTTTACACCCAGAATGTCGGGAGTTCGATCCTCTCACTGCCCACTTTCAAGACTTCCTTTTTAGGAAGTCTTTTTTTTTGTCCATAGAAGGATATTGCATGGAGAAAATAAATAGAAAATCTGCATTTTAGTAAACGATACCTGTACAGGCAGACACAGGTCCTGTTTTGTTCAAAAAACTCCATATATATAGTGAGAAATTTTAAAAAATGAAACAGGAGCTCACTATGATGGAAAATCATTTGATTGACTGGAAGAAAATCACAATCACAAATAATTTTATGTTCTGCACGGTAATGCGTGATGAAGAAATTTGCAGAGAATTTCTTGAGACTATGCTGCATATAAAAATTGACCGCCTGATTTATGTAAAGTCAGAGGACGCCATAGGAAATGATATTCTTGGAAAAGGAATACGGCTTGATGTTCACGTGAAGGATTCGGACCGGGAGTTTGATCTTGAAATGCAGATGACCGACACTCAGGAGCTGCCGCTTAGGGCAAGGTTTTATCATTCGCTTCTGGATGCCGATGCGCTGGACAAAAGTTACACTGTGTTTTTTAACTTCGGAGCCTGGGAAAAAGTTGGTGACGACAAAATAAAAAATGTGTTAAAATATTTTCAGGACGGAACTGTGGAATCGGCTCTTACTGAAAAGATAAATTCTATGGTGACCCATAACCGCTACAAACGAGAGTGGAGGGAAAGATTCATGACATACGAACAGGACATGGCTGTAAGAGAAAAATACTGGTATAAAGAAGGAGCGGCCGCTCAGAAAGCCGAAGATGAAAAGATAATACAGGAAATTGTCCAGGAAAAGGATTTAGAATTACAAAAACAGGCTGCAGAAATTGCAAGATTGAAAGCTCTGCTTGAAAATAAATAGGAATTCTAACCCGGATAGGAGCGGCGCCGAAGGCGTTCAAAAAAAAAGCTGTCTTATTGTGAAAAGTTTTCACAAGTAAGACAGCTTTTTTTGAATGAGCGTTAGTGAACCGCGGATAGCCGGAATAGTTCCAAATCTAGTTTCTAAAGCTATGGATAGGAGCTGGGATGCGGCCGCCACGGTTGATGAAGTCTGCACAACCGAACTGGCTAACTTTCATACAAGGCATTCCACCAAGAAGTCCGCCGAATTCAACCCAGTCGCCTTCTTTTTTGCCAGGAGCTGGAATAATGCGAACGGCAGTTGTTTTTGAGTTTACCATACCGATTGCGAATTCGTCGGCCATAATTCCGGAAATTGTTGTGGCAGGGGTGTCGCCAGGAATAGCAATCATGTCCAGTCCTACGGAACAAACTGTTGTCATGGCTTCCAGTTTTTCAAGGCAGATGGAACCTGTGTTTACAGCGTTGATCATACCTTCGTCTTCTGAAACCGGAATGAAAGCGCCTGAAAGGCCGCCAACGTTTGTTGAAGCCATAACACCGCCTTTCTTAACCATATCTGTAAGCATTGCCAGGGCTGCTGTAGTTCCAGGACCACCACAGCCTTCTATACCCATTTCTTCGATAATGCGGGCAACTGAGTCACCAACAGCTGGAGTAGGAGCCAGAGAAAGGTCCAGGATACCGAAGTCTACGCCAAGGCGTTTTGCAGCTTCGGAACCAACCAGCTGACCCATACGGGTGATTTTGAATGCCATTTTTTTGATACCATCGGCCAGTTCATTGATTGGGCGGCCTTTGTATTCACGGGCAGCGGCAAGAATAACGCCAGGGCCTGAAACACCAACGTTGATTACTGTGTCGGCTTCTCCAGGACCGTGGAAAGCACCAGCCATGAACGGATTGTCCTCTGGAGCGTTACAGAAAACTACCAGTTTTGCACAACCGTTTACATCGCGGTCTTTTGAAACTTCTGCAGTCTGCTTGATAACATCACCCATGATTTTTACGGCGTCCATGTTGATTCCCGATTTTGTAGAACCAACGTTTACGCTTGAACAAACATTGTTTGTAACGGCAAGGGCTTCCGGAATAGAGTTCATAAGAATGCGATCAGCAGGTGTGATACCTTTCTGAACCAGGGCACTGAAGCCGCCAAGGAAGTTTACGCCAAGTTCCTGAGCACAGCGGTCCAGTGTTTTTGCGTATTCAACATAACTTGTAGCATTTGAAGCACCGGCTACCAGGGCGATTGGTGTAACGGAAATACGTTTGTTGATGATAGGTACACCGAATTCCTTTTCAATATCCTGACCGGTTTTTACAAGGTTTCCGGCCTTCTTCATAATTTTGTCGTAGATTTTATCGCATGCGCGTTTAGCATCTGAGTCGGCGCAGTCCAGAAGGGAAATACCCATTGTGATACAGCGGACGTCCAGTTTATGGCGCAGGAACATATTCAATGTTTCTTCAATTTCTGTTGGTGAAAAGATCATATGAACTCCAAAAAACTAAATAATATTTAATAATAATGAAAAAAAGCGATTTTTACTAGAAAGGGGGATATTTCAGTGTATAATTAATGTATGAGTCTTGTATCATTTATTTTTAAGAAGAATTGTAAAAAGTCTGACACAAAGCGTGACGCAAATCTTGTTGCGCCTGAAAATGTTACAGCAGTAAAAGATATTCCTTATGCTGCCGGCGGAAAATATAACCTTCTGGATGTTTACTATCCAAAAGGAATTTCTGAAAAACTGCCTGTGATTGTGAGCATTCATGGCGGCGGTTATGTTTACGGCACAAAAGAAGTGTACTTCCATTACGGGATGTATCTGGCAAGCCTGGGTTTCACGGTTGTGAACTTTAACTATCACCTGGCACCGCGCTTTAAGTTTCCGTCACAGCTTGGAGAAATTAATACTGTATTTGAATGGATTTCAAAGAATGCTGAACAGTATTACATGGATACAAACAATGTTTTTGTAGTAGGAGATTCTGCCGGCGCTCAGTTGAACAGCCATTATGCCGCAATTTATTCAAATCCGGAATTTGCAAAACTTTTCGATTTCAAAGTTCCACGGGACGAAATTAAAATCCGTGCCGTAGCCTTGAACTGCGGTCTTTACGCCCTTGAAGCAGTAAGTTCAGGTGGAAGCGTTTTGAATACAAATCAGCTTCAGATTGATTATCTTGGAAAAAAACTGACACCGGAAAAAATCAAAATGCTGGATGTTCTTGGAAACATCACCTCAGATTTCCCTCCAAGCTTTGTTATGACTGCAGAATATGATTTCTTAAAACAGAATGCCCAACCTATGGCAGATTTCTTAAAGTCTAAAGGCGTAGAAAATGAATGTCATCTTTATGGAAAAGAAGACCAGAATTATATGGCTCACGTTTTCCATGTAAACATGAACCTGGAAGAAGCAAAAGTCTGCAATCAGGATGAAACAGCCTTTTTCCGCCGTTTTTTAGTTAAATAAATCAAATTTTTAAGTTTATCGTATTAATATTTCAACTCTTTTCTCAATGTCTGATTTCTTTTACGGGGATATTATTATTTGTGGAAAAAATTTCTCAGGAGGAAATTATGAAAAAAGAGATAGTAGCAGCAGGCTTTGTTTTGATTGTGGTTTCAGGTCTTTGCGCAGCACCAAAAGTTTCTAAGGAAACCAAAGCAAAAATGAAAGAACTTTCAAAAAAATATGAAAAACTTGGATATGAAATTCAGAAAGATTCTAAGACAAAAAAAGTTTATGACTTTGGCGGAGCTAAACTGGTAATAGCAGACTGGTGGTCAAATCCTAACGGACGCCTTACAGAAAAACCAAAATCGCCGGTGGAAGAAGATACAAATTCATTCCGTCAGTGGCTTAATTATACTTATAACATGGACACAGATCAGGCAGGGTTAGGCGGCTGGGGAAGTCATCCTCAGACAGTTGCAAACTTCTGTATTACTGGTGGTGATGAAGATTATGTTTTTATTGTAGACGGCCGTTCAATTTCTGCAGGACTTAAAGCAAATCTTTTCTGGGATCTGAAAAAGCTTGAGAGTGTAGACTGGTCAAATAAAAAATGGCTTCCTGGTGTAACAGAAAAAATGAGTAAAAATGGCGGTGTTTATGGATGTGCTCCAACTTATCATCCGGAACCCAAAACAGGAATGTTCTTTAATAAACGTCTTCTTAAGGAAGCAAATATTAATCCTGAATCTGTTTACGACATGCAGGCCGATGGCACATGGACATGGGAAACTTTTGAAAAACTTCTGAAAGCAACAACACGTGATATTGATAATGACGGCGTTCTTGATGTATTTGGAATGGCAAATGTTTCTGATCAGTTCTGTGGAGCAGCCGTAATGTCAAACGGTTCAGCTTTTATTGGAAAAGATCCTGCTTCAGGAAAATATATTAATATGCTTGGGGAAGAAGCAACTCTCGAAGCTTTGAACTGGTGTGCACAGATGCAGCAGTCTTATGAAATGCCTTACCCAGAAGGAGCAAACTGGGACTGGTGGTTTGCCGCATTCAAAAACGGTCAGACTTGTTTTATGGTTAATGCTCAGTATTACTGCAATAATCTTGAAGACATGGTAGATGACTGGGGATATGTGTGCTTCCCTGCCGGTCCACGTGGAGACGGAAAATATCGCTGTGGTCAGGATGAAAATACTTACGTAATTCCGGCATGTTACGATAAAGCCCGCGCAGAAAAAATAGTAAAAATGCTGGACCTGTGGTCAGACCTGGTTCCAGGTTATTCAGAAGATTCATGGAAAGAAGATTATTATCCACGTTTCCGTGATGAACGTGCCGTTGATGAAACTCTTGTGTTCATGGCAAAAAATGGAAAAACTGATTATGCAAATCTTGTTTCAGGGCTTTCTTTCTCATTCATTCCAAATGTATACGGCGGCTGGGTAACTCCTCAGCAGGCTTATGAAGAAGTTCGCAACAGCTGGGATGCTATGATAAAAGAACAGAATAAATAAAGAGATGTACACTATTTGACATTTTGGAGATTAGCGATAAAATCTGATTTATGGCAAAAGAAGATTTAGAAAAGGCAAAACAAAGCGTCGCAGAGACAGTGACAAAGATCAATACGATTGATGCAAAAATTGCAGAGTTTCAGGAACAGTACAAGAAGCTTCTGGAAATGCGACGTCGCGGTATTCTGTTTTGTGCCCAGACACTGAAACCTTTGAATGACGAAGGCCGCGACCAGTGTCTTGAAGGAACGGATGAAAAAATAATTGATGAAATCCGTGCCAACATGTTTATGTTCAACGACCTGGCACTTTTGGACAAGCGTGATCTGCAGAAAATCCTTTTTAAATGTTCTACAGACGATCTGGCTTTTGCCGTAAAACTTTTAGACAACACTCCTGTAAAAAAAGCAATTTTTTCAAATGTGTCTAAAAATAATCTTCAGATGATTCGGGAAAAAGAAACTTCTCTGGGCGAACCTGAAACCGTGGATAAACGGGAAGTAATGGCCGCCCAGAGAAAGATTATAGACCTTGCCCTTCAGATGGAAAAGGCAGGCGAGATTGTGTTCCCTGAAGGGGTTTAGGCTTCAGGGTTTTAAGGTTTATCTCTTCATCAGGTCACCAAGACCGAGTGACTGCAGAGAGTCAGAATTGATTACGAAAGTTGTTGCCTGTCCGCCAGGAACCGAAGTACCTTTTTCGGCAGCGATTTTAATGGCGGATGCCTGAGCTTCGGCCAGGATTCTTGAGTTTTCAATTTCCTGCTGCTGCTTCAGAACATTCATTGTAGAAGCTTTAAGGTTAGCCTTATCGCGTTCTTTCTTTGCATCAACCAGTTCAACAGCGGCTTTTGCTTCAGCCTTTGCAATATCAATTTCCTTCTGTTTAAGAGTTACTTTCAGCTCTTCATCTTTTGCGCGCTGTGTAGCCTGAGCATTTACCAGTTTTGAAATACTGTCTTCAATAGCTTTGTCATCCCAGTAAATTCCGTCGTAGGCTGTAAGCGATTCAATTGTGATACCACGCTCTTTGAAATATTCCTTTGCTTCAACAACAACATCATTAATAATTCTGTCTTTGTTTTCAGAAACTTCCATATAGCTTAAAGCATGGAAGCGTTCGTTCATCTGACCAACAATCCATTTGTTAATGTTTGTATCGATTACTTCCTGAAGTCTTTTGCTTGGTGAATAGTTGTACAGATATTTTGCACAGTCTTCAGCAGTAATTTTAATGTTGTAAGCCATTGGAATCTGGAAGCCTGAACTTTCTTTTGTTTCCAGTTTGATTGAAGTATTAGAGTTTGGTTCCCAAACGCCGGAAATTGGTGTGCGGGAAACTTTAATTACTTTTACTGTATCAACATAATGTCCGGAACGAACCCAGCGGCCTGTCTTAATCCATTTGTGAGGAATCTGGAAAAGCTTATCCTGAACCATGTGTTCCTGATAGTATTTTTCAGAATCGATTTTTACCTGATCTTCTGTTTTTGTTCCGTTGTCAGAGAACAGAGGAATAAGGAAAGCAGTTTCGTTTGATTCAACTTCTGCAAATGTTGGTTTGTCATAAGGACGGATGCAGAACAGGAAAACCAGAAAGAATACAATTACAATGCCAATAAGGCCGGCTACAATTTTTGATGTTTTATTCATTTTTACTCTCCTTTATTGTCAGATTCAATTTTTCTGACTTCTTTATTTTCATTCTTTGGAAGATTTCTGTTCAGAATCGTAATTCCTAAAAGAATCATAAGAATGCCGATAATCACCTTGCAGACGTTAATAATAACAATTCCGGTTTTCATGGCAGATTTAATCCCCATCATGTCAGAATAGTTTGCAGCATCTGCAGCCTGCTGCAGTAAAAGCTGTGTGTTGATTGCATCGAATCTGTTTTCCAGATAAATCCCCAGCGGAATCAACAGAACGAAAATTACAGAAAGTACAATCACTAAGACTGCCGATCTTTTAGTAAGTTTGTCCATCAGTTACCTCCTGAACTTTACTTGATACTTGAAACTTAAAGCAAATGCCTCAAATAGGCAATAAAAAACTTTCCGTATATACCAAGGTATAAAAAGCTTCCCCCTGATGGAAGGTTTTGAGGTTAAATAAAAAAAGGGATGCCCCAAAAGAATAAATACCATGTCATTCTGAACTCGTTTCAGAATCTCAAACACTATAATTAGTGTAGATGCTGAACCAAGTTCAGCATGACAGGACTTATTGGGCAGCCCTTTGTATTAATCATACGATGGTCCCGAAATGCGAAACCATCGAAGTAAGTT
>JAKSTN010000017.1 GCA_024402535.1 Treponema sp.
ATGGCGGTAACTGGGGAAATTTTGATGATGTAGAACTTTACAAGGTGGAGGAATAGTCTTATGAAAAAAAGAATATTCGGTCTGGTTCTGACCTGTGTTTTATTTTCCGGCTTTGCCTTTGCTCAGGAGATTGATGATTTTGAAATGGAGGATGATTTCTTTCTGGACCTTGATGAAGATCTGACAAATGCAATAAATGAAGATGAAGCTTCGGAAGAATCAGGTAGTGGTGGAAGCCGTTCAAAAATCAAACAGGGTCTTTGGATTGAAACTGTAAATCACAACAATGCCATTATCCGTGATCTGGCAACAGGTGAAAAATCTGGATATGAGCTTGATAGTTCGCATTTGAAAAGTTATGCCAACTGGTGGTTCTGGGGAGATGTTACTCCAAACTTTCATCTGGACGCAGAAATTGCCGCATGGAGTTTTGACAAAACTTTGTATCAGGCAAACAGCTTTGGAGCAAATGTTCCTGTTGTAACCTGGGGAGACGGCCTTCAGACTTTGGCCACACTTCCTTTCAGCTGGTTTTATAACGCAAATGACAACGGAATCGGTGCCTTCAATAAAATGGGCTTTTCTGTGATTACACCTTATGTGAACGTGAAGCTTGGCTATGGAAATCTTCAGGCAAACGGTATGAGCGAGTTTACAGGAATCTACACAGTTCTGGACCGCTGGCTCAATGTTGATAAAGGCTTTACAGAAATTACAAACGGAAAGAAGCTTCAGAAATTCGGAAAAACAAAAGTTGAACTTCTTGCAGCACTTTCAATGATGAAAGGAACTTACGGAACATACGACATTGTAAAAGTTGATTATGATGATGTTCTGAAAACTGCTCTGACTTTTGGAAGTACAACAACAGAAGATGAACTCTTCTTTTATAACAGAACAAATACAAATGCAGTGTCTGCATATCTTTCCTATGCTCCCTTTGATAAAGCTTCTTTTGAGCTTCACGGAATCGATACCTTTGGCACAGGAATTGAAAATGCTTCAGATGCATTGGCTTTTGCAGGACGTGTAAACCTGGACTTTGGAAAAGTGTCGACTGATCTTACAGGAAGCTACGCCGGAAAAGAAGTAGATTCTGTCTGGGGCGCTGACAATTCAGAACACGATGATATCTGTGCAGACAAAATTTATGCAGATATAAATGGAAAAGTTCTTGCAACAGACTGGCTTTCTTTTGAACTTGATGATGATTTTGAAATGGAGAACTCACGCAATGTTTCAAAAGGAAACTGGACTTATAGAAACCAGGTGAATGCTGATGTTGATTTAAGTATGCTTACAAACCTTGGCATTTCGGTTGGCGCTTACGGCGTTATGGAAATTGCATTTCCATATGATGAAGCAGCTGATGCCCGCGGTAAAACAGAAGCAGCATTTAGTGAAGCAGGTGTTGAAATAATTGCGGAAGAAATCTTCGGATTCAAAAAAGTTGTTTTTGATTACGGCTGTAAAAGCGAAGACGATATTTTCTACAACTCGGTTATGTTCAACGGTGATGTAAATGACAGACTGAATGTTCATGCAGGAAGTTTGATTCGTATAAATAAGAATAAAGACGACAAGACTTTTGTTCCTTTTGGTATAGCTGCAGGATTCACACTGAAGAAGCTTTCTCTTCCTGGAAATCCTCAAGTGTATGTACACGGAACTTACGGAATGAATCCTTATTCAGAAAACCAGTATTCACTTTACAGAGCAGACAATTCTCTGAATATTCCGGGTCACAGAACATATCTTCTTAATGATCTTTATGAAGATTTCACAACAAGTCAGATCAGCGTTGGAATGATCTGGGCTCTGGAATAAGTTTTTTGAAGGAGGATAAAAATGAAAATTAGAAACAGAATGATTATTCTGGTTGCTTCGATTTTTTGCCTTGGCGTTTTAAGTTCTTGTGCCAATGCAAATGGCCTTCATAATCAGATGGCTTCAGAAGTGACTTTTGTGTTCCAGAATTTTCCTGAGAATGTAACAGGCGAATATTCAATTCCTGGAAACTTCAATGACTGGGACAATACAAAAACAATGATAAATATGAAAAACGGAAACGGCACTTCGCAGGCTGTAACAATTTCCGATGCAAATATTCAGTTTACCCTTGTAAAAACCGGTGAATGGCTCCGCGGTTGGAATGAAGCGGTAACATCAAACGGCTTTGATGCCTCTCAGAATAAGTATCAAAACTTTTATATTGATGCACTTGATCTTTCGTCTGGTGAAATAATTCTGGTTATTGATGGAAGCGATGAAACTGCTGAGCCAAGAATTAAGGAATAGTGGAGGACAAAATGAAAAGAATAAAAAATATTCTGCCTTTTGCAGTTCTTTGTGCAATGCTTTGTTCCTGTGAACTGCTTCAGTCTTCATTAAGTTCTGTTCAGAATTCAAAGCTTAATGAAGAAACCGGAACTGCAACATATGAATCGAATATCTGGACTTATTATGGATGTGCCGGAGATAATATGGCCTCAAAAGTTTTATATGCTTCTGATGACTACAAGGTTTATTCTCTGAAAATTGATTTTGGGAAACAGGTTGCTCTTTCAAAACTGTCAGGTTCTATCACAGTAAATTATTCCGACTCTGAGAATAATTCTTCTACAAAAACTTTTACAAATCTGGATGGTCGTTTTTCGGCTGATTACAAAAGCTTCTACCTTGATATGAAAGATGTGCTTTCGCTTTTTGATACTGTAACAATTCCTTCTGGTACCGCTGTAGCAGAAATAAAAGTTCAGGGTTTTGTATGTGCTGAAGGCGATCAGAATGGAAGAAGTATTCCGGCCTTTACAGCAAAACTCCCTGTTCGTCCGTTGTTCAATTCTCTTGAAACAGATTTATCAACCTGCTGGTTCAAAGAAGGTGATAAAGTGGAGCTTCCTTTGAACGGAAAAATCATTCTTGAAAACAAAGAAAAAGTTTTCGATTCAACAGGTGCTTATTCGTTTAAGCCTTCTTTCAATGATGAAAAAAATATTCTTGAACTTGAATGTTTGGAAAACTTGAAAGGGGTTACCGCAATGGGACTAAATATTCTGCTCCCTGGTGTAAGACCTTGTGGAAGCGGCGAATCGTATGACATAGAAATAACTTTGAATCTTGTGAACAGCGCCATCATTATTGACGGAAGAAAAGATTCAAATTATTCGGGTGAAAATGCATTTGTCGTAAAAGATGCAGAAGGGGATCAGGAAGCCTTTGGTTATAACACCATGGGTGACATAAAAGAAGTAAGCATCGTAAATGATGATGAAAATTTATACATCGGAGTAAGCGGAGACTTAAGCATTAACTGGAAAGATTCTCTTGTGATTATGCTCTCTAAAGGCAGCAGCGCGGGAAGTAATGCACTAATGGAAATCAGTCCTGCAGACAGCTTTACAACAATTACAAAAAACGGACGTGTAAATGTATTCATTTATCATAGGCCAGGAAATGAAAATAACGGAAAAGGAAACTGGGGTGCAAATGCTGAAGGTGTGGATATTACAAATCAGCTGAAACTTGCTCCAGAAGGATGGACAGAAAAAACAAACGGTGATTTCCTGGAATATTCTGTTCCGCTTTCTTCTATTGGATTCAGTAAAGGTGAAACTGTAAAAGTGACTGTTGCTATGAGCCTTGACTGGAATGAAGGAAAAATGATTTGTGATGCAGTTCCAGATGCCGTTGTCGTAAAGAAAGATTATAACGCGGAAAAATCAGAAGGAACTGTCCGCATGGATTTTGCAAATACAATTTCATACACAATCAGATAGAGAGGAAGAAAAATGAAAAGTATAAAAACAAAATTGATTTCGATTCTGACATGCTCTGCGCTGGTATTTCTTTCTTCTTGTGAAATTCCTTCCTGGTCTGGAAGTGAAAAAGTGAATCCAGGTTCCAACGGATCTGTGGAACTGAAATCGTATGACGCTTTGGAAATAAAACCTGTAGATGCAAAACTTGGAAAAGATTTTATGCGCGGTTTTGATGCCAGTGAAGTAAAAGCTCTGGAAGAAGCCGGTGTAAAATTTTATGACGAAAACAACTCAGAAACCGATATTTTCAAAATCCTTTCTGATAACGGTGTAAACTGGATTCGCCTTCGTCTCTGGAATGATTATACAAAGGAACTTGATGCTGACTGGGCTCCTTACGGTTACAACAACATTGAACGAACTGTAAGCATGGCAAAGCGTGCAAAAAAATATGGCATGAAAGTTCTGCTCGATTTTCATTATTCGGATAACTGGGCAGATCCATTAAAACAGAAATGCCCTGACATGTGGAAAGAAATTGATAATGTTTCTGATTTAAGTAAAGCCGTTGCTGACTGGACAGAAAGTGTTCTTCTTAAAATGAAACAGGCTGGCTGCGCACCTGATATGGTACAGCTTGGAAATGAAAATGAAGGTCAGGGGATTTTCCAGACAAATACTGCGGTGAGCCTTACAGTTTCCGATAAAGCTTCTATCCTTGATGAAGCTTCTAAAAAAGTCCGTGCTGTTCTTCCTGAATGCAAAATCATGCTTCATATGAGTTGCGGAGGAAACAGCGGAGTTCTTGCTTCTTTCCTTTCTGATTATGTTTCAAAAGTTGACTGTGATGTTGTAGGTCTTTCTTATTATCCGTATTACGAAAGCCACGGAACTATAACAGGTCTTCAGAAAAATATTGAAACAATTAAAGCTGCCGGAAAAGAAGCCTGCGTTGCAGAACTGTCTTATTCTTATTCACTTACTGAATGGTGTGACAGCACAAACAATACTTTTGGTGATGAAAGTTTCGAAGAACTTTCTGCAAAAGCAATTACAACTTATGCGGGAATCAAGTCCGGAAAAATTTCTGCCACAATTGAAAACCAGGCGGGCGTAATCCGCGAAGTGATTGAAAAAACTGCCCAGAAAGGCGGCTCCGGAGTTTTCTATTGGGGTGGTGCATATCTTGGAGTTGATGATGTAATGAACAGCGCATGGGAAAACCAGTGCCTGTTTGATGTAAACGGGAAAGTCCTGCCTTCTCTTAAAGTGATGGCAGTTTGTGGAAAATAAAAAATATTCATAAATCTGTAGGAGGATTATTATGATGAAGAAAAAGTGGATGCCTTTACTGGCTCTTGTTGCTGCACTGGGACTGGTTTTTGCCGGTTGTAAGAAACCTGATGATCCGGTTGTTCCGGACCCAGCTGAAGTTGAAAATAATGAAGGTGACAGTGATACACCTGCCGTTGTTTATTCGCTTGATGTAACCACAGATGTTCTGACACTTGATGATGATGGCGACAATTATTTTGAAGTAACAACAAACGGTACATTTACTGTTGAAGTTGATGATGAGTCAGTTTGTACTGCAACAGCTGATGGAAATAAAGTTACAGTAACTGGCGTAAAATCAGGCGATACTTTTATTACAGTTTCATCTGTTGAAGATGAAGGTTTGTCTAAAGAAGTAAATGTAACTGTAAATGCAACAAAGATGGTTTTAACTTTGGACTACAGTAATCTTTCTGCAAGAGAAGAAGTAAAAACTGTAAAAGTAACTTATGGCTGGGCAGGAAAAGATGCTGGGGATGAACATTATGCTCCTGAAGTTACTGCTGTTATTGGTTCTGATTATAAGGCCACTGTAACTCTTGAAAGAAAATATGCAGATACAAATGGATGGATTGGTTTCAATAATACAAAAATTAAACTGTTGGCAGAAGATGATGCTGAATTAGAAGCTGTCTGGGATGCACTCTGGTGTGAATTCACAGAAACAGGTACAACATTTACTGCTTCGGATAAGGTCTCAACAACAGGTTTATTAACACTGAACTTTACAGGTTTTGAAATTCCTGGCGGTTCAGTTTCTATTACATATGGACATGATGGAAGCGGTGTTAATTTTAAAACAGAAAGTGCAGTTGTTGCTGTTGATGGAAAAAGTGCAACTGTAACATTAAGTAATGATTATGCTAAAGAAGGAAAATGGTTCAATAATACAGAGTTTGTTGTAAAAGATGCAGAGGAAAATGAAATTACACCTTCATTTACTCCATGGTTTGATTTTGCCACTGAAATGACACTTGAATTAGTGGTTGATAAAAAAACATACACTCAGATAGGTGATTCTGTTTCTATTACAACTAACGGAAGTTTACAGCTTTTGAAATCAGCAGATGATTTTAAAGATCTTACTATTGCAGCTTTGAAAATTGAAATTGAAACAACAATTAAAGCTTCAGGGACTTGGATGAAGTGTTATGCAGATTCTACAGGAAATACCTGGGATAATGAAATTAATCTTGACTGGAAAGATGGCATTGCAACAGGAAAAGCTATAACTGAATCTGGTGTAATTGAAAGTATTATACAGAATGGTTTGTATATTGCTGATGCTGCAGGTGGAGAGGTAATAGTAACCGTATCCTACGTAGCAGAATAAGCGGGCGTTGCGGGCCGGCGTTTGAGGCCCGCAGAGAGGGTAGCGGAAGATACGGTGGTTGAGCCTGTCGAAACTGCTGTGTCTGGAGCGAGGGGGAGGCTTCCCCCTTCTTATATATTAAAACTTTTGGAATTTCATGGTAAACTATGCAGAGTAAAAAAGGGCTGAAAGTGGAAAAGAATGTAACTCAAAATGATGTAGCTCGCCTGGCGGGTGTTACCAGAAGCATGGTTAGTTATGTAATTAACGGCAGTGCGGACAGAAGTGTAGCTCCTGAAACAAGGCAAAGAATTCTCGACGCAATTGAAGAACTTGGTTACCGTCCGAACAAGGCGGCTCAGGCGCTTCAGCTTGGCGACGAAGCGTTTGCTGCAAAAAAAATCGGTGTGATTCTTCCCGCTCCGGCTTTGTTTCTGCGCCCTTATTACACAGAAATTCTCGAAGGCATTTATCTTGCCGCCCACGAAAATAATTATCACATTTCTTTTATCCGTTTCTTTGATGAGCTGAAGGATCCTGTTCTGTTCAATGAATTGATTCACAAGAAATCTATTGGCGGACTTCTTCTTCTGGCAACAGATTTGTGTATCAAGCAGTCTGAAGACGTGAAGCTTATTGAACGGATAAAAGAACGTCTTACAAAAATTGTCTGCGTAGACTGGACTTATGAAGGCATTACGAGCGTTGTCTTTGACCGCCGTGATGCCGTTTATAAGGCATGCGAATATCTTTTTAACTGCGATTACAAAAACATCGGTTATATCGGGCACGAAGATAACCGAAAGACCGGTGCCCAGCAGTTCCTTATGGAAAAAGGTCTTGGCGTTCTGGTTTCTTATCCTGCAAGTGACATGCAGAGCGGTTATTCTGCAATCCGTCAGATGGCACAGGACGGGAAAATTCCGCGTGCCATTGTTTGTGGTTCAGATGAAGTTGCCATCGGAGTTATGCGCTTTTTGAACGAAGCTGATATTGCAGTTCCGCAGGAAGTGGCTCTTATCAGTAATGATAATATTGAAATCAGTCAGTTTACGAATCCGCCATTAACAACTATGAATGTTCAGAAAAGTGCTATGGGGCGCCGTGCAGTAGAAATGATTGTAAATGATTCTGCAGCCTCCGGAGATGATGTTATGACCATCACTCTTCCTACAAGTGTAATTCATAGAAAAAGCTGCTGATAAATAAAAATCAGAATATCGTTATATTTTCCTCAAAAAAAATCGTGGTAAAAACATTTTACTTGTATTACCATTTGCTTTATGGAAAAGATAAATTTATATAATTCTAAAAAAGCCGCTATCCAGCCGGATATGACAGGCCTGTTTTTTGAAGACATAAACTATGGTGCAGACGGCGGGCTTTATGCCGAATTAATTGAAAATCGCAGTTTCGAAAATCTGAAGTGTTTTGGGGGCATGAATAAAGGTGACTGGTTTACAGAACCTGATTACCTTTATGGCTGGAGCCCTGTGGGAAACGGTCAGATGAAAGTGGTGAGTGGAAGCCCTCTGGCACAGGAAAATCCGCATTATCTTCGTTTTACCGCCAGCGCAGCTGGAGACGGTTTTTGCAACAAAGCTTATGACGGAATCTGCCTTAAAAAAGGCATGACTTACAATGTTTCTTTTTACGCACGAAATCTTTTTAATCCTGAACAGGTGGAAAGCGTAACAGTTTCTGTTCTTGATAAAGACGGAAAAGCTGCGGCAAAGGCAGAAATCAGTCTTGAGAAAAATGATAAGGAAGCACGCTGTTTCTGGAAAAAGTATGAAACTGTTCTGATTGCAGAAAGAGACCTGCGCTTTGGCCAGTTTACAATTTCTTTAGGCGGAGCGGGCGTTGTGGAATTTGATTTTATTTCCATGATTCCGGGCGATGCAGTTTGCGGACTTTTCAGAAAAGATTTGTTTGATCTTCTTGATAAAATCCACCCGGGCTTTATCCGTTTCCCTGGCGGCTGTGTAATTGAAGGTCCGACCCTTGATGCACGTTACAACTTTAAGAATACACTGAAACCTCTGGTTCACAGAAATCACAACTGGAGCCGCTGGGCAGTTCATTACGCCTGGCAGAAGATTGAAGGTTACACAGGTCCTGTATGTTACCCGAATTACAACCAGACTCTTGGAATGGGATATTACGAGTATTTCCTTCTTTGTGAAAAACTTGGCTGTAAGACCCTTCCTGTTATGAACGTTGGACTTGCCTGTCAGTTCCAGAGCTTCGAAATGGTTGATGTTGATTCACAAGAATTTGCACAGTATGTTCAGGATGCAGTTGACCTTGTTGAATTTGCAAACGGGCCTGTTACATCAGAATGGGGGAAGGTTCGCGCAGAACTTGGACACCCGGAACCATTTAATCTTGAACTTATGGGAATTGGTAACGAACAGTGGGAAACAAAAGACAATCGTTTCCTGGATCGTTACAGCGCTTTTGAAAAAGCAATTCACGCAAAGTATCCTGAAATCAAACTGATTGGTTCTGCAGGTCCTGGCGTTGATACAAAAATCTGGCCTCAGTTTGACCTTCAGTGGGATTTTATCCGTAAACAGGCAAAGGCAAATCCAAGCTTTGCATATGCAGTTGATGAACACTATTACATGCCGCCAAAATGGTTCCTTGAACATATGGATTTTTACGATAACTACGACAGAAATGTAAAAGTATTTGCCGGCGAATATGCAGCTCATCCGGAAGGAAGCGGAAGTTTTAACAATCCGAACGTAAACACTCTGGAAGGCGCAGTTTGCGAAGCTGCTTTTATGACAGGTGTTGAACGCAATGCTGATGTTGTTGTTCTTGCAAGTTATGCACCTCTTTTTGCCCGCATGGGTTACACTCAGTGGTCACCGGATATGATCTGGTTTAATGATGAAATGGCTTATGGAACTCCAAGCTATCTGGTACAGAAAATGTACGGAAATTACACTGGAAGCTGGACGCTGGATACAAAGGATGAACAGAAGGCTCTTTATGAAAAGGGCATTTACTATAATCCAAGTATTAAGGATGACGGGACAGTATTCCTGAAAGTTGCAAACGTAAATGACAGTGATGTGGAAATTGAACTTGGGGCCGCCGGGTTTGATTTTAAAACACAGAAGGTGATTTTTGCTGGCGGCGGAGAAAAGGGTGATGTAAACTCTTTTGAAAAGCCTGAAAACGTAACAATTGTTGAAGGCGAAGAAAAAACTTTCAGCGGTAAAGTGACACTGAAAAAGAATTCATTCAGCGTGATTGTTCTGCGTTAAATTAATTTGCAGATTAAAATCTGTTAAAAAGAGAAGGGGCTGTCCAATAAACTCTGTCATTCCGAAACAAGTTCAGCATGACAGAGTTTATTGGACAGCCCCCTTTTCTTTATCAGTCCACAAACGTGACTTTTTTATACAGTGAACTTGTCTACCTGTTCACCGATATCAGAAATTGAAGTGTTGATCTTTTCAACAATCTGATCCAGGGCTTCGCTTGTTTCTGCAATTTTACGTGCGCCAAGATTCATTTCTTCAACGCTGTCTTTAATGACAGTTGTTGTGCCCTGAAGGCGCTGGATTTCTTCAAGAACTGTTTTGTTTCCTACAGCCATTTCCTGGCTTGCTGTACGAACTTCAAGAGAACTGTCGTTCATTGTGCGGAGAACCTGAGAAATCTGGATAGACCCTTGAGTCTGTTCTTCCATAGCTCCCTTAATCTGGCGTACCAGTTCATCTGTTTCTGTAATCTTTCCGTTTACTGCATTGAATGCATTGCTTGATTCAACAGATGCCTGAACCATGGCTTCGATCGAAGAAACAATGGCTTTAAGTTCTTCACCGATTTTCTTTGACTGTACAGCTGAAGTTTCTGAAAGTTTACGGATTTCATCTGCAACAACGGCAAATCCTTTTCCGGCTTCGCCTGCGTGAGCAGCTTCGATTGCAGCGTTCATGGCAAGGAGGTTTGTCTGGCTTGCGATAGAAGAAATTGCAACGTTTGCTTCCTGCAGAGAATTACTCTGTTTTTTGATAAGTTCGATTTTATCTGTTGCGTTTTTCTGGATTTTTTCACCCTGAGTTGCACGAACAGAAAGTTCATTGAATGATTCGGCCATTTTGTCCATAGAAGATGTAACAGAGTTGATGTTTCCGACCATTTCTTCAACGGCAGAAGAAGCATCCATAATACCACGGCCCTGGTTTTCAATCATTCGGTCAAGGGATTCGATATTTGAAGCAATCTGATTAACGGCACCGGCTGTTTCTGTAACAGAATTGTTCTGGTTCTGAATCTGAGTCAGCATGCCTTCAAGTTTTGAAATAATCTGATCAATGGAAGCAACTGTATCCTGAGAACTTGATTCCAGGTCTGAACCGGCAGTAACAAGTTCGTCTTTTGAAGCTTTTACCTGTGTGATAATAGACTGGAGTTTTTCGGTGAACATGTTGAAGCTCTTTACAACGTCCCCAACTTCGTCATTTGTTGAAAGTGCAATTCGCTGGGTAAGGTCTGCGTTTCCTGTTGCAATTCCTTCGATAGTTGCTTTTACGGTACGAACCGGTTTAATCATCATGCGAACCATAATGATTCCTATAACGAGACCGAGAACCAGGAATACTGCCAGAGTTCCGAATACGCTTACACGAAGTTTATTCAGGCCGCCAAAATATGCGTCATATGGAGCAGGACAGAAAATTGTCCAAGGAGTTACAGAACCAAATGGATTTTCAGGGTAAACTGGACGGTAACTTGCATAAACTTTCATACCCATCATAGGGTTGTAGAAACTTGCAACTCCTGACTGACCAGAGAAGAGGTTGTTGAATACTTTCATAATGTCAGATTCTGGATCGAGAACTGCCTGACTGTCTTCCTGACCTTCTGCAACTTCGTTTGCGAAAGCAACATAATTGCTTGAAATAAGGTCAATAACAACAGGGTGGAGTCCGCCACCAATATCAACTTCTGCAATCATATCGGAAATCGGGTTTCCTTTAAGAACAGAAACCATAGCCCCGATGTTTTCGCCCGAGTCTGATTTAACAGGAACTGCAAAGAACATAAGAACTGTTCCTGTATGCGGGTTAAGGGCTGGAGGTGAAACATAGCGTTTTCCTTCCATTGCGGCTTTGAAATACGGGCTTGAAGCGAGGCTCATTGTTGAACCGTCTGCTTTGTATGTGTTTCCGTCCGCATCATAAAATGCAATGTTTTCATATTTTGTATGATCAATGTCTGTTACGTTTTTGAGCTGTTTACATTTTTCTTCCAGCGGAACATCCTCATCTTTAACAAAACCAATGTTTGCAAGGGCATCCAGAAGTGTGAACTGAGTATTTGTAAAGTCTCGGACACGCGAACTGACAATATCAGCAGCCTGCATAAGGGTTTTATCTGTAAGAACTCCAAAGTTCTTTACAGAAAGCTTGATCGCGTCGGTTCCAAGGAAAATATTCGATAGAACAAGGAGGACACTGACCAGAAGGATTATTTTCACACTAAGATTGAAGCGAAATTTAGCCATATAATACCTCGAAAATATCTATATTTTACAAATATAATATTATCTACGTATATCTAAAATGTCTAGAAGAAATCTTTAAAATCTCTAATTTTTTTTTAAAGGGAAACAGCATAACATTTTTTTTATTTTTTTTGCTTGCGAATGCTATATAATAGAAAATCACTTTTCTAATAAAAGAGGTCACAATGTCCAAACCAGAAGTTTATTTCACAGACTTTACAACTCCAATGTATGGAGCTCCTATTCCAAAAAAGTTTGAAAACCTTATCCGTAAAGCCGGAATCGACAAAATCGATATGAACGGTAAATTCGTAGCCATTAAAATCCACTTTGGGGAACTTGGAAACTTAAGTTTCCTCCGTCCAAATTACGCTCGTGTCGTAGTTGATATTGTAAAAAGTCTTGGTGGTAAACCTTTCCTTACAGACTGTAATACACTTTATCCGGGTTACCGCAAAAATGCCCTGGAACATCTTGAATGTGCATGGCAGAACGGTTTTACTCCATTAACTGTTGGTTGTCCTATTCTGATTGGAGACGGTCTTAAAGGTACAGATGATGTTGAAGTTCCTGTAAGAAACGGGGAACAGTGCAAGACCGCAAAAATTGGTCGCGCAATTATGGATGCTGATATTGTTATTTCCCTGAATCACTTCAAAGGTCACGAAGAAATGGGATTCGGCGGTGCACTTAAGAACTTGGGTATGGGATGTGGTTCCCGTGCCGGTAAAAAAGATATGCACGCTACAGGAAAACCGACAATTGATCCTTTGATGTGCCGCGGCTGTAAGCTTTGTGCAAAACAGTGTGCCAACGACGGTTTCATTTTTGATGAAACTAAAAAGAAGATGAGCATTAATGAAAAGAACTGTCTTGGATGCGGCCGCTGTATCGGGGCCTGTAACTTTGACGCTATTTCTTTCAAAGAAAACAATTCTGCAAAGGATCTTAATATCCGCGTAGCAGAATATACTCAGGCAGTTGTAGACGGCCGCCCGAACTTCCATATCAGCTTGATTTGTGATGTTTCTCCAAACTGTGACTGTCATCAGGAAAACGGTGCACCAATCCTTCCGGATATCGGTATGCTGGCCTCTTTTGATCCTGTTGCTTTGGACCAGGCTTGTGTAGACCTTTGCCGCAAGGCAACTCCAACTCCAAACGGAGATCTGGCAAAAAATATCCATAAACCTGGCTTCAAAGACCTTGGTGACCACTGGAAGAACAACCATCCAAATGTTGAATGGGAAATGGTTCTTGTTCACAGCGAGAAAATCGGGGTAGGAAGCCGCGAATACGAACTGGTGGAAATCTAGTATTGTATTAAATAAATCTTTTCTCCATAATTTTTACTATATTAAAAGTTATGGAGAATTAAGATGAAAAAGAATCATTTCTTAAAGTCAGTTCTTGTCTTTACCACAGTTCTGGCTCTTGGATGTTTTACTTCCTGTGCATCCGCAAAAAAAAGCTCATTTAAAGAAGATACTCCTCTTGTAATGGATACTTCCATTAAACAGGGACAGCTTGAAAACGGAATGAAATATTTCGTTCAGAAGAACGGCGAACCTAAAAACCGTATCGTTCTTCGTCTGGTAGTAAACGCCGGTTCCTGCATGGAAGAAGAAGATCAGAAAGGTGTTGCCCACTTTGTTGAACACCTTGCTTTCAACGGAACAGAGCATTTCGAAAAATCAGCTATTGTAGATTACTTTGAAAAAATCGGTATGAACTTCGGGGCAGACCTGAACGCTTATACTTCCTTTGAAGAAACTGTTTATAAACTTGAAATCCCGGCTGATGATCCTAAAATGCTGGAAACAGCACTTCTTATTTTGAAGGACTGGGCATGCGGTATTACTTTCCTTGAAGAAGAAATTGAAAAAGAACGTGGTGTTGTTACAGAAGAATGGCGCCTCCGCCAGGGGCTTCAGGGACGCATCAGCGACAAGCAGATTCCGTTCCTCCTTGCAGATTCCCGTTTCGAAGAACGTCTTCCAATCGGAAGCATGGATATAATTGCAAACGTTTCCCGTGACCGTATTCTTGATTTCTATAAAAAATGGTACAGACCTGAAATTATGTCTGTCATTGTTGTAGGAGACGCAGAAGAAGATGTTCTGGAAGCTGCAGTAAAAAATGTAATGGAAGAAATTCCTGCATCTGAAGAAAAAATTTCTGTTTCACCTTTCACAGTTCCTTATAATCCAAAAAAAGATATTCTTATTATTCAGGATCCTGAACAGAAATATTCAGTTGTAAATATTCTGGAACAGGATCAGGATTATCATGCAAGAGAAACTGTCGGTGAAATGAGAAAACTTTATGCAGCCGATATTGCCGCCTCAATTATCAATCAGCGCCTTGATGAAATTACAAACACTCCTGATGCCGCATGGCTTGCCGCCGCAGTCGGAGAAATGTCGTACACAAATCTTACTCATCACTATTATCTGGGAGTTGTCCCAAAAGAAGGCATGTTCACAGAAGCCCTGGAAAAACTCTTTGATGAATACGACCGTATTCTGAATTACGGTGTAACTGAAGCTGAGTTGAAACGCATGAAAGAAAATTTCATCAATAGTGCAGAAATGGCTTATGCAAATAAAGATAAAAACACTTCAGATTACAGAGCTTCTCTCATTATCAATTATGTTACAACCTACAGAAAGAAACCGGTTGGCGATGACGACTACCAGAATATGGTTATGAAGTTTCTTCCAGAAATTACAGTTCAGGAAGTAAATGATGTAATCAGAAATCTTTTCCCTGAAAGAGGAAGTAAGTTCCTTGCACTTGCTCCGGATTCAGTGACAGATATTCCTTCTGAAAGCGAAATTATGAACCTGTGGGAAAATTACACAAATACTGAAGTTGCGGCTTATGCAGAAGACGATGGTGATGATTCTCTTATGGACCGTCCAAAAGGAAAGGGAAAAGTTGTCAGCAAAAAAGACCTTCCTGAACTTGGTGCAAAGAAATATGTTTTTGAAAACGGCATTACAGTAATTACCAAAAATACTGATTTCCAGAAAGAAAAAATCCTGGTCGAAGTAACATCAAAAGGTGGTTCGGCCTATGTCTCAGACGAAGATTATCCTTCTTCAAGACTTGCTGTAAATTATGCTGCACTTTCAGGTGTAAACGGAATGACCTACAATCAGGTGATTAAAAAGCTTACAGCAAAGCAGTTAAATCTAGGGGTGGATATTTATTCTGTAAATGAGCTTTTTAACGGCTCCTGCAGAACTACTGATCTGGAATCTTGTCTCCAGCTTCTTACACTTTTTATGACAAAGCCTCAGTTTGATAAAGAAGCATGGAATACTCTGATTCAGAGTGAAAAAGAAATAGCAAAAAATCACGGGGTTCAGCCTAATGATGTTTTGAATGATAAAATCAATGAAATTCTTTTCAATGATATTCGTCATGCGCCTTATGACCTGGATTTTATTTCTAAAATGACTCCTGAACAGGCCGAAAATGTTTATCGCGAAAGATTTGCAAATCCTGCAGACTTTACTTACATTTTTGTTGGCGACTTTGACGAAAAGAAACTGATTGATGAATGTGCTGTTTACCTTGGCACTTTGAAAACAACATCAGACAGAGAAGAAACAAAATACATTTATTACGATTTCCCTGAAGGAAAGCCTTCGGCAACAGTAAAAAAAGGTCTTGATAACCAGGGATACGATTATATTTGTATTGGTTCAGAACTTCCTGTTTCTTCAGGTGTTGAAGAAAGTTTCTACGACAGCATGATGATGAGTCAGCTCTCAGGTCTTCTTGATATCCGTCTTCGCGAAGTAATCCGTGAAGATAAAGGCGGCGCTTACGGCGTTTATGTGGGTGGATATATTGATGGTTACCCTGAACGTTTCTACAGAGTTGAAGTAAGCTTCGGCTGTGAACCTGGACGCTGTCAGGAACTGACAGATGAAGTGATTAAGGAATTTGACCGCCTTAAGACTGAACTTGTTTCCGAAGATTATATTCAGAAGCTTCAGGAAACATATCGCCGTAACCATGAAAGAAACCTTCGTGAAAACAGCTGGTGGATGGAAAAAATCCGTTCAACTGAAGTGTACACATATGAACCTTTGTGGATGCTTTCTGACGTAGAAAAAGTTGTATCATGGATTACAGCAGAAAACCTTCGTGACACTGCAAGAAAATATCTGAATACAGATAACTACGTTTCAGTGTTCCTGGTTCCTGAAAAGTAATAGTCCGCACCTCGGTGATAATGCATAATTATTCAGTTTTTGTTATAATTATGCATTATTTTTCATTTAGAGGTGAAAACATGAAAAAAATCGCATTAGCAGTACTCGCAGCTTCTGTGCTCCTGGTTTCAGGCTGTTCAAAGAAAGCTGCAGTTGAAATCAACAACGCAGATGACCTTGTTGGAAAAAAGGTTGGCGTTCAGGCCGGAACAACTGGTGAAATCTATGCCAGTGACATCGAAGATGTAAAAATCAGTTCATTCAAATCTGCAATTGATGCAGGTCTTGCCCTTTCTGCCGGAACAATTGATGCAATCGTTCTTGATGAACTTCCTGCAAAAGAAATTGTAAAACGCAGTCCAAAACTGAAGATTCTTGAACAGGAATTCTCTCTTGAAGATTACGCTATTGCTGTTCGCAAAGGCGACGAAGAACTTCTGAATTCAATCAACGCTTCTATTGCAAGAATGAAGGCTGACGGAACATACGATATGCTTCAGAAAGCATTCATGCCAACAGAAGGTGAAGTTGTTATTCCTGTAATTGAAGAAACAGCTCCTAACGGTGATGTTCTTAAACTGGGAACAGAAGCTTCTTTCCCTCCATTTGAATACACAGAAGGAACAAAAGTTGTTGGTTTCGATATTTCTCAGAGCCAGATCTTTGCAAACGATGCAGGACGCAAACTGCAGACAGTTGCTATGGCTTTCGATTCTCTGATTGCAGCCCTTCAGTCAGGTGCAGTTGACTTCATCGCTGCCGGTATGACAGTAACTGAAGAACGCAAAATGGAAGTAGATTTCTCTGAACCATATTACCAGTCAAAACAGGTAATCATTGTTAGAAAATAGTTTATCTATATTGATATAGGTTAGAGAGGTGAATATGTTTGATAATTTCGTGCGAATTATGTTTGCAAAACAGCGCTGGCTTCTGGTTCTTCAGGGACTGGGGACAACTCTGCTTATTTCTTTCTGCGCAGTCTTAATCGGCTCGATTTTAGGATGCATATTCGCTCTCTTTAAAATTTCAAAAAATAAAGTATTGAACGGAGTTTCCAATGTTTATACTACAGTAATTCGTGGTATTCCAATGGCAACTCTGCTCATGATTTTTTACTTTGTTATTTTTGCGCCTCTCGGGCTGCAGAATACAATTGTTGTTGCAATCATTGCCTTCGGAATCAACTCCGGGGCTTACTGTACAGAAATTTTCCGTGCAGGTATTCAGGGAGTAGATAAAGGCCAGGAAGAAGCCGGCCGCTCTCTGGGTCTTTCATGGTGGCAGACTCTTTCAAAAATTATTCTGCCTCAGGCTATTCGTACAATTCTTCCAACATTCACAAGCGAGTTTATTACAATGATAAAGGAAACTTCGGTTGCTTCTTTTATTGCCGTTGTAGACCTTCAGAAAGCCTGTGATAATATCCGTAATCAGACATATAACGCATGGATTCCTCTTCTCTCCTGCGCCGCAATATATCTTTGTCTCACTGTGGGACTTACAAAACTTTTCGCCGTGTTTGAAAAGAAAATGGCAAGAAGTGACAGAAGTTAAGGAGAGTAAAAAATGATTGATGTTAAAAATCTTTCTATCGGATTCGGTGGTAAATATAATCTTGTTCTCAATGACGTTTCAGAACATATTTCTAAAGGTGAGAAAATTGTAATCATCGGACCTTCCGGCGCCGGAAAATCAACATTCCTCCGTTGTCTTAATATGCTTGAAACTCCTACATCAGGCCACATTTATTTTAAAGGCATTGATGTTACAGATAAAAAAACAGATATTGATGCAGTGCGCCGTCAGATGTGTATGGTGTTCCAGCACTTTAATCTGTTTCCTCATCTTACAGTGCTTCAGAATATTACTCTGGCTCCAGTTACACTTAAGCTGCAGAAAAAAGATGAAGCTGAAGCAAATGCACGACGGCTTCTTGAACGCATCGGCCTTGCCGATAAGGCAGACTCATACCCGTCACAGATTTCTGGCGGACAGAAACAGCGCATTGCCATTGTTCGTGCTCTGGCAATGAATCCTGAAATGCTTCTTTTTGATGAACCAACTTCTGCCCTGGACCCAGAAATGGTAGGTGAAGTTCTTTCTCTTATGAAGGATCTTGCAGCTGATGGAATGACAATGGCTGTTGTAACTCATGAAATGGGCTTCGCCCGTGAAGTTGCTGACCGTGTCTGGTTTATGGATGGTGGAAAAATTGCGGAGCAGGGAACTCCAGATGAAATTTTCAATCATCCGAAAAGTGAAAGACTTCAGCAGTTTTTAAAATCAGTTTTATAGGAAATTAAATGAAAAATAAAAAAATAGTATTTGCTGTTTCAGCTTTGTGTTTATTTCTCAGTCTTTTTATTTCCTGTGGAAATAAGCTTCCACAGGCTGATGAGCATGGCCTTTATCACGAACTGTCAGATGGTGTAAAAGTTGCAAAAAGTGAAAAGAAAAATATTCTTCTTTTTATTACAATGGGCGGCTTTGATGCAGAAAGTAATGACTTTGTTTCAAATGTTCTCCATTCTGCAGAATATAAATCCAGCTTTGGCGGAAAATATGTAACAGTCCTTTTTGACTTCGGTTCTGAAGCTTACATGAATTCAGAAGTTTCGCACTTTACAAGCGATGAAGAAAGAAAAGCTGCAGAAGCCTTAAACGCTCAGATTTCGCGCAATGTATCTCTTGCCCGTACATTAAATCTTACCTATACACCTTGTGTTTTCCTGATGAATGAAGATGGCTATGCATTTGCTGATGAACTTTATTCTGAAACATTTGACAGCGTTTCTTCTTTGTATGAAATGATTTCAGACTATGAAGATGACTTTGTTGTTATGCAGGAAATGGTTGATGCAACAAAGAAAGGAAGCCCGGTTGAAAGAGTTGAAGCTGTAAATGTTATTTATCAGATTGTAGAAGATAAATATCTTCCAACTTTGTCAGGACTTTTCAAAAGTGTTCCTGTCATGGATAAGAAAAAGGAAAGTGATCTTGTAAGTTACCTTTATTTTGTTTACGTAATGGAAGAAAGTAAAAAGTTTACTGCTGCAGGAGATTTTGTTTCTGCTGTGGGAGTGCTTCGTGACGCCGCTCAGAGTGAGAATCTTGAAGGTGAAGAAAAACAGCAGGCCTTTTATATGGCAGCTGAACTTCTGATCCAGGCAGGCGCATCTGATGTTCCAGCAATTCTTGGTCTTTTGAATAATGCTGTTTTGGCTTCTCCTGAGACAGACCTGGCAGAAACATGCCGTGAAATTATTTTCCAGGCAACTCAGATTCTTAGTGGAAGTGAAGAGGGCAATACATCAGAATCTTCAATGGAGGAAAAGTAGTGGACGTGCCCGACGCGACAAAGTCAGAGTCATTCTGGCCTCTTGTTGTTTTTCTTGTAATACTCATTTCGTTGTCTTGTATTTTCTCTATTTCGGAGAGTTCTTTTCTTGGAATAAACAGGCTTAAGCTTCGTCTTCTTCGAAATCAGAAAAATAAAAAAGCTGTTCGGACTGGAAAACTTCTTGATAAGAAAGAGCAGCTTATAAATACACTTCTTGTTTCAAATGATCTTGTAAATATTCTTATCTCATCATTAATTACAGCGGTTTCCCTGAAACTTTTTGGAGAAAAAGGAGTTGGAATTGCTACAATAGTAGCAACTGTTTTGCTTCTGATTTTTGGTGAAATTACCCCTAAAACAATTTCTACCCGTTGCCCGGATCAGATTGCCTTTGCGTTGTCTGGATTCATAACAGTGCTTTTTTACATAATGAGGCCTGTAATAATCGTGGTTACATTTTTGTCCCGTTGTATTCTTAGACTTATGGGAATCAAGCCGACAAAAAAGAAACAGACTTATACTGAAGATGAAATTAAATCCTATTTTGATATGGGAACAGAAGCTGGTGCTCTTGAAGAAAATGAAAGTAATATGATGTCACGGGTTCTGAAGTTTACAGACCTTGAAGTCCAGGACATTATGATTCCGCGAACAAAAATTACAACAGTTTCGCTGGATTCAACTTATCGCGATGTTCTTGAGCTTTCTGGGCGAACAGGTTTTTCCCGCTTTCCTGTTGTAAAAAAATCAATTGATGATATTGTGGGTGTTCTTTATCTGAAGGATCTTCTGGCATATAAAACAAAACCTGAAGAGTTTTCTGTGACCCGTGTAATGCGCAAGCCTATTTTCATCCCGGGAACAAAAAATATGTCTGCGGTACAAAATCTTCTTGTAGAAAACAGACAGACTATGGCGATTGTTGTTGATGAGTATTCAGGTACTGATGGCCTTGTTGCTTCTGAAGATATTTCAAGAAAAATATTCAGTCGCCCTGAAGAAAAAACACTTCGTGGAAAAGTGTTCCATTTTGCTGAAATAGAAAATCAGGATGATTTTGAAATAAATGGTTCTGTGCTCATTCTGGATCTGCAGTCTGCATTGAATATTTCTCTTGAGTCAAAGATCAATGAGACAATCGGCGGATGGTTTACTGAACAGATAGACCGCATGCCGGAAGTGAATGATTGTATCGAATATAAAGGTTTCTGCTTTACAGTAAAGAAAATTCAGGCACATAGAATAGAACGTATTCAGATTCAAAAAAATCTGAAGGAGGAAAATAATGAGTCCTCTTAAAATAATTCTTATTCTGATAGTTCTGGCTTGTCTTATTTCTCTTGTTGCATTTTTTTCTTCGACAGAGACGGCATATCTTTCCCTTCAGAAAGTAAAAATACGCCGTATGATTCAGGAAAGAAAAAAACATGCAAGGCTTGTCGCTTCATTAAAAGAAGATATGGACAATGTTCTGACCACCGTCCTTATCGGAACAAACTTTGTAAACTCTCTGGCTTCTGCCCTGGCTACAGTTCTTGCCGTTGAGATAGCAGGTGATAGTGGCGTAGGACTTTCAACACTTATCATTTCCTTTTTTATAACCGTTTTCGGGCAGATTATTCCAAAGACGCTTGCAGGGCTGGATCCTGAAAAAACTGCTTCACGGTCTTCTGTTGCCATATTCACTTTGAAGAAAATATTTTTTCCTGTTGTATGGCTTTTTACCCAGATTAGTCATTTTGCCGTTTTCCTGGCAGAAAAATTACTTAAGCCGGTTCCACAGGGAATTACTCAGGAAGAAATTCAGACTTTGATTCAGATGGGAGAAAGGGAAGGTACTCTTGAAAGCCGTGAAAGCCAGATGCTGAAACGTATTTCAAGGTTCAGTGATGTTTCTGTAAATGAGATTGTTCACCATCGTTCTCTTGTAGCCATGGTTGAGGACACTGCAACTGCAGAAGAAGTAATGGAAGAATTTCTTTCCAGCGGTTATTCAAATATTCTGGTTTATAAAGAAACCTTGGAAGATGTAATTGGTGTTATAAATTATCAGGATGTGCTTTTTGCTTCAAAAGAAGAAGTTGAAAACGGGGAAGGCTATGCAAAGAAAATGATGAAAGCCGTGTTGTTCATCCCCGGAACCCTTGATCTTTCTGAACTTCTGGAATGTTTTTACAAAGAAGAAAAAAGTTTTGCTGTAGTTCTTGATGAAGCAGGCGGTATGACCGGTGTTGTAACTATGACTGATATAATGAAAAATGTTTTCGGCCGTATGAGTGACGATTTTGCCCATGAGGAAATTCCTGCCGAAAACCGCATCAAAGTCATTTCATCAAAAGAGTTTATTATTCCGGGAGACCTGACAATTGAAGATGTAAACAATCTTCTGCATTTGAATCTTGAAAGTGATTATTATAATACTCTTGGCGGCTGGTTACTGGAGCAGTTTGGGAATCTTCCCAATACAGGACAGGTTCTTATACATAAAAAAAACCTGTTCATCGTTGATGAACAGGTTAATCGAAGAATTACATCTGTAAAAATCGTTATTGGAAATTAAACCTTATTCAGGAATTTTCCCAAGCCCGATATTTGCAAGCTTCTGGAAAGCAGGTGGAAGTTCTCCGATTCCAGAGTTTTCGTACATGGAAAGAATTTCTGTAAAGCAACCTTTTGCCATGTCATATTTCTTTTCTTTCAGGTAACAGTTTCCAAGTTCATATCGGGCTTCAACGTAGATTGCGTTGTCCAGTCCGAAGCGCTGGATTGTTGCTACAAAATATTTTTCAGCAACTTTATACTGAGATGCAGATTCAGCATCCTGGCCAAGCTGAAGAAGCTGGGCTGCAGTAAGATCTGCCGGGATATTTTCAACTTCTGTTGTTTTACAAGAAGCAAGTCCAAGAAGTAATACTGCTGAAATAATCAGAACGAAACGTTTCATTTGCTACTCCGTTATTTTGTTTTTGCAATTTCTGCTACAGATGTTACCACACCTGCAAGATTTTGCATATCAGACGGAACGATGATTTTTGTAGCCTGACCATTGGCTGCTACTTCAAAGGCTTCAAGGCTGCGCAGTTTGATAACTGCAGCATCAGCGCCTGCTTCTTTAAGCATGCGAATACCGTCTGCTTTTGCTTTCTGAACTTCAAGAATAGCTTCAGCTTCACCTTTAGCTTTCTGAATTGCAGCTTCTTTTTCAGCTTCTGCTTCAAGAATCATACTCTGTTTTTTACCTTCGGCAACCAGAATTGCCGACTGTTTCTGTCCTTCAGCAATGAGGATAGATTCACGGCGTTCGCGTTCTGCACGCATCTGTTTTTCCATGGCTTCTTTAATAGCCTCTGGTGGAATGATGTTCTTTACTTCAACGCGGTTTACCTTGATGCCCCAAGGATCTGTTGCTTCATCAAGAATGGCACGCATTTTTGTGTTGATTACGTCGCGGCTTGTAAGTGTCTGGTCCAGTTCCAGTTCACCGATAATGTTACGAAGTGTTGTTGCACTAAGGTTTTCCAGGGCATTGATTGGTTTTTCAACACCGTATGTGTAAAGTTTAGGGTCTGTAATCTGGAAGTAAACAACGGTATCAATCATCATTGTAACGTTGTCTTTTGTAATTACAGGCTGTGGAGGGAAGTCCAGGACTCTTTCTTTCAGTCCGACCTTTTTTGCAATTTTATCGATAAACGGAATTTTAACATGAAGACCTACATTCCATGTGCTTGAGTATCCTCCAAGGCGTTCAATTACGTAAGCATAAGACTGTGGAACTACTCTGATGTTTGTAACAATCAGAATCAAAACAATAACAATAAGTGCGATAATAACCCAAATCATAAATCTTCTCCTTTTTTTTATTTGGCTCTAATAATCAAAGTATTTCCATCAACTTTTGTTACAACGGCTGTGGATCCTTTTTGAATTTCTTCTTCGTCTTCAGATACACAGTTCCAGATAACGCCGTTTTTGGTTTTTGCTTCGCCTTTCTGGAATTTACTAACATTTTTAGTAACCAGAACTTCCTGATCTTCCAGAGCATTTACGTTTGTTTTTGTTGTCTTGATCTTTTTCATGATCAAAGGACGGGTCAAAAACATAAGTGCACTGGCAACTACCAGGAAAATAATAATCTGCCATTGAATGGCGAGTCCCGTTTTTGCAAGAAAAATCATAAGAACGCCGCTGAATGCAAACCAGATTGTAGTAAGTGATGTTGTCATAAGTTCTACTACAACACAGACAATGACTACTGCAAGCCAGATCCACATCATTATATTCCCGAACATAAAGACCTCCTTAAACATTTTATTTGTCGACATTTTGAATATAAACCTACTGGTTTTGTAAAGCAATGGTTTTTAGGGAAAATATACTAAGGTATACGGTGCAGAATAGGGGTTTATAATATAAAATAAAGACATGAAGAAAAGTTATAGGGCAGAGAATATACAAGACAAAATCCTTTTCCGAATATTTCCGGCGTTCGCGCTCATTGTTTCTCTTATCAGTATTATGCTGCCGCCCTGGTTTCATCCTCTTGGAAACCAGCAGATTCATTTTGATCTGGCTTATCAGCTGATACATGTAGTTTCAAGTATTGTTTTTATTCTTATGCTTGTGTTCCCGGGAAAATATTTTCTTTACACCATAACTGGTTTTATTTTTTCTATTTATCTTCCCCTGGAACAGGCCGATGTTTTTTACTGTTTTCTTTATGTAGTACTGGTTTTTCTGTCTGTTTATGAACTTGGATTTTTTGAAAACCGGAAACGTATTAAGGTAAGTGCCTGCTGTCTGTATTATATTTTGATTATATTGATGCAGTTTTTTGTTTGCGGAAGCAGTTATGTGCTGGAAAATTTATTTCAGTATTTAGTGTGCTTTTCTCTGATTGTTATAGGTGCAACTTTTGTTTTTTCTGTTCGGAATATCTCAAAGGATTCTGTGTCTGAAAAACCAGTGGAAGAATCTAAAGGAAAATCACTGGATCTTGCCCATTTTGAAGGGCTTTCAGACCGAGATATCATTATTATCTGTAAAATCCTTCAGAATGATAAATACGATTATATTGCCCGCCAGCTTGGACTTTCAGAAATTACTGTAAAAAAAGCGGCAGGAAACATTTTTAAGAAGATGGATTGTACTGATAAATTTGATTTTTTCGGAAAATACTCAAATCTTTCTATTATTAAAGGTGATTTAGTCTTTATGAACGAAAAACGTGAAGAAACGGAAATTCTTTCTGAAATCATCGCTAAAGAGAAAAAATAAACAGTGGCAGCAGAACACTTATTAAACAAAAAGTAACAAAATGCTATAATCGAGCCATGTTAAACGTAAATACAATTAAAAACGGCCTTGTAATTGACCACATTTCAGCAGGGACCGGAATGAAAATCTTCCAGTGGCTTGGTTTGGACAAAGCTCCATTTACTTCTTGTCTTATTCAGAATGTTCAGTCAAAAAAATCAGGCAAAAAGGATATCATCAAAATCGATAATATTATTAACATCGATTATTCGGTTCTTGGATTTATCGATCCAAACATCTGTGTAAACGTTATTGAAGATGAAAAGATCGTAAGAAAAATCAATATGGAACTTCCTGACAGAGTTCAGGGCGTTTTCAACTGCAAGAATCCGCGTTGTATTACAATTACAGAACATTACGTTACACCAACATTCCTTCTGGTAGACCGCAAAAAGGGAATCTACCGCTGCGAATACTGTGACACTCTTTATAACGCAAATAACTAATATTTATGACACACGCTCTTCTTATTTATAATGCAATGCTGCTTGATGAAAGCACAGACACTCCGGGTGCAGTGCTTTCTGTAGACGGCAAGATTCGTTCCGTATTTAACGGCTATTTCACCAATGCAAACACAGTATCAAGTATGGCAAAGGCTGTTCTTCTTGAAGACGGCTATTCGGATGACTGTACTCTGGAACTTTTTGATGCCGCAGGTCTTACTCTGACTCCGGCTTTTATTGATATGCATGTTCACCTGCGTTACCCGGGACAGCCTCAGAAAGAGGATCTGGAAAGCGGAACTCACGCCTGTGCTTCGGGTGGTTTTGGAACAATCTGCGCCATGCCTAATACAAGTCCTGTAGTTTCTTCAAAGGAACAGGCAGGCGCAATTATGAATGAAACAAAGCAGATTGGCTACACAAATGTGCTTCAGGTTGTAAGCATCACAAAAGATTTTGAAGGAAAAGATATCAGCCATATTGATGAACTTGATCCTGCCCGCACACCGGTAATTTCAGAAGACGGACGTGAAGTTGCTTCAAGTGAAGTAATGCTGAACGCCATGGAAAAAGCAGCAAAGAAAGGCCTTATTGTAGCCTGTCACTGTGAAGATCCTGAACTTGCCGCTATGGCAAAGCCTTTCCGCCAGCACGGACTTAAAACTCTTAAAGAAAATAATATTCCTCTGGATCCACTTAAGATTCATGAAATAGGGGATGTTCCTTCTGAAGTTTCAGAAAGTATCCGTGATGACTTTATGAATGCAAATGAACTGCTTCGCACAGCCGAAGATTCTCTTACCCAGCGCAATATTGCCCTGGCAGAGCTGGCTCACGCAAAAGTACATCTGTGTCATGTTTCTACAGAACTTTCTATAGATTACGTTCGCCAGGCAAAGAAAAGGGGATACACTCAGGTTTCCTGCGAAGTAACACCTCACCATATATGTTGCAGCGCTTACGACTGGAAGGAAATGCTTGCTATCGTTAATCCTCCAATCCGTTCCATCGAAGACAATAAAGCAATTATCGAAGGCATCAAAGATGGAACCGTAGACTGTATTTCCACTGACCATGCTCCTCACACACAGGAAGACAAAGAAGGCGGAAGTCCAGGCTTTACAGGAATTGAACTTTCATACGCAGCCTGTCACACAGACCTGGTATGCACAAAACAGATTTCTGCAAAAAAACTTTCACAGCTTATGTCGGCAAATCCTGCCCGCATCATGGGACTGAACAAAGGACTTCTCCGCCAGAATTACGATGCTGATTTCACTATTGTGGATCCTGAAATGCAGTGGAAAGTTGATCCAAGCCTTTTCTATTCGAAAGGAAAATGGACTCCGTTTACAGGCCGTGTTCTGACAGGTAAAGTTCGTGCTTTGTTCCTGAACGGCCGCATGGTTATAGAACAGTAGGGATTAAATATGAAGAAAATTATTCTTTTCCTGACTTGCTTTTTCATTGCGCTCGCTGCGTTTGCAGCAGACCGCATTGTTGTACTTTCTCCGTCAGGATGCGAAATTCTTTTTGCCATTGGGGCAGGAGACAAAATTGCGGCACGCACAGATTTCTGTAACTTTCCTGCTGAAGCAGAAGCTATAAAAAGCGTTGGCGGTTTTGACGGAAAAACTTTGAGCATTGAAACAATCGTTTCTTATGAACCGGACCTTGTTTACGGTTCAAAAGGAATGCATGACTTTCTAAAAGAAAGCTGCGATCAGTTTGGAATAGAACTTTATCTTTCTTCGGCCGATTCCGTTCAGGGCGTTTTTGATGAAATCATTTTTATGGGAACAAAAACGGGCTGTGAAAAAAATGCAGAAAAACTTGTTTCAGAAATGAAAGCAGGTTTTGAAAAAATCCAGAAAAAGACAGCAAAACTCTCTGATAAAAAACGTAAATCAGTTTACTGGGAAACCTGGAATGCTCCTTTCATGAGTGTTGGAAAAACTTCTTTCATTAATGAACTTATTACTGTAAGCGGCGGGAAAAATATTTTTGCCGATATTGCAGATCAGGCTTATCCTATGGTAAGCGAAGAATCAATTCTTGCAAGGAATCCTCAGGTAATCATTCTTCCTTTTGGCGACATTTCCGAAGTTTCGAACCGTAACGGATGGCAGTATCTTTCTGCTGTGAAAAATAAAAAAATCTATAATGTAAATGATGATATTTTCAGCCGTCCTGGACCACGTATCCTTGAAGCGGCTGAGACTCTTCAGGAACTTTTAAAATAGAAATGAAAAAACAAAGCAGAACATTTTTAAAAATCCTCATACTGGTTTTCGTTCTGCTTTTGGCTTTCGCGGCAAGTCTTTTCTTTGGCGCAGAAAAACCTTCTTTGTTTTTAATCAAATATTTAAGACTTCCCCGTTCAGTTCTGGTTCTTTTGTCGGGCGCTCTTCTTGCTGCAAGCGGTGCTGTGTTCCAGATGTTCTTTAGAAATCCTTTGGCAGAACCGGGGCTTTTAGGCATTTCTTCCGGGGCAACTTTAGGCGCCGTTTGTTCAGCCTGCCTTGGCAGTTTTTCGTTTCTTGGCGGCTTTGTCTCGTCCATAAACCTTGCAGCCTTTCTCGGCGCCTTTTTAAGCGGACTTGTTCTGGCCTTTATTTCTTCTTCCGGCCGCCGCATCAGCACAGTAGTGCTTCTTCTTTGCGGAACCGCCCTTGGTATATTTTATTCGTCTGTTTCAAGCATGATTATGCTCATGCACAACAAGGAACTTTATGGCATTTATTCCTGGCTTCTTGGAAGTTTTAACGGGCGGGGATTAAACGAACTGAAGTTTGTGAGTATTCCGGCCGTTTTTGCATTTGTTTTAATTGCGCTTATATTGAATCCGCTGGACGTTCTGAACGGCGGAGAAGAAAACGCCCGAAATCTTGGAGTGAATGTTACGCTACTCAGGCTTTTTGTGATTGGGGCGGGAAGCCTTGCCGTAAGTGTTGCTGTGTGTGCCGGGGGAACAATCAGCTTTGTTGGGCTTATAGCTCCTCATATTATGCGGCGCATTTTCTCTTCAAAAAGTAAAATTTTAGTGTGGACCTCAGCCTTGGGGGGAGCGGCTCTTCTTCTTGCCGCTGATACAGTTGCCCGCGTTGTAATGAAACCTGGTGAACTTCCATGCGGCATACTTACGTCGTTCATTGGAGTTCCATTTTTTATCATGCTGATTTTCCAGAAGAAAGGAGGGCGCAGTGAATAAACTTATCCTCCAGAACTATTTTTTTGAATACTCAAAAAATAAAAAAGTTCTTTCTGATATTTCATTTACACTTGAACCTGGCGATTTTGTTTGCCTCTGCGGGCCAAACGGAGCGGGAAAATCAACTTTGCTTCACGCCCTTGCCGAATCTGCAGAAATAAAAAATCTAAAAGAGCGGGCCCGCCAGGTTTCATTCCTTACACAAAATGAAAATCCCCTTTGGGATTATTCTGTGTTCGATACAGTGCTCAGTGGTCGTTTCTGTTATACAGGAAAGTTTGGAAATTACACAAAGGAAGATTATAAAATCGCAGAAGAGATCATAAAAGATTTTGGACTCCAGAAACTTTCAGAAAAGTCTGTGCACCAGATTTCCGGCGGCGAATTCCAGAAAGTGCGGCTTGCCCGCAGCTTTGCTCAAGGAACGCAGTTTCTTCTTTTAGATGAGCCTCTGGCATCTCTTGACTTTGTGGCGGCAGAAAGTTTAATGAATCTTCTGAAGGAAAAATGTTCCGAACAGAAAAAAGCGGTTCTTATCTCAATTCATGATATAAATACTGCCGCCCGTTTTGCAGACAAAGTTGTGCTTCTTGGAAAGTCTCATGGAGAAAGTCAGCTTTGTTTCCAGGGAAACGTTCACCAGGTGTTCACTTCTGAAAACCTTTCTGCAGTTTATAAAACAGAAGTAAAGGTGTGGGAACATCCTGAACTAAAAGTTCCCCAGATTTAGGTGTTATAAGTATTTCCTATACTTCATCATAAATATAATCGAATAGATTATACCCTTAATTTCCGCTAAACTCTCACTATGAGCAAGACAATTTTTTCTATGGAAGTTTTCCCTCCTAAAAAAGACGGAAATATTGAAACAGTTTATAACACACTGGATGAACTTAAAGAACTGAAGCCCGATTTTATTAGTGTTACTTACGGAGCTGGTGGCTCTTCAAACTGCGAAAATACATTGAATATTGCACGCCGTATAAATGACGTCTGCGGAACAGAAAGTGTAGTTCATCTTCCTGGAATAAATATGACAAAAGATCAGGTTTCTTCTGTGTTAGCACAGTTTAAAGAAGCCGGTGTAAAAAATATCCTGGCTCTTCGCGGAGACCGTGTGGAAGGCGTTCCTGCCGGCGGCGAATTTAATCAGGCCGACCAGCTTATCCGTTTTATTAAAGACTGGGATAAAGACAATCAGTTTAAAATTTACGCCGCCTGCTATCCTGAACTGCATCCTGAATCAAAAGATATTTTTCAGGATATTCGTGCCCTTAAAAGCAAGGAAGATTCCGGTGCAAGTTATTTCTTAAGCCAGTTGTTTTTTGATAATGACAAATATTACCGCTTCGTAGAACGGGCTCGTCTTGCAGGCGTTAAGTCTCCTTTGGAAGCGGGCATTATGCCAGTTACAAACAAGAAGGGAATTGAACGCATGGTGGCTCTGACTAATGCAGAACTTCCCAAAAAGTTCACTCGTATGATGGAACGCTTTGGCGATTCTGCAGAAGCTATTCGTGATGCGGGCATTGCTTATGCCATCGACCAGATTGTTGACCTTGTGACAAACGGCGTTGAAGGCATTCACCTTTATACAATGAACAATCCGTATATTGCAAAAAAAATCAACGAGGCAACAAGAAGTCTTTTTGAAGTGTAGTGAAAGGGGGAAGTCTCCCCCTGCGCGCCAGCCTAAAGTCTGTCGCTACCCCTTCGCCTAGGGGGACGGTGTTACCACCTTTCCCCCTAAGACCCCCTGAATCTCATGAACCGTTTTTATAAATTAGAAGCAACAGATATTCAAGCCTCAAAGAAAGAAGTAATCCGGTACCTGGGTTACCGTGCGCTTCACCAGCCCGATGAAGTTGTGGATAAAATGATAGACCAGAGCATTACGGAGCTTCAGAAAGTTTTGCGACCAAATCTAGTATGGGATGAATATGATCTGACTGTTTCTGGAAATTGCTGCAATGTTAGTGGAACAGAAATTAAAAGTGAACAGCTTGCAAAGAATCTGAAAGGCTGCAGTTCTGTTATTCTGTTTGCTGGAACTTTGGGAAGTGAAGTAGATAAATTTATAAGAACAACAGGTTTTACAGATTCTGCAAAGGCCTGCGTTCTTCAGGCAACCGGCGCAATGTTCATTGAAGAATTTGTAAACCGGTTCAACAAAAAAATTGAAGATGAAAAAAAGGCAGAAGGTCTTGTATGTCACAAGCGTTATAGTCCAGGCTATGGAGACCTTCCGTTAGAAACTCAGAAACTGTTTTTCAGTTTTCTGAATTGCAGTAAAATTGGACTTACTTTAATGGACACTTTGATTATGGCACCAGAAAAAAGTGTAACCGCGTTTATAGGAATAGAAAAATGAAAAAGCTTAATGAAATACTTGGAAAACAATTTCTTTTTTTAGACGGAGGTACTGGTTCTGTTCTTCAGGCACAGGGCTTAAAACCTGGTGAACTTCCGGAACGCTGGAATCTTGAACATGCCGATAAAATTGTCGCTCTTCATTATAACTATTATGCAAGCGGTTCAAATATTGTCTGCACAAATACATTCGGCGCCTACGAAGGAAAATTCAGTGATGATGAACTGAAAGCTATTATTCCTGCCGCAATAAAAAATGCAAACAAAGCAAAAAAAGATTTTCTAAAAACTTTGTCTCCTGAAGAAGCCGAAGAACATCCCTGCTTTGTGGCTTATGACGTTGGCCCTTGCGGTAAACTTTTGAAGCCTATGGGCGACCTGGACTTTGAAGACGCCGTTTCACTTTTCAAAAAATCCATTTCCATTGCTCTTGAAAATAAAGGTGTAGATGCTGTAATCATCGAAACCATGAACGATGCTTACGAAACAAAAGCTGCTGTTATTGCGGCAAAGGAAGCTATGGAAGATTCCGGTAAAAAGCTTCCTGTTCTTGTTACAAACGTTTATGACAAATCTTCTCGTCTTTTGACAGGCGCAACTCCTGAAGTAATGGTTTCGATTCTTGAAGGACTTGGAGTTTCTGCTCTTGGTTTGAACTGTGGCCTTGGTCCTGCGGACCTTACAGATGCTGTAAGCCGCCTTATTAAAAATACATCTGTTCCTGTAATCATTAAACCTAATGCAGGTCTTCCTGAAGTAGTTGGCGGAAAAACAGTTTACAATGTTGGTCCTAACGCATTCACAAGTCAGATGAAAAAGTTTGCAAAAGAAGGGGCCCTTATTTTCGGTGGCTGCTGCGGAACAACGCCTGCCCACATTGCAAAACTTTCATCAGAAATCAAAAAAATGGATCCTGTTGAAGTAACAGAAAAAAATGACACAACAATTTCGTCATATACAAAAAGAGTTCAGATCAAAATTGGAACAAAGCCTGTAATTATCGGAGAACGAATTAACCCGACAGGTAAGAAAAAGTTCAAGGAAGCTTTGCGTAATAATGACATTCCTTATATCATTCAGCAGGGCCTTGAACAGATAAGCGCCGGAAGCCATGTTCTTGATGTAAACGTCGGCCTTCCTGAAATCGATGAAAAAGAAATGATGGTTCGCGTAATGGGCGAACTTCAGAGTGTAACGGATATTCCTCTTCAGATTGATACTTCATCTCCTGATGTCATGGAAGCAGCTCTCCGCCGTTACAACGGCAAGGCACTTGTAAACTCCGTAAATGGAAAACGTGAAGTAATGGATGCTGTTTTCCCTCTGGTAAAAAAATACGGCGGCGTTGTAGTTGCCCTTACTCTTGATGAAAGCGGCATTCCGGAAACCAGTGCCGGCCGCATGAAGATCGTAAACAAAATTCTTAAACGCGCTGAATATTACGGCATTTCAAAAAAGAACATTCTTATAGATGCCCTTACAATGTCTGTCAGCTCTGATACAAATGCTGCCCTTGCGACTCTTGAGACTGTAAAACAGGTGACTTCTATGGGCGTTGGAACTGTTCTTGGAGTTTCAAATATTTCATTCGGGCTTCCAAACCGTGAATTTGTAACAGGCGCTTTTTTCATTCTTGCCATGGAAAACGGTCTTACTTCGGCAATTATTAATCCTCTGGCTCTGGAAATAAAAAAGGCCTATCATTCTTTCTGTCTTCTTAAAGGTTATGACAAGGACTGTCTTGAATATATCGATTTTGCACAAAAAGTAACTGTTGCAGCTCCTGTGACTGGAACTGCAGCGGGAAGCGGGGCTCCAGCGGGGGCAGGCGCTGGAGCTGGTGGAAGTGTCGCAGGCAGCGGAGCAAATGCAGAAAGTGTTCATCCTTTGAGTAATGCTGTTATCCGGGGACTTAAGGATGAAGCTGCAAAAATCACTACAGAACTTTTACAGAAAGAAGAAGCGGTAAAGATTATCAATGACTATCTTATTCCAGGCCTTGATGTGGTTGGAAAAGGCTTTGAAAAGAAAACCGTTTTTCTTCCTCAGCTTTTAATGTCGGCAGAAGCGGCAAAATCTGCTTTTGAAGTTATTAAGGAATATCTTTCTAAAACAGGGAAAAAGGGGGAACCAAAAGGAAAAGTGGTTATAGCTACTGTTCACGGAGATATTCACGATATCGGAAAAAACATTGTAAAAGTTCTTCTTGAAAATTATGACTTTGAAGTTATTGATTTAGGAAAAGATGTTCCGGCTGAAAAAGTGCTGGAAGCCGTTTTGAAAGATGATGTAAAACTTGTAGGGCTTTCTGCTTTAATGACAACAACTGTTCCGGCAATGAAAGAAACTATAGAACTGCTCCATAAAAAAGCCCCTGGCTGTAAGACAGTGGTAGGGGGAGCCGTTCTGACACAGGAATACGCTGATATGATCGGCGCTGATAAATATGCTAAAGACGCTCTTGATACAGTGCATTATGCACAGGAAGTTTTTGGTGTAAAGTAGGAAACTTTTTAAGTTTTCTGTTATAATCCTAGCAATTTAGTCGGCATTTCAATGGAACCGTGTGAGATTCACGGGCTGGGTGCGCAACTGTAAGAACCTGCAGTTTTATACTGCGGGAAGGAAACTGGCTTTAATGCCGGTCACTGGTGTGATTTTATCATGCCGGGAAGACGTTTTCTTCTGGTTCAAGTCAGGAAACTTTGGTGCAGACTGTGGAGTTTTTTGTTTTCGGAGAACTCCCGTGCGTTCCGTATGGAGGCGCAATCAATTTTGGGAATCTACGCAGGCCCTGGATTCCGGAGTATATATGTTTATCAAAAAATCTTCTCTTGGTCGTGCAGTTCTCTTTACTGCATTGGTGTCGTTCCTTTCATTCGGATTCATTTCCTGTCAGCCTGAAACTGAAATCAAGTATGTTGATAAAGAAGTTGAAAAACTGGTAGAAAAAGAAGTTGAAAAGCTTGTTGAGAAAAATATTGAATATGTAGTTCCTGGTGCTATATATAATTTGACAGAAAACGATCCTATTTGCGGGGATTTTACCGGAAATATGGGGGATATGTTCTTCCATACTGATGTCGCTTTTGCAACAGCTTGTTCAGCCACAAATATTGCAGATGTAACTGGAAAAGATGAGAATTCATATTTTACTTTTTCTGTATTAGATTGGAATACCTTCGATTATGTAGATACATATTTTGAAAAAGACAGCAATCCTGTTTATGTTATTTATAATAAATTTGATGACAGTGAAGAAGCAGATATTCATTCCGGTGTAATTATTTTCAAAGCAAAATATTCTCCAAATGGAAGTCCAAAAACTGGTTGCTATTACGGAGTAAAATTCCAGTTCCTTGAAGCAGAACATAAAGTTCCTGAAACTCGTACAAAGAATACTGTTTATACAAATGATCTGTATATTGAAGGTGGTTACAATGGTGAAGATATAGAATATGATGCAAGTTATAATATTACTGGTTATAAAGAAGGTGGTTACAATACAGTAACTGACCTTGCAACTGCTGTAGAAATGTTCGCCTTTGATAACACAGCTTATTATTCAATTGGTTCCTGGTGCTGGGACTATTCTGGCGCAACTCGCGTAACAGAATAATATTTTTATCTATTATGTCTTTCCCGAAGCAGTCAGCACTTTTAATTTTTCTTCTCGCTTTACAGTTCCCGCTTTCTGCTTCGGAAATTTCACTACCACATTTAATAACCTATGTTGATTCTTCTTCTGATTCTGTGGAAATCACTCTGTCGGAAGAAGAACTTAAAAATTTTTCTTCTACACAAGAAGCCCTGGAAAGTACAGGTCTTTCTTTTAAAGAATCAAATCAGGAACTTACTTTTCACGGCTTCTGGAACTCCAGTATTAAAGTTTATGTAAACGGCATTCTTATGAATGATCCCAACACCGGAAAATTTGATTTTTCGGCACTTGATATAAACTCAGTACGTTCAATAAAAATAAATCCTGTTTCAACAGATGGTGCTGTTTCGGTTTATATAGAAACTCTTTATGCCGATTACACAAAGACTACTTTTTCACTTGGCGGTTTCAGTAAGTCTTATTTTTCATTTCATAACATTTCCCCAAATGATTCCTGGCGCTGTCACGGCGCTATAAATCTGCCGGTAATTTTTAAGGACGGCTCATCTTTAATACTTCAGGAAAACTTGTCGGCTGGATACGATGCAAATCATTACGGCTTTTTGTCCAATGAATCTTCCTATGAACCTTCATTTTCCGATTCTTACAAAAGCTGGAAATGGCGTTATGGAGGTTATGAACAGAAGCTGGTGAACAATTCCTTTTCTTCGGTATATTCTTCCAGCAAAATACCTGGTGCAACTTTTGGAATTACAAATTTCATTTCCTGGAATAAACAGAACTGCGGTATTACAAGCGGGAAATATTACAGCTCTGAAAAGGAAGAAGATATAAATGCAACCCTTGCTTTCCCTGTTTTTCTTCCTTCTAAAGATTTCCGCATAAAACTAATTCCTTCTTATAAAATTTCAAATCTTGATTACAAAAAAGATTCACGTTATTCACAGGTTCATGACCTGTACCGTATTCACAGCTTTTCACTTTCTGAAGATTGTACCATAAAGAATTATTATTCAGTTAATTCAAAAATGAATTATGATTTCAGTAAGAGTAACAGGCTTTTGTCTTTCTTTTTGAATCCCGGTTTTTCTGCTAACGTTTCAGGTTTTGACCTGACATTAAATATTCCGTTTAATCTTTTCTATACCGAAGGATCAGGTATGAAAGCCGCTGGTCCACGTTTTGATTTTTTATATTTTGCTGAAATCCGAAAAGCTTTTAATATAAAAGAAAATGAAAATATTTCTCTTTTTATAAATGCATCACGTAATGTTACCAATCCTGTTTTTCAGCAGCTTTATTATGACGGCGGCGGGGGATCTGGAAATCCTGATCTGAAAACAGAATCCTCTTTTTCTTTCTATACTGGTGGCAGCTGGAACGGAAAAACTGAACTATCTATAAAACCATTTTTGATTTTTTATAAAGATAAAATCGGCTGGGTTGCAGGTAATGGCGGAAACTGGCGACCTGAAAATAACGGTTCTTCTACAAATTATGGCTTTGACTTCAGTTTTGATTCTGCAAGCTTTTGTGACTTTATCAGATTCAAATCAAATTATACCTTATGTCATGCCGTTCTTACGACAAATGAATCTGTTTACGGAAAACAGATTATGTATACTCCTGTTCATGCATTAAATTCTGTTCTGGAATTTAATCCGCTGGAACTTTTAAAAGTTTCTTTTATTTATAATTTTACATCAAAGAAATATACATCAAATGCTAATACAGATTTTGTACCGGCACAGCATTATGTTGACGCAAAAATTGATTTTAAAATAAAAAGAGCAGGTTTATACCTGCTCTGGAAAAATCTTTTGGATTTTAAATATACTGAAGTTTCTAATTATCCCGGCCCTGGAGCCAGTGTGACTTTGGGCGGAATATACAGTTATTAAGTTTTATTCTTTATGAGCTGCGTGGAAGTTCAGTGCAGAAACTACGGCTGCAATACCTGCGCGTCCAACGTTAGAAGATTTTCCAACACCCCAAATCTGGCTTCCGTCTTCAACTGTGATGTTTACGTAAGCAATAGCTTTTGTGTCTGAACCTTCACCAATTGAGTGTTCGTGGAAACTTGTAATATTGAATGCAGGACATGGTGTCTGTTTCATGGCTGTAACAAAGGCATCAAGAGGTCCGTTTCCGTTTGCTGCAACAGCAAAGCGTTTTCCTTCCCATTCTACAGTTGCCATAAGGGCTACCTGTTCCTGGTCTTCTTCAAGTCCACGTTCGCCTTCCAGGTGGCGTTCTGAAATTTCCAGAACGTTGAGTGGGCTCTTTGTCTTAAGCCATGTTTTTTCGAATGTATCGTAAACTTCTTCCGGAGCCAGTTCTCTCTGTGCGCCGTCTGCAACGGCCTGAACAACACTTCCGATAGCAGGGTGCATTGATTTTGGAGCAATGATTCCGTAATGTTTTTCAAGAATGTAAGCAGCTCCGCCTTTTCCACTCTGACTGTTAATGCGGATGATTCCTTCGTACTGGCGGCCAATGTCATGAGGATCGATTGGAAGGTAAGTAACATCCCAAAGGTCGTTTTCATTCATCTTAACACGGGCAGCAAGAGCTTTGCGGATTGCATCCTGGTGACTTCCAGAGAAAGCTGTGAATACCAGTTCTCCTGCATATGGAAGGCGTGGAGGAATTTCCATTCCAGTAACACGTGTATAAACTTCTGCAATGGCATTTATGTCTGAGAAATCCAGTTCAGGATCAACTCCCTGAGAGAACATATTCAGAGCAACTGTAACGATATCCAGGTTTCCTGTTCTTTCGCCGTTTCCAAAAAGACAGCCTTCAACGCGGTCAGCACCGGCCAGGAGTCCCAGTTCACACTGAGCAACGCCTTCGCCACGGTCATTGTGGTTGTGCAGGGAAATGATTACGTTTTCACGGTCAGAAATGTGCTGGCAGAAATATTCAATCTGGTCTGCGAACTGGTTTGGCAGTGCACATTCAACAGTTGTAGGCAGGTTCAGAATGATTTTGTTGTCAGGAGTTGTTCCCCATGCTTCTTTTACAGCTTCACAAACTTCCAGTGCGTAATCAATTTCTGTTGTAGAGAAACTTTCTGGTGAATATTCCAGCTGGATTTTCAGGTCTCCGGCTTCTTTAATGCAGTCTTTTACACATTTGATTCCGTCAATTGCAATCTGTTTGATTTCATCTTTCGATTTATTGAAAGTGTATTTTCTCTGAGAAGGAGAAGTTGAGTTGTAAAGATGGAAGATAGCGTGTTTCAAACCTTTAAGAGATTCGAATGTACGTTTTACAAGGTGTTCACGAGCCTGGCACAGAACCTGAAGAGTTACGTCCTCTGGAACATGGTTTTCTTCAATAAGACGGCGCATGAAGTTGAATTCTGTATCAGATGCAGAAGGAAAACCAACTTCGATTTCTTTGAATCCGATTTTAACCAGCATATCAAAGAATTCCAGTTTCTGTTCTACGCTCATAGGATTGATCAAGGCCTGGTTTCCGTCACGCAGGTCTACAGAACACCATTCCGGTGCCTTTGTAATTACATTGTCCGGCCATGTGCGGTTTTTGATTCCAACCGGTTCAAATGGTTTGTACTTTCCATTAACTTTCATATATTTTCTCCTTTTTTATAAACAGTTTTGATAAAAAAAAAGACCTGTCGTTGGCGACAGGTCTATAATTACTAATTCAATAATGAATATGCCACTACCAATCGCACTTTGCCGGATGAGAACCTTTAAGTAGAAGTAGAAGCATTGCTTTCATATATAGTTAATATCCTCTTTTTTTATCCGATTGTCAACCCGTCAAAGATTGTCTTCAGGCGTTTTACGAAATCTTCTGTAGTCTTCTTGAATTCGATAAGGAAGTCATTTTCATCCATTGGACCAAGAACATTTTCCATTTCTTTTCCCGAAGAATAAACCATCTGGCGGTAATAATCGGTGTAATCCTTTTCACGAGATTTATATGAAGCGTCATACATTTCGTGTGTAATAATCGTAACGTCTTCAATGATGTTGTTGTACAGATAATCCGAGAAGTTTTCGATTGGTGTTGAATAAAGTTTCTCAAGAAGATAAACCGAATAGCGTACTTTGTAGCTTTCGTATGCTTCCTGGCACTGGTCATAGAAAGCATGAACTTTATCCCATGAATCAATTTCACCTGATTTGATTTTTGAAAAAAGTTCGAGGCGTTTTTCTTTTGGAATAATCTGACCACCGATATTTTCCCATTCTGTGTACAAAGGAATTTTGCGGATTTTTTTCAATACATCAAGTGAAAGTGAGGTAACATGTTCTTTTTCAAAAAATTCCAGAAGTGTACGGGTTGCAAAATATTTGATTATTTTGCGGTACATTTTGTATGCACGTACAGGTTTGAAAATTGTAGCACCATATTTTTTCTGACAGATGTCATCACGGAGAGTGTAGGTTGAATGTTCATTATGGTGCATGAAGTCTTTTGCAGCCTGGTACAGTTCTGCAGGATTCTGTGCTTTTGCGGCACGTTCTGCATCCAGTTTTGGAAGAATTTCTGCAGTAAGACCGATAAGGCGGTCAATGGCATTCATGATTTCTTCCATTGTGTCAGGTGCATAAGGATCTGTTTCGATATGCTGGATTTTTACTTTACGCTTGTCACGTTTCTTGAACTTAGAATTGTTACGGGCAATAGCAAACATATCATACATAAACCAGAATGCCGGAATAATGTGAACGCTGCAGTCACCGTTTACACCAGGTGCAACCAGTGCAAATGGATAAGGAATATCCAGTTCGTGCTGATAGCTTCCTTTGCTTACAAGAGTAAAACTTGCAAAACGTGAGTTGTGTTTGAAGTCTGAACAAAGTCCTGGCCAGAAGCCACGTTTTGCGAAAATTTCGCCGTCAGGAGAACGGGAGTTATGGTTACTTCCGACAGTTGCACCGGACGCAATGTTGCTCTGTCCCTGACAGGTTGTTGCAATAAGGAATGAAGAGTTGTGATGCTGTTCATGGAATGGGAAAATCAGATTGTTCAGGATTTCGCAGCATGAAACAGTAGAGTTGTCTCCCAGAACTGAGTTCAAAAGTCGAACGCCATATTTTACATGACAGTTTCTTCCGATTACGAAACGAACTGCAACCGCCTGATAGAATACATGGGAATCGTATCCCAGAATTCCGTTTACCATGATTACACCTTCACCAATCTGGCTTGGTTCCTCTTCGGAAGAAAGCATAGTGAAGTTTTTAAGTTTAAGAGCACCTTTAATGTATGCGGCTTTTCCGATTTTTGCGTCTTTGATAATTCCTGTGTTTTTGATTACCGAATCATCATCAACAAAACCGTATGTATTCAGTTTGCCGTCATTGTCCTTTTCCACCATGCGTTTGAATGCTTCAAGGACTTCTTTATCTTCCCGGTAATGGCTCCAGATATAGGCGTCAGCAGGAATCATGCTTTCAAAAGGAAGAATAGCACGGCCATCGTTTTCGTTGGCTACACCAATCCATACGCGGTGGCTTTCAGGTTCGCCTTCTTTAAGAATTCCGTTTCCGAATTTAGCATGGTTTGTACAGCACATTTCCTGGATGTTAAAAAGCATGACGCGGTTACCGAAGCGATAGTTATCCAGGTATGAAATATTTTTGAATGCACAGTCATCACCTGTAACAACGTTTCTGAGCATGGAACGGTAAATACCTGTTTCCAGAACCAGATCGTGATACTGAAGCTTTGCCGGCTTTAATTTTCCAAGAATAATATATCCGTCAAAGTAATTGCTTTTTACCAGGGACGGGTCGAATCCGTCAGGCGAATCATCAACATAAAAATTCTGCCATGAAGGATCTGTGTTTTTGTTTGAGTTACTTAAAAGAATCTGGATTTCATTCAGATTCAGATGTCGTTTTCCTACCAGAAGCTCTTGAGGAACTGTTATGTTCGGTCTGACTGTTTCCGGATAAATGATTTTATTCATATACGTCCATTCTAATAGAAGAGTATGAATAAAGCAATTAAGTTGTAATTTTAGATATACTGAAGGAATTTACTGATACTTAAGTCTTGCTTTTTTTTAATTTGTATCTTATTATTAAAAATACACCTCCTAATGGCAATGGCGCCAGGAGTTGTATACATTTTTTTCTTTTCACTACGGTTTTATACCGCATGTCTTTTTTGCTCAAAGGCGAGCAGTTCGGGACTGTTCTTTTTCTTTTTAACTTCATGTTGTGTTCCGACAAACTTAATCAAACAGTCTTTTAGTTTCTTAATTCAGTTAAATCTGATAAAAGAGGTTAAAAAAGGAACACGGTGGTCCGAAGCGTTGCTTCATAAAGTCTGCCAGTTCCAAACAAATATAAGGGGTAACCTATTATGAATAGCAAATACGTACAGAGCGTATGGGAAGATGTAAAAGCAAAGAATGCTGACCAGCCAGAATTCCTTCAGGCAGTTGAAGAAGTTCTCACAACACTTGATCCAGTTGTAGACAAAATGCCACAGCTGAAAAAGAATGCAATCCTCGAAAGACTTGTAGAACCAGAACGTGTAGTAATGTTCCGTGTTCCTTGGATGGATGATAAAGGTGTATATCACATCAACCGCGGTTACCGTGTACAGTTCAACTCTGCAATCGGACCTTACAAAGGAGGAATCCGTTTCTCTCCAGAAGTAAACCTTTCAGTTCTTAAATTCCTCGGATTCGAACAGGTTCTTAAAAACTCTCTTACAACACTCCCAATGGGTGGTGGTAAAGGTGGATCTGACTTCGACGTTCACGGAAAATCAGACAACGAAGTTATGCGTTTCTGTCAGTCATTCATGACAGAACTTCAGCGCCACATTGGTGCAGATACAGACGTTCCAGCCGGAGACAAAGGTGTAGGTGGACGTGAAGTTGCTTACATGTTCGGACAGTACAAACGCCTCCGCAACGAATTCACAGGTGTTCTTACAGGAAAAGGACTCACATTCGGTGGTTCACTTATCCGTACAGAAGCTACAGGTTACGGTCTGATCTACTTCGCAGACGAAATGCTGAAGAAAGTTGGACAGACATTCGAAGGAAAAGTATGTTCAGTTTCTGGTGACGGTAACGTTGCTCAGTACGCTGTTGAAAAACTTATCCAGCTTGGTGCTAAAGTTGTTACAATGTCTGACTCTTCTGGATACATCTACGATCCAGACGGAATCACACAGAAGAAACTTGACTACGTTAAGAAGTTCCGCGATGCTCACAAACGCATCGATGAATACGTTAAAAAATTCCCAACAGCAAAATTCTTTGCTGGAAAACGTCCTTGGGAAGTTAAAGTTGACTGTGCATTCCCATGTGCTACACAGAACGAACTTAATGGTGACGAAGCAGCTATGCTCGTTAAGAACGGTGTAATGCTCGTTGCTGAAGGTGCTAACATGCCTTCAACTCTCGAAGCTACACGCACATTCCAGGATGCTGGTGTTCTCTTCGCACCAGGAAAAGCTTCAAACGCTGGTGGTGTTGCAACATCTGGTCTCGAAATGTCTCAGAACTCAGAACGCCTTTCATGGACACGTGAACAGGTTGATGAAATGCTCCACAACATCATGATCAACATCCACAACAATGCTTACAACACAGCAAAGAAATTCGGACTCAAAACAAAGTCTGGAGCTACAGACTACGTTGCAGGTGCAAACATTGCTGGTTTCGTAAAAGTTGCTGAAGCAATGATCGCACAGGGTCTCGTGTAATTTAAGATGTCCCAAAGAAATATGCTGGTGTAGGATAACGAAACCAGCAATATTGCCGGCCGTAAGTCCGGCCGAAGCAGGAAGTAAGTAAATGCTAAAAAGGAGTCCACTGGACTCCTTTTTTATTTAGGTTAAACCCAAAATCTATTTCTTATAAGAGTGAATGTCTGTTGCGGGATCAAAGATGCGCCAGTTGTTTCTTGTTGTTTTCTTTACTGTGTTCATGGCGCGTTCTGACATATCAAGAAGAAGATTGAAAGATTTTCCGTGGTCCGGATATAAAGCAATTCCAATGCTCAGTGTTACATCAAAATCTCCCTGGAATTTTGTGAATAATTCCTGCTGGAGAAGTTCACAGTAGGTTTGTGCTGATTTATTTGAATCAGCAGATTTTGAAATTTCTGTACAGACACCGAATCTGTCTGAACCAAGTCTTCCTATTACTGCTTCTTTTGGGAAAGCTCTGCGTATTGAATCTGCAATATCAAAAATTATTTTGTCGCTCTGGTTTCTTCCCTGAATATCAATAATGGAAGTAAAATGGTCCACGTCAATGAAGAAAATTCCAAGTGTTTTTTCCTGTACACATTCAATTATTTTTGATGCGTTTTCTGCGAATGTAATTTCATTTGCAAGTTTTGTAAGCTTATCTTTTGTTGCCTGATTGTGAAGGGAATCAATAAGGCGTTCAATTGGGATTGTCAGTTTTAACGAGAAAACAATGCTGAAAATTAATATAACAGTGACTGCGAATACAGAAAGAATTATTACGTAGGTTATAAGCATTCTTCTTTCTTTAAGAACTTCTGTAAGACTTGCTGTAGTAATAAGTTTCCATCCGTTACTGCACATGCTCATGGTAACAAGATATTTTCTGAAGATATGTAAGTTTTTTTTGTTCTTGAATACAGAAAGAAGCCCTGAAGGAATTTCTTCACCAATGTCTTTCGGATCACTTGAGTATATAATTTGGTTTTCAGGATTAACAAGCAGGGTTTTCATGTTCAACGTTGAAGGAGAACATATAAAATCTTCAAGTTTTGAAGTTTCCATTGAACAAATGAAAATTGCATCTGTATGGATTTTTTTTGCAAAGTAAATTTTGCTGAAGTCATTGAAATCACCGGATCTCCATGTTTTGCTGTAGTTGCGGTTTTCCAGTTTTGCATTTATGTAGGAATATAATAATTCAGGATTGTAGGAATTTTGTGCCAGCTTTCCGGCATAATACCCGTCTGAGTAAATAACGACCATGTCACTGTAATTTCTGATGAAAGAAAAATTCCTTAAAAAAGAAGTTACTTCGAATAATTTTGTTGCTTTTTCTTCTGTTGAAAGATTGCCTTTTGAAATTATGCTGTTAAGATCTTCTGTCATGATACGCAGGTATTCAGATGCATTTTCAACCTGTGTAATATGATTGTTCATATTAGAGCAGGCCTGAATATTAAGTTCTTTTTCAAGTTCTGCAACTTTGATTTTGAGAATATTATTTGTTTGTCGGATTATTAATGTTGAAAGAATAATAATGAGAAGGGTAGCCGTTGTAGAGAACCAGATAATCATCTGGAATTTTGTATTCTTTACAGATGAAATGTCTATTAAATTTTCCTGTTTCATTATTCCCCTCATAACATTTAAATAAGATGTATTCGTTCTTCAAAAGAAGTGATTGTCTCAGGTTTTGCAAAATAGAATCCCTGGAATACTTTGCATCCAAAAGATGTAAGTTTTTCAACCTGTGCAAGTTCCTCAACACCTTCAACAATGGTTTCCATGTTGAGTACCTGTGCCAGCTGTGCTATTTCATTAAGAATAAGCCATGCTTTTTTCTCATCAACATTTTCAGCGTGCTGGAGGAAGCTCATATCTATTTTCAGAACATCAACGGAAATATCTTTTAAAAGCCCAAGGGAACTGTAGCCTGAGCCAAAATCATCAAGTTCAATTTCGAATCCAAATTGCCGTAATTTTTGAAGAAGATTATTTATAGCAATAGTATCATTGATCACTGCTGTTTCAGTTATTTCAAGTTTCAGATTTTTTGGATCGATGTCATATTTTTCAACAAGGTCTGTGAATACAGCGTACAAGTCTTCATTGTAAAAATCTTTAACTGAAATATTTACTGAAATATGAAGGTCTTCACGTCCAAGTTTTTTCCATCGGCTTAATTGTTTTGCAGCCTCTTCCCAAAGGTATTTGTCAAGTTTTGAAACAAGTCCGTTGTTCTCAAGAACTGGAATGAAGCGGTCGGGAGTTATAATATTTCCATCTGTATTAATCCAGCGGGCCAGGGCTTCTGCACCAAGAATCCGATTGTCTTTTGTAACCTGAGGCTGAAGGAAGATTTTAAAATCACCATTACTGAGAGACTGTTCGAATTTTCCAATGACAAGTTTTTCATCAAGGTTTTTATTCAGGTTGTCATCCTTGTACCAGTTGATGTAATTGTTTATATCTCCCTTTGCAATCTTCATGGAAAGAATAGCTTTTTCACACATTGATGAAATTGGTTCAATTATATTTTCTATTCTGTATACACCCATCTGCATGTGGAGATGATAGAAAGTATTACTGAACTCTTTTTCCATACTTTTCATGACTGCTAAAAAAGGTTCATCATGATAAAGTTTTTCATCCAGAAGCATTGCGAACATGTCTCCGGAAATTCGGCCATAAGCTGCAGCAACATCTTTCTTTTCAGAAATTCTCTGGGCGTTTACCTGAAGGAGTTTGTTGCCGGCTTCTTCTCCAAAGACATTATTGTAAATTTTAAAATCGATAATGTTAGAACAGATGAAAAGAAATTGTGTTGTTGGTTTTGCTTTAATTATTCTGCGTACCTGACTGAAGAAAAAATCACGGTTTGGAATTCCTGTAAGACTGTCGGTCCCCATCAGTTTTCTTTGTTCTTCTTCTTTTCTGAGTGTTTCTGTTACATCAACCGTGCGGAAATAGCATCCGATATAGTTATTCAGTTTGTCGAATTTTTTATGCAGGTTTAATTCAAGATCAAGAATTTCACCATTTTTCTCAACCTTGATATGCCAGGAAAACAGGTTTTCCATATCTTCAAATTGAGTTGAATTATTTCGCCATTTTTCGAATTCGGTTTCAAAATGATTATTTAAATCAGATATTTCATTGAAGAAATTTTTTGCAGCAAGATTGTACCAGACGCACTTGTGTTCTTCATTGAAACAGACCAGTATGTCTTCTGAATCATCTACAATGTTTTTAAGAGTTTTTAGAATATAATTTCGCGGTTTAAACTTGTAAGCAAAAAAGTAAATTAAAATCCCTGAAAGTCCGTAAAAATAGTTTGTACAGTCTACAGGAATTTTTAATACCAGCCAGATTGCATCCAGGAAAAGAATTATTAAAAAAATAATCAGAATATTTACATATTGAGGTCTGTTATGTTTTGGAGATGTACATGATTTATAAACCAGAAGACAGATAGTTCCCAGACTGTAAATATAATTAAGGCCAAGGTGTACATTGAAGTACCAGTGATAGTTTATAGGGTTGGTTACATATTCTGAATATAAATAATCTGTCTTAAGTGTTGCCAGCTTTGAAAAATAAGACATGAAGAAAAGAATAATGATATCAGCAGCTGATAAAGTCAGAATAAGATGGAAAAAATATTTTTTTGTTTTGATTCCAGAATATTGTTCTGTAAAAAGATACAAAGAATTCATTACAAGAGTAATGCTTGCATAGTATCCGAAGTAGAAAAAGCGAGCCAGTGTGGTGGAGTCCTGCATGAAAGCATGAACGTAACAAGCCATGGCTGTGAAGGTAAAGGTGTAGACAAATCCAAGATAAATTGACGTAGGCGTATGTTTTCTGAAGCAGAGAAAAGCCAGGACCAGAAGTGTTACTGATTCCAAAGAAGAGGCTGTGAAAAACAAAATAAAAAAACTTGACGGCATATATCTATATTGTATCAAATAACTCCAAAATGTCTAATAAATTTGTGGTTTTTTCACTAATATCATGTTACTATTTGACTATATAGAGTTTTTTAATCAGATATGAACAAATGTTTGAAAACTGTGGCAGCTGTTATGCTTTTATGTATAAGACTGCCTGTTTACGCTCAGGTAAAAGATACTCCTCACAAAAAGATCACTATCGGATATTTTTCAGACAATGTTTTTCATGTTGGCCAGAAAGATGGTGAAAGAAAAAGCGGTTATGGTTACGAATATTATCAGGAACTGGCAAAATACACTGATTGGGATTATGAATATGTTTATGGTTCCTGGAATGATGTGTATAAAAAGTTTGTGCGGGGTGAAATAGATATTCTGGATGCTGTTTCAAAAAATGCAGACAGAGAGAAATACATGCTTTTTTCTGAGAAAGCCATGGGTGTGGATAACTACTATATATTCACAACTGCGGATAATTCTTCTATTAATGAATATGACCTTTCAACATTGCATGGAAAAAAAATCGGAGTAAATGAAAACAGTACTTCGCAGCTTTTTCTGGAAAAGTTTATTAAGGAAAATAATCTTGATGCAGAAATCATTTTGTGTGAAGGCTATGTTCAGCGCATGGCATTTCTTCTTACAGGTGAAATAGATGCCATAGTTGCAACAGATGCTCTTAATGCAGAAAATCTGAGGGCAGTAAAACGAATTGCGTCTGAGAATATTTATTTTGCAGTAAATTCTTCGAAACCTGAATTAATGGAAGAGTTGAATCTGGCGCAGGAGAAACTTCTTCTGCGAAAACCCGGATATGAGGTGACTCTTCGCAATAAGTATTTTAATAAAGCCGCTGTAAAGAACGGTCTTGATTTTGAAGAAAAAATCTGGATAAAAAATCATCCTGTTCTTAAAGTTGGTTACATGACTACAAGTATGCCTTTCTGCGGACAGAATAAAGATACAGGAGAAATGACGGGACTTTTATTTGATGTATTAAGGTCTCTGGAAAAATATCTTGGAATTCATTTTGAGGCAATTCCGTTTAGTTCAAATAATCATATGGCAACTGCAGTTCGTGAAGGAATTATAGATTTAAGTTTTCCTGTTGCTGATGATATGTGGTTTTCTGAAAAAAACGGATATATAAATACTATGCCTATAACCCAGAATCGGTTCAGTCTTGTTTTTTCGGGTGATTATAAAGGAGATACCGGATATCCACGAATTGCCTATGTTCCCGGCAGTCCTGCACAGGAAGTAGTTCTGGAACGATTTAAATTTCTGGACAAGGCAATTCCTTATGAAAATTTGAATACTCTTTTTATGGGACTTTCAAAAGGTGAAGTTGATTGTTCTATTCTGAATGCAGATGTGGCTAATTATGCTATCAGAAATGATGTTCGTTTCAAAAATCTTCAGAGCGCACACCTGGATGAATATGTAGGTTATTCATTTGGAATGGCACGCGATAACATTTTATTGTATTCGGTAATGGAACTGGGAATCAGCAGACTGAATAGCGGTATGATTAATGAATCTCTTAACCGTTACTCGCAGGTTTCACCAGATATTTCAGTAAGGATCTTCTGGTTAAAATACAAGAGTCATGTGATGAGTGCATTAATTATTTTGTTGTGCTTAATACTGATCATTGTTCTTGTTTACAACCATTCTCTCAACAAAGAAAAGCGGAAAGTAATTGCGGCCCGGGAAAAAGCTTTGAAGGCTGCAACAGATGCCAGAACAGATCCTCTTACCGGGGCCCGAAACCGACGTTCTTTTTATGAAGTACTTGAAGATTTCAATAACGCCGGTAAGCAGTTTGTTGTCGGATTTATTGATGTTGATGATTTTAAAGAATTCAACAATAAATATGGCCATGAGACAGGAGATCAGGTTCTTCGTTTTATCGTAAAGGCTTTGAATTATTCATTCCCGAACAGTTTTATTGGACGCTTTGGCGGGGATGAGTTTGTAATTATATCAGAACAGAGTGTTGATATTGTGAAAAAGCAGAGTGAAGAATTTCTGCATCTGATTTCTGATGGAATCAGTATTCGTGAAACAGGGTTAAGAGTTCCTGTTGGTTCCAGTGTTGGACTTGTTCAGGTTACCCGTCAGGTTTCAGATATTCGTGATATTCAGAATCAGGCCGACATTGCAATGTACCATGCAAAAAAGATGGGCAAAAACCAGGTTCATGTTGGGATATGAAATTTTTTATAACGAAAATAATTTTTTAGAAGGAAGGTAAATATGAAGAAAACAAAGAAAATTGTAAGCTGTATGCTTGCTCTTTTACTGGCATTTTTCCTGATTGGATGTTCAGGAACTACTGCAACTCCAAATGGTGGATCCAGTTCGGGAAGCTCTCAAAAACAGGAACACAAAGAGGAACAAAATAAAACTCCTGAAAAAGAAGAGGATGAAGGTAACGAAGAGCAGGCTGGGGCTGATGAAGAAGATCCGGTTTTGCCTTCAACCAAAGTTTCAAATCTTCGGGTGAAGAAATCTGATGGATCTGTTACATTACATTGGGAGAATCCTGATAATGATGAATTAAACGAATTGGTAGTTTTATATGGCACTGAAGAAAGAAAACTTGAAAAATCTTCAGAAAGTCTTTCTTCTGATACTACAAGTTATGAAATCAAAGGTCTTACAAATGGAACTCTGTACTTTTTTGCAGTGAAGACAGTTTTTGCTGGAAATAAAGAAGATGTTTCAAATATTGTAAGCGCTAAGCCTTATAATCCATCTGAATTGGGTAGCCTTTCCAGTGTAGAGTTTGCTGAAAATATGGTGATAGGCTGGAACCTGGGAAATACGCTGGATGCATCAGGTTACTGGAATGGCATTTACAGTGAAGGAAAAAAGCTTGAAATAAACTGGCTTCCAGAAGGAAAGAAAGTGTATACTACTGAAGCTATGATAAAAACAGTGCATGCTGCAGGTTTTGAAACTATCCGTATACCGGTAAGCTGGCATACTCACATGGCTCAGAACACAACAGATTATAAGATTGATTCTGCATGGATGGCTCGTGTAAAGGAAGTTGTAGACTGGGCATACAATGATGGAATGTTTGTTATTCTTAATATCCATCATGATAACTTATGTGAGAAAACTCATGAGGATGAAAATGGAAATATAATTGGGGGAATTGATAATCATCCTGGTTTCTGTCTTTCTGAAGACTCCACTATTCAGAAAAAATCTAAGGCTTTTATTGAAAATGTTTGGGAACAGATTGCTACAGAATTTGCTTCTTATGACAATCATTTGATTTTTGAAGTTTTGAATGAGCCTAGATGTATTGATACTGCCTGGGAATGGGGCTGGTATAGTTCAGGTGAAGCCGCCACAGCAAAAAAATATTGCGACATTATTACATCATACGAACAGGTTGGATTGGATAAAATACGCAGTATTTCAGGAAATGAAAACCGTTTTGTAATGGTACCAGGTTATGCTGCAAGCGGAACAAATCCGATAACTCTTGGTGCTTATACTCTGCCAATAGATTCTGTAGATGACAAACTTTTACTTAGTACACATGCCTATTCGCCAAATGGATTTGCTTTAACTGCTGATATGACTCAGGCTAGTTTTGATCAGACTGGAAAAAATGATTTGAATGCTATTTTTTCTTACTTGAAAACAAATTACACGGACAAGGGAATTGGTGTTGTAATGGGTGAAGCAAGTGCAACAGATAAAAATAATACAGCAGAACGAATTAAGTGGGCTCAGTATTATTTTGGAAAAGCACGAGATGCTTCAATCCCGGTTGTTCTTTGGGATAACTGCTTGGTTTGGGGTGAAGGTGACGACGGTGCCGAACGTCACGGACACTTTGACCGAAAAAATCTTACATGGTATCAGCCGGAATTGATAAAGGCTATGGTAGAAGCTGCGGGTGGGATAGGAGATTCAGGTTATACACCACCTGTTCAAGGTGGTGGGGATGAAAATGATGATTCTGCTATTCTTACAATATTTGATCCGGAGTATTTTTCTGCTCCTGAAGGAATGGAAATCATTACAAATCAAAATGGAAAAAAATATCTGAAATTGACAATAGATGGCTATAATACAAGCTTTGGGCTTTCAAATTCAGTTGATTGTACTGATAAGACAAAATTTATGGTTGAGTGTTATGCTCAGAGTTCTAGTGATGAATATCAGGTAGTAATAGGTATTAAAGATAGTTCAGCTAAGGACGTTGCTTCAGGAACCACTATGAATCCACTTAAAGATTCCGTTTCTACTTTAGTTGGAGGTGTTGCCAATGGAGATGACGCAAGTCAAACAAAAATCGTTTCATATATTCAACCAATGGCACAAGAAACAACTAGTGGTACTTATGACGCTGCAGAGGGTATTGTATTCTATATAGGTAAAATAACTGCGGAATGATACAAAGTATAGGAATATCTTAGGTAAAATATCTTAATATTCGCGAAAAAATTGCCACTTTACCAAAAAAATTGATATTTTTATTTCAGAAGCGGACCTAAGATTAAATCAAAGAAAACTTTGGAGGTTTCTAAATGAAAAAATTACTTATTGCTGCTGCCGCTGCTTCTATGCTTCTGGCAAGCTGTGCTTCAAATGGTGGAGCAAACAAAGGTGCTGGTGCTGTAGCTGCTCCAGAACATCCAATGACATACGTTCTGGACCTGGCAGATACAGGTGATTCTGTAAAATTCATTGACAACACACAGTATGGTGAATCAGGAAGATCAACACGTCAGGCAAAGCCATCTTGGACAAAACTGGTAAAACAGAACAAAGTAAAAGCTGGTGATACAGTACGTATCGTTGGTCGTGTAACATCTGATACAGACCTGGATTCAGTTATGGTTGGTATCGCTGATGACTCTCCAGCAGTAAACTACTGGCTCAACCTTTATAACCCAGATGATATGGAATACACATGGGACAACATCAAAGCAGGTGTTCCATTTGATGTAGATTTCGAATATCCAGTTGTAGCAAACATGGTTTCTGAATTCAAACTGAACCTTGGTTACGGTGAACAGAACAACGGTTTTGCAACATTCACATTTGAACGTGTTATGGAATCAGACATTGGTATGACTCCAGTTGTAGCAGCTCCACGTGATCCTAACGCTGTTATGGACCTTTCTCGTGACCTGGCTTTCGTAGAAATGAAACCAGAATATCCATGGGAAAATGGTGTTCAGAACACACTGGCAGATCCACAGCACTACCAGGCAACAGTTGATATCACAGCTCTGTTTGACGGAAACCTGCCAAAAGCTGGTGATACATTCAAATTCACATGGAAAACAAAGCCATCTATCGATATTAAAGCTCTTAAAGTTCGTCTTGTTGAAAACACAGGTGCTGTACCAGGATGGTGGGCAGAAATTGATGAAAACTCAAGCCCAGAAGGTGCAACAGTTTGTTGTACAGACATGAAAGCTTACGAAGCTTCTGTAGTATCTGGTGAACTGAAATTTGCTGTAGCTCCAATTCAGGGTGTATCTCTTTGTATCACATACGACCTGGATGCAGGTGACAGCGGATGTTCACTTATGTTCGCTAACTAATTCAGTTAGAAGTTCTTAATTCCAAAAAAAGCTGTCTTCGGACAGCTTTTTTTTATGTACATTAAAATTCTGAAGTTTTAATGCTTACGTTTTTAATCCACACATCAGCGTTGCTTAAACCACAGTTGAATTCAAGGCGGGCGGTAGCATCACTGGAGTTTTCCATGGTGAAGCGGTATTTGAAGTGCTTGTATTCAGTTTCAAGTTTAGGATGATATTCGCTGGAATGAACGGCCCAGCCTGAATCTTCATCTCCGCTGATTTTTACAGCAATCTCTCGTTCTTCAGAAGCTTTTGCATCAAATTCAATCAGGTAAGTGAATCCTTTTGCAATTCCAAGATTCTGTACCAGCTGGACTGAATAATTTTCTGTACCGGCATTCTTTATATTTACGTGGCAGGCGTCTCCTTCAACCAGGGCGTCAGCATCTCCGTTGAAATCAGTAAGAGCAAGACAATACCAAAGGTGGCTTGTAAAACGTTCTGTTGGGGCGTCTTTTAAGCCTTCCTTGTTTATGTTTTTGAATGCAGAATCCAGAATATAGTTTCCATCATCATTTGCATAGGATTCAATGGCTTTTTCATCCCGTTCAGGGATTGGGCGGGTTACATTCATATTGTAGGAATCTTTTGTATAAACGCGGACCCAGTCTACGAGCATTTGTGCCGGGATTTCTTTAGCAGAAGGTTTTCTGTATTCGTCAAATGTTCCGCCTACAGCCAGGTTAAAGAGGATGTAGAATGGTTCATCGTATGGAGCAGGGTAGTCCCAGACGGTTTCGCCTGAAGCGTCCATGGCGTACCAGTTGTTTGTTTCGTAGAAAAGAGTGTCATCTACAAACCATTTAAGGCTTCCAGGTTCCCATTCCAGTGCATAAACATGATATGAGGTCATGTCCCCTTCGGGGAACTTATACATACTGCCGGTATATTTGTTTCCAGGCCATGGCTGACCGAAGTGTACTGTTCCATATGTGCGGTTAGGAAGGCGTCCTTTGGCTTCCATAATGTCAATTTCGCCGCTGGAAGCCCATACTCCGTATTTTGTTGAGGCTGGAAGCATCCAGAATGCCGGCCAGATTCCGTCGCCTTTAGGAAGCATCATGCGGGCTTCTACGCGACCAAATGTCGGTGCGTAAAGAACTGTTCCGTCATCTTTCATTGTGCGGATGCGGCCTGATGTATAAGCCATGCCATTTTTATCTTCTTTACGGGCTTCAATGACAAGGTTTCCTTTCTTTACCGATACGTTGTCAGGCGAGTAATATTGAAGTTCATCATTTCCCCAGCCGTTAAGTCCGTACTGGCTTCCGGTTCCTGTCTGATAATCCCATTTTGTAAGGTCCAGTTTTTTTCCGTTGAATTCATCCTGCCAGACAAGTTTCCAGTCGCCTTTCTGAACAGGAGCTTTTTCTCCGCCGCAGGAAATGAAATTTGCAGCTGTTAAAGTGGCAAGGATAATCATGCCTGTTTTCAAGTAATTTGATTTTTTCATAAATCCTCCAGTCTATAGTTTATGTCCACAGTTTTGATTTTGTTAGTCAGAAGGATTTCGTTTTGGTGTGATTTTTTCGAGAAAAAAAAAGGCTGTCCGGAAAGTGGACAGCCCTTTGAGATCCCGAACCAAGTTCGGGATGACGTATATAATTATTTTGCCAGTACTTCTGCCAGTTTTTCAGCAGTGAAGGTCGCAGGCTTGCGCCTGCTTTCCGAGTTTGCATTCGCAAACTCGCCGTAGTGCTATTTGCTTAATACTTCAGCAAGTTTTTCAGCTGTGAAGCCTAAGTACTCTGCAACTTTGTTTGCTGGACCTGAAGTACCGAAACGGT
>JAKSTN010000018.1 GCA_024402535.1 Treponema sp.
GCAGACAAAATGAGCCACGTTTCAACAGGTGGTGGTGCATCCCTCGAATTCCTCGAAGGAAAAACACTCCCAGGTATAGCAATTTTGGCTACAAAGTAGACAAAATTGCGTGTCGAGTTTTCGTAAGGAAACTCGAGGAGGTCAGCTTGCTGACCGACCCATCTTGGCTACTAAATAGTTTTAGTTGAAAACTTATGAAAGCCCGCTTCATTACGAAGCGGGCTTTTTTTTGTATTTATCGAGAATATCAAAAAATATTGAAAAAAATCGATTGATTGTATGGAGAAAATGGATATTTTGTGTTATAATAAATAATATGTTATTTTTATAACAATTTAGGGGGTAATATGAGTATATTTTCTTCAATAAAATTCAAGCTCGGAGCATCAGTTTCCGCTATTATCTTCATTTCTCTTGCATTTATGGCATATTCGCTGAACGACAAAGCAAATAAGCATATAACAACAGTGGTAAACAGTTATTTTGATGAGATAATGATTGAAGCCGAAAAAGAAATTGCGGCTTTGAACGATAAGGAATTTGATCTTCTTAATCGTATTTCTATGCTCGATTTCATGAATGATACAGAAATTTCATTTATTGATAAGTGTCTGAACCTTCGTCCTCTTATCAAAGGTGATGCTCATTACATGAATATGACATATTACGATCTTAATGGTGATTCATACACAGAAAAGAATACTGTTATTACTGGAAAAGGCCGTGAGTTTTATGATACTTCCATCAAAGGACAGCATCATATAATGGAACCATATAAGAATCCTGTTACAGGTAAGATTTCCATTATTTATTCGGTTCCAGTTTATAACGCAAATAATAAAATTACTGGTATTATTATGTCAGTTGTAGATGGAGAAGCTCTTTGTAAAATAGTTGCAAAAATTAATATAGGTGCTTCTTCAAGTCATCCGTTGATCATTAATACAAAAACAACAAAAGTTATTGGTGATGCAAACGCAAAATTAACAAATGAGGAAGCAATTTATAAAGACACTGTATCAGGTAGTTTGAAAGCTATAGTAGAAAAGGCTTCAAAAGGGGAACATGGATTTGAAATTATCAATGACAGTGAAACCAAAGAGAAAAAAGTTTACGGTTATATGCCTGTAGAAGGAACCGACTGGACAATTGTCTGCCCTGGAGAATATAACGATTTCTTCGACGGCGTTCAGAAAATGAAGGTTGCCGCAGTTGCAGTTCTTGTTATGTGTTCGCTTTTTGGAGTAATTTTTATTCTTGTTGTTCTGGTTGTCATGACTAAAAACCTGAATAAAATTGATAAAGCAATCAATGAAATTGCTACAGGTAATGCAGACCTTACAAAACGTTTGAATCTTAAGGTAAAAGATGAAATTGGTTCAGTAGCAAAGGGGTTCAATACTTTCGTTGCAAAGCTTCAGAGTATTGTGTCTGAGTTAAAATCTTCTCAAGGCACACTTGTTCAGAGTGGAGACGATCTTACAGCCTCTGCACTGGATACAACAAGTTCTGTAACACAGATTCTTGCAAATATTGACAGTGTAGGGGTTCAGATTTCAAATCAGGCAGCAGGGGTAGAAGAAACCAGCGGAACAATGGTACAGATTAATTCAAATATTGAAAGTCTTGAAAGGATGATTGAAAATCAGGTGGCTTGTGTAACTCAGGCAAGTTCGGCAGTAGAAGAAATGATTGGAAACATTGCTTCGGTTGATGCTTCTGTAACAAAAATGGCTGAATCTTTTGCAAGCCTTATGAACGATACACAGAATGGTATTGCAAAACAGGATGATGTAAACCAGAGAATTCAGGAAATTCAGGATCAGTCAAAGACTCTTGAAGAAGCCAACGCTTCAATTGCTGCCATTGCGGAACAGACAAATCTTCTGGCTATGAATGCTGCTATCGAAGCGGCTCACGCCGGCGAAGCGGGTAAAGGATTCTCTGTCGTAGCAGATGAAATCAGAAAACTTTCTGAAACATCTTCAACTCAGTCAAATACAATCGGGCAGCAGCTTACAGTTATTATGGAATCAATTGGAAGTGTTGTAAAAGCTTCTCTTGAATCGCGTGATGCCTTCAGCTCTGTAACAAGCCGCATTTCTGAAACAGATGAACTTGTTCAGCATATTAAGAGTGCAATGTCAGAGCAGCAGGAAGGTTCAAAACAGATAGGCGAGGCTCTTCATTCTATGAATGACAGTACTTCTGAAGTTCGCCAGGCTTCGGCAGAAATGACGGAAGGTTCTCGTGCCATTATGACAGAAATGAATCATCTTCAGAATGCTTCTCTGGTTATGAAAAACAGTATGACAGAAATGGCAGAAGGCGCTGGCAAAATCAATGAAACTGCAAATGTTCTTCGTGATATTGTAGGACAGGTGAATTCTGTTATGGAACAGATAAAAGAACAGATTGGTTTGTTTACAGTGTAGAATTGCAGAATTAAGAAAAAAAGGGGCTGTCCCAAAACTCCAGTCATGCTGAATTTATTTCAGCATCTACGCTAGATTTAGTGTTTTAGATCCTGAATCAAGTTCAGGATGACATAGGATTTTTACTTCTGGGACAGCCCCTTTTTAGTTAACAAATTTTATTAAACCTTGTAGCTTTCAACAGTTTTTGTCATGCTGTGAACGGCATTCTGGTTATTCCGAACACTCTGGCTAACCTGATTTATTGCCGTATTAAGAAGCTCTGAAGCCTGAACTCCATCGTTTACAAGGCTCATTGCATCTTGAGATGAAGCAACTACATTTTGCATTGCAGAACGTACATTTTCGGCACGCTGGCTTTCATGTTCTGTAAGAGCTTTTACAGACTGAATTGCAGTAACCATTTCTGTTGTTGTGCGGAGAGTATCTTCTGTGCTTTGGCGCTGTTCTTCCATTGAAGAAGCAATTGTTCGTACAAGCTCACTTGTTGCCTGAACGTTTTCTTCAATATCCTTGAAACTTTTTCCAGCTACTGTAATTGAATCAACTCCTGCGTTGATTTTATCAACCATATCTTTAATCTTGTCACGGATGTCTTTCGCACTTTCCGAAGATGACTGAGCAAGAGTGCGGACTTCATCGGCAACCACAGCAAAACCGGCACCGAATTCACCGGCATGAGCGGCCTCAATTGCTGCGTTCATTGAAAGCAGGTTTGTCTGGCTTGAAATTGCCTGAATTACTTTTACAATTTCTTCTACTTCGGAAGAAACTTTCTGAAGTTCGCTGATGGCAGCAACCGCACCTTTAATTGATTCGCGGCCTTCAACGCTCGACTGTGAAAGGGCAGAAGAAACCTGGTCTGCTTTGCGTGTCATTTCAGCAACACTTGCAATGTTTGCGCTCATTTCATTGATTGCAGCACTTGCCATTTCTACAGAAGCTGTCTGTGCTGTAACCTGTTCTTTTACACGTTCAACATCTTCGGTAAGAGAAATAACGTCTTTTTCGGCTTCGAAAACCAGATCATTCTGCTTTTTATTTCCTTCTTCAATTTTTTTGAAAGATGAACGCATCTGTTCAATTGCCACTGTTGCCGATTCAGTTACCTGTGCCAGAGTTTCAGACTGAGTATCAACTACAGAAGTGTCATTTTTAAGAGTGCCAATCATTTGGGAAAGTTTTTCGATAAGTTCATTGATTGCTCCTGACAATGCACCGTAATCATCAAGAATTGAAAGGCTCAGACGGGAAGTAAGGTTTCCTTCCTGAGCGATGTCGAAAACACGGTTCAGGTTCATAGCAATTCGTTTTGAAAAGCTTCCAAAAATATATGAGCAGACTGCACCCGGCATTAAAAAGCAGATAAGGCCTGAAAAAATACTTTCTTTCAGGTAAATGCGGATTGCAACTTCATTATTCAGTGTAGGGCGGGCAATCAGATTAAAAGGAACTGTCATCATGTTTACAATGATGAAAAAGAAACAGGTTAATACAAGAATAATAGAAGAAGTTGAAAATTTAATTGATTTCTGATTTTCAAAATCTTTTACAGAGTGGATATCAAGATATTTGCGGCCTTTTGCAAAGATTTCATTTGCGACCTGCATTTCAATAACTGCAGAAAAAACCGCACAGCAGAGACACTGTGCCATTACCATTATCAGACGAGGCAGGTAATTTTCGGCGCGGCCTGCTTTAATTCCGATAATCATTACGGCAAGCTGCCCGATAAAGAAACCAATGATATCAACAGTCCAGATTGCGATACCCACTTTATGGTATGCACCAAGGCATTTCTGTTTTTCTTCTGCATTAGGTTTTATTCCAGTGGTCTGTTCTTTTTTTATCGCTTTATCAAATGGAAGAAAAAAGAAATACATCAGAATAAGGACAGCAATCAGAAGAATCATAAGGATTGCCAGAGTACTCCCAAAGCCTTTCCAGTATCTGCCAAGGTCTCTGTACAGAAATGCCAGAGCGTACCAGCGGATAAGAAAAGTTGTGGCAAAAGTTGCCGGAATAAAGAAAAGAATAAAGTTAAAATATAAGGTCATTTTACCTCTTTCCATTTTCTTGTAAGAAGTGGAAGTGTCATTCCACCTATTGCGTTTCCAGCAATTACAATGAGGACGAACCAAAGGTTGTTCAGCGTCCAGGTGTAAGAGTCAAGAGCTGCTCCGTTGTAGAAGGAGTTTGCAATAGAGTGGTCAAAACCGGCAATAATAAACAGTGGAACATAGATAAAAAGTCCTGCTTTCTGTCCCTGTTTCCATGTGTCTACAGCAAGGTACATAAGCATTCCGCAAAATATGGAAGAAACTAAATCTTTTCCATAAGGGGTTGCAAGTTTTGCTGTATAAACTTTTACTGCAGTTTCTCTGATGTTGGGAAAGTATTTTCCTACAAGAACTCCAAGAATAAATGTTGTCAGGATGTTGAATAAACAGATCTGGGCAACAAAACCGATATATTTGATGTCTTTGAAATGAAATGCTATGTAACCAACTTTTCCTGTATAAAGATTAAAGCCGTAAATACAGATTGCTAAAAGTCCGCCGCTGAAAAGAATGGCTCCAAGCCATGGCATACCCGAATAAACACTGGCCAGATAAACACAGCCACCAATAGAAATAAGAATTCCTGAAATAATTGATTTTTTGATTTCGTTTAACATAATGGAGATATTATAACAAAAAGTTTTGTTTTATTGAAGAAAGTATAAGCTCTTACGAACCTCCCAAAAAAACTTGAAATATATATATATACATATATAATAGAAAATATTAATAAAATTTTGTTTTTTTTTTAATGGAGGTAGTAAAGTTTTTATGAAAACTTCTAAAAGGTTTGCCATATTTTTTTCTATAATTATGGTATTAGCAATGACAGCCTGTAAAACCGGCGTTGGAACCCTTTGTACTGTTACTTTTGATGCAGATAACGGTTCGGCTCTTGTTACACAGACTGTAGAAAGTGGAAAATCGGTTGAAAAGCCTTCACCGGATCCTGTAAAGGATGGGTTTAATTTTGGAGGCTGGTATCTTGGAGATACTGCATATAATTTTTCTTCTGCAGTTACTGAAGATATTACATTGAAAGCAAAGTGGAATAAAATTGAACCACCGGCTCCTCCAAAACCTGTTAAAGTTTTTTATGATGCCAACGGCGGTACATTTGATATCGAATATGAAGAATTGTTTGCCGGTGACAGCCTTACAGATCAGCTTCCTTCAAAAAAACGAGTTTTCTTTACAGGCTGGTATGATGCCGCAGATGGCGGAAATAAACTTTCTGTAGTTCCTTCTACAAATGGTAAGGATATTACAGTTTATGCTCATTGGGATAAGTCCCTTACTTCAGATGAAGGACGTCTTACAGTTTCGTATATAGATGGTGAAGAAGGTGTAGAGCTTACAGTTCGGGCTCTTCGTTTTGAATCAAATTTCAATTATACCAGCTGCGAAGTAAACGAAAGTACAACAGGGCTCAGTGTCGTTTTTGGACAAAAGGAATATGGAGGATATTTTACTCCGCAGCTATTTCCTTCTTCGTCAAGCAGCGAAACAACAGTTAAATTTCCTTTCGTAAAAAAAGGCGAACTTTATCAGTTTACTTTGACATATGGAACAAAAAATATTCCTGAACATACAGAAACAGTTTCTTTCATTTCAACTTCTACAGGGGATTATTCACTTTCAGATTATTTGGATGTTGAAACCCTTAAAAAGGTTGTAATTGAATGTCAGTCTGACAATTATACAGCAAAATTTTCAAATAAGGGCAAAACCTTTTTTAATAATAAATCAAAAAACTTTGCAAATTTAAAAAAAGCATGGGGAACAGTTGATGTCATTTCTGGAAGTGTAGCAGGAACTAATAATGTTTCTGTTGCAAGTTTTGATATGGCTCTTAAGTCTGTTTCAGTAACACATGATATTTCTTCTGGCCTTGTTTCTACTGACGGAATTGATGTTGTCGGTTGGATTGAAAGTTATGCGGGAGATGGCGACAAAACTGGTGAAGAAAAAGTTTCAGACCTTGCTTTGAACCCAACCTGGTACTGTGAAGGTTCTTTGAGTTTTATGCTTCCTGATTCAGATTATACGAATATCTATACTTTGGGCGGTTTATTCAAGCCTGAAAGCGGAAAAGAAGCAAAAAGTAACCTTTACGGAAAGAAAGCTTCTGCTTCCCTGACAGTAACTTTTGAAAAAAGCCCGTATGAAGACCTTGATGTTACTTACACTACTGATTCATCAAACTCAAAGAAAATTACATTTACATTAAATGACCCGAAGGATAAATTTAATAGTTCTTCTACATACTGGTATGTAGGTGATGTACAAAAGGGCCGGTACAAAACTTATACATGTGATTTTTCAAGTTATTTGCCAGGTTCATATCCTGTTCGTGTAAGTTCATGGTCAGGTGTGGATAATAACTATTATGAGAAACTTTTAATTGTAAAGATTAACGGTACAGAAGACTAAAATATGGGAGATAAAATGAAAAATAAACTGAAAAAAATAGTAACGGCTGTGTTACTTTGCAGTGCAGTTTTCTTTTCTGCCTGTAAAAATAATTTGACACCTTTAGACAGGGAAGTAAAAAATGAAGGAACTTCAGAAACTGCAAAAATTGTAATTAATGCAGATCCTGCAGCTTCAGAAAGAACTGCTTTACCTGTTTATAAAGAATATAATACAAATGATTTACAAGATATTGTATTAAAATGGAAAAATGCAGCATCTGCAGAAGATTCTGTAAAGTTTAGGAATGCCGGTGAAATGTCTGGCTGGGAAAAAGAATTTTCACTTGGAAACTGGACATTCACCATGGAAGCAAAAATAGGAAGCGTTCAGTTCCTGGGAACTTCAGAGGTTTCCTTAAAAAGAAGTGATATGGGATCTACTGTTCCTGTAAATATTATTCTTTCCCCTGTAGAAACAGAATCAAAGGCAGAGGTAAAAATAAGAGTTAAGTTTCCAAAGGATATGAATGTTTCTTTTGTTTCAGGAAGATGTTCAAGAAACAATTCTTTTAGTTCAAATTATGATATTTACAATATTCCTGGTTCTCTTCCTACAGAAGACGATGAAACTGACAGTTCTTTAGCTTACGTTGAATTTTCAGACGAGTTTTCAACAAAAGATAATAACGATTTGTATATTGAACTCACCTTTAAAGCAGAAGACGGAACAGAAAACGGAAAACTTTTCAAATTCAGAACAAAAGCAATTCTTGAAGAAGGTAAAACAAGTTATGAAGAGTTTACTGCAAAAAGTGAAGACTTTATGACCTGTTACAAAATCAATTACTATATTGGTAAAAGATTAGAACCAGTTTATGTAGATTATTACACTACAGAATACGGTTATACTCTTTATGGCCCTTCTTCATATGAATGGTACACAGATTCTTCCTATATAACCAAAGCTTCGTCAAAAGGACCTGGAGCTTCAAAAGGAGACCTGGATTTTTATTTAGAAGCGGCTTATAAAATTACAATCAAGGACTGTTCTGGTAACTTAGTTGGAGAACTTCTTGTTAAGGATGGTTCAAGATATTATCTTGGTGATAAATATATTTATCTTTATGACAATTCTTCAGTTCGCGTAAATTTTGACCGCTCTGGTTATTATGTAAGAGGAAGATATCAAGATATAGATAAGAAAAATCAAAAAAGTTATTATTCGTACTACACTCCAACTTCTGACGAAACTATTTATATAGACTATGGTTATAGTGCAAATGTTTCTTTTGTAAGCCTAAATTCCGGAAAAGAAATTTATTCCTTTACAGCAAACGAATATTTTTATTTGTATGAAAACAGTTACACTTCGCATTCATCAGGTGATTATATAGATTTCAAGGTAAAAGCCTTTTACAAAGATGCTTCTAAAACACAAGAGTATTCTAAAGGAACAAAGTATGAACTTGAAAACTCGGAAACCATAACAATTTATGTTGATGAAGTTATGAATAGAGTGAATACGCTTTATCTTGTTGACGAGTATGGTAATGAAATAGAAAGTGTTCCATTTGTAAATAGATATGAGCTTTATAGGCGATATTATTGGTCAGATAAAATTAACAGCTCTGAATATTACCCGAATTCTTATTCTGCTATTTATTATAAAGATGCAGGTTTTACAGAAAGACTTTCATATAATGATTATAGTCTTGAAGAAGACGGAGATGTAACGGTTTATGTTAAATTAGTCCAGGCTAAGTATATTTCAAAAACACTTGAATATAATAAAGCTTATAAGTTTCCGGCAGAAATAGGAAATAGCCGTTTATTCTATGCGTCTAGTGGACGTCTGGATGTTAATTGTGACAATATGTGGTGCTTTAGCACCACATACGGTGGTGGAACTTATGATGTAGACTTATACTATTATGCTATAGATGAAACAAAAGACTGTTCTTACGATGTAGATCCTACAGACTATGTTTTAGCTCCGGAAAACGCAGTGCCTGTTACTCCTGACGTTCAGTCTGCCGGAAATGATGTTTCAAAATATATTGTGGAAGATACAACAGCCATAATAAAAGCTTATCAGTACAACTTAGTAAAAGATGATAAAGTCGGTATTGATATAAAAGACAGATTGAGTTCTGACACTTACATTTATGTTGTAAACGAAGATGGAACAAAATATTGGGGCGGACGTGCTAGTTCTACAAGTGACTGGTTCACCGTTCCTTCTTCAGGAGTATATACAGTTTATGTAAGAAACTCTTCTGAAGGAATAAAGACTCAAATATCTCATCATTTTTATGCATATGGAATGGGTAGTGCTTCAGGCAGCGTAACTCTTCAGACTGGTGACATTGAAATATCAGTTTCTGATAATTCTTCAGAAATTACACTTACTGCATCAGAAGGCTTCCAGTCTTATGAATGGAACCTTGCCGGAAACCTTGTCGGAACAGAAAGAATCCTTACTCTTGATAAAACTGCATTAAATGCCGGACAGTCTTATGCAGTAGTCCTGACAGCAGTAACCGGAAGAAATGCCGTTTACAAGACAACACTTGTTATTGATGTAGAGTAACAGGAGAAAAGAAATATGAAAAATAAGCTTAAAAATATTTTTACAGGTTTTACAGCTGCCTTAGTGGTTTTGCTTTCGGCATGCAGTAACAGCCTTTCTTCGCCTGAAATAAAAAAAGGCACAAATGATATAAATGACAAAAGTCTTGCAGAGGTTCATGTCTCAGTAAGAGATTTTTCGCGAACAGCGCTTCCAGATTTTTCAGATTCTGAAATTACACTGGAAGATTTAACTAATGTTTATTTCTATTATTCAAAGAATAAGGATTCTTGGGATAATTATTACTCTTTTAGTTCAATCTCAGATTTGGAAAGTTATCCAATTTCTATCGCTGAAGGAACCTGGTATTTTTTAATTAATGCATATTGCAGCAGTATAGAAACAGATTTCTTATCGGAAATTGTCGAAGCAGAAGTCAGAAAGGGCGGCGTAAATACAATTTATTTTCACCTGAAACCAGACTATAACGAATCTTGGAATTCTGGGAACTTTACTATAAAGATTTTGTTTCCGGAAGGAACAAAACCAGAACTAACAGATTATTCTGCGATTTATATAGCTGGAGAAAATGAATATAAACTTGATGTTTACTCCAATGAATATGGAATTGTTTCAGAGGAAGGGGCTGCTCCATATTTTGAACTGAAAAAGACAGGTCAGTCTACAGGATATACCTATTCCCTTGATTTTACTTTCCTTGATGCAGAGACAAAAAAAGTATTTGTATATTCGACTACCGCAATTCTTTTGAAAAATCAGACTTCGTATGAAGAATATAAAGTAGAGAATTTTTATCCGTCAAACACAATTACTTATCATTACCCGGACGAGACAACTTCTGTTCAATATTACTCTCCGGTTTTTGGTGTAAAAGTAAAGAATCCAAAACAATATAACTGGTTTTTTGATTCCGGCTGTACAGAAGCAGCTCCTGCAACCTTCAGTCATTCAGGAGACTTTCATCTTTACACAAGTGCTGAAGCAAATACTGTTACCTTATTCTTTAAAGACCTTGAAGGAAATGATGTAACCAGTATTTCTCTTTCAAAAGGAGATTGGTTCTCTTTATATTCAGGAACAGGTTCGGTAAATACTTCAAAAGGTACTACAAGTCTTGAAAAAGAAGGCTTTGGTGTTAATTCTTATTATAAAGACATAGAGCAGAATAATGATTGGTTTACATGGAACACATATTCTATCTACGAAGACACAACTGTTTATATTAGTTACATCGCTGACGTAAAAATGACTATTTTAGACGTAAAAACCGATGAAGAACTTGGTGTTCTTGCTGTGAAGAATAATTCTTATTCTTTGAAGTCAAACTATGTTTTTTCAGGCTCGAATAGAGTAGATTTTGAGAAACCTGTTGGAGCTTATTATTTTGATAAAGGTAAAACACAGAAAAAGAATATCAATACTGAGTATAGTGCATCTGAAGATTTTATTCTTTATGTTCAGTTTGCAGAGACACTAACTTTTAATTCCCTTGAAAAGAAGCTTTATAAACTTCCGTTAAACGGAAATAACAGCGTTCTTTCTACTGACGGTTACAGCGTAGATTATAAGAAACAGTATCTTTGGATTGATAACTATTCAAATTATACGGAAATTAAGACAATTGGTTATATGTCTATAGATGATTCCAAGGACTTCTCTTATGATGAAGAACTTATTGAAGTTGAAGTTAAAAACGGTACAGAACCTATTGAAGTTACCGATACAGAAGCTGCCGAACGAACAGCGGCTTCCAAAGATAAGTACGTTTGTTTAGACAGTGAAAATGAATATTTTGCACTGTATACATATTCTGTAAAAAATGGAACAAGATATTCTGTTGACTGGATTGACCAGTCTGAAGGTCCTGGAACAATTGGAGTTCCAACAGTTGACTCATATATTTATGTTTATGATTTTACTACCGGTACTTATATTGCTTCCTCGGATGATTCTGATACAGTCAGCTTCACCGGACCTGAAAGTGGTGTCGTTTCTGTTTTTGTAAGACCATATTCGTCTAATGGAAGTAGACTTCAGTGTGCTTTCCACATTTATGAAGACGCTCAGGAAGAAGACTGACTGAGTTTTTTCTAAAACATTAAAGACGGGCGTAAGTGAGCTTAATCATTTATTCCCGTCTTTTTTTTATGTACTTAATCTGATAAAATAAACTTATGTCTAAAAAGTCAAAGACAAAGAATTCTGCTTTCTGGCGGAAGGTCAGAAAAAACATTAAATATTCTCTTAAAAATCCTTTTACTTATCTGTTTATTCTCATTGTGCTTCTTCTGGTTGCTGCAACTATTGTTGTCGGTAATACCGAACCTTATCATCCCGAAGGAGAAGTTACAAACTGGAAGGATACAATCTGGCATTCAATTGTTGCCGTTGTTGCGGCTTACTATGACTATTACATGAAAACCGTTCCGGGACGACTTGCTTCTCTTGTTCTGCTTCTTGTAGGTATGGCTTTCTGGACAATCGTTCTTGGAAAAATAACGTCAGCCATTCTGGCCGTTCAGTCAAAAAATAATAAGGGGTTAAAAAAATTAAAGCGTATGAAAGGACATTTTTTACTTTGCGGTTGGAGACCCGGCTTTGAAAAAATTCTTGAAGCAGTAATGATTCAGAATCCTGATATCAGTCCCGATATGATTGTTGTTGTAAACAATGCGCCTCAAGATCAGATGGGAATTCTCCGTTCCGATTCCCGTTTTACAGAAATCAAATACGTTGCCGGAGATTTCTCAGATGCTGATGTTTTGAAACGCGCATTTATTCAGACTGCAGGCCGCGCTCTTGTTATGGCAGATTATTCTGCAGGAACTGATATTTCTGATATGGAAGTGGATTCAAGAACAGTTCTTTCTGTTCTTACTATGAAAAATCTGAACTCAAAAGTATATGTTTCGGCAGAGCTTTTAAGTGATAAGTTTGAAGAACACCTCCGCATGGCAAATGTGGATGAGCTTATTTTGACTCAGGATTATGAACACAGTTTGCTTGCAACGTCTTCCAGCGGTCTTGGTTACAGTAATGTAATTAAAGCTTTGATCAGCGACAATGCAGATACTGGTATTCTTATAGAAGATATAGAAAAAAGTCTTGTGGGTAAAACTTACAGTGAACTTGTGAAATATTATGATGATGACCCTGATGATGGAGATGTACTGGTAGGGCTTCTTCTGAATGCAGGAAGCCATAATTTGAAAAATGGCTCAATCAATCAGCCGTTACTTACTCCGGCAGAAGATTACATTATTCCGGAAGCTGCAAAGGCAGTAGTAATTCGGGGAAAAAATGAAGAATAAACGAAAATCTGATTTTTCGCGACATGTAAAAACGGTTTTCAAAAATCCTATGGTCCTTGGCTATATTGGACTTGTGATTTTTGTTTACTGTCTTCTTGCCGTGGTTTATAAATTTGAAACACAAACTGGAAGTGGCATTGCAACAAAGATGGATACTTTCTGGTTTATGTGTGTTGCCGTCTGTGCAGGCTATTTTGAATTTGTATGTGAATCTTACCCGGGCCGTGCAGCTGCAATTACGCTTCTTATAATCGGCACCATGGTTTTTGCATATATCAGAGGTCAGGTGGCTTCTGTTTTTGTTGATATTCAAGATAAAAAAAATAAAGGATTAAGCAGATTGAAAAATATGGAAGGACATTTTGTTTTATGCGGCTGGAGACCCGGCTTTGAGAAAATTCTTGAAACTGTACTTGTTTCAAATCCTGAAATTACACCTGATATGATAGTGCTTGTAAATGAAGCTCCTGTAGAACAGATGGAAGCGCTGCGTGATGATATCCGTTTTAAGGAAGTTCATTATGTTGCAGGGGACTTTACAGATGAATCGACTTTGAAACGGGCATATATCGAAACTGCTGCCCGCGCTATGGTTATTAGCGATCAGTCAAAAAAATATTCTGAGCTTGAAATTGACTCACGCACAGTTCTTGCTGTTCTTACAATGGAAAATATGAACCGTGGAATTTATGTTGTTGCAGAACTTCAGAGTGCAAAGTTTGAAAAACACCTCCGCATGGCCCACTGTGATGAAATTATTCTTACACAGGATTATGAATACAGTTTGCTTGCAACGGCTTCAAGCGGGGCCGGCTATTCAAATGTAATCAAAAGTCTTATTAGTGATGATGCAGATTCCGGTATTCTTATTTTTGATATTGGAAAAGAATATGTAGGAAAAACTTATGGTGAACTTCGAAAAGCAGAGCTTGCAAATAAAAAAGAAAAAGGTGTTCTTGTCGGACTTCTTTTGAACAGCGGAAACTTTCATCAACGACGAAAAGAAGCTCTTCGTGAAGCTCAGAAAAATCCTGATATCAATACAGTTATCAGTAATCTTCAGAAAGTTAAGCTTCTGAAAAGTAATGAACCTGTCCTTGCTCCGAAAAGTGATTTCATTATTCCAAAAAATGCAAAAGCTATTTTTGTAAGAGGTAAGTAAAATGGAAAACAGAAATTTTGATGAAGTACTTCCGAAACTTGTAAAAATTGCACTTTTTGCAGACTTTGATGTAAATGATGAACACGATAAAGCCATTTTAAAAATGGTTTATGATAATACTCTTATCCGCCATTACAAAAAAGGGGATGTAATTATTAAGGAAGGGGATACAGGAGACGAATTTTATATTCTGTCACAGGGAACTGTTCACGTTTCTCGTCTTACACCGGCTGGAGATGTTATTGCCCTTGCTACTTTAGATTCGTCAATGAATATTTTCTTTGGAGAAACAGCCCTTATCAGTGATGACACCCGTAATGCTACGGTTTCCGCTTTGACAGACTGCCGTATTCTTGTTCTTTCAAGTAAGAAGTTTCATGAAATGTGTAAGAAGGAACCTGTGCTTGGGTACAGAGTTCTTTCTGTTCTTGCAAACCGTATGGCACAGACAATCCGTAATGTAAACCGCGACAAGGCTACTCTTTACGAAGCATTGTTTAATGAAATTTCTGATGTAGATTAATATTTCTGGTAGGGGAAGTATGTCAGAAAAATTTTTTACAAACACTTTTGTAGTCTGGGCAGGAGCTCTTATCTGCTGTCTTTTATGGGGAAGTGCTTTTCCTGCAATTAAAATCGGGTATTCTTTATTTCAGATCGAAAGCTCTCAAATCTTTTCGCAAATTCTTTTTGCAGGAATTAGATTTTTCTTTGCAGGGGTTCTTGCCGTAATTATTGGAAGTATTACAAGACGCTGTTTTCTTTTTCCAAAAAAGGAAGCCTGGGGAAAGGTTCTGAAGCTTTCTTCTTTTCAGACAATAGGCCAGTATATTTTCTTTTACATAGGACTTGCCTTTACAACCGGAGTTCGTGGTTCTATTGTTGAAGGAACAAATGTTTTTGTTGCTATCTTTATTGCAAGCCTTATTTTTCATCAGGAAGATCTTACAAAGCGGAAACTGATTGGGACGGTAATCGGTTTTTCAGGTGTTGTTTTGATTAATCTTTCAGGAAACAGCCTTGGCGGAGAAGGGCTTTTATGGCTTGGAGATTTACTGGTTTTTGCTTCCACTTTCTGTTATGCCATTTCTTCTGTTTTATTGAAACGCTATTCGGTTGTAGAAGATCCTGTCACAATGAGCGGTTACCAGTTCATAATTGGCGGCGTTATTATGACACTAATCGGTCTATTAGGGGGAGGAAATCTTCCTGTGATAACAGGAGAAGGAATCTGGCTTCTTCTTTACCTAGCCTTTGTTTCTGCAGTGGCTTACTCTCTTTGGGGAATTCTTTTGAAATATAATCCTATCTCGAAAGTTGCCGTCTTTGGATTTATGAATCCGGTTTTCGGCGTAATCCTTTCTGCTATATTCCTTAATGAAGGTTCCGTTCTTGGACTTACCAGTGTGGCAGCACTTATCCTTACCTCTACCGGAATATTCATTGTAAACAGCGCAAAAAAATAGCTGCCCTGAGTAGAGCAGCTTTATAGTAGTTTTGTGGTCTGCAGAGCAGAAGCCGAGCCTTTGCGAGGCTAACAAAACTTTGTACACGAAAGCGAATAAACGCTTTCGTGAAACGTGGCATAGTAGTATGGATAGTTTTAAACTACCCGTAATGCCACGTTAGAGTACAGGCTTCATAGCTAGCGTGGCCGCACCGGTACTTACACGTCATTGGGAATTAAGCCACGCTTTCAGTTTGCTTTTGCAAACTGACTACATGTTTTTGCTGGGCTCATGAAGATTCGCCCTTTGCGTTGCAAACCGCAAAAACTCATGGCATATATGACCGCAAAAAAAATAGCCTTCCATTTCTGGAAGGCTACGGAATTTTAAACTTAAACTAGTTCAAATTAAAGTACAGGTTTCATGCCAGGTTTAAGCTTGAAAAGCAAACCTGGCAAACGCGTTTGTCAAGGCTTTAAGTGAGCCAAAGGCGAACGTGCCTTGACGAATGCGTATAGCTGTCATGTAAGCGCAGAGCTTACATGGAGTCTCAATACTACAGTACTGGCTTCATAGCAGTCATGTAAGCTCTAAGCTTGCGTCCTACAACTTCGATTGGATGGTTGCGGATTTCAGCGTTTACGGCAACAAGTTCACCGTTGTTTACAGAGCAGTCTTTGAGTTCAAGTCCTTTACCAATAACATCTGTGTGGAGTTTTGGCATAAGATCTTTTGCCATCATTGGAGCTGCAACGCGAGCGAAGAGGTAGCATCCGTATTCTGCTGTATCAGAAATAACTTTGTTCATTTCGTACAGACGTTTGCGGTCGATAAGGTTTGCAATAAGAGGAACTTCGTGGAGTGATTCGTAGTAAGCAGATTCTTCTTTGATACCAGCGTCAACCATTGTTTCGAATGCAAGTTCACAACCTGCTTTAACCATAGCAACCATAAGAATACCTTTGTCAAAGAATTCCTGTTCTGTGATTTCTTCGTCAGATTCTTTGTTGTTTTCGAAAGCAAGTTTACCTGTTTCTTCACGCCATGCCAGAAGGTTAGCATCTTTGTTTGCCCAGTCTTTCATCATTGTTGATGAGAATTCACCAGAGATGATGTCATCCATGTGTTTCTGGTAGAGTGGAGCCAGGAGTGTTTTGATTTCTTTTGAAAGTGCGTTAGCACGGATTTTTGCAGGGTTAGACAGACGGTCCATCATGTTTGTAATTCCACCCCATTTGAGGGCTTCTGTAATTACGTTCCAACCGTGCATAAGGAATTTTGTAGCATATTCAGGTGAAATGCCTTCTTCAATCATTTTGTCGTAACATACGATTGTACCGGCCTGGAGCATACCACAGAGGATTGTCTGTTCGCCCATAAGGTCAGATTTAACTTCTGCAACGAAGTCTGATTCAAGAACACCAGCTTTTGAACCACCCATACCTACAGCCAGAGCTTTAGCGTATGCCCATCCTTTTCCTTCTGGGTCATTTTCTGGGTGAACGGCGATAAGATCAGGAACTCCGAATCCGCGTTCGTATTCGTGCCAAACTTCTGTACCTGGTCCTTTAGGAGCACACATTACAACTGTGATGTCCTTGCGGATCTGCATTCCTTCTTCGATCATGTTGAATCCATGAGAGTACCAGAGAGCAGAGTTCTGTTTCATGTGTTTCATAACTTCTGTAATAACAGGAGTGTGCTGCTTGTCTGGAGTAAGGTTTCCAACAAGGTCAGCTGTTGGGATCATTTCTTCGTATGTTCCGCATTTGAAACCGTTTTCTGTAGCGTTTTTCCATGACTGGCGTTTTTCTGTAATTGCAGATTCACGGAGTGCATAAGATACATCCAGACCTGCAGCGCGCAGACACATACCCTGGTTAAGACCCTGAGCACCACATCCTACGATAACGATTTTTTTGCCTTTAAGAGCGTTTACTCCATCAGCAAACTCTTCTTTAGCCATTGAGCGGCAGTGTCCAAGCTGAAGCTTAGCTACACGCCAAGGAATTGCATTGAAATAGTTGTTTCCCATTTCTACACCTCTATTTTTTTTATTATTTTATTAGCATGTTAATACTATGTTTCCATTATATAGCATTTACAAGAATATGACTACTTTAATAATACTAAAGTTATTAAATATTTCTTAATTTTTACTCTTTTTTTTTGATTTAATCCTTATTTTTGCACTTAATTTCCATCATTTCTTCAATTCCGTGGTGAAGAAGGCGGCAAATAGGGGTGTCGGGGGTTTTATAATAAACTTCTTTTCCATCTCTACGGCTTTCTATAAGGCCGGCGGTTTTGAGAAGCTTCAGATGATGGCTGACCGCAGGGCTGGACATATCAACAATTGCAGAAATGTTTGCGACGCATTCTTCGCAATGGCATAGAAGCCAGAAAATTCTTAAACGGGAAAAATCATCAAGCAACTTGAACATTTCGGCAAGAGTCTGAAAATCATCTGTTTTAGAAAGTGTCTCCTTTATAAAAGGAACTATTTCCTGTTCACCATGGTTATGGGGCAGGGTTTTCTCATGAATAAGAGACTTAATATGATCTGCATGATATTTTGGGGCATCTACTGACATGTCTAAATAATACTCTAAAATCCTTGACAAATCAAACGATTAAACATATATTTAATTGTATGATTAAACAATCGTTTAATCGTTGGAGGTAAAAGATGAAAAAGACATACAAAATCGAAGTAGACTGTGCAGCATGTGCTCAGAAAGTAGAAGACGCAGCAAAGAAAGTTGACGGGGTTGTTTCTCTTACAGTGAATTTCATGACTCAGAAAATGACTGTAGAAATGGCTGACGATGCAGATGAAAAGAAAATCATGAAAGCTGTGGAGAAAGCCGGAAAAAAAGTAGAAGACGATTTCGAAATCGAATATTAGGACAATGAATAATTTTTCATTTTAATAATTATGCGCCAAACGGATGGTTGATATGACAAAAAAACAGAATAAAATGCTTAAGCGGATTGTCACCGCATCTGTTCTTTTTATTTTTCTAAACATCATAAATAAAGTAATTGCCAGCGGAGAGCTTAGAAGTCAGTTCTGGTATAAAATCACTCTTATTTCATTTTATGCCGCTGCTTATCTTGTAATCGGGTATGACATTCTGAAAAAAGCTTTTAAAGGAATCATAAAAGGTCAGGTATTTGATGAGAACTTTCTTATGGCCGTTGCAACTCTTGGTGCCATTGGTGTAACCGTTTACAATACCGTAGCACTTGGAAGTACCGATTTTGATTTCAATGAAGCCGTAGCCGTAATGCTTTTCTATCAGATCGGTGAGTTCTTCCAGTCTGTAGCTGTTGGAAAAAGCCGTAAAAGCATTACAGCCCTTATGGATATCCGTCCGGACTATGCAAATATCGAAAAGGACGGTCAGCTCACACAGGTTGATCCTGAAGAAGTTGCCGTTGGTTCTGTAATTGTTGTGCAGCCTGGTGAACGTGTTCCTTTGGACGGCTTTATTCTTGAAGGTTCATCAACCCTTAATACAAGTGCCCTTACAGGGGAAAGCCTTCCGCGTGAAGTTTCAGCTGATGATGAAGTTATTTCGGGCTGTATCAACATGACTGGTGTTCTGAAAGTTCAGACAACAAAAGCCTTTGGTGAATCAACTGTTTCAAAGATTCTGACACTTGTAGAAGAATCCAGTTCAAGAAAATCAAAATCAGAAAACTTTATTTCAAAGTTTGCCCGTGTATACACCCCGATTGTCTGTGCCGGCGCTCTGGTACTTGCAATCGTTCCGCCAGTAGTAAATCTTGTTATGGGAAATGAAGCACTGTTTGCAGAGTGGATTTACCGTGCCCTTACATTCCTTGTAATCAGCTGTCCTTGTGCTCTGGTAGTAAGTATTCCGCTTTCGTTCTTTGCAGGCCTTGGAGCCGCAAGTAAGGAAGGTGTTCTGATCAAAGGTTCAAATTATCTTGAAACTTTGAGTAAGGTTCGTACTATTGTTTTTGATAAAACCGGAACTTTAACAAAAGGTGTTTTTGAAGTTGCAGGTGTTCATCACAATAAAATAGAAGAAGAAAAACTTCTTGAATATGCAGCCCTTGCAGAATGCAGTTCAAGTCATCCTATTGCAGTAAGTCTCCGCGATGCTTATGGAAAAGAAATTGACCGTAACCGGGTAACTGACATTCAGGAGATTGCAGGGCACGGCCTTACAGCCGTGGTTGACGGAAACAAAATTGCTTGCGGAAACGGAAAGCTTATGGAAATCATGAACCTGGAATATAAGCCTTGTTCTCATACTGGAACTGTTATTCATGTTGCTGTAAACGGTGAATATGCCGGTCATATTCTTATAAGCGATGTAATAAAGTCTGAAGCAAAAGATGCAATCGGAAACCTTAAAAAAGCCGGAGTCCGTAAAACCGTAATGCTTACAGGAGATGCAAAGTCTGTTGCAGAAAAAGTGGGGCAGGAACTTGGGCTTACTGAAGTTCACGCAGAACTTCTTCCTCAGGACAAGGTGTCACAAGTTGAACGGCTTCTTGAAGTTCAGACTTCAGAAAAAGACGGCGGAAAACTTGCTTTTGTTGGAGACGGTATAAACGACGCTCCGGTTCTTAGCCGTGTAGATATCGGCATTGCTATGGGAGCTATGGGAAGTGATGCAGCAATTGAAGCTGCAGACATTGTTCTTATGGATGATAATCCTGTAAAAATCGGACGGGGCATTAAGATAAGCCGCAAGTGTATTCGTATTGTTTATGAAAACATTGTTTTTGCTCTTGGCGTAAAACTTCTTTGTCTTGTGCTTGGCGCTTTTGGCATTGCCAATATGTGGACAGCAATCTTTGCCGATGTTGGCGTTATGATTCTTGCAGTTTTGAATGCAATCCGGGCTCTTCGTTGTAAATAAAAAAAAGCCTGTTTCTCAGGCGAGAAACAGGCAAAAAACAAAAAAAGGGAAAGGGGGAGGATTTATTTCAACTTGAAGAACGAAGTTTTCTTCTTCAATTCTTGTGTTGACTGAATATTTTCTTCCACTGCAGACTGAACGTTATACAGTGAAAGGTTTACTTCTGTAGTAGACTTAGAAATAATGTTTACGACTCTGTTTATCTCTACAGTAATCTGTGAAAGTTTTTCCATTTCAGAAAGAACAATATCAGAACCGTTCAGCATGTTTTTAGAATTGTCCTGAACAGTTTGGGTTGAGTCAGTAATCAGGCGGATTGATTCAAGAATCTGGCTTGAACCGGCGTTCTGTTCCTGCATTGCACGCATAATAGCTTCTTCCTGGTTCTGTACTTTCTGGGTCAGATCATAAATGCGCGAGAACTGTTCCTGAACTTCACTGATGTCTTTGGAAACATTTTCAATTGAAACTCCCAGTGTTCCAAGACGGTCAGAAATTGATTTCGACTGTTCATTTGAATCTTCGGCAAGTTTACGGATTTCGTCTGCAACAACGGCAAAACCTTTTCCGGCGTCTCCTGCATGAGCGGCTTCGATTGCAGCGTTCATGGCAAGAAGGTTTGTCTGCTCTGCCATATTCTGAATCATTTCAGATGCTTCCTGCATACCCTTTGATTCTTCTGCAATTTTGCGAGCTGTTTCAACGGCGCTTTCAACTTTCTTCTGGCCTGAAGAAGACTCTTCGTTTAATGACTGTACTGTAGTTGAGTTCTGACGGAGAATGTTTGTAACAGAATTAATGTTTGCAACCATTTCCTCAATAGCAGCAGAAGACTGGGTAACACTAGAAGCCTGGTTCTGGATATTGTCATTGAGAATTTCGATGTTGGTAACGATGTCTTTAATTGAGGCTTGAGTTTCGTTAACGGAATTGTTCTGAGTTCCCATATCAGTTTTTACAGTATTGATGTTATTTGAAATCGCTGAAATGTCATCAGAAATAATGCGTATGTTTGCCTTAAGGGAACTTGCTGTATTGGTTGAAGTATCACTGGCATCCTGAATGCTTCCAAGAAGGTCAATGGAATCCTTTGAGAACTTGTTAAGTCCGTGAAGAGCAACACCAAGGTTATCGCGGGTTTCAACATCCATATGGCTGTTTGTATAGTCTCCGTTTGAAATTCTTGTAACATAATCAGAAAGTCCGTCAATGAGGCGCTGTTTTTCGCGCATGTTAGCATGGTTTGAGATTGTTCCTAAAATTACCAGAATGATTCCTGAAGGGAGAACGTTTCCAAGGAAATAGGCGGAAGCCATTTGGTGTGACATTCGTGTATCCATCAGTTTCATACAAGGAGCAAGAACTCCAAGGAAAACGCCAATTAATGTCTGGCAGGAAATGATGAGGGCAAAACGTGACATTCTCAACGCCATCATATCTTTCCGGACTTTTACGAATCTCATGTAACGGGAAAGATGAATGTTGAGTCTAACGTAACAAAGGGTTCCGACAGAAAAATATGATGAAAGAGTTGATATTAGAACTGAAAATGCATAATTGTCAGTAAAAGAAATATTGCATGAAATAAGTGCGATTAATGTACAGAAGAAAAGGACAACACATGGAACAACTGAAGAAAACCAGAGGAATAGTTTATAAATGAAAGAAACTTTTTTTATAGACTCTTCAGTTCCGTCGTAGCTTCTGATTTTCTTCATACAGAAATAATAGAAAACACCTGGAAGAATTAACATTCCAAGGTTTGCAATCTTCATTGAAGGAGTACTTCTGAATGCTTGTATTTCCTCCGGTGTTAATAATTGTCCGCCTATTACAGCAAAAACAAACATAAGTAATGGAAGAAAACAGGTCAGATAATTATAAAGAAGAATTGTTTTGGGTGGCTTGGGGATATTAAGAGGGGAATTTGCTGTTTCAGACATATAAAACTCCAATATATAAAATTTATCAATCTTGATTAGTTTAAATTATATATCATTTCTCTAAAAACTCCAACAAATAATGAAAATTTATTAAAAAAAGGCGCCCACCGGCCTGGCGGGCGCCAAAAGTAAGGAGTTAAAAAGTATTTGGGTACCTATGAGGGCAGCTTGAATGTTTCAGTCTGTGCTGCCAGGTTTTCTGCTGATTCAATGTTTTCATCGGCTGAAGATTTAACTTCGCTTACAGACTGATTAACAATTGCAGTTGCTTCGGAAATGGCAGAAATAGAATCATTTATTTCCAGTGTAATGGAAGCAAGTCTTTCCATTTCAGAAAGAACTGTATCAGAACCATTTAACATATTGTTTGAATTATCCTGAACAATCTGTGTTGATTCGGTAATCATTCGGATGGCTTCAAGAATCTGGCTTGAACCGGCGTTCTGTTCCTGCATAGCGGCCATAATGGCTTCTTCCTGATGCTGGACTTTTCTGGTAAGTTCAAAAATCTTTGTGAACTGTTCCTGAACTGCTGTAATATTTTTGGTAACATTTTCAATGGAATCTCCAAGGGCCCCAAGACGATTTGAAATAGATTTTGACTGTTCGTTTGAATCTTCTGCAAGCTTACGGATTTCATCTGCAACAACGGCAAATCCTTTTCCTGCGTCGCCTGCGTGAGCCGCTTCAATTGCAGCGTTCATGGCAAGAAGGTTTGTCTGTTCTGCAATATTCTGAATCATTTCAGATGCTTCCTGCATTCCTTTGGATTCTTCAGAAATCAGATGGGAGATTTCTACTGCTGCTTCAACTTTTTTCTGGCCTGTTGAAGATTCGTTATTCAGGTTTTCTACAGTAACGCCGTTCTGCTTAAGGATGTTTGTAACAGAATTTATGTTTGCAACCATTTCTTCAATAGCGGCCGAAGACTGTGTAACACTGGCAGCCTGACTGTGAATATGATCATTCAGGGTGCTGATATTTTCAACGATCTCTTTAATTGTGGTCTGGGTCTGGGTAACAGATACAGATTGTGTCTGCATATCAGACTGAACATTTGTTACTTTTTCAGAAACAATAGACATTCCGTTTTTTATAGAATCAACATCACCAGAAAGAATTGCTGCCATTTTGTGTGATTTGTTTCCGGCATCCACAATTCCATTAAGGATTTCAATGTTTGTTCTTGTAAGCCGGTTCATGGCGTGAAGGGCAAGACCAAGGTTATCTCGAGTTTCAACTTTAATGTGGCAGTCTGTATAATCGCCTTCTGCAACTTTATTGATAACCCGTTCCATTTCATCAATCATTCTTTGTTTTTCCCAGATGCAGACATGAATGGCAACACAGCCAAATGTCCCCTGGACTATAGCAGATGGAATCATATAATTCAGGAAGTACATCATGGATTCTCCCTGTGTACTTGTGAAAATCATTGTGGTTGGACAAAGAATTGCAAGGGCAAGTCCAATTACGGCTTCAACAGAAACTATCTGAACAAGCCTGGACATTTTAATATTCATATATTCTCTTTTTACTTTGATGAAACTCATGTAACGGGAAAGCTGTGCATTGAGAATTACAAAGAAGAATGTTCCGATGGAGAAGAATGAAGAAAGGGAAGTTCCGATAATTGCCAGTGCATGACCATATGCAAAACCGATCTTTAAGTGAACACAGGTTATGATTGTCCCTAAAAAAAGGAAAGCTGCCGGAAAGACGGAACTGACCCATGTAAAAAGCTTGTAGTATGAACTTGCCCGTTTTAACGACTCTTCAGAACCGTCATAACTGCGAATATTTCTCATGCAGTTTTCATAAATGATGGCAGGAGCGATAAACATAATAAAATAAAGAATTTTCTGCGTGATGCTGGAATTGTATTGTACAAATTCTTCTGTTGTAAGGAATTTTCCTCCTTTTAATGCTACAAGGAAAAGAATTGCCGGAACGAAAAAAGTACAGTAAGTATAAACGAAGATTCGTTTTTTTGGTTTTGGTGTGTTTGGATTAATTGCTGCGGACATAAAATCTCCTAAAAATCTCTAAATTTATTATCACATGGCTATAGAAGAAATCAAAGAGAAATTGGAGATTTTTGAAAAACACTATAGGGTTATTTACGTATTTCTATAAAATGTGAGCTTACAACATTTTGAAATTCGGATTTAAAATCGGTAGAAAGAGGTTTGTAGAGGGCTTCTTTTTCTATCCTGAGGAATGCATCCCGGCTTATGTTTTTTCCGCCGTAGCGGGCAATGTTATCTGTGTAACTTTGGCTGTCTACAATAATGCCACCGCAATTTTTAAAGGCCTGCATAAAAAAGGCAAAGGCACTTTTAGAAGAATCTGGTTCCAGGGTAAACATACTTTCTCCAAAGAAAACGCTGCCAATCAGGACGCCGTAAAAGCCTCCTGCAAGTTTGCCGTCGTGCCACACTTCAAAGCTGTGGGCAAATCCCGCTTTATGGAATTTTGTATAAGCTTCAATCATTTTTGGGCCAATCCAGGTTCCGTTCTGATCTGACCGTTTCATTTTTGCGCATTCTTTCAGTACCTGGTGAAAGCATTTATCCATAGTGTAAGTGTAAGGTGTTTTTTTAAGAAATTTTTTAAGACTTTTTGGACAGTGGAAATCTTCCGGCATAAGGACAAAACGGGGATTTGTGGAATACCAGGTGACAGGTTCATTATCTTCTTCGCTGAACCATGGAAATATCCCCTGCATGTAGGCAGAATATAAAAGCTGCAGTGGAATGGAATCTGTTATTTCGCAGATCTGGCGCCCCAGATAAGAATATTTTGTATTCGGTTCCGGGAAAGGAATGATTCTGTCAGGATAAATTTTTTCAGGCTTTGACTTCAGGTCCTTTTCAAGAAATGCGCTAAGTGGAATTTCAGTGTTTACCGGGAATTTTGAGATTTCTTCCTTTAACATACTTCGGAAGAAGTACTGTTTCTGGCGGTTATAATCCAGGGCTCCATAACGGTATTTATAAGGAATGCTCATACCAAGATCCCAGTAAGCAAAGCCGTTATCAAAAAGGTATCTTCCAAGAAGTGCCATCTGAACATTGCCTATGTCATTTTCTGTGTGAAAGCCTGTAAGGGACGCATAGGAATTTCCTGTAATGAAGCCGATTTCTCCGGCAACAAGTTTTCCGTCATGCCAGATTTCAACACTGTTCATACTGACTTTACCGTCCGGACTTTTATGGATTTCTGTAAAAGCATTGACCAGTTTGTCACAGAGCCAGTTTTCAGGATATGCAGTTTTTATGGCATCAACGCATTCTGAAAAAGCTTTATTAAAGGTGAGTGTATAATCTCCGAATTTTTTTTCTATTAAATTACGGATGTTGTGGGGGATTCTAAAAGTTTCAGGGGTAATGAGGCATTTTCTGTTGTGATGCCGGATAGAAAGAATCTGTAAGCCGTCAATAGTGACTGACATTGGATAAAGACCTTTGAAAAAGGCTTCCCTAATCAACTGAATATCAAAAGTCTTGCAGTAGGCATCTTCGGAAATGGTGTCTAAAATACACTGTCCCCAGTATTCCATTTTTAAAAGCGAAGGGGTCTGAGTCTGAACATTTTGCTGAAGATTTTCTTCAAGGTCTTCCAGATCCTCCGGAGAAAAAAGTTCTACGCCTTGGGTGACGCACCATAAAAAAATAGCATCATTTTGAGAAATATTATCCCAGTATTCATTCATGTCCTGGGGCAGTTCTTTTATCTGCGAGATTCTGTAAAGAACTTCTTCAACGGTCATAGTTATATTTTACTGAAAATTCCGCTAAAATAAAATCAAATGAGTTTACTTACTTCCGTATTATTGATTCTGGATATTCTTTGTCTCGCAGCCGCTGTTATTGTTTTTGTAGTTTTTATGATTCTGGCGCTGATAAAAAAAATCAGAAAAGAGGCTGCAAAAAAATATGTCATTAATGCACTTGTTTACAGCATATACTGCTTTATGGGGTGTGTTGTGATTACTTGGATTATGAAAATGGGATTGAGCCTGACACAGAGAATGCAGGCTTTATAGCAAGGAGAGATGTGTGACACTTCAGCAGTTAAAATATATTATCGGTGTTTCTGAAATAGGTTCATTGAATAAGGCTTCGGAAGCTCTTTATATTTCACAGCCATCACTTACTGCAGCAATCAAAGATGTTGAAAATGAATTTGATATTACAATTTTCAATCGTTCAAGCCGCGGTATCAGCCTGACACAGGAAGGAAAGGAATTCCTTCAGTACGCTCGTCAGATTTATGTTCAGTATGATAATCTGATGGAAAAATACGGGAAGGGTGGAACACGGAAAAAACGCTTCGGAGTTTCGACTCAGCATTATTCTTTTGCCGTAAAATCTTTTGTTGAAATGGTAAAAAAATTTAATACAGACGAATATGAATTTGCCATAAATGAAACAAGAACTCTATCTGTTATTGACGACGTTTCCACAGGCCGGAGTGAAATAGGGATTTTGTATTTAAGTGATTTCAACCGGAAGGTTCTTGGAAAACTTTTCAATTCAAATGATCTTGTTTTTGAACCGCTTATTATCTGTGATGCTTATGTTTATCTCTATAAAAAGCATCCTTTGGCAAAGGCAAAATCCATCAGCTTTGAACAGCTTAAGGATTATCCGTGTCTCACTTTTGATCAGGGAAATTCTTCATTTTATTATGCAGAAGAAATTCTTACAGAAAACGAATATCCGAAAATCATTAAGACAACAGACCGTGCTACAAACCTGAACCTTATGATCGGGTTGAACGGTTATACACTTTGTTCCGGAATTATTTGTGAAGAATTGAACGGCGAAGACTTTGTTGCAGTTCCTTACGAAGCCGATGCAGAAAATCCAAACAGTAAAATGGAAATCGGTTATATTTTGAAAAAGAATGTAGTGCTTTCAAAAACCGGTGAAGCATATCTTGAAGAAATAAAAAAATATCTTGCAAAGGTAAGGCAGTAGACGTTTATATATAGAAGAAAGGAGAAAAAAATGATTCAGAAAGTAACAATGATTGGAATGGGCGCTGTAGGTGCAATTGTTGGCCAGGCTCTTCAGAAGGTTATTGGAAAAGAAAATCTTGAATGTATCTGCGAAGGCGAAAGAAAAGCCCGTTACGAAAAAGACGGAATTCTGATTAACGGGGTTCGTCAGGATTTCAATTATGTTACTCCGGAAAAAGTTCAGGTTTCAGACCTTGTAATCATTGCTACAAAAAATCTTCAGATGGATCAGGTTCTGGTACAGATTAAAAATGCCGTTGGACCGAATACAACAATTCTTTCGCTTTTGAATGGTATTCAGAGCGAAAAGGAACTTGAAGCCGTTTACGGAAAAGAAAAAGTTATTTACGGTTTTATCATCGGGCTTTCTTCGGTTCACGAAAAAAATAATATTATCTGTACAGATACAGGAACAATTGTTTACGGAGAAAATGACAATTCAAAAAGTGAACGCATTCTGGCAATAGGAAAACTTTTTGATGAAGCAGGACAGAAATCAAAAAATCCTGAAGACATCCACCTGGAACAGTGGAAAAAATATCTTATGAACGTTACCTGTAATACAGTAACTTCCCTTTGCCGCGCTCCCTACGGGACCTTTAAAAACGAAGTTTTGTGTGATGTTGTGCGCCAGGCAGCCAAAGAAGTTATTGCCGTAGCAAATGCAGAAGGAGTTGCCCTTGAAGCCGAACATATGGAAGTAAATATCCGCATTATGGATTCCATTGATCCAAGAGGAAAAACTTCCATGTACCAGGATATTGAAGCAAGACGTAAAACAGAAAACGCCTGGTTCTGCGGCACTGTGGTAAAACTTGGTGCAAAGTACGGTATCGCAACTCCAACCTGTGCTCTGCTTGAAAAGCTGATTGCCATTACAGAAGCCGGCTGGGAATACAATTAGTTTTCAGCTTTTATAAACCAAGAAGTTTTACGGCGTTATCGCCTAGAATCAGTTTTCGGTCTCCCTCAGACAGAGGGAGATTTTTTATGTATTCAAGGTCTTCGCTCTGGCTGTCCCATGGACTGTCTGTTCCAAAGAGGATTTTTTCAGGACCGTTTTTTTCTATAAGGCGCATCATCTGTTCTGTTGAGATTCTTTTGTTTACAAAGGCAGTATCAAAATAAAGACCTTTCCCGCAGATTGTCTGTTCAACGTCATACCACATATAGTTTGCGCCCATGTGTGCCATAATCAGTTTTTTAGGCTGGATTCGTTTGAGTACATTCAGAATGCGGAATGGAGAACAGCGGATTTCGTGAAAATCAGTTCCGTCATAGCCTGAATGAACTACGGTAATCAGGTCATTCTCTTCTGCATACTGGATGATTTTTATGTAGTTTTCGTCGTCAATAAATGTGTTCTGGTTATCAGGATGCAATTTGATTCCTTTGAATCCCATTTCTTTTATGCGGTAAATTGCATTTCGTAAGTCGCCCATGGCAGGATGAATTGCTCCAAAGGAAAGAAGACGCGGTTCTTTTGAATCAGCTGGAATCGAAGCATATTTTTCGTTTATGCCGCGGGCAAATTCATTCAGGCTCCAGCATTTTTCAGGATTTGTACAAACCGGAAGCAGGATAGAAAGGTCTATGCCGTTTCCGTCTTTCTCAGTAGATTTTTTCATGCTTTCAGTAAGAGAACTCTCTGTCGGGATCATATTAATCGGGAATCCAGTGTTCTGCTGCATGGTCTGGACTGCTTTTTCAGCTATTTTGTCCGGGAAAATATGTGTATGGAAGTCGATAATCATGATTCTTCTATATTATCAGAATCTGATAATTGAAAAAAGCACTATTTTGTAATAAAATCATTGTTCAGAAAAAGGAGGACCCATCGGGGTCAAAATATATGATTAAGTTACCATCAAAATACAAAAGTATTCTCAGTCCAAAAGAAACAGAACATGCAATCGTTTCAATTAAAGATTTTTTCCAGACAGCACTTTCAACAGAACTGAATCTGTCTCGTGTTACAGCTCCACTTTTCGTTAAGTCGGGAATGGGTATCAATGATGACCTGAACGGAGTTGAAAAGCCTGTTTCTTTTAATGTAAAGGATATGAACGGTCAGAAAATGGAAATTGTTCAGTCACTTGCAAAATGGAAGAGACTTAAGATTACTGAAATGGGGCTTAAACCTGGTTTCGGTATCTATACAGATATGAATGCTCTGCGTCCTGATGAAGATCTGGATGCTATCCACTCAATTTACGTTGACCAGTGGGACTGGTGTATGGCTATTGATGAAAAAGACCGTACAGTATTCTACCTTCACGAAATCGTAAAAAAGGTTTACCGTTGTATCAAACGTACAGAATTCTTTCTTTACGACAGATATCCAGCCCTTGAACCAATTCTTCCAGAAGATATCAAAATCCTTTTTGCTGATGATCTTCAGAAAAAGTATCCTGATCTGACACCAAAACAGCGCGAAGACAAAGTAGCAAAAGAATACGGTGCTGTATTTATTACAGGTATCGGTGGTCAGCTTCCTGACGGAAAAATCCATGACGGACGTGCTCCAGACTATGATGACTGGATTACAGAAACAGGTGACGGACACCGTGGTCTGAACGGAGATATCCTTGTATGGAACCCTGTTCTGAACTCTGCATTCGAACTTTCTTCTATGGGTATTCGTGTAAGCCCAACAAGCCTTAAAATGCAGCTTGAAGAAAGAGGATGTCCTGAACGTGCTAAGTTTGAATTCCACTCACGTCTTCTTAAAGGTGAACTTACACAGACTCTTGGTGGCGGTATCGGTCAGTCACGTCTTTGTATGTTCCTGCTTCGCAAGGCTCACATCGGTGAAACTCAAGTTTCAATGTGGAATGATGAAATTCTTAAAGACTGTAAAAAACGTGGAATCACTCTGCTGTAATTTTTACTTTTAATATTTTTTGAGGAATATGATTAGAACAAAAGACGAGCTTCTGGCTCAGATTAAATCTGAAAAAAGACAGAATAAGAATCTTTTTACAAGTTTTTTTGTAGATGCATCCTGCATAGACAATGCTGTCTGCCGTGAAGCTCAGAATATTTTCTGTTCTTTTGATATTCCTCTGAACCCTTCAAAAAAAGGAGACAAACTTTTATTTGATAAAAAAAGCTATGCCTCCAAAGCAAACCTTTTAAATGCCGCCGGCCTTATCTTTGGTTTCTGCCTTTATTATGCAAAAGATGCCGGAGATACCTTTAAATCTTTTTCAGACCGCTTCGACTTTGCTCTGAATCAGTATCCAAATCATATTGAGTTTCCACAGTTCGATTTGAATCCTGGTGAAGAGGGAGAACCAAAAGTTTCAGGCATTTTCTCTGCCCAGGATATTCGTAAGGCAAGAGATATGGCCTTTGCCACAAAAACTTTTTATTCAGCAGGCCGTGCAGTTCCATGGTTCCTTTCAGTTTTAAAACCATTGCGCATTACTCCATCTGCTTTTTTTGCAGATTTTTCTGAATGGCAGCGGGTGAATAACTGCGACTATAAAAGCGGCTTTAATGCAGAAAAAGAGAGGCACGAAGCCATAGAAAAAATGCAGCTTCTTTTCCTTGAACAGAAATATGAAGAAAAGGGCAAGGCTGATATGTTTACACTTGTGCAGGACGTTGTCCGTGTAAACGGCGCTATGAGCCGCCTTTGTGATGATACTTCCGGAAAGAACCCTGAAATTAAACTGAATACTTCTTATAATCCTGATGACCTTTTCAGTGAGGAAGTGATGGATCTGGAATACTTCTTTGAAAATGTCTGTATGGAAGAAAGTAAAGTCCGCCTTTTTGTTACAGAGGACGGTCCTGATTACGAAATCCTTTAATCATTAATAATACTTCCATGAGAAAAAAATTTTTAAGCACACAGACTGTATCTCTTAATGAATTTCTGAAGGCAGAACTTTGCAAAGTTGAAGAACTGGCGTCTCATGAAGTTTCCAACTCAAAAATCCGCCGGCTTATTGTTGCAGGTTGTGTTTCTGTAAACGGACGCACAGTAACAAGACCTGGATTTGAACTTCGGGGTAAAAGCATTGTTGAATGTGATATCGATATAGAAAAATTCTTTTTTGAAAAGCAGCCGGATGATATTGATTTTACCCTTACAGAAAAAGATGTGCTTTTTGAAGATGAATATATTATCTGTGTAAATAAACCTGCATTCCTTCCTGTGGAACAGACAATTGTTGGAAACCGTAAGAATCTTCATGACTGCGTAGTTGATTATTTATGGAAGAAAAATCCTTCATTCAGGAATCCGCCTTATGTTGGAATCATGCACAGACTAGACCGGGAAACAAGCGGTGTAATTCTTTTTACAAAGCAGCGGGTGGCAAATAAAAGCATTTTTGAACAGTTTGAAAAACATACCATTACAAAAACTTATATTGCCGTTGCCTGCGGCAAACCTGTAAAAGATTTTACTGTTGAAAATACCATCGGTCGTATTTCTGCAAAAAGTCAGGCGGCAAAATGGGGTAGCCTTCCCGAAAGCCGTGGCGGCCTGTATGCTAAAACTGCGTTTTCAAAAATCAGTGGGGTAAATGTAAAAGGGGCGAGCGGGGATTTCTGTCTTGTTCACTGTGAACTTTTTACAGGCCGCACACATCAGATTCGCGTACATCTTTCAGAAAAAGGGCTTCCTCTTTTAGGGGACACCCTTTATGGTGGAAAAGATTTTAAACGGATAATGCTTCATTCAGACTGCCTTGTTTTTAAGCATCCTGTAAGCGGGGAAGAAATGACGGTAAGGGCAGGAAGTCCTGACTTTAATAATCTTTAGATTTTTACGCTTCCGATGCAAGGATAAATCAGTTCCTTGTAGCCAGTTTTCTTTGCAAGTTGAACTGCTTCTTCGTATCCGAAATCCAGAAGATCTATTGTGTGGGCGTCAGTATTTATACAGACCGGAATGCCTGCGTTATAGAAAAGTTCCAGTAAGAAATCACTTGGATAAAAATCTTCAGTATTGCCACGGGCTTTTCCGCCGGTATTGATTTCTGCAATTACGCCGGCCTTTGCTACGGCTCTGGCAAAATCTTTTAAAAGATCCTTGTACCAGCTTTCAGTTATATCAAAAAATTTCAGTTCATTGTTTCTTTTTCTGATTAAATCAGGGTGACCAAGAATGTCAAAACTTCCCTTTGTAAGCATTTCTTTCTGGGCTTCAAAATAATCGATAACTGCCTGTTTACCGTCACCGTTGTAAAGATTATCGATTCCCTGTTTTACGAATTCTGTTTTGTGGTCTACAGAATAATGTTTTCCGTTTTTTGTTACATAGTGAACGGACCCAATCAGGTAGTCTGGTTTCAGATCAGAATAAGCAGCTTTGTCAGGGCAGGTTACGCATGGAAAATAGTCTGCTTCAAAGCCACAGAAAATTTTTATTTTATCTGAATATTTTTCTTTAAGGCGCGAGATTTCTGAAATATAGTTCTGGAAATTATTTGGAGCAATGTGCCAGTCTTCTGCAAAAGGAAACATACTGTGTCCGGAAATGCCAAGAACCGAAAATCCTTTTTCAATAGCAGAAAGAATCATTTCTTCCGGCGTATTTTTCCCGTCGCAAAAAGTCGAGTGAGTATGAAAATTAATTTTGTCCATTTTTTTATCCGAAATTAAATCTTCTTGTTTAGAAGTGAAATGGCTTTGTCCAGCAGAACTTCTGGTTTCTGAGGCTTCATAAGATACAATGACGCCCCAGAACTGAGAACCTTTACAATTACGTCTCGCTGTGCGCTTTGTGTGTAAACAATTACAGGCGGTGCAAAGCGGTCTGCACGGAATTCTTTCAGAATTTCAAAACCGTTGGAAGCCGGGTCAAGAACATCAAGAATAACAAGGTTGTATTTGTCCATTGTATATGCGTCCTGGAAGTCTTTGCCTGTCTTGAAAATATCAGACTGAGCTCCAACAGAATTGAATGTTTTCTGAATGTTATCTGCCGACTGAGGATTTGAATCGATAACTGCAACAGAAAATACAGAACCTACGGAATCATCTTTTTCCATAGAACCGTTATCTGAATAGAAACGTGTTTCAATGGAACTGCTCATTTCGTCGCCGGAAGAACCTGAAAGAATTCTTTCTGCAATAAGGTCTGAAACACTTGTTGTAATTGAACTTTCTACCAGTGTATTCAGAATGTGTGGCAGATTATCTGTTACTTCAATGCCGTCGTATTCGGAGTGCCCGTCTACAAGGTCATGAACGAATTCATTCAGGGAAAGAATTTTTACATTCTTTCTGTGAACTCTCGGGTTATCAAGAACATTGTCTATAAGGTATTCAAGATTCAGCCCGTCTATAAAGGTTAAATCCAGGTTTGTAAGCATAATGATGATTTTCGGGCTTTCAAGTTCTTCCCGTTCAATCATTTCTGCAAGCTTGAACTTAAGAAGTGCAAGTTTTTCGCGGTTAAGTCCAAGAGCAACTTCTATGAAAATAAGGTTTCCGTTTCTGTGAATGTCCAGAACACAAGGTGTTGAGTCCATTACAACAGGAAGTTTAAGAATATTTCCAACGGCTTCGAAGAAAAGGTCGAATTTAATAGGTTTTGTAAAATATTTTACAACTCCGTATCGGGCAAGAGCTCCAATCTGGCTTTTGTCGATAAGAGGCCCTGTCATGATAATTGGAATTGATGCAGTGTTCGGGTCAGAAATTTTTTTCTGAAGGAAATCTGAAATCTGATTAGTTGTGCTTACTCTGTCCATAATAATCAGGTTAGGCAGAGATGTAATCATTTTGGTAAAAGCGTCGCGGTCTTCTGTTGCGGTATTTACTTCGATTTTTCCCGCAGAAAGCTTGTCTTTAAGAAAGTCGCGGAATAAAGGATGTGCATCAATTATTAAAACACTTTTCATAGGTGAATTTTAGCACATCTTGGTGTAAAATTAAATAGTAAGTTTGGAGGTGTTATATGATTGCAGTTTTTCTTGCAGAAGGATTCGAAGAAATTGAAGCTCTTTCTCCTGTTGATTATCTTAGAAGAGCAAAAGTTGATGTTACACTGGTTGCTGTTACATCTAATAATCCTGCAGATCCACGAATTGTAAAAAGTTCCCACAATGTTTCTGTTCTTGCTGACAGAACTCTTGAAGATTTTCTTTCCTCACTTGATGGAAATCTTCCTGATGCTATTTTCTGTCCGGGAGGTCTTCCTGGAGCAACAAATCTTGCCGCATCTTCAGAGTTGAACAATCTTATTCTGAAATGTTTTGAAGCAAATAAATATGTTACTGCATGCTGTGCAAGTCCTGCTCTGGTTCTTGCTCCAACAGGTATTCTTAAAGGAAAGAACTGGACCTGTTATCCGGGCATGGAAAATGATGTTGATCCTGAAATGGTTGAAGACAGCGAACATTGTTCAGGAGTACCTTTTGTTACAGATGGAAATATCGTAACAGGTTCTGGACCTGGAACTGCTGAACTTTTCGCTATGGAACTTGTTCGCATTTTTGCAGGTGAAGAAACTGCAGAAGCCATCCGTAACGGTTCATGTCAGAGAAAAGTATAAATAAATAATTGAAATAAAAAAAACAAATAAAAAAGGTGTATTAAAAATGAAAAAGTTTTTCGTAAGCCTGGCTGTTGTTCTTCTTGCTGTAGCCGCATTTGCTCAGGATGTAAAGTTTACCGATTTCACTTTTGAAGCTGATGTACTTATGAAAAAAAATGATGCAAACCCTACAAAGTTTGCATGGAGAAATGTCCTTTATGCAGAGAATGTAGTTGCAGAAGGAAGTGCACAGGAATTTCTTCTTAAGTGTTCCAATGTGAAAAAAGGGTACACTGGTTTTGCTCTTTATCAGCCTGCAGCTCCTGAAGTTAAACCTGTTTCTGTGAATGCAAACGGGAAAGAACAGAAGATTATTCCCGGTAAAGTATTCAAAAAAGATGGTGGCCTGGTATGGCTTTCTTTTACTGCTCCTGACAAGAAAAAATATAGCCTTCCTACCAGTATAAAAATCGTGACCCAGGAAGAAGCTGAAGAAGCCCTGCAGACTGTTCCTTCAGTTGTACAGATTGATGAAGAATCTGTTGAAGAACTTCTTGAAGTTACTCCTGATGTTGAAACTGAAGATGATTTAGATTTTGTTTTCCTTCGTGATTCTTCATATCTTCCAGGAGGAAAAGAACCTGTTTCAGAGTTTGCAGGTCTTACAAAACAGCAGGTAGAAAAAGGTTCGAATATCCAGACTGTTGTTCGTAATCTTCCTGAAGGAACAAAGCCTCAGATTTTCCTTATGAATGGTCTTGAAGTTCTTGTTTATATTGGACCGGATCTTTCTCTTAAAGCAAATGACAACTGCTATACTCTTTTTTATTCAACACGCCGTTATGGCCGTGATGAAGATTTCAGCCAGCCTAAACGTGTAATTGAAAATCCTAAAATCAACGGAAAACTTACAAACATGCTTGATTTTACAGGAAGCGTAACAACTGTTGGCGGAAAACAGAAGCTTGTTCTTGTATGGACTCAGGCAACTATCCAGAAAACTGACGAAACTGAGGATGAAGAAATCCTTAAAAAGACAGCAATCTACTGGTCTTCATGGAAAGAAAATGATGAAAGATGGGACAAGGTTGAATGCATTTCTGATCTTAAGGGAAGCCTTCAGTTTGATCCTGTACTCCGTACCGGCGCCAACGGTCTTGTTCTGAAAATCCGTAACAGACCTGACAATACTTTCTTCTCAAAAGAAGAAAATCCTGCATTTGCAGAAAAACAGTCTTATTTCATTCTGAATAAAAAAGGTGTGTGGGAAACCTGCGGTTCAGTAGAATTTCCTGACACAAATGCACTGTATCCTCTTACTGACAGTCTGCGTCCTGTTCCTGGAAATGTTCAGTATGTTTATAACAGAATGGGAGTTCTTTCCGGCGCAATGTGGAGTGAAGGAACTGAGGTTTTTGCCAAAGCATATTTGAAAAGTCCTGATACTAAAAAAATGATCTGGACTGAAAGCGTTCCTGTTATTTATCAGAATCCATCAAACGAAAAGAGTGATATTCTTTCTCCTAGTGCAAGTATTCGTGATACTGGAGAATGGATTTTTACATATATTCTTGATACAGAAAAAGGCTATAATCTCTGTGTTTCCAGAGTGAATGCAGATCCTTGTATCGTAACAAGAAGAATGTGGGCAAATGAAAAGGATCTTCAGAAACCGGGCAATTCCGTTCACTTTGATGTTGAGATTGAAAACTTGGGGCTTGGAATTGCCCAGGGCCTTGATGTAGTAATCAGAAATGAATTCAAAACTGAAGCAGGTAAGGTAACTTATAAAGATAATTTCTATCCTGGAACTGTTTACACTGTTTCGGGTATTTATGAAAAGCTTAAAGGAAAAGACGGTATTGTTCCTGTGGAAGATATTCTTGCTGATATTAAGCTTCCAAAAATGAAGCCAAACAGTGAGTTTGCTTTTTATGATGCAAAATACACAATGGGTATTCCAAAGTTTGCTTTTGGAGACATTTTCGTAACTACAAAAGGAAAAAGTCAGAAAGTTACTTATACACTTGGTACATCCAATGGACTTAAGGTAAAGGCTCCTGTTACAGAAGTAATTATTACAGAAACCTGTGAAGGTTATAAGGATAATACTGAAAAAGTAACGGTTGAATACGATTTTTCTGACAATTATCTTGAACTTTCATATGAATATGAAACAGGAGATTTTGCAGAAAAAGAATTCGATTTTAATGCTTTGTTCCATTTTATTCCTGAACGCTGCAAGATTCCTGGCTGGGATATTGAAGATGTTGAAAAACTTTCTGCAACAAAAACTTCATGTACGGTTTATAATCCTCTTTTTACAAAACCATGTTACTACGGTCTAATTACCGGAACTTCTTTTGTAAAGAAAACAAAGGTTATGACCTGTGAATTTATTGTCTCAGGAAACTGGGCAGAAGCCAGTTCGGATATGATAAAACTTGCTCTTGAAAATGTTACAACAGGAGAAATTGAACAGGTTCTTGAAATTCCTTTTGATCTTGAAGTCCTTCAGAATAAAAAAGGTGTTGTTTCATTTGAACCGGCACTTTCCGAAATTGCCTCAGATTATGTGGTTAATATTGTTAGTAACTGATTTTGAAGTTTTAATCTGTTAAATTGAAACGGCGTCTTGAAAAACAAGACGCCGTTCTTTTTTTTCGTCTTAATGCTTAGATTAAACTAGCATTTTGGTGGACGTGCAACAACTTTAGCGATGTTTGGTCGTTTTACCAGGTCGCCTTTCAGGCCTTCTTCACGAGCTTTGTTTACGTAATCCGGGCTCTGGAAAGAATATGTGAAGTTTGTATGAACGTCGTATGTTCCTTTCATAAGTGCGTAAGCATCTTCTGTCATAACAAGTTCTTCGTCTGTTGGAATAACGAAAATCTTTGTTGCTGAATCGTCTGCAGAAATACATGTTTCAGCATTTCCTGTGAATGACCATTCATTTTTCTGTGCATCCATTTTGATACCGTAAGCTTCAAGACCTTCTGTTGATTTCTGGCGGTAAACAGGTCCGCGTTCGCCAACGCCGGCTGTGAATACGATAGCGTCTACACGGCCAAGTTCTGCCATATATGCACCAATGTATTTTTTGATGCGGAGAGCTTCCATTTCAATAGCAAGCTTTGCTTTTTCGTCACCGTCTTTTGCAGCAATTTCAACGTCGCGGCGGTCAGCGTATTTTCCTGTAACACCAAGACATCCTGATTTCTTGTTCAGGGCTGTGTCCATTTCATCTGCTGTCATGCCTGTTTTTCTCATGATGTAGAATGGAAGGGCAGGGTCCAGATCTCCGGAACGTGTTCCCATTACCAGACCTTCAAGAGGTGTAATACCCATTGTTGTGTCGTAACATTTACCGTTTTTAACACAGCACATAGAAGCACCGTTTCCGATGTGACAGATGATAACGTTTGTATCTTCTGGTTTCTTTCCAAGAAGAACTGATGCACGTTTTGCTGTGTAAAGGAATGATGTTCCGTGGAAACCGTATTTACGTGCAGCATATTTTTCGTACCATTCGTGTGGAATAGCGTACATGAAGTTTTCTGCTGGCATTGTCTGGTGCCATGCTGTATCCATAACTGCAGCGTGTGGAACGTTTGGCATAACTTTCTGTGCAGCTTCAATACCCATGATGTTTGCAGGCATATGGAGTGGTCCAAGATCAATAACGCTTTTGAATGTTTCAAGAACTTCTGGAGTAACCAGTACTGATTTTGTGAATTTGTCTCCGCCATGGAGTACGCGGTGTCCGACAGCTCCGATCTGATCGAGGGAGTCAATAACACCTGTTTCTTTGTCTGTAATCATCTTAAGAATGAGTTCGATTGCTTCTTTGTGTGTAGGACAAGGGCTTTCCATTTCTACTTTGTTGCCCTTAGCTTTGTGAGTGATGCAAGAACCTTCAATACCGATTCTTTCTACTACACCATTGGCCAGAACTTCTTTGTTGTCCCAGTCATAAACCTGATACTTTGCAGATGAAGATCCGCAGTTCAAAGTTAAAATTACCATGATTCGTGTCCTTTAAAAGTGATATGAGATAATAGGGAATTATAATCACTTGAGCCATACATTTCAATAATCTCCAATATATAGAAAATACTATGAAAATTCAGAGAATAATTGTATAATTAACTACTGTATTTTAAATGGGGAAAAAGTTTGACTACAAAAAACTTTGGGGAAATAAAAGCAGTTGCATACGATATAGACGGAACTCTCTATGAAACATGGAAACTGAATATTCGTCTGCCGCTTCATTTCCTGTCACATTTATATTTTTTCTCAAAGTACAATAAAGCCCGTAAAGATCTGCGAAAAATGGGAATTACAAGTGATTTTAAAAAAGAGCAGATTAAATATATGGCTGAAGCCCTGAAATGTTCGGAAGAACAGGCTCACGCTAAACTTGAGAAAATTGTATACAGCGGGTTAAAATCACATTTTGTAAAAATAAAGCCCTGCAGAAATGCACTGGAATCAGTAAAGGCATTTAAAGATGCAGGACTTAAAATAGCATTGCTTTCGGACTTTCCTCCGGAACAGAAAGGTGAACTATGGGGAATAAAGCCTTTCTGTGATGTAATCCTGGGGTCGGAAGATTGCGGTGCACTGAAACCTTCGACAGTGCCATTTGAAAAACTGGCAGCTGATCTTGGTGTTAAACCGGAAGAGATTCTTTATGTAGGCAACAGCTATAAGTACGATGTGCTTGGCTCAAAAAATGCCGGCATGAAGGCAGCCTGGTTTACAAAAAAGAAAAAAGATAAAAGCGGTAAAGCAGATTTTGTTTTCCGTAATTATTCAGACTTGATGCACGCTGTGCTAGAACAATAAATCATTATTAAAACGGGTGGGAAAAAGTGGTTATTACAATTTCAGTTATTGTTGCCCTTATGGCAGCAGCAGCCTTCTCTTATGTTTTTCATCAGATGGAAAAACGCAATTCTACTTACGAAAGTGTAAAAAGATATTCAGATAAATGTATTCAGCAGCTGGATGAAAAATTCGGCGGCATTAAAAAAGATTTCAATCATCTTATGTCTGAACTTTCAGGAAACCAGACTCAGGCTAATGCAGCCGTGAAAGTCCTTAAAGATCAGACTTTAAAGTTCGATGAATATCTGAAAAATATTAACGCTGAAATTAATGCTGTAAATAAGATTGAACAGAAAATCAGTCAGTACGATGCAGTTTTAAAAGAGCTGGATGTAATGACAGAAAAGGTTGAAGAAAATCTTCTCCTGGTAAAAAAAGAAAGCGGCATTGTTGATACTCTGAATAATAAACTTTCAGAACAGCAGAAAAAAGTTGAAACCATTAATAACAGAATCCCACAGATTACAAAAGAATTTAATGATAAGAATGAAGAACAGCTTAAGAAAACCGGAACTATTCTTTTAACTGAATATGAAAAATATACAGACAATGTTCGGGTTGCTCTGGAAAAAGAAAAAGCCCGTGCCCAGGATCTTCTGGTTCAGATTAATACAGATATTCAGTCTGCTTTTGATTCTGCCGCTACCCGTGCAAACGAACTTGAAGATTCTGCCTTCCAGCATTTAAGCCAGCAGGCAGACAAGCGTGCTGTAAAACTTACGGAAGATTTCAATGCCAGAACAGACAAGCTTGAAAAGAAAATTGATGAGCTTTCAAAAGCTGCCGACACAAAAATTACAGGTGATGTTACAGAACGTCTTAAGGCTCTTAATGAAGGTGTAGCTGGAAAAATTCAGACTGTAGAAGCTGAAGTTACAGATTCCATGACAAAACTTGGAACAGAAGTGAAGGGAAGACTTCAGAAAGTTGAAACTGTTGTTACAGAAAAACTTCAGAATGTTGAAAGCAATGTAAAAGATCGTGTAACTTCTCTTGAAAGTGATGTGAACCAGCGTGTTGAGACTCTGGATAATAGTGTTACAGAAAAACTTGAGGGCATTGAAAATAACGTTGCAACAAAAGTCGGCACTCTTGATTCAAATGTTGCAGAAAAACTTCAGAGCATTGAAAATAATGTTATTGTCAAAGTTGATTCCCTTGATGCTGATGTTTCTGAAAGAATCCAGACTGTTGAAAACGATGTTAAAGGTCGCATGACAACGCTGGATACAGATGTTTCAAATCGTCTTAAATCTGTTGAAAGTGAAGTTTCCGGCCGCATACAGGCTCTTGATGCTGATGTTTCAGACCGAATGTCATCAGTTGAATCTGAAATGAATGGTAGAATGGATAAAGTTGAAGCCGGTGTTTCTGATCGCATGAAATCTGTTGAGGATGAAATTTCCGGAAAAATGTCCGGCGTTGAAATTGATGTTTCTGACAGATTGAAATCACTTGAAACAGATGTTTTCGGAAGAATGGAAAGTCTTGAAAGTGATGTAACCGGAAGACTTGGTAAAATTGAATCTGAAATTACAGAACGTATGGGCAGTCTTGAAAACAATGTTCAGGACCGCATGGGTTCGATTGATGATGATGTTGCAGCCCGCGTAAGTGCAATAGAAAATGATGTTGCTGCAAAAATCCAGGCTCTTGAAAAGGAATCTTCTGGTCGTATTTCTTCTCTTGAAGAATCCGTTGATTCCCGTATTCAGACAATTGAAACAAGTGCAACAAGCCGTCTTAATGATCTTGATGAAGGTGTTGAAAGCCGCATTAATTCAATTGACAGTGAAGTTTCTGAACGCCTTTCTTCTATTAATAACGAACACTCACAGAAGCTCAGTGAGCTTTCAGCTGAATATGAAGCCGATTATAAAAAAACAATGGCTTCTTACAAAGAAAAATATGAAAAGCTTACAACTGATGTAAAAGAATACATGGATCGCATAAAAGAAGGCATGAAGGACCATGTAGAAAAACTTACACAAAGTTATCAGGAAAAATATACAGGGCTCAAAGAAAATTATGCCCAGGCTCTTGATTCTGTTGCAGGAAAGAATGACGGTGTTATTTCCCGTTTCGAAGAAAGATTCAAGGCTGATTTCGAAAAACTGGAACAGAAAACAAATGCATTTACTACAGGTTATAACAAGCGCGTAGATGCTTTTGTCTCAAGTAATGAAGACAGACTTTCTTCTATCGAAGCCGACTTTAATGCAAGAACCGGTAACCTTGAAACGGTAATGAAAGAACTTCAGAGCCGAATGAACGGTGAAGAAAATGAACTTGCCGCTTCTATGGAAAAACAGCTTAAAGAACTTGATGCAAATTACCGCCAGCAGTTTGAAAATGTTCAGCAGTCACTTGAAGATCGTTTCATAGAATTTGAAAAGAACTCTGAAAAGGTCAGTGCAAAAGTTGATGCCGTTGATTCTTCTCTTAAAGAAAAATACGAAACATATACAGGAAACCTTCAGGCAAAACTTTCTACATTCCAGGCAGGAATCAATGATACCCTTAAGGCAACAAAAGATTCTGCCAGTGATGTCCTTAAGGAAACCAAAGAAACTGTTAATCAGCTTAAGAAAGAATGTGAAGATGCACAGCGTCTTGCTTCCGGCTTGAGACCTGAACTTGAAGCAAAGATCCAGGAAGCAGAATCAAAAATGGAAGATTTTAAGGTTTCTTCTCAGAAGAAACTTGAAACCCTTAATAAGACTCTTCAGGATGAAATCAGAAATGCTCTTGCAGACGGTGAGAGCCGCAGACTCAGTATTCTTGAAAGTGCAGACGATCAGCTTGGTGAATACAAGCGTGACCTTGAATACAAGATTTCACAGCTTCAGACTTCAACAGTAGATATTGATATGCTGGACAAGAGTCTTAGAGGTGCAATGAACGATGTTCAGAACCGTATTCTTGCAGACTTTGACAAGTTCACAGGTGAACAGCAGAAACGTCATGAACGCTTCAGTGAAGGCATTAAAGAAAGTTCTGATGCTCTTGAAGATAAAATCCGCGAAATTGATGAAGCTCTCTCAGGTTTGAAGGACAGTGCAACAGGTTCCATGAGTGCAAAACTTTCAGAATTTGAAACTGCATTTGAAAGAAAGCTTTCTGATTCAGAAGATAAAGTTGATACAGATTTGAGTCAGTGGAAAAGTAATTTTGATGGACGGCTTTCTGCCATGTCTCAGGATTACGAAGAAAGTCGCCGTCAGATAGAAGAAAGTTATGCTGAAAAACTTAAATCAAATTTAATGGCTATTGAAAAGAAAACTGAAACACAGCTTGATTCTGTTGAGTCTGATGTGGAAGGAACGAAAACACAGCTTCAGTCTGATATTAATAAAATCCGTGAATTGCTCAATGAATTCCGTGATGAGACTTCAGATAAAATTGAAGATGTAACACAGTCTACAGCTTCTGAAATCAAGGCTCTTGGAGAAAAGAATATTTCTCAGATCAGTGGTGCGGTTCAGAAACTTGAAAAATCAATCAGAGAAGATCTTGAAAACTTTGAAGAAAATATGAAGTCCCGTCAGGAAACAAGTTCTTCTTCAATCGATGCTGCCGTTCAGGAATTTAATACCTGGAAAATGCAGTTGAAGCAGCAGATGTCTGATTCTACTAATATGTTCAAGGAAGAACTGGAAACTTTCCAGAAAGAATCATCTGATGAAATGCGCAGAAGACAGGATCTGTTTGTTTCTAATTTTGAAAATTTCAATGATTCTTTTGAACAGAAACTGAAAGCTACTGATTCAAAGATTACTGCACAGTCAGATAATATTTCTGAAAAAATTGAAGAACTGCAGGAAAGACTTGAAACTGTTACAAAGACAAATGTTCAGAATCAGAATGCCCTTATGGATGATCTTCAGAATAAATCAAATGAGTTCCTTATGAAACTTTCTGAAATCAACAAAGAGCTTAATGCCGTTCAGTCTCAGATGTCTGCATACGACAAGGCAGATACTATGAAGAAACAGATTGATGCTAAAGTTGAAAGCATCAGATCTGCCTTTGAAGACCTGGAAAAATTTGTTGATGAAGCAAATAAATTCCAGGGACAGTATAAAGAAATCTGCCGCATGAATGAAAACCTTGATGATACAATTGCTGAATTTGAATCAAAGAACAATAAGGTTGAAAGTCTTGAACAGCGTTTCAATTACATGATGGAACTTTCAGGACAGGTTGATTCAAAGATTCGTTCTCTCACAGACAAATCCGATGATATGGTTGACCTGGAAGTTCGTGTTAAAAACTTCCAGGAAGCAGTTGATGCTGCTGATGAAAAGATGTCTCGTATTGAACAGAAGAAGAATGTACTGGACCGCGTAAGCCAGGATATTACAGATGCCTTCGAAAAACAGAAGGAAATTGACCAGACACTGGTTGATTGTCAGCGTCAGGTAGCTTCTCTTCCAAATGAAATTAAGGCTGTTCAGAATGATGTGGACGTTATCCTTAAAAACGCAAAGAAGATTTCTGACACTGCAAAGAAACTTAGTACAGTTGAAACCATCATGGCTGATTCTGAAAAGCGGATCGAAGATATTAATTCTGCATCAAAAGGAATTGGAAAACTTGAACTTAATATCCGCCAGCTCAGTAAAGATGTTGATGATAAATTCGATGCACTTAGAAGTGTTGCATCAGAGCCTGTGAAGACAACTCGTTCACGTAGCAGTTCTGCTTCAAAAACAAATGCTGTTACTCCACAGATCAGACATAATGTTCATGTATTAAAGCGTCAGCAGAAATGGACAGATGAAGAAATTGCATCTCGTACAGGACTTACAGTTTCTGAAGTTGAACTGATTCTGTCCCTGCCAGATGAAGACAGTATGGTATAACATCAAAAAAAGCGGCTCATGAGAGCCGCTTTTTTACTTGAATCTATTTGCTTAAAAGACAGGTTGCAAAAGCTTCAACCTGATTTTCCCAGTTTCCTGTTTTCTCATAAGTTTTAGCTTTCACAAAAACTGAATCTTCGGGTACTTCCAGAACCTGAGCTATGCTTTTGATTACTTCCTGTCTGTGAGGAAGGAATTTGGGTTCTTCTATTTTTATTACACAGTCCAGGTTTTCAAGTTTCCAGCCTTTTTCAGTGATTTTGTCCCATACAGTTTTCAGTAACACTTTTGAATCTGCATCTTTCCATTTTGCTTCTTCCGGTGGAAAGAAGGAACCGATGTCTCCGAGACCTGAAGCGCCAAGTAAGGCATCTGTAATGGCGTGAAGAAGAACGTCTCCGTCAGAATGGCCGTCTTCGCCTTTTTCAAAAGGTATTTCTATTCCGCCAAGAAAAAGTTTCCGTCCTGTAACCAGGCGGTGCATATCATATCCAAGTCCAGTGTGAATCATCTTTTTATTTTCCTCATTGGGTTTAAGGTCACCAGGGTAGGTGATTTTTATGTTTGTGGCATCGCCTTTTACTGTTGCAACCGGCCCGGCATATTTTCCAAAGATTTCTGTATCATCAGTATATTCCTGACCGTCTTTCTCCGCTTTTACGTGGGCGTCAAAAATCAGATTGAAATTAAAAATCTGTGGTGTCTGGACTGAGATTAGATCACTTCGTTTTAGGTGTGCTGTAACAACTCCATCTCTGTTAATCTGCTTTTGTGTTTCCGTCGGTTCAAGACCTGGGAATGCAGCACCTGATTTTTCTGCTTCATCAAATGTTCGGGTAAGAAGTTCATTTGTAATGAATGGTCTTGCGCCGTCATGAATAGCAATAAGTGTATTTTCTGTGTTTTTGAGAGTTTCCCGGATTTTTTTCAGACCGTTAAATACAGATGCCTGGCGGGAAGAGCCGCCTTCTGTGAATATAATTTTAATGTCTGGATTTTTCTCTAAAAGGGCAGAAACCTGAGGGTCGCAAAAAACGGCTATCTCAGATTCTTTCTTTCCGCCTGCAGGGCAGGTAATGCAGATTAATTCTGTATCAGTTCCGGAAAGAAATTTTTTTACGACAGTGGAAAGCACAGTTCCGCTTTCCAGTGCCATATATTCTTTTTTTATATTGCTGCCCATTCTTGTTGAAGAACCGGCAGCTGTAATAAGCACAACAGGTTTATTCTTCGTCATCGAAGTCTTCTTCGTCTCCGAAATCACCGTCTTCATCTGATGAACCTTTCTTTTCTTTTACATCATCCATAAGATCATCATCTTCATCATCTTCCATGATTACTGCGTGCTTAATCTTTGGTGCTGCTCCAGGCGGTTCAAGCTTCAGGTGGATCTGGTTTTCAACTTCTTTTTCTGACATTCCAAGTGCAATTGAGATTTCATCAATAAGAAGTTTTTTTGCAGAGTCATAAAGTTTTCGTTCCAGAATTGGAAGTTCCTTTACTTTGCTGCGGTTATAAAGTGTGCGTACAATTGTAGCAATGTCTTTTACAGTACCTTTTTTAAGAAGATCCAGGTTCATCTGGTAACGAAGTTTCCAGTCTGAAGTGATTGGATCACCTTCTTCAGAAAGAAGTTCCATTGCGGCTTTAGCATCATCTTTTCCTACAATCTGGCGGATTCCAAGTGATTCAGCATTTGCTACTGGAACCATAACTACCATGTCTGATGCTTCGATATATATTTTATAATATGGAGTTTTTTCCCCTTTGAAGTCTCTTTCAAATACTTCAAGGATTTTTCCAACACCCTGGCTAGGGTAAACAACCTTCTGGTTGACTCTGAATTTATTACTCATAACCGAAAGTATACCATAAAAATGAATAAAAGAAAACTGACACAAAAACAGTGTAAGTCAGGAATATTGTTATAAATCTAACTAAAAATAAACTAGTTTTTAGGGCTTTCTGACGTTAGATTTAGAATATATTTATATTTTTGCCATAGAAGGTTTTTTATTGATGTTAAAGTGGATCTGGTCTTATATCCGAAAATACGCGGTATGGATGTTTATAGGAATTTCTCTCACTATTTTTGTTTCGGCTCTTAATATGATTAACCCGTCAATTACAGGTATGATTGTTGACCGTGTAATCACAGGTGGAAATCATTCTCTGCTTCCGAAACTTATTCTTATCATGATTGGCTGTACATTTGGTAAAGCTGTAATTCGTTATCTTTATCAGACAATTTATGAACAGGTTTCGCAGAACGTTATGCGTAAAATGCGTGAAGATCTGTATGCTCATATCCAGACTCTGGACTTTTCATGGTATGACAAATCTCCTACCGGAAACGTAATGACTATGCTTACAAGTGACCTTGATATGGTACGTCATTTTGTTGCATGGGTAATTTATATGACTATCGATAACGTTCTGGTTTATGTTTTTTCGATTGTCGTTCTAAGCCGTATCAGCTGGAAACTTACTCTTGCTTTCCTTGTGATTGCCCCTGTAATTCTCTTTATGGTCTGGAAATTCAAGGATCAGATTAAACCTTCGCACCTTAAGGTTCGTGATCAGTTTGCCCGTCTTAATACAAAAGCCGGCGAAAATATTGCGGGAAACCGTGTCGTTAAGGCTTTTGTCCGCGAAGAGTACGAAATGGAGCTCTTTGAAAAGGAAAACATGGGATATCATGATTGTAATATTGAAAATGCTGATATCCGTATTCGCTATACTCCAGCCATTGAAGCAATTTGTGGTATTCTTCCTGTTATCCTTATTCTTTTCGGTGGTTATCTTGTTGTAAAAGGTGAAATTACTCTTGGTAATGTTGTTACATTCAACGGACTTATGTGGACTTTCAGCCAGCCTGTAAACATGTTTGCCCATCTTATGGACAACTACCAGAGATTCAACGCAAGTGCACAGCGCCTTTATGAACTTTATGGAACAAAAGGTTCAATTAAAGACAGCAGTAAGGCAAATCCTTTCCTTGAAGAAAAGAAAATTGAAATGAATGATGGTGTTACTTACGGTAATATCAGTTTTAAGAATGTTTCTTTTGCATATAACGAGACAAAAGTTCTTAAGAATCTGAATTTTGAAGTAAAACCTGGCATGACAGTTGGAATCCTTGGTCCGACAGGAAGCGGAAAATCTACTATCGCAAGACTTCTTTGCCGTTATTACGACGTTACCGAAGGCGAAATCCTTATTGATGGAAAAAATATCCGCGAATATGATGTTGAATCTTTAAGAAAACATATCGGTATTACAATGCAGGAAGCTTTCCTTTTCAGTGATACTGTTGCCGGAAACATCAAATTTGGAAATACGGATGCAACTTTCCCTGAAGTTGAAAAAGCAACAGAACTTGCCCGTGTAAAAGATTTCCTTAATGATCTTTCAGAAGGTTATGACACAATTGTCGGTGAACGAGGCGTTGGTCTTTCCGGCGGACAGAGACAGCGTATTGCTCTTGCACGTTTGTTCCTGGCAAATCCACCGGTAATGATTCTTGATGATACTACATCTGCTGTAGACATTGAAACAGAAGAAAAAATCCGTGCATCAATAAAAGAAATGTCAGAAGGCCATACAACATTTATTATCAGCCATCGTGTTTCTTCTTTTGAAAATTGTGATCTGATTCTTGTAGTTGAAAACGGCGAAATTACAGCCCGTGGAACTCATGATGAACTTAAGAACCAGCCGGGCTACTACAAAGACGTCTGGGAATTACAGAAATAAGAGGAGGTGAATATGGCAACTAAAACTAAAAACCGTTTTGACGAAGACGAAAAAACATATGACCAGAAACTGAACATACATGTTGTAATGCGTATTTTCCACTGGATAAAGCCTTACAAAAAACAGATGATTCTTGCCTGTCTTATGATGCTTTCAAGTGCGGGAATCTCACTTACATCGCCTCTTCTCATTAAGATTGCAATTGATAAAGCCATGCCGGCCGGTGATTTTAAAATGCTTGGAATCATTTCTGGTGGAATGCTTCTTGGAATTATTGCAGTCTGGCTTCTGCTTCGGGAACGTCTTAAGGTAATGAGCCGCGTGGCACAGAATATTATTCTTCAGATTCGTCGTGAAGTTTTTGAAAAACTCCAGAATCTGCCGTTCACATATTTTGATTCCCGTCCTCACGGAAAAATTCAGATTCGTGTTGTAAACTATGTGAACTCTCTTTCTGATTTGCTTTCAAACGGCATCATTCAGCTTATTACAGACCTTTTCAATATTGTTGTAATCCTCTGTTTTATGTTTGCAATTGATGCACGCCTTACACTTATCTGTATGGCAGTACTTCCTGTTCTTTTCATTGTTCTTTTCAGTCTGAAGAAAGTTCAGCATAAAGCATGGCAGCAGGTTAGTGCAAAGCAGTCGAATTTGAATGCATATCTTTCTGAAAGTCTTAACGGTATGAAAATTACACAGAGTTTTGGACGTGAAGATGAAAATCAGAGAATTTTCAATCAGCTTTGTGATAATTGGAAAAAGACCTGGATAAAAGCGGTTTCAATTAACAATGTTATCTGGCCTACAATCGATAATCTTTCAACAATCGGTGTTGCATTGGTTTATATGGCAGGTATCAGCTGGCTTGCAGGTGACGGGGAAGGGGCTGTAACAGTCGGAACTCTTGTTGCTTTTGCAGGATATATCTGGCGTTTCTGGAACCCGATTCAGAATCTTGGAAACTTTTACAATTCCATGGTAACAACAGGCGCTTATATGGAACGTATTTTTGAACTTCTTGACGAACCTGAAGAAATTTCTGATAAGCCTGGTGCTGTTGAACTTCCTCCAATTCGCGGTCATGTTGAATTCCAGAATGTTAATTTCAGCTATGAGGAAGGAAATCCTGTTCTTAAGAATGTTGATTTCAAAATTACTCCGGGTATGCAGGTTGCAATCTGTGGCCCAACTGGGGCTGGAAAAACAACAATCGTTAATCTTCTTTCCCGTTTCTATAATCCTGATACAGGAAAAATTCTTATTGATGGTCTTGATATTCAGGATATGCAGATTAAGTCTATCCGCCGTCAGGTCGGGGTAATGCTTCAGGATTCTTTCCTTTTCAGCGGCACTATTATGGAAAATATCCGTTACGGCCGTCTTGATGCTACCGACGAAGAAGTAATTGCTGCAGCCCGTACAGTTCAGGCTGATAAATTCATTTCAGCATTCCCTGACGGATACAATACAGTTCTTCATGAAAACGGGGGTGGACTTTCACAGGGACAGAAACAGCTTATCAGTTTTGCCCGTGTACTTTTGAGCGACCCTCGAATTCTGATTCTTGATGAAGCAACCAGCTCTGTTGATACAGAAACTGAACGTGCTCTTCAGAAAGGTCTTGATGAACTTCTTAAGAACAGAACCTCATTCATTATTGCACACAGACTTTCAACTATTCGTAATTCTGACGTTATTTTCTATGTTAATCATGGTGTAATAGAAGAACGTGGTAACCATGAAGAACTTATGAAGCTGGACGGCGAATACGCAGGAATGGTAAAGCGTAGCGGTATATAAAATATAAGATTTTTCTCCTGAAAAATAACAATTTTCCATGTTTTTTTTATGAGATATTTCCCCTAAATCTCCAAAATTTGAGGAGCATAGGGGAAATCCCCTATGTACGATAAGGGGATTCGGTAGGAAACTGTTAGTTAGGTGGGGAAACTACATTCTTTCACCTAACTAACGGATTTTTATACAAAAAGGAGAAAAATCATGAAAAAAATTGTAGCTGGAGTTCTGGCTGTAGCAGCAGCTTTGACTCTTGTTTCATGTGGTGGCAAAAGTGCTAAGAAAGGTCTTAACATTTCTGTCTTCACAATTCAGCAGCGTCAGCAGCCACCTGCAGACAACCGCGATTACAAATGGATCGAAGATACCTTCGGTGTAACATTCAACTGGGACATCCTGGTTGGTGACAAAGACCAGAAAATTGGTGTTCTTATCGCTTCTGGCGACCTCCCAGACCTGGTAGAAGTTGACTCAGAAAAATTCCAGGGTGCTGGATGTCTTATCGACATTAAAGACTATGTTGAAAAGAACTGTCCAAATATCATGAAGAACTATGCAACAGTTTGGAAGCAGATTGTTTACCAGGATTCTGAAAAAGATGCAGAAGGTAACATCACAAAAGCACACGTATACTCACTTCCTAACTATGGTTCATATACAGGTGCTAACCAGAATACTGGTTACAACCAGAACGCTTTCTGGATTCAGAAACGTGTTCTTAAAGAATTCGGATATCCAAAAGTAACAACAGTTGACCAGTACTTCGACCTGCTGGAAAAATATGTTCAGAAATATCCAGAAACAGACGGTGCAAAAACAATTCCATTCTCAATCATCACAGCTGACTGGGAAGCATTCAACCTTTGGAACCCACCAGCATTCCTTTCAGGAAACCCTAACGACGGTAACGGACACGTTGTTGCAAACGCTGACGGAACATACACATACGTTGATAACTTCGCTGATGACAATGCTAAACTTTGGTTCAGCAAAGCTAACGGTTACTTCAACCGTGGTCTGATCGATGCAGCTTCATTCACAGACAACCGTGACCAGTACTATGCAAAGATCGCTCAGGGTCGTGTACTTGGTATGTTCATCCAGGGATGGCAGTTCATGTATGATGCAGAAAACACAATCCGTGCTTCTAAAAAACTCGACAGAACATATGCTCCACTTCCTGTAGTATTTGATGAATCAGTTAAACCTCACTACCGTGACCTGGATCTTCCTAACCTCCAGCGTGGTTATGGTTTCA
>JAKSTN010000019.1 GCA_024402535.1 Treponema sp.
ATATTTCAACAGTATTCATGGCAATTGTGCTTTATATTTTTGTTGTTATGGATTCTAACGAAGCGATTGAATCTGCCCATAAACGAGAAGTTGAAATTCTTGAAAATTACAAAAGGGAACTGGAAATTAAAGTTGATGAAAGAACTAAGGAACTTCGTATTGCCAACGAAAAAGTAGAAAGCCTTCTTTTGAATATTCTGCCAGAACCAATTGCAAAGGAATTAACTGAACATCCGGATAAAACAATTTCCCAAAAATATCCTAATGCGACAATTTTATTTACTGATATTGTGTGCTTTACAAAAATGAGCAGCCAAATGTCGGCAGAACAAACTGTTTCCATGTTGAACGAACTGGTTTCTCTTTTTGATAAGCGAGCCAAAAATGAAGGAATTGAAAAAATAAAAACTATTGGGGATGCTTACATGGCTGCAACCGGCCTTACAACAGAAAACTCACCTGATGGCGCACTAAAAATGATTCATTTTGCAGAAGGCCTTTTAGCTGATGTAGAGCAGTTCAACGAAAAATTCCACATGCAGATAAAAATCAGAATTGGAATTAATTCTGGAAATCTGGTTGCTGGCGTAATTGGAAAAACAAAGTTTATTTATGATGTGTGGGGCGACACTGTAAATGTTGCCAGCCGAATGGAAAGTACAGGTGAACCTATGCAGATTCATGTTTCTGAAAATACCTGGCTGCAGACAAAGAATTCTGTTTCCTATGAAGGCCCTGTCAACGTTGAAGTAAAAGGTAAGGGCGAAATGCGTTGTTATTTTGTACGGTAGCGTATAAAGATTGAATTTTGATTATGAATATACTGTAGTTGACTTTTTATAGGAGAAATATGAAAAAACTAAAATCTATTTGCTATTTTTTGCTTATTTTAATTTCTGGAACTTCGTGTATGTTATCTGCAAAAGATACTGAATCTAAAATTTTTAATGAAGCTGATTTTGAAGTTATGAATGCTTTGCAATTTACAAAAGTAATGGGGAATGGAATCAACCTGGGAAATACTATGGAAGCTGCAGGAGCTTATTGGTTAGGCTACAATGCTAAACCTGAACAATATGAAACTTCCTGGGGACAGCCTGTAACAACAAAAGAAATATTTGAAGCTATGAAAGATGCAGGTTTTGACAGTGTCAGAATTCCTGTTGCCTGGACAAGTACAATGGATTGGCGTAATGGCGACTTCAAAATCAATGATGATTTTATGGATAGAGTAAAAACCCTTGTAGATTGGGCTTTAGATGCTGGCCTGATTGTAATGATAAATGATCATTGGGATTATCAATGGTGGGGTCTTTTTGGACAAGATAAAACTTTGGCATACAAAATATTTGATGCAATTTGGGACGATGTTGGAACAAATTTTAAAGACTATTCATATAAATTAGTTTTTGAAGCAGGAAACGAAGAATGGGGTCACCGCTTCAATGATGAAGTTGATGGTAAAACTGGAAATTTAACAGTGGCTGAACAATACAAATTGATGACTGAATTGAGTCAGTATTTTGTTGATAAAATCCGTAATCAGGGAAGTAAAAATTCAAAACGTTTTCTGTTAATTCCCGGTTATAACACAGACTTTGAAAAAACAACAGACAGTCAGTTTATAATGCCTGTTGATCCTACAAACAATATCTCTAAACTTATGGTTTCGGTTCATTACTATTCACCAGCCCTTTATTCTTTAGTTGGAGAACCTGTTGATTGGGGTGGAATTAAGCAACCTGCAAAAACCTGGGGCTCAGTAAAAGAAATAAGTGAACAAAACAGGCTTTTTAACTTGTTGAAGAACTTTAAAAACGATGGAATCGGTGTTGTAATTGGTGAATATGCGGTTGCAATGTTAAAAAATGAAGATGGAAGCTACAGTCGTAAAGAAAATGATGTTCTCTGGCTGGAAAATGTTCTTGATAATTGTGACAGAAATAATTATGCGCCATTCTTATGGGATTGTAATAACTATTTTCACAAAACAGGAAAACTAGGATTTGCAGATTCTGATATTGCTGAACTTTACAAAAGTCGACGATATGAACAAGAAAAGTAAAATAACTTTTCCAATAAATCTACTAACTTTACAGTTTCTTTTACTTCATAGCCATATTTAATAATATCATTCAATAAATTGATAATTACCAATGGCATTTCCGGAACATTATTATCCTGCTCAATTCCTGTTTGACGGCATAATGGTTTACTTTGTATCGCGGATTAATTTTTATGTTATAACAATTCCACTCTATTCATAAGTTTTCTCATATTTTTATGGTTATTTTAGTTTTAAAAACTTGTATAATTGAAATTCACATGCATTTCATTCAGGCTAAATCAATTTTATCTCCTCAAAACGGCATGAACTTGTATCGCGGGTGTACTCATGGGTGCATTTATTGTGATAGTCGCAGTTTGTGCTATCATACGCCGGTGCCTTTTGAAGATATCGAGGTGAAAGAAAATGCGGTGGAGCTTCTGGAGGCCCGGCTAAAAAGTAAGCGGAAAAAGTGCATGATTGGAACTGGGGCTATGTGCGATCCTTACATGCATTGTGAAAAAGATTTGCAGCTGACCCGCCGGTGCCTTGAAGTGATTGATCGCTACGGATTCGGCCTTGCCATTCAGACTAAATCTGATTTGATTCTGCGGGATATTGATCTGCTGGAAAGTATTAATAAAAAGGCCAAGTGCGTGGTGCAAATTACTTTGACAACTTATGACGAGGATTTGTGCCGCTTTATTGAACCTAATGTGTGTACAACTCGCCGCCGTTTTGAAGTGCTTAAGGAAATGCAGTCTCGGGGAATTCCTACTATTGTGTGGATGACTCCGGATCTGCCTTTTATAAATGATACTGAAGAGAACCTTCGCGGGATTCTTGGCTACTGTAGAGATGCGGGCGTAAAGGGAATTATTAAGTTTGATTTTGGTGTGACGCTTCGGGAAGGGGACCGGGAATATTTGTACGCGGCTTTTGATAAGCATTTTCCTGGGATGAAGGAGCGGTACATTCACACTTACGGGAACGCTTACCAGGTGGGAAGTCCGAACCGGGGCAAGCTGATGAAAATATTCCGGGAGTGGTGCCGGGAAAACAATATGCTGATGGATAATCAGTGTTTTGAATATATGCGGGAGTTTCCGGGGGAAATTGAAGCTCAGGGTGTGGCGGCTGGCGGGCAGCAAGGCTTGCTTTTTGAAGATGAAATGAAGGCCGCTGATTCAAACATCCTCATCGGCACCAGCGGTTATGACCACCCGGAACTTAAAGGTAGTTTTTACCCGGCAGATTTACCTCGTAAGGATTTCTTGAGTTTCTATTCCACAAAGTTTAATGCCCTGGAACTGAACAGCACCTTTTATGGAATGCCAACAGCAGAGAGAATTGCTTCTATTTACCAGCGTGCTGGCGGCCGTTTGAAATTCAGCATAAAATTAAATCAGCTTTTAACTCATCAGATTGGAAGAGACTGGCGGGAGCAGACAGAAAGTTTTAAGGTCGCAATGAATCCGCTTCTGGGAAAAGATGCCCTTGCCACGGTGCTGGTTCAGTTCCCGGAAAGTTTTCATTACACAAAGGAAAACCGTGTGTATCTTTCGGAATTGCTTAAGGCTTTGTATCCGCTTCCGTGCGTTGTGGAATTCCGCCACAGGGACTGGATAAAGGATTCAGTCTTTGAAGGACTTGCATCACGGAATGCGGGAATTGTTTTTTGCGATATGCCTCAGCTTAAAAATCTTCCCGACGGTTTTGCACTGCAGACGCCGTTTATCGGACCCAATGCTTATATCAGACTTCACGGGCGGAATCAGAACGGCTGGTATGCTAAAAGCTCGGAGGGAGAAGAAACTCACCGCTACGATTATGAATATTCAGAAAATGAACTTGCAAGTTTTATCCCGATTATAAAAAAGGCTCGGGATGAAGGCAAACGGGTTCAGCTTTATTTTAATAATCATCCTAAAGGAACTGGATTTAAAAATGCACTTCAGCTTCAGGAGATGCTTTTGAAAGGGGAGAACTCTGATTTTATATTCTTTCAGGATTGAAAGGATAAAGCCTGGAAATGAAAAAGTCCCATTCATAACATTTGTGCATCTAATGCCAGAAGCAGTTCATTTTCATCAGATTTCTTGCTTAAAAATCCTTCAAGACCAGTTTCCAATGCATTTGATTCCAGGAATCTTTTCACGCAGGACGTTTACAATATCATAACCGCTGTCATTTCCACGTGGACATCTGTGGGTCTTATATTTTTAAATATCTGAGATGATTATAGAGGATTGCCCTGTTTAATGAAAGTTTATAATTTTTCTTGACAATTTTCTGTGATGTTGTGTATATTGTGTATATACATTATACACAATGTTCGTATGAAAGGAGATTTTTATGTATTCTTTAAAAATTGAACATCTTTCTAAAACATATCCTGCTTTTAAGCTTGATGATGTAAGCTTTGCACTGGAACCAGGATATATTATGGGTTTTATTGGCCGTAATGGGGCGGGTAAAACTACAACTCTCAAATCAATGTTAAAATTTGTTCATCCTGATTGTGGTACTGTAGAAATTAATGGATTTGATATTAACAAGGATGAATTTGAAGTAAAAAAATCTATTGGATTTGTAAGTGGCCTTGATGGTTTTTATAGCACAAAAAAAATTAAACAGGTTACTGATGTTACTAAACGTTTCTTTGAAAACTGGAACGAAAGTCTCTACCGTGAACTGCTTGAAAAATTTAATCTTGATGAAAATAAGCTGATTAAAAATCTTTCTGCTGGTATGAAAGTAAAATATCAGGTTGCAATTGCTATGTGTCATGATGCAAAGCTTTTGATTCTTGATGAGCCAACCAGCGGACTTGATCCTGTAAGCCGTGATGAACTAGTTATTCTTTTTCAGGATTATGTTGCAGACGGTGAACATTCAATCCTTTTTTCAACTCATGTAACTTCTGATCTCGATAAATGTGCAGATTACGTTACTTACATTAAAAAAGGTAAGATTCTTGAATCATGTGATGTAGTAAGTTTCAAAGAAAAGTTCCTTCTTGTATCAGGAAAAAAAGATGATTTGACAGACGAACTTAAGTCAAAAATCATCGGGTTGCACGTTCATAATCTTGGTTTTGAAGGAATGATTCCAGCATCAGAAAAAGATCTGTTTGCTTCATGTGAAATTACAAAACCAAATCTTGAAGAAATTATGGTTCACTGTGAACGCTAATAGGGAGGAAAGAATTATGAAGAACTTTTTGAATAAAGAAATAAAACTTTGTCTTGCACCAATCAATTATATATATCTTGTTTTTGCACTTATGATTTTAATTCCTGCATATCCAAAATACGTAGGATTCTTTTTTGGTTTTGTAAGTCTTTTACATCTTTTTAATAATTCAATGATGAACAAGGATATTGAATATTCTATGATTCTTCCAATTACTAAAAAGGATATTGTAAAGGCACGCTGTCTTCTTGTTGCTGCATACCAGATCGTGTTTACTTTAATTTCAGTTCCATTTGCCTTTATTTTTATTCATGCGATTAAAATTGGTAACGTTGCCGGTATTGAACCAAATGTAGCTTTTTATGGAATTGTATTAATTCTTACTGCTTTTTGTGATTTCATTTTCTTTACATCTTTTTATAAGAAAGCCGGAAAGCCTGGAGTTGCACTTCTTAAGACTGGAGTATTTTTCTGGATTATGTACTTCGTTCTGGAATTTCCAATCTGGACAAAAGATATGTTTGGAATTGAGTTTTTCCAGTTGATTGACAGGATTGATTCAGAAAGTCAGATTAGACAACTTCCAGTTCTGGCAGCTGGAATTGTAATTTACATTCTTGGCTGGGTTTTAACATATAAAAAATCAGCTGCAAATTTTGAAAAGGTTGATTTGTAATTGGATATAGTTTTGAATGGAGATTCTCAAACTCCAATTTACGATCAGATTTATTCACAGATAAGTTCTCAGATTATTTCAGGCAAGTTGAAGGCAGGGGCGCAGTTACCGCCAATCCGCACAATTGCAAACGAACTTCGGGTAAGTGTTATTCCTGTAAAAATGGCCTGGGAACGTTTAGATAAAGACGGATTTATTATTGCCGCGGCCGGGCGCGGAACTTTTGTTGCAGATGTTTCAAAGGAACATATTCAAAATAAAGTAGACACTACCGCTCAGGAACTGGCCCGGGAAACTGTAAAAAAAGCAAAAGCTTTAGGTTTGTCTTTGGCTGATTTATGTGAATATCTTAAAAAAGAATATTAAAGATGATGTTGAAAAGAATTTTTATTTTTACCTTATTGGGATTGTGATATGTGGTTGATTTTTGCAATTGGTTCTGCGGTTTTTGCGGCTCTTACTTCTATTCTGGCTAAGATTGGAATTGAAGGCGTTGGCTCAAACTTTGCCACGGCGATCCGTACTATGGTTGTTGTAGTCATGGCCTGGGTTATGGTTTTCATTACAAATCAGCAGGCAGGCCTCTCAGAAATTTCTAAGCGCAGCTGGATTTTTCTTATTCTGTCTGGACTTGCAACAGGCTTAAGCTGGCTCTGTTATTACAAGGCTTTGCAGATGGGCCAGGCTTCCAAGGTTGTGCCGATTGATAAAATGTCTGCGGTACTTACTCTGATTCTGGCCTTTGTATTTTTACACGAACAGGTTACCTGGAAGTCTGTTATAGGTTGTGTCCTCATTACAGCCGGCACCGTGTTTATGGTGCTGTAAAAATTGCAGTTGATGACAGAGATTTTAAAAAAAGTGCGGTGAACGTTACAATAATTACAGTCAGGTAATTTATTATGCTTCAAAAAAATTAAAATATATAGGAGAAGAGATTTATGAGAGACAGAGCAATGGCATTTGTTCACAAGGACGGCAAAACTTTAATGGTGAATCTTTTTTATGAGAACCATTTATTCTGGGCTTTGCCAGGGGGCGGCATTGAAGACAATGAAACTCCTGAACAGGCTGCAATCCGGGAACTGAAAGAAGAAACCGGAATTGACGGAGAAATTGAACGTCCACTTTCCATTCACTGGGAAAAAAACGGACGCAAGGATTATGTATTCCTTGTAAAAATGAAAGATGAAAACCAGGAAGCTGTACTTGGTTATGATCCTGAAGAAGAAGGTTGTGAAAATCCTCCGCTTAGAGGAGTCGGCTGGAAGACTTTTGATGAATTAAGCCGCAAGGATCAGGACTTCATGATGACTTACGGTTATATGAGTTTATAAGATGATGAATGTTGAATACAGAGTTACTACAAAAGACGATATTGAGCTTTTAATGAGCCTTCGACTGGAAATGCTAAAACTTGTAAACAATCTGCCTGTGGATTATGAATACGATGAAGCCTTTATATTCAGCTTTAGGCTTTGATTTTAATGGCTCGGCAATGAATCTTTGTTTGTAATTTGGTTGAAAAAAATAAGGTAAAAGATGGAAATTATCAAGATTAACGAAAGCACTTATAGAATTGAAGATGGTTTTGTACGGTTCTTTTTGCTTGAAGGAAAAGAAAAAGCTCTTCTTATTGATACAGAAATGACGACTGGAAATGCTAAAGAGATTGCTGAATCTATAACTTCACTTCCAATTGAGCTTCTTAATACTCATGCAGATCCAGATCATGTTGGCGGCAATAAAGGTTTTTTAAGATTTTATATGAATCCTTCCGAAGAAGAAAATTTCAGAAGTCACGGAAATGATTACGGTACTATTGTGCCTGTAAAAGAAGGCGATGTTATTAATCTTGGAGACAGACCTCTGAAAATTATAGATATTCCAGGTCATACTCCAGGAAGCATTGCAATTCTTGATGTAAATAATCGTGCTCTTATTGGGGGTGATTCTGTTCAAGACGGAGACATTTTTATGTTTGGACCAATGAGAAATATAAAAGATTATATTTCAAATATGGAACATCTGTTGGGGTTTGAAAATGATTTTGATTTTATTTATCCGTCTCATGGATCTTTTCCTGTTCAAAAAGATTTAATTGGAAAATTGATCGAGGGTGCAAAAAATATTGTTGCAGGGAAATCAGCAGGAAATCAAATTGATATGTTCGGAAACAAAGTGATGCTTTATAAATTTGATTTCGCGGGTTTTTTGTGTGATTTAAAATAATTTATTTTTTTATCTCAACAGGTTTCACAGTAGGTAAATACGAAAGATGGCAGATTATATTGCATTTCTTAGAGGCATAAACATCAGCGGAAAAAACAAAGTTCCTATGGCGGAACTTAAGTTGATTTTTGAGCAGCAGGGATTTGACGGGGTGAAAACTTTGCTGAACAGCGGGAATGTTATTTTTTCCGCAGAGTCAGACTCTGAAGCGGAAGTCTGTCAGAAAATTGAAAGTGCTCTTGGTGCCCGCTACGATTTTGATATTCCAGTTGTGGTTATGAAAAAATCTATATTTATAAAAATGTAATTTTCTGGACTTACACTTTGAAGGATTATCAGAAATCCTCTTGGTGGAAGAAAACTGCAACTGCAGAAATTAAGGACAGTATTACAATCAGAACTGCAGGCACTGTAAAGAAAGTTCTTGCTGCAATCAGTTAAAGCGCAACTTTACAGAAATCAACTTTGCTGTGTGATAAACTATTTGCAGAAATACGCAAGGGATTGGAGCACCTTTAGTCCACCGCAAGGAAGGAGCAGTTTTTCTGCGGATGACTGAGGTGGATGAGCGGGAGCGAAGTGCGAAAAGCCCGTTCCCGAAGGGGTGCGCCCCAAAGGAGAGTTTATGAAAGTAGAACCACGAACAGTAATCTTAAAAGACGGAAGAAAATGTATTCTTAGAAATGCTACCGGTGCAGATGCAGAAGGCATGTTGAAGTATCTGCGGACAGCCGGCGGTGAAACTGAATTCATTCTTCGTTACCCTGATGAAGTAGACAGAGATTTCACAAATGAACTTGTAACACTGGAAGTTGTTTCAAAAAATGAAAAGGCTCTCGGCCTGTATAAAAAAATGGGCTTTAAAAAAATCGGTGAACTGCCTATGGCTTTGAAACTGGATAGCGGCGGTTATTATTCTGAAGTTTTAGTGTGCCGTAAAAAGGGAGAGAAAAGATAATATGAAAAAGTTTGTAGAGTTAATTCAGAGGCAGACAGATATCCTCTTAAAAAATGTTGAAGACCAGATTAATGGTGCGGACCTGGAAGTTGTGTTTGATGGCCTGAACAATTCCCGATATCTGTTTCACATGCTTCATTCAATGGAAAAATATTTCATGAATCCCTATGACTACAAATACGATTTGGAACAGGCATTGGGAATTAAAGAAGATTACAGCGTAATTGATGACAAGCGTGAAGGCTACATTAAGGACGATGAACTTATAATTTCCAGAGAAAAACTGCAGCAATATTTTGAAGTGGTTTCTGGAAAAATAAATGCTTATGTGGAAAGTCTTACAGACGAGGAACTTCTTGAAAAACCTGTGGACTGCCCTCATACAAAGTTTGAACTGATTTTAGGACAGTACCGTCACATTATGTTTCATCTGGGATTAAGTGAATGTCTGACTGTACAGACTAAGGGAGTGTGGCTGCCATATACTGGATTTAAATATATTAAGTCAAAATAAGATTTATGGTGATTACAAAATATTTAGTTTTTGATTTTGGTGGAACTCTTGCTGATTACAAAAATCTTCCAAAGGCCTGGAATGGACTTTACGGAGATGCTTTTTGTGAACTAGGTAAAACTGAAAACAGAAATTTTACGGAACAGGAAATTCAAAAATCTATAGAAATACTGACAAAATATAATGCCAGAATTAATCCCAGGAAAAATGAAATTTCTGATGAAGTGATTTTTGGTGAAATAAATCAGGTGCTGAAAATTGGTGATACCCCTAAAAATCTGGCCAGGAGATTTTACAGTTATTTTCAGGAAAAGCTTGTTGTTTATGAAGAGACCAAAGCAGTTCTGGAATCGCTGAAAAAAGCGGGATGCAAAATTGGAGTTCTTTCAGATTTACCAACGGCAATGCCTCATGAAACATTTCTTGAAGACATTGGAAAAATCGGTTTTGAGTTTGATACTGTTCAATCTTCCCAATCTGTTGGATGGCGAAAACCTTGTGTGCAGGGAATTACAAAAATTGCTGAGATTTTTGGATGTGAGCCTTATGAGATAACTTATGTTGGTGATGAAAAAAAGGATATAGAGTTGATAAACAAGGTTAGCGGTTGTTCAGTTTTGATTAATCGGGATGTTGATGAAAAGGATTTTAATCAGAAAATGAGCATTAGAAGTTTGGTTGAGTTGTTGAACTGCGGGTTTTAGGGCGGCAGCCCTAGGCGAAGGGGTGGCGAGCAACGAAGTGCGAGACAGGGGAAGGCTTTCCCCTAAAAAAATATCATGGAAAAGTTTGATTTATATAATTTCGATCGCACTCTTAGCGGCAAGGTAATTGAACGGGGGAACCCGGTGCCTGACGGATTTTATCGTCTGGTAGTGGTAAAGTTATAATAGATAAGGTAAAAAAGTATGAAAAAAATTGGATTGATTGGTGGAACAGGTCCTGAATCTACCTTGGTTTATTACAAGGAATTGAACGGCAGGTTGAACAAAGCGGTCGGTGGAAAAGCTTTTCCGGAAATCGGGATTGAAAGTCTGGATCTGTTTAAGGCCCTGGATCTGGTTTCGAAAGAAAAATATGATGAACTTGCAGCCTACATTGGGGAACGAATTGCGAATCTTGAAAAAGGCGGAGCCCAGATTATTGCGCTTACAGCCGCCACAATGCATGTTGTATTCGATAAGTTAAAGCCTGGCGTTCATGTTCCATTCATTAGTATTCCGGAAGCGGCCGCAGAAAAAGCCGTTTCAAAAGGCTACAAAAAGGTTGGTCTTCTGGGAACAATTTTTACAATGGAAAAGGATTATCTTTCCAAGGCGTTTGCGGCCAGAGGAATAGAAGTTTTTATTCCATCAAAAGAAGACCGCCTTGTGGTGCATGACCGCATTGCCAATGAACTGGAATACGGAATTGTAAAAGAAGAAAGTCAGGCGGAATTAATTTCGGTGATTCAAAAAATGAAAATGGAACAGGGAATTGAAGCTGTGATTTTAGGCTGCACTGAACTTCCTCTTGCCTTGAATGAAAATAATTGTCCTGTGGATTGTCTTGATATTATGGAAATCCATATTCAGAAACTTGTGGAATTTGGAAAATTATAAAAAATACTGGCGCCGGGTTTTTGAAACTACAGATTATAACGAAATCTATTCTTACATGAAATATACAAATGTGGCTTCTTATTCTACGGCTATAGCTAATGGCATGAAAAAGTAAAGGAAGGTGCCGACAGAATCGGTTTTACTTCTGTAGAATATAAAGAAGATTTACTCACTCATAAGGATGAGATTTTTGCTTTCTGTAAAAAAATTATAGCCGGTGTATGATTTTAAAATAATTTCTGTTTTTTTATAAAATTTTCTTGACTTAACTGTTATGGTGTTATATAAACAGTAGTAACAGTTATATATCAGACTGCAAGGAGATTTTGTGAAGATACTACAGAATTCAACAGAACCTATTTATAAGCAGATTGCCTCTCAATTTAAGGATGAAATTCTTAGCGGAAAATTACCTCAGGGAAATTATCTGCCTTCTATTCGTGAACTGGCCCAGGAATTGAAAATCAGCGTAATCACAACTATGAAGGCTTATGAAAGTCTTGAAAAAGAAGGTCTGATTACGGCGGTGCAGGGGAAAGGGTATTTTGTAAATCCTCAGAATATGGAGCTTGTTAAAGAGCAGCATTTACGTCTTGTAGAAACTGAACTTCAGAATGCAATTAATTCAGCAAAAATTGCGGGCATTTCCAATGATGAACTCAAACAGATGCTGGATGTTTTATTAAATCAGGACTAGACGGAGGAGAGAGATGAAGGTCATGGAAAAGGTAGAAACAGAAATTACAAACAGAAATTTTAAGGCTGCAATCAAGATTGAAAATTACAAAAAATCTTACAAAGATTTTGATCTTGGTCCTATCAATCTTGAAATCCCGCAAGGATTCGTAACTGCCATCATTGGAGAAAACGGAGCCGGAAAATCTACATTACTGGATATGCTTGGTGGCATTTCCCATTATAAAGAAGGAAATGTCACCTGGCTTGGACAGTACAAAAATCTGGATGAAGGGAATGCAAGAAACGAAATTGGATGGTGCGCTGGAAACCGTTATTTCCCCGAAAACTGGACGATGCGTAATGTTAAGGGATCTGTCCCTCTTGCATTCAACAATTTCAGCATGGAAAATTTTCATGCTCTTTGTACCAGCTTTAATCTGTCTGATGATTCAAAGGAAAAGCATCCTAAAACTCTTGCACAGTATTCTGATGGAAATAAAGCCCGTCTTGCAATTGCCAGCGTCATGGCAAGAGATACAAAGCTTTTGATTTTGGATGAACCGGATTCTGCCTTGGATCCTGTAATTCGTGATACTTTGTGTTCAAAATTCCGCCAGTACATTAACAACGGCAACGGTGAAACTTCCATTTTGTTTTCTACTCATAATGTAGCAGATATGGAAAGTATTGTTGATTATGTGGTTTATCTTTCTTACGGCAAAGTAATTGAACAGGGATTTGTAGAAGATCTGCTGGAAGAATATTTTTATGTTCACGGTCCAAAAGGCCTTCTTGAAATGTATAAATCAGATTTGGAAAGCTTTTATGCTGGTGAAGAAAATCAATATTTTGAAGGCCTGTGCAAGGCAGATATAGTTGAGGTCTTTGCAAAAGAATCAGAAATTGTAGTAGAAAAACCAACCATACAGCAGTTGTCAGTTTTGATTTTAAGGAAATGGATGTAAGAGTTTTGTCCAGCACGATATAAGGGAACTTTCCCTGCGGAGAAGAAAATGAGTTTTTTTGATGATTATAAAACAGTAAAAGGAAATAGTATAAGAAGAGTAGTATCATACAGCCTGGTACTGCTCATTGCACTTGTTTTGTGGTATTACTTTTCTATAGACAACAACATTCTGATTTTGAGTAACACTACGATTGGTGCTTCACTTTGTATTGGTTTTTTATCAACGCTGAATAGAGCTGTTAAAAATAAAAAAATTAAAGACATCGATTTTGACGTATTCAAGAATTATTATTTTGCAGAATACATTATTACCTTCCTTTACTTTGTGCTTTTTAGTTTTGGTATAGTATTAGTTGTATTAATCAAAAAAATAACAGTGGATATTTCTGCACTTCAAATTGTGTTTATTCTTGAAGGTGATTTATTGATGTTTGCAATAGCTCCCTTTATAGGAATACTTTGCGGCACTAAAGTTCTTGCCCTTGCTGATATTGCAATATATGTAATCATTTCAGTTGCAATGAACCTTGTCAGAATCCCTGGGATCCTGATTGTTCTGGTTCTTGCGGCTTTAATTCCTGTACTGTTCTTCAGTTCAAATTATATTTTTCTTAAGGAAATGAAAAAACTGATTGATTTTAATAAAACTTCAAATGGCACTGATACAAATAATATACATCCGCTTATAAGAGATTACAAAATCTATACAGGAAGCAATTATTCAAAACTGTTAATCAGTTATGGAATTATGATCGTTTTACTTTTTGCTGTAAGTATTGTTTTTATTCAATTTGATGGATTCGAAAGTATAAATATTTCAATACAAAGTGTAGTTGTTGTTGCTTCAATCTCGGGTTTTGCAGCCGCCAACTGTAATCCTTCGGAATTGTACAAAAAAAGAAACTGCTATTTTCTTTCAGTAAAAAATATTTTTAAGACTTATAAAAATTATTACCTGCTTTCATACGGAACCTTGGTAACATCATTAATTCTTTTTGTAATTCTAAGCTACGTATTTGCAGGAGTTAAGCATTTGGTTCCAGAAAGTTTCTTCTTGAAACTGGTAATAGATATTGAAGGTCTTCTAGTGATTTTTGCTGTGGTTCCATATTTGTTTACTTCAAGATCTTCTGGAGTAATGGTGGTAAAGGTTTTATTGCTGACAGTGGTATCTGTTCCTTTAAAGATTTTTTTGAATAGATCAGAAGCTGGAATTCCAGCTGTGATTATACTGGCAATTGGAATTCCATTTGTTATGTATTTTTCAAATAAATATTGGTTTAAAAAAGCAGAAAAAGCATACATGGAGATTTAACAATAATGAGAAAACAAATAAATGAATGGAAAATCTTTTTTGGAAGTATGAATGGTCCCAAAGCAAATGTATCTGCTATGATTGTATTTTTCCTGAACTCCATTCTTTGTACTTTACGAGCATATCAGTCAATTCAGAATAAAACTGATATGTATCACTGGACTTATGGAATTGTATGGCTTTGAGGTTGTTACATTTTTTTTATAAGACTTTTTTTTAATAGAAGTACACCTAGATTTTCCAGAACCCTGCCATGTACAAAAAAACTATACACTCGTAACATCTCGATTTTGTTTGAGTTACTGAATACTCTGAATCTTTTGATTGGAGTTACTATATGGATAATTTTATACAGATTTCCAACAGAAAAAACAAATCTGGAATGCTTTCCAATTCTTTTTCTTTTAAGCTGTGTGATGCATATGTTATTTTCCGTTTTAATTCCTTTTACAGTAAAAGTTATAAAACAGGAAAATAAGACAAACATAGAATATAGCGGTTTAAAAAATTTCAATTTCGGTATTCTGTTTTTTTACTTTGCAGTACTTATTTTAGCTATAGGTCTGACAATTCTGATGAAGATACTTATTAAAACCCATGTTCATATGTACCTGGAAGGCAGTTTTATTTTCTTTATGATTTGTGGAGTTATAATTGTTGCTTCGTGGATTATTAACTGGCGGATATTTTATTATTTATATGAGAGGGAGTAGAAATGCTGATTTAGAAACAGCTTATCTATTAACCCAGTGCTACATCCAGCATCATCATAAGAGAAAATCCAATCATAAACATAATGGTTCCAAGATTTGAATGATGTTCTTCTTCGTCAGCAGCCATTTCTGGAACCAGCTCTTCTACTACAACATAAATCATTGCTCCTGCTGCAAAGCTTAAAAGGTAGGGGAGTACCGGAATAATGAACTGGGCAAGAAGAATTGTAACAAGGCCTGCTATTGGTTCAACAATACCGGTAAGAATGCCGTACCAGCAGGCCTTTGCTTTGGAAAGTCCTTTACTGTGGAGCGGCATGGAAATTATAGCCCCTTCAGGAAAGTTCTGAATTGCAATTCCAATTGCCAGTGCCAGAGCCGCGGAAGCAGAAACCTGAACGGCTCCGGTGTACCACCCGGCATACAAAACTCCTACAGCCATTCCTTCCGGAATATTGTGAAGGGCTACAGCCAGAACCATCATTGTGGATTTTGAAAAACTGCTTTTAGGTCCTTCCACAGTTTCATTTAAGTGCATATGAGGCGTGATGACATCCAGTAAAAGCAGGAAAAGCATTCCAAGACAGAAACCGATAACTGCGGGAATAAAACCAAGTTTTCCCATGCCCTGTTCGGTGGCCTGGTCCATAGAAGGAATTAAAAGACTCCATACTGCAGCGGCGATCATGACGCCGGCGGCAAATCCTGAAAGACACTTCTGTAGTTTAGGGCTTAGTTCTTTTTTCATGAAAAGAACACATGCAGAACCCAGGGCGGTTCCTAGGAAAGGAATCAAAAGGCCTTTTGCAATTATAGAAATCATAGGTACCTCCTTATGGTTAAATATAATAATGAAACTTAAAAATCAGATATTTATTTAGTTAGTTAGCTATAACTACTTGACATGTTAACATTAACTAACTATATTGTTCAAGTAAGTTTGCTATAACTAACCGGTATTAAAACCACTCCTATAAATACATTAATATCGGTTAGTTTTTTTCTTAAACAGGAGTTTCAAATGCCAATCTATATGGCTCAAATCGGAGAAGAATATCTCATAAAAAAAATCGGTGGACTTGAAGAAACAAAACATCATCTTAAAAACCTGGGATTTGTTCCGGGCAGTCAGGTGAGTGTGGTATCAGTTATGGGCGGAAATCTTATAGTACAGATTAAAGATGCCCGTGTTGCCATCAGCAAAGAGCAGGCGGGGAAAATCATAATTTAGTTTTCAATAAAAAGAGGTTTAGATATGACATTAAAAGAAGTAAAACCAGGGACAACTGTGAAGGTTGTAAAAATCTCTGGTGAAGGCGCCATTAAGCGCAGAATCATGGACATGGGGCTTATAAAGAACGTTGAAGTATTTGTAAGAAAAGTTGCTCCTCTGGGCGATCCAGTAGAAGTTACAGTCCGCGGTTATGAACTTTCAGTTCGCAAAGCAGATGCTGAATTGATTGAAGTGGAGGAGAAGTAAAATGAAGATTGCACTTGCCGGAAACCCTAATGCGGGTAAGACTACTTTATTCAATGCACTTACAGGATCAAATCAGTTCGTAGGAAACTGGCCTGGTGTTACTGTTGAAAAGAAAGAAGGTAAACTTAAGGGCCACAAAGACGTGGAAATTATGGACTTACCTGGAATCTATTCACTTTCTCCATATACACTGGAAGAAGTTGTTTCCAGAAACTATCTGGTTAAAGAACGTCCTGATGCAATTTTGAATATTATTGATGGTACAAACCTGGAACGTAACCTTTACCTTACAACCCAGCTTGTTGAACTGGGCATTCCAATGGTAATTGCCGTAAACATGATGGACGTTGTAAAAAAGAACGGAGATAAAATCCATCTGGTTGAAATGGCAAAGCTTCTTGGTTGTCCTGTTTATGAAATCTCAGCACTTAAGAACAAAGGCTGTACAGAAGCGGCAGAGGCTGCGGTTCGTGCTGCGGAATCTAAAATGCCTGTCGTGTATCAGCACCGTTTTGAATCCTGTGTTGAACACGCACTGGCACACATTGAAGAAGCTGTTGTTCATAATCTTCCGGAAGGAAAACAGAGATGGTATTCTGTAAAACTTTTTGAACGGGATTCAAAAGTTGTGGAACAGCTTAAAGATGCGGAAGGGGTTGATGTATCATTAAATGTTCTTGATCACATTGAAGTAGATATTAAAAAATGTGAAACAGAAATGGACGATGATGCAGAATCAATCATTACTGCAGAACGTTACAAGTACATTGAATCAATCATTAAATCCTGCGTTACAAAAAAGAACAAGGCAAGCAACCTTACAACATCGGACAAAATTGACAGGGTTGTAACAAACCGCTTCCTGGCTCTTCCAATCTTTGCTGTTGTAATGTGGTTAGTTTATTACATTGCTATGGTAACAGTAGGGGCCGCTGCCACAGACTGGGCAAACGACGGACTTTTCGGGGACGGTTATCACTTATTTGGAATTGGTACCGGCGCTTATGAAGAAGCGGCAGAAGAATTCGGGGATGCACCTGCAATTCTTGAAGCTTATGAAAACGGCGAGTTTACTTATGTTGTTCAGGACGAAGAAACTCTGGAACTTTCTGATCCGATCGAATTCACAGAAGAGGATGTTGCTACCGCTCAGGCTATGGTTGAAAAATATGGCGAAGAAGGTCCTGCAACAGAAGATTACGGAATCTGGGTTCCTGGAATTCCTGCTCTTATTGAACCTGCCCTGGATGCAATTGGTTGTGCCGACTGGCTTAAAGGTTTGATCCTTGACGGAATTGTTGGCGGTGTTGGAGCAGTTCTTGGCTTTGTTCCACAGATGCTGGTTTTGTTCCTGCTTCTGGCATTCCTTGAAGCTTGTGGTTATATGGCTCGTATTGCCTTCATTATGGACCGTGTCTTCCGCCGATTCGGACTTTCCGGAAAATCCTTCATTCCAATGCTTGTTGGAACAGGTTGTGGAATTCCTGGCATCATGGCAAGCCGTACAATTGAAAGCGACCGTGATCGCAAAATGACAATCATGACCACCACATTCATTCCTTGTGGTGCAAAGACTCCTTTCATTGCCATGGTTGCCGGAGCAATCTTTGGTGGTTCAGCCTGGGTTGCAACTTCGGCTTACTTCATTGGTATTGCCGCAATTCTCTGTTCGGGAATCATGCTTAAGAAAACAAAGATGTTTGCCGGAGACGTGGCTCCATTCGTAATGGAACTTCCAGCTTACCATTGGCCTACAGTCGGTAACCTCCTGCGCTCAATGTGGGAACGTGGATGGTCATTCATCAAGAAAGCCGGAACAATCATCCTTCTTTCTACAATCGTAATCTGGTTCCTTTCATTCTTTGGATGGGCAGACGGCGCATTCGGAATGCTGGAAGAAGATCAGATGGACTGTTCTATACTTGCATACTTTGGCCGCGGAATCTGCTGGCTGTTCCAGCCACTTGGATGGGGAAACTGGCAGGCAACAGTTGCAGCAATCACAGGTCTTGTAGCAAAAGAAAATATTGTCGGTACAATGGGTATTCTTTACGGCGGAACAGAAGCTTATGCAAACATGGCTGCAGTATTCACAGGTGTAACAGGTATGTCATTCCTTATCTTCAACCTGCTGTGTGCTCCATGTTTCGCTGCCATGGGTGCCATCAAACGTGAAATGAACAACACAAAATGGTTCTGGTTTGCCATCGGTTATGAATGTGGTTTCGCTTACGTAATCGCCTTCATCGTAAACCAGCTGGGCGGACTTTTCACAGGTGCTGTAAGCGGAATCGGCGGATACATTGAAGTGGTTCTTGGTTTCGCAGTTCTTGCAGGCCTAATCTATATGGTTGTAAGAAAAGATAAGTATAGAAGATAGGTGTAAGAGGGAGAAGTCTCTCCCTACGCGCGCACTTCGTTGCGCGCTACCCTCTCTGCGGGCGCTTTCATCTGATCGCCGCCCGCAACGCCCGCTGAAAACTAAGAGCTTAAGGAGAATATAATCGTGGGAACTGTAATTGTAAGTGTAATACTTTTTGTCGTTGTAACTTTGATTGTAAAATCACTTTGTAAAAAACATATTGAAGCAAAAAAATCAGGTGGCTGCTGCTGCGGATGTTCAGGCTGCTGTGGTGGTTCCTGCAATAAATAAATGGAGAGACTCGTGGTCAGATTATGCCATTACTGCTTTAGCCAGCTGGTCAGCACAGGAAGTAGGGCGGCGGCCACAGGTATTTCCTGCTAAAAGTGCGTTGATTTCTTCTGCCTTTTTTCCATCAAGAACCTTTGAAAGAGCCTTCAAGTTTCCATTACATCCACCAGTAAAACTGATGTTAGTAATAGTTCCGTCTTCTGCTTTATCAAAAGTAATCATTGTTGCGCAAGTGTCTTTTGTTTTGAAAGTCTTTGTCATATTAAGCCTCCGTTATTTTTTTAGGTTTGGTTATGCTTTCAGTTCCTTTGCAATTTCTGAATCAATCTTTTCAGGTGTCTTTGTTGGCGCAAAACGGGCTTTTACAGTACCGTCTTTTCCAACTAAAAACTTTGTAAAGTTCCATTTAATTTTTGAAGAGCACACGCCGCCTTTCTGTTTTTTAAGGAAAGTGTAAAGTGGATCTTCGTTCTTTCCGTTTACTTCAATTTTAGCAAATTGTGGGAATGTAATTCCATATCTTCCTGTGCAGAAAGAATGGATTTCTTCTTCTGAACCTGGTGCCTGCTGCAGGAACTGGTTGCAAGGGAAATCCAGAATTTCGAAGCCCTGGTCTTTGTATTTTTTTTATTTCAGCAGTTTGCTGATTTCATTTTTCCAGCTGTGACTCCATTTCACGTTTTCCATAAAAACGATTGAAGTGAGTCCCTGGACGCTGGCCCATATTCTGATTATTTCCTGTTCCTTTTCGTAATCAGTAAAATCAGGATGCTTTTCTTCAAAATACTGGCAGCACAGATTTTTTAAGATTTCATAAGGTGTAAAATTATTTTCTTCATTGTTTTTTAAATCTAGATTTAAATGAATGTATCCCCGTGAAAATAAAAATGTGAAATACTGTGGATTATTCATGAAGAAAAATACGTATGCATTTCCCAATGCCAGAATTTTTTCTTCTGCATTTTTTCCGGCTTTTTCAACGGCTTTCATAAGATAATCTGTAAATTTCTGGGAAACATATTCTTTCATGGCAGTAATCATTTCTTCTTTGTTTTTGAAATGAGCATAGGGGGCTGCATTACTTACGCCGCAGTTAACTGCCAGTTTCCGCAAGGACAGAGTTTCTTCGCCTCCAGCATTAATCATTTTAATGCCTTCTTCAATCAGGGCTTTCCGTAAATCTCCGTGATGATATTTATCTGACATGATTCAACATTTCCTTAAGACAAAGTTCGTTTTCTTCCCATAGTGGTGAATGAGCAGAATTATGAAAAGTATAAAAAGCTTTTTCTGGAGCTTCAAGTTTTTCAAAGAGTTCCCGTGACAGAGTAATAGGTGTTGTGTAATCGTAATAGCCGCTCAAGAATACAACAGGAATAAGGGCAGGGGATTCAGGATCTGGATGAAAGTTTCTGTAAGGACTTTCGGAACAGAGTTTCTTTCCGCGCCAGAAATTTATTTTTTCTGTTACGGTATAGCATTCGCATCCCATCTGTTTGAAGAAAATGTCTTTTGCATCTGACCTCATTTCTCTGGTAGTTCCGCATCCTGCTCTTAATAAAACTTCTTCCCATTTTGCACCAGCAGATTCTGGATTTTTCATGCTGAAGGTTCCATCTTCTTTTATATCAACTAATTTGTTAAGCATTTTAAGTCCTTTTGAATCATTGTTTTCCTCAAAAGATGACTTCATGAATTTATAGCCTTCCTCATAAAAACGAATGGAATCATGTCCCAGGTAATCCTGCCCCATGCCAAAATAACAGCAGAAATCTTCGGGATCTGTCTGAGCCAGATAAAGACCAAGATTTGTTCCGCTGGAATGGGCCATGAGATAAATTTTCTTTTTATTGAATTTCTCCTTCAGATATTCGGCTACTGCGTGGGCATCATATGCCAGCCGTTCTATTGTGATGTCATCTGCATTTATATCTGAACTGTAAGAAAGTCCTTCTCCGTAATAATCCCAGTAGCAGACTGTAAAATAGTTTGCAATTCTGTTGGGATATTTTTCTGAATAAGCTTCATTCAGCCAGACTTCAGGAACTCCAGGCCCGCCGGAAATGAAAAGCAAAACAGGATTTTCTGGATTAGTAGAAGTGATGTACAGTCCATTTGTATCACCATTAATTTCCACGCCGATTTTCTCTGTGTCATCCAGACCGTCTGCATTTTCAATTCCAATATCTATAGGGCCAGAACAGCTAATCATATTTATAACTCCGCTTACAATAATAACATTTTTGGCAAATCTTTTAAAAAATACGTTCATAATAATACCGTTTTTAATCTTAACAGTGTAAAGTTTAATTTGATATTAATTCTTAATCTTTACACTGTCAAGTTAGTGGCGTATATAGAAATTGTGATATAATAAAAATCAGGAGGAAGAAAAATGTTGAGTTTTGAAGAACCTGTTTGGGCAAAGGAAATGGCAGAAGGTGATTTTATCAGTCACGCTCCGTCATATGAAACTGGAAAATATTTTGACCTGTTTGATGAATATTATTTTGAAAGTCATGTAACAGGAGACATAAAATATTATGTTTATAATCCTCTGAAACATGGAGCAGATCCAGATGACAAGTATCCGGTTCTTATGTTTTTTCATGGACGTGGAAACTCTTTAGACGGGAACAAAGTAATCAATTACAGCATGGCAGAATATTATGCTTCTCCATATTATCAGAAAACAATAGGCGGTGCTTTTATTGTGGTTCCAGTCGCCAATGAAAAAATCAATGATAAGGGTGATATAGAAAATGACTGGAATACTAATTATATTGAACCTGTCCTTGGAATCAAAAAACTGTTTTTTGAACAGTATAAGAAAAACGCCGGTAAAAGTTTCTTTTTAGGATCCAGCGCAGGAGCATTTTTTGTATGGGAATTTTTATGCAGTCATTCAAAGGATGTGGACGTAGCAGTTCCTGTTGCAGGAGGAAAAATTCCTGACGAAGCAAAGCTTAAGGAAATACAGGAAAACGGCACATTGATTTTATCTATGCATGGAAAACATGATGAACTGATTCCTTATGCCGAAGAAGTCTTACCTCATCTTGAGAAACTTAAAAAGTTTAAGAATATTATTCTTTTTCATCCTGAATGGGTAAGAAACGGAGACGGCGGTGTTGCTCAGCTGAATCCCTGTATAGAAATGGGACAGCACTGTCTTTGCAATCAGGTAACAGCAAACCTCATCTTCGATAATGGAAAATCTTACGATGAAGTTCTGTTTCCTGAAGGCATGACAGGCTGGATCCGTGATCACAAATAAAATTTGTTGAGCACGGATTTAATTAGAAGTCCATTTGGGTTATGAATCTAGTCTTCCGGATATTCAAAATAATATCCAGTTCAGGAAAATAGAAAAAAATGAATAGTAAAAAAGTTTTCTCTGCTTTTGTTTTTATGATATGTCTCGTTTTCTCAGTATGGGGAAAAAATGTCGCAGGATAATCCTGCGGCATTTTCGTCATTATGTGATGTCGTCTGTCATTCCGAACTTTTTTCGGAATCTTGTAAATCTATTTTCTTCCTAAAGCAAAAGCTTTTTTGTTGATTTCCAGGAATGCTGGTTTTACCAGTTTTTCAATGGCAGAAAGCCAAGAGCTTTCAGGGAAGTCCATGAATTTTGAAAGGCGTCCCATAAGCACAATGTTTACGGCTTTTGAAGAACCAGCTTCTGTTGCCAGGGTAAGACAGTCCAGATCTTCTACATCAAAACCTTTTCCTTTAAGTTCATTAACAAGGTCTGCAGGATATTCAGCGGCCCCGGTCAGAACCGGCATAGGATCCAGTTTCTGTGTATTCACTACAATTTTTCCATTTGGTTTAAGATATTCGGCATAGCGGGCCGCTTCCAGAAGTTCAAAAGAAACAATGAAGTCTGCTTCGCCCTTATCGATGATAGGCGAATAAACCTTTTCTCCGAAGCGTACATAAGTAACAACGCTTCCGCCTCGCTGGCTCATTCCATGAACTTCAGAAACTTTTACATCGTATCCTGCATCCATAAGAACCTGTCCCAAAGTTTTACTGGCCAGCAGAGCTCCCTGTCCGCCAACACCAACAATCATAATATTTGTTATTGTATCCATAATTATTCCTATTTTAGTCCCTGAAACAAGTTCAGGGTGACAGTTATTTGTCATGCTGACATTTATTTGTCATGCTGAACTTGTTTCAGCATCTACTTTGTAATTGCTCCCAGCTTACACATCTGTGTACAAAGTTCACAGCCTACACACATTGTTGGATCAATAGCGGCTTTCTTGTTTTTTACAGAAAGAGCAGGGCATCCAAGCTTCATACACATTTTACAGCCTACACATTTTTCTTCGTTTATTTTAAGCGGTGGGTTGTGCTTTACGCTTTTCAAAAGTGCGCATGGACGGCGGCTGATTACAACGCTTGGACCTTCAAATTCCAGCTCTTCTTTCAGAACTTTTTCTGTCTCATCAAGCTTGTATGGATCTACTACGCGGATATGGTCTTTTGCAATACCAACAGCCTGACACAATGCTTCAAGGTTAATGCTGCTTGTTGGGTCTCCATACAGGTTCAATCCGTTTGCCGGATTATTCTGGTGTCCTGTCATACCGGTAATAGAGTTATCTACTATAATAACAGTGCTGTTTGACTGGTTGTATGCAATGGATGCAAGACCAGTAATGCCTGAATGGCAGAAAGTAGAATCTCCAATAATGCCCACAGTACGGTTTTCAGAATCTTTTCCACGTGCTTTATTGAATCCGTGAAGACCTGAAACCGAAGCTCCCATACAAAGGTTACAGTCCATTGCATTTAATGGTGCCGCTGCTCCAAGAGTGTAACATCCAATATCACCGATAACTGTTATATTGTTTTTTGAAAGAAGATAGAACATTCCTCTGTGAGGACATCCTGCGCACATAACAGGCGGGCGCACAGGAATTGCAGAATCAACCTTTTTGCCTTCTGAAACAGGCATGTTGAATGCTTTCCGGATGATATTCTGGCTGAATTCACCGCAAAGAGGCATGATATCCTTTCCGTGAACTTCAATTCCCATTGCTTTACAGTGATTTTCGATAATCGGATCAAGTTCTTCTATTATATAAACAGTTTTTACCTTTGAGGCAAAGTCTTTAATCAGTTTTACAGGAAGAGGATTAACAAGTCCTATTTTAAGAAAGCTTGCGTTATCACCAAAAACTTCCTTTGCATACTGGTATGAAGTTGAGGAAGTAATGATTCCTATATCAGTTTTTCCCATTTCAACCCGGTTTAGACTGCAGGTTTCGGCATATTCAGTAAGTCGGATAGTGCGGTCTTCTACAATTGGATGCTTTCTGATTGCATTTGCAGGAGTCATTACGTTTTTCTGGATGTTTTTTTCGTAGTTTTTCAGAGGTACTTCTTTTCTTTCGCCTGTTTCAACAACACTCTGGGAATGTGCAATTCTTGTACACATTTTGAGGAGAACAGGTGTATCGAATTTTTCACTGATTTCGTAGGCTTCTTTTACAAAATCCACAGCTTCCTGACTGTCTGAAGGGTCAACCATAGGTATTTTGGATGCAATGGCGTAATGGCGTGAATCCTGTTCGTTCTGGCTTGAATGCATTCCAGGGTCATCTGCAACACCAATAACGAGTCCTCCGTTTACACCTGTATAACTGAGTGTGAAAAGAGGGTCTGCAGCAACGTTTAGACCAACGTGTTTCATTGCGGCAAAACTGCGTGCCCCGGCAAGGCTTGCACCGTAAGCAGTTTCTACGGCAACTTTTTCATTTGGAGCCCATTCACAATAAATATCCTTAAAACGGGCTGCTTCTTCTGTAATTTCTGTTGAAGGAGTTCCCGGATAACTTGATACAATGGAAACGCCGGCTTCGTAAAGACCTCGGGCTACAGCAGCGTTTCCAAGAAGTAACTGTTTCATTTTTTTAATCCTGTTTAAGTTTTTTAATGATTTTTCAGAATCTTATAATAACATAAAAGTCATAATTGAGAAATGATTATCTTTCTATTATAATTATCATATTATTTACAGTTGGAGTTAAAAAATGCCAATTACACAGTATCTGGAACGAAACGCACGAGAATTCGGAGATGACGTTGCACTTGTTGAATTGAACCCTGAACAGAGAGACACAAAACGTGTTACCTGGAAAGAATATGACCTTATGCAGAGCGAACCTTTCATGCCTTACCGCCGTGAAATTACATGGCGTGTTTTCAACGAAAAGGCAAACCGCTGTGCACATTTCCTTCTTGAACGTGGGGTGCAGAAAGGGGATAAAGTCGGAATCCTTATGATGAACTGCCTTGAATGGCTTCCGATTTATTTCGGTATTCTTAAAACAGGCGCTCTGGCAGTCCCTCTGAACTTCCGTTATGCTCCTGATGAAATTCAGTACTGTGTAGACCTTGCTGATATCAGCATTCTGTTCTTCGGACCTGAATTTATCGGTCGTATGGAACAGATTGCCGACAAAATCATGGCCCACAGACTCCTTCTTTATGTAGGAGACGGACAGGTTCCTTCTTTCAGTGAAGATTATTTCCAGCATGCCATGAATTATGACAGCCGTGACCTGAACCTTCCTATTACCGATGATGATTACGGTGCAATTTACTTCAGCTCTGGAACTACAGGTTTTCCAAAGGCTATTCTTCATAAGCACCGTGCTTTAATGCATTCGGCCGCTGTAGAACAGAATCACCACGGTCAGCAGAAGGATGATGTATTCCTTTGTATTCCACCTCTTTATCATACTGGGGCTAAGATGCACTGGTTCGGTTCCCTTATTTCGGGAGGTAAAGCCGTTCTTCTTAAAGGTATTAAGCCGGAATTCATCCTTAAGGCTGTAAGCGAAGAAAAATGTACAATCGTATGGCTTCTGGTACCTTGGGCTCAGGATATTCTGGTTGCCCTGGATTCAGGCGCTCTTAAAAAGGACGAATACAGACTGGATCAGTGGCGTCTTATGCATATTGGTGCCCAGCCTGTTCCAAAAAAGCTTATTGAAGACTGGAAAAAATATTTCCCTAATCACGACTACGATACAAACTACGGACTTTCTGAATCAATCGGACCTGGATGTGTTCACCTGGGCGTTGAAAATACTCACAAAATCGGTGCTATCGGGGTACCAGGCTTCGGCTGGCAGTGCAAGATCGTTGATGAAAAACGTGTAGAAGTAAAACAGGGTGAAGTTGGCGAACTTGCCGTTAAAGGTGACGGCGTTATGTGCGAATATTACAAGAATCCTAAAGCTACAGATGAAGTTCTCGATAAGGAAGGCTGGCTCTACACCGGCGATATGGCTATGCAGGATGATGACGGCTTCATCTTCCTGGTTGACCGCAAGAAGGACGTAATCATTACAGGTGGTGAAAACATTTATCCTGTTCAGATTGAAGACTTCCTGCATAAAATGACTGAAATTAAAGACGTTGCCGTTATCGGTCTTGGTGACGAACGTCTTGGTGAAATTACATGTGCAATCATCGAAGTAAAGGATGGTATGTCTCTTACAGAAGAACAGGTAAATACATTCTGTATGGAGCTTCCAAAATACAAACGACCTAAGAAAATCATTTTTGCTCCTGTACTCAGAAATCCTACAGGAAAAATTGAAAAGCCAAAGCTTCGTGAAATGTACAAAACTGCAAACGACCCGTTTGCCGCAATGAAGAACTAAATTAAGCATAAAAGGTGGGACTTATGTTCGACGTAAAAGATACAGACTTTTTTGATATGGAAGATGAATCATTCGATACAATCATCGAAGATGACATCAAATTTACAGGTAATATTAAATTCAAGCAGCCTCTCATGATCCGGGGCCAGGTAAACGGAAAAATTGAAGCAACAAGTGACCTGGTTGTAGATACAAATGCTGTTGTAAATGCTGATATTACTGCATCCCGTGTTTTGATTAAGGGAAAAGTAAAAGGAAATGTTACCGGTGAAAACCTTGTTTTTGTTACACAGTCTGGAAGCCTGGATGGTGATATAAAAACAAAGAAAGTTGTTCTGGAACCAGGCTGTGCTTTTACCGGCCGCTGCAGTATGTAGGTAATTATAATGAAGAAAATATTTGTTTGTTTGATTTTAAGTTTTATATGTGTAGCAGGAATTTTTGCACAGGCAAAACAGGATGCTCTTGTTCTTTATCATAACGGAAAATACGCAGAATCTGTTGCAGTCTGTGAAGAAGAAATTGCAGAAAATCCTAACCGCATTGAGTCATATGTTGTAATGTGCTGGGCTCTTGTAAAAAACAAGCAGTATAATCAGGCTGAACAGCGTGCTTCAGAAGGTCTTGCTATAAGCCCTTATGACCTTCGTCTTATTGAAGTTCTTGGTGAAGCAAAATATTACCTTGGAAAAAATAACGGCGCTATGGAACAGTTTCAGAAATATGTTGCATCAGCTCCAGATTCCAGTGCCCGTGTAGGCAGTGCTTACTATTACATGGGTGAGATTTACATTAAACAGGGACGTTACCAGCATGCAGACATTGCATTTACATCTGCATGTAAGAAAGATCCTTTAATAGACCGCTGGTGGGTTCGTCTTGGTTACGCCCGCGAAATGGCTGGAAACTATGACGAAAGTCATAAAGCCTATGAAGAAGCACTTCGTCTGAATCCTTCAAATGTTGATGCTTCTACTGGCCGCGAAAGAGTAGGAAAGAAACTTTAATTTTATGGATTTTTCAAAATACAAAATCCGCTTTGAAACATTGGGCTGCCGTCTGAACCAGATTGAAAGTGAAGGGGCAGCACATTTTTTTTCAGAGGCAGGATTCACTTCCGATTTAACACCAGTCTCTGCAAAATCACCTGTTGATGAAGAAACAGTGCTCTGTGTAATAAACACATGTTCTGTAACTCAGAAAGCTGAACAGAAAGCTCGCCGGCTTATTCGTCTTCTTATAAAAACTTATCCAAAAGCTGCAGTTCTTGTAACAGGCTGTTACGCACAGCTTCGTCCTTTGGAAATCAAGAAAATGGATGAACGCATTGCAGTTCTTGGTGGGCAGATAAAAAGCCGCATTTCCGGAGTTCCTGAAATTCTGAAAAAGTTTTTGAGCGCTCAGTCAGAAAGTGAAAGGACTTTAACTATTGAATCGGTTCTGAATTTGGTTTCAGAAATTGAAAAAGTAATCATTCTCAAGCCGGCTATGAATCCGGGAGTTCCTGAAAATTCTTTTGTTCTTGCAACAGATTCTTTCCTGGCTCATTCAAGGTCTTCCATTAAAATTCAGGACGGCTGCAATTCAAAATGTGCTTACTGTACTATAAATATTGCCCGCGGTAAAAGTGTTTCTCTTGACGCTCAGACTGTAATTGACCGCATTAAAATGCTGGAAGATTCAGGGCAAAGTGAGGTCGTGATTACAACTGTAAATATTGCACAGTATCACGGCGCATGGGACGGCCCTGAAGCGGTTGGCGGCGTAATAAATTTTGCTGCTCTTTTAAAACTGATTCTTGCAAATACTTCAAAAATCAATATCCGCATTTCAAGCATTTATCCTCAGATTGTAAAAGAAGATTTTCTTGATGCTATCAGTGACCCAAGAGTTTGTCCTCATTTTCATATTTCTGTTCAGAGCGGAAGTGACAGAATTCTTGAAGCTATGAAGCGCGGGTACAAGGCGCAGGATGTAATCGAAGTCTGTGAGAAAATCCGCAGTGTGAAAGAAAATCCTTTCCTTGCCTGTGACATAATTACAGGTTTCCCTGGGGAAACTGATGCCGATTTTGAAGAAAGCCTTTCACTTTGCAAAAAGTGCGGCATGAGCTGGGTTCACGCTTTTCCATATTCGGAACGCCCTGGGACGGAAGCTGTAAAAATGAAGAATAAGGTTCCTCAAGCTGTTTCCGGAGAACGTGCCTACACACTTACTACAAAAGCATCTGAAGCAAAAATAAAATATATAAAAAGCTTTGAAGGAAAAATTCTTCCATGCGTTGTTGAGACTGTGCGGAATCAGAAAAATGTGGTGAACGGAAAGATTGTTTATCACGCCGTTACAAATAATTTTCTTCATTGCCAGATTGAAGTAGATGCTGACAAGCCCCTTATGAAAAACGGTCAGATTCAGAACGTCCGCATTCTTTCTCCTTTGACTGAAAATATCCGTAAGGGCGGGGAAACAGAGTGCCTTGCAGAACTTGTGCAGTAACTTCTAAAGCGGACCTTTATTGAAACTTCGGATAAAATCAAATAAAATAAAAATGAATTTCTATTTAATAAATTTAATATAATTAAAGGGAGTTTCTGATGAGCTCAATTAACCTTACCGGAAGAGATTTTTTAACACTTAAGGATTTCACATCTGAAGAAATCCTTTTCCTGCTTGATACAGCAGCTGATTTTAAAGAAAAGAAAAAGAAGCACATTCCTGTGGACATTCACCGCGGAAAAAATATTGTTCTCATTTTTGAAAAGACAAGTACACGTACACGTTGTTCTTTTGAAGTTGCAGCACATGACCTTGGCATTTCAACAACTTACCTTGCAGAAGGCAGCCAGATTGGTAAAAAAGAAAGTATTGCCGATACAGCACGCGTTCTTGAACGTATGTATGACGGTATTGAATACCGCGGATTCGGACAGGAAATCGTAGAAGAACTGGCAAAACAGTCTCACGTACCTGTCTGGAACGGACTTACAAATGAATATCATCCAACTCAGATGCTGGCAGATATGCTTACAATCCGTGAACATTACGGAAAACTGAAAGGCCTTAAAATGGTTTACTACGGAGATGCCCGTTACAATATCGGAAACTCTCTTTCAATCGTTTGTTCAAAACTTGGATTGAATCTGGTACTCTGTGGTCCAGAAAAATATTTCCCATCAAAAGAACTGCTTGCTGAATGTGCTGAATGGAGCAAAGCTTCAGGCGGTTCCGTAACCTGTGAAACTGACATTGCAAAAGCTACAAAAGATGCAGATGTTCTTTATACAGATGTTTGGGTAAGTATGGGTGAACCTGATGAAGTTTGGGCTGAACGCATTACAGACCTTAAAGGATATCAGGTAAATATGAACGTGCTTAAAATGGCAAAACCAACTGCCATCTTCATGCATGACCTGCCTTCATTCCATGACAAGAATACAAAAATCGGAAAAGAGATTTTCGAAAAATTCGGTATCGGCGAAATGGAAGTAACTGACGAAGTATTTGAATGCAGTCAGAGTGTAGTATTTGATGAAGCTGAAAATCGCATGCACACAATTAAAGCTGTAATCGCCGCAACACTCGGTTTGTAATTTATATAAGGGGAAAATAAATGAACGCAATTATTACTGTTGTAGGATCTGATAAAGTAGGTATCATCGCTAACGTTTCAGCTTATCTTGCTGAACACAAAATCAACATTGTTGATATTACACAGACAATTCTTTCAGGAAACTTTGTTATGATGATGATGGCAAACCTGGACAATGCAGACTGTTCTATCGATGACCTGAGAAAAAATATGGAAGCTATGGCTGAAAAAATGGGTGTTGATATTAACATTATGAGTGAGAAAGTATTTAGTGCAATGCACCGTGTTTAATAAAGTTTTACGACTTTATTAAAGTATACTGCGAGTTTGCTTGCAAACTCGGAAGCAAACTTTAGTTTGCGGCCAATGCATCGTGTTTAATAAAGTTTTACGACTTTATTAAAGTATACTGCGAGTTTGCTTGCAAACTCGGTAGCAAACTTTAGTTTGCGGCCAATGCACCGTGTTTAATAGATTATGCAGATTAAATTAGAGAACCTTAAAAAAACTTATACAACCAAAGATGGTTCAATTACTGCTGTAAATAATATTTCCCTGGATATTCCTGAAAATAAAATTTTCGGGATTATCGGGAAATCAGGAGCAGGGAAGTCGTCTCTGGTTCGTCTTGTAAGCCTTCTGGAAACTCCAGATGAAGGGGCTGTTTATTACAACGACCGTCGGGTTGATAATCTTTCAAAAAAAGATCTTATTCTCCAGCGAAGAAAAATCGGAATGATTTTCCAGAACTTCAATCTGTTTTCTTCAAGAACTGCCGCAAAGAATATTGCTTATCCGCTTGAAATCTGCGGTACTCCAAAAGCAGAAATTGAAACTCGTGTTCAGGAAATGCTTAAACTGGTAGGACTTGAAGACAGGGGAGATGCACCAATTTCAACATTGAGCGGCGGACAGAAACAGCGTATTGCTATTGCTCGTGCCCTTGCTACAAAACCTGATATTCTTTTCTGTGATGAAGCAACTTCTGCTCTGGATCCTCAGACAACTCGTTCCATTCTGGCATTGATTCGTGAAATCCAGAAGAAGATGAATCTTACTGTTGTAATGATTACTCATCAGATGGAAGTTGTTCGTGACGCCTGTGATCAGGTTGCAGTTATTGAAAACGGCGCTGTTGTTGAACAGGGACTGGTTGCCGATATTTTCACAAATCCCAAAACAGACGTTACAAAAGATTTCATTAAAAATATTGTTCAGACTCAGGATGATGAAAAAAATGAAGGGCTTCTCCGCTGGTCAGAAGAAGGCGGAAAATATGTTCTTCATTTTATCAACGAAGATACAGGAAAGCCTGTCATCAGCCAGGTCTGCAAGAAATTTGATGTAGACATTAATATTCGTGCCGGTGGAATCCAGCACCTGCCTTCAAAAGATATTGGTTCCATGATTATAGATATTATGGGCGCTGAAGACGAAGTACAGAAAGCTGTCAGTTTTATCCGTGAAAGCGGAGTTGCAATTGAGGAGGCTGAATAATGAGTCAGATTTTTATTCTTGTTGGAACTTCAACCTTACAGACTTTGATCATGGTTGCTCTTTCTACAATCTTTGCGCTCCTTATCGGTTTTCCTCTGGGAGTTCTTTTAAACGTTACAAATAAGTTCGGAATCACACCTCATCCGGTTTTCAACGCTGTGTTAAGTCGCATTATTGATGTGCTCCGTTCATTTCCTTTTGTAATTCTCATGATTGTTCTTCTGCCTTTTACAAGACTTATTCTTGGAACAGCCATCGGTACCGCCGCAACAATCATTCCGCTTTCTATTGCCGCAGCACCTTTTGTTGCCCGTATTACAGAAACTGCTTTGAATGAAGTTGATCCTGGTATGATTCAGGCAGCCCGTTCAATGGGTTCTACAAACTGGCAGATTGTTTATAAAGTTCTTATCCCTGAAGCACTTCCTTCAGTTGCTTCCGGCATTACTTTGACTATCATCAACCTGATCGGGTACAGTGCCATGGCCGGAACTCTGGGTGGTGGCGGTCTTGGAGACCTTGCGATCCGTTACGGATACCAGCGCTTCAGAACCGGAATCATGCTGGCCGCAGTTGTTGTAATTATTATTCTTGTTGCCGCAATTCAGTTCGCAGGAACAAAAATTGTAAACAAGATGATGTCGAAACGATAAATACTGTCTTTTTAGTTATAGGTTTTATCTATAACAAAATATTAAAAGATAGTATTTTACAATCTTCTGTCAAATTACTAATATAAAGCAAGATTAATAAATGAGGGAACCTTACAGGTTTCCTTTTGACAGGAGATCAAAATGAAAAAAATTATCGCTTTATCGTCAGCACTGCTGCTGGCAACATCACTTTTCGCACAGACAATTAAAGTTGGTGCTACACCAGAACCACATGCAGAACTTCTGAACCTTATTGTTGATGACCTTGCTGCTGAAGGAATCACTCTTAAAGTAATTGAATTCACAGATTACGTTACACCAAACGATGCAGTTGAATCAGGTGATATCGACGCAAACTACTTCCAGCACATTCCTTATCTTGATTCTTTCAATGTTGAAAAAGGTTATCACCTTGTAAATGCCGGTGGAATCCACGTTGAACCATTTGCTCTTTATTCAAAGAAAGTAAAGTCTTACAAAGACCTTAAAAAGAAAGCAACAGTTGCAATTCCAAATGACCCTACAAATGAAGGCCGTGCTCTTCTTCTTCTTCAGGAAGCTGGACTTATTACCCTGAAAGATGGTGCCGGCCTTACAGCTACTCCACTTGATGTTGCAAAGAATCCTCTTAAACTGAAGTTCCGCGAAATTGAAGCTGCTTCACTTCCACGTACACTGAACGATGTAGATGCTGCAGTTATCAACGGTAACTATGCAATTCCTGCAGGGCTTTCAGCTGCTAAAGACGGACTTTTCGTAGAAGGTTCATCTTCTCCATATGTAAACGTTATCTGTGTAAAAGCTGGTAACGAAAACAAACCTGAAATCAAAGCTCTGGTTAAAGCACTTCAGTCAGACAAAGTTAAGGATTACATCACAAAGAAATATCCAAACGGTGAAGTTGTAACTGTATACTAATCAGAAAGTAATGATTTCTTCAAAAATCTGGATGGCAAACTGATCTGTCATCCCGGAAATATACTCCACGCAGCACTTTTCATATGAAGTGTTGTCGTGGATATCAAAGACCTGAGGCGTGTTGTAATGCATGATGCGCTTCCGGTCTATTGTTGAATGTCTGGCGGCGTCAAAATACTGATAATTCGAATGTTTGATAAGCCAGTCTTCAAAAGTTGATCCAAGTTTCGGATACAATTTCAAAGCCTGTCCAACCCGTCCGTTCTGGACAAAAACTTCAGCCTTCATTAAAGTGCGCCAGATTGTGTTGATTACGTTTTCTGCGTAGTTCTGAAATTCTTCAAGTCTCCAGTGACTGTAAATATTTGCAAAACTGAACCGCTTGATTTCTGTAATGAATTTAAAATATTCAGGACTGAAGCATAATCCTTTTTCCGGAGTTGATTCATTACATAAATCAACAATCATATCGTTTATTAAAACTGTGGTGTTGATAGCTTTGCCGCTTCGCATGGCATGCTGGGCACCTTTGTGTTCAAAGCCCAGAGTTCCTGCTACAATTTCGCGAAGCTGGCGGTAAGAAGCAGAATCGATTATGTGATAGGCGCGGGCGTCTTCAAGGTCGCGGCCAAGGAATGCAATCTTATCGGCAATTTTTACAACGCAGCCTTCCCATGTGAATGGCTGGATAAAGCCCGGCCGGGTCATGGAATAAAGGTCTATGGTTTTGTCACGGGGACGGACGCCCTGCTGGTCAATTTCGCCGCAGTGGCAGATAAGTCCGTCCCGGACTGCGTAGGTTAAATTCAAAGGCTGTTCAATGCCGTCGGGGTCGGGGAGTGTTTCGATATAATCGGCAAAGAAAAGAGAGTTCCGTTCGTGCCAGAATTTTTTAGGTGCGTTGGCACCGTCCTTCTGTTTGATAAGTTTGTTCAGAACGTCTTCGCCAAAATGACCGAAAGGCGCATGCCCCATATCGTGCCCAAGGGCGATTGCTTCTGTAAGCTGCGGGTTCAGTCCAAGATGCTGTGAAATTGTTTTTGAAACCGACGCAACGTGAAGTACATGCTCCATGCGGGTACAGATATGGTCATTGTGGGGCGCAAAGAAAACCTGGGTCTTATGCTTCATACGGCGGAAAGCCTGACTGTGAAGAATACGGGTGTAGTCACGTTCAAAAGGATCGCGGATATCGTTCCCTCGTCCGTAAAGTTCAATTTCGCGTTTTACTGCGTCATTCCATTTTGGATTTTTGTCATCAAGTTTTTCGTTTATAAAAGCATCTTTCATTTTAGTTCCAAGCTGTTTTTTATTGCGCCTGCGCTTTATTGCAGGAAAATGTACTCACTGAAATATACTGAAGAAATCTTTCCGAGTGTGAACTGACTGTTGATTTTTCCAAGGAGTTCATTTTTGATTTTTGATTCACTCAGTTCAAGCAGTTCTTTCTGAGTATGTTCAGAAAAATAAGTCTGGATGATTCCTTTTATTACAAGGCGTTTTCTTGAAATCTCTTCGAAGAAAACAGTGTCTCCTTCAGGGTAAGAAAGCCATGGAGTAATGACAACAGGAACTCCGCTTTCATTTTTTCCGGCAGGTTTTGTAACAGCCCTTATCTGACCAAGATCAGAATAAGCGGCAAGGCGTTCAGTACTGTGTTTGTTCAGTGATGTGATTTCCTTCGGAGCGGGATCTGCGTCCCGTAAGTTTTCGGCAGGCCTGTGGCCGTTCAAAAGTCCGAAAACTGTACCAAGCAGAATGATCCCTGTAAGGCATCCGATTATGATGTATAAAACCTTGTCTTTCATATTACTTTGCAAAAGGGCTCAGCAGGGCAAGAAGTCTTCCTGTTGCACGGCAGGTAACATGAACACCGTCATCAAGCCATTCTTCTTTTTCAATGCATCCTGATTTTTTAAGTTCATTTATGAGCTGCATCTGGTTCATCGGAATAATGTATTCACAGATTTCGCCAAGAAGAGTGTCATAAATCTTATCTTTAAGTTCATCAAAACCCCACTGGTCTTTTGCAGAAACGCATAAAGCATCAGGGAAGGTGAGTCTGAGCTTCTGAAGATTTTCTTCGGCTTCATCTTTTGCTTTGTCGAATTTGTTCAAAAGAATAAGGCGCGGATTTTTATCAGCACCGATTTCTTCAAGAACATCACAGACTGTTTCATACTGTTCAAGGGCATTTGGGTCTGCTGAATCCAGAACGATAAGAAGAAGGTCTGCGTAAGTTGCTTCTTCCAGAGTAGATTTAAATGCATCGATAAGCGAATGGGGCAGGTTTGAAATGAAACCTACTGTATCAGTAATGAGCACCGAAGAACCGTCGTTCATCGGAAGCTTTCTTGTTGTCGGATCCAGCGTTGCAAAAAGCTGGTCTTCAACAAAGGCGTCGCTTCCTGTCAGTGCGTTCAGAAGACTTGATTTACCTGCGTTTGTGTAACCTACAAGGGCACATGACGGATATTTGCCGCGGCTTTTTCTCTGGGTCTGGCGGTTTACTTCAACTTCCAGAAGTTCTTTTTTTACAGCCTGGATTTTTTCCCGGACTTTTCGTGAATCCAGTTCCAGCTGTGTTTCACCCGAACCTTTGTTTCCGAATGCACCACCTCGCTGACGGCTCATATCCCGGTTCATGTGGGCAAGGCGGGGCAGAGAATATTGAAGCCGTGCCAGGTCTACCTGGAGAACGGCTTCACGGGTCAGAGCCCTGGAAGCAAAAATACGGATGATTACTTCCTGGCGGTCAAAGCAGGAAAGATTTGTAAGTTCTTCCCAGTTTCTCTGTTTTCGTGGTTCAATGTTGAAATCGAAAATGATGCAGTCTGCATTGATTGAATGAGCAAGTTCGTTTATTTCCTGAGCTTTTCCGGTTCCCATGCCGTAGGCTGGATGTATTTCAAGTCTTGTTAAGGTGAGTCTCTGGATTACTTCATAGCCCAGTGTCCGTACAAGTCCTTTTAATTCCTGAAGGTCGTTTCCAGGTTCACCAACTAAAAGGGCACGTGGAACCCGTTCCATTTCTTCTTTAACTTCTACCATGTTTCCTCCCAAAAAGTACGGTTGATATACATATTATAACAGAAGTCATAGGAAAATTCCCCTTAATGACATTTAGATAGAAAAAATGTTAAAATAAGTGCATTAAAAAAATCTAAGGAGATTTAAAATGTTTAAAAACTTAAAAAAAGTTTTGTTCAGTTGCGGGCTGGTAATTGCACTGGCCATGGGACTGGCGGGCTGTTCTTCAGCACTTAAAACGTCAGCCATCACATTAGGACCTTCAAAGGTATCTGTTGAAGAAGGACAAAGCGTTTCGCTTGTTGTTGTTTTTTCTGATTTAGAAACCGTTCATTCATCTGTTGATGTTTACACAGAAGCAAATGAGGAACCTGTAGTTTCAAAAGCTTCCATTTCAGATAACACACTGACCATTTCTTCGTCAGTGCTTCCAACTGGTACTTCAAAAGTATACGTAAAGGAAGGGGATTTAAAATCAAACAGTATTACAGTAAGTGTTTCTGCTTTAAAAAAGGAAGAACCTAAAAATCCTGAGCTGAAGATTATTTCTGCACCTTCTTACAACAAGTTTTATGCTTCGTCTGGTACATCATATTATACAGTAAATGTTGAACTGAATAATGTTGACAGTTATTCCTATGATGATTCACCTGTTGTTAATTTCTACGTTGATGATAAATTTTATACAAATATCAGTCTTGATTCAAAATCATATACAACGCTTTCTCTTAATAGCTATAGCTTAGGAGTTCATAAGCTTTATGCGGAATTACCAGAATTAAATCTTGTTTCAAATACTATTGAGTTTGAAATAATTAATGAAGAAACTGCTGCCGCTACAGTTATTACTTCTCTGAAAGAAATTAATACTAAAATAATTTCAATTAATTATTTAAATAATGGGTCCCGCTATTATCAGATCTGGCGTAATACAGAGAATGATCTGGAAACTGCAAATTTTTTAGATTATAGAACTTATTCATATTCATTATTTGACTATGAATATCCTTCTAGCTTAAGTGAAGGAACATATTATTACTGGGTTGTATCTTCTAATATTTCTTCTAGCGATAAATCGGAAGGGGTGGCCAGTAAACCTGTAGTACATGAATACACAAAATATCCTGCTGTTGCACCTTCATGGGTAAAAGTAACTCCTGCAAGAACAAGTTCTGGAAACAGATATAGATATACAGTTACTTGGGAAGACTGCGGAGCACCTAACTATGCGGTTTATTATAGCACAGATCCTGAAGCTACTTCCGGAACGTGTATTAATTATGGAAATTATTCCGCTTTAGGCTTTACAACATATCCATTAACTTCATCTGGAACTTATTATTTCTGGGTAAAACCTTATACTTCCAGTAGATCTGAAGATAATCCTATAAGCAAAAAAGTTTCATGTAATGTTAATTATGTGAAACCAGATTATGTGCCTACCGGTGTTACAATAACAGAATCTTCAAGTTATAAAAATACGGTATATATAACATGGAGCAGCGATGATTATTATTATCACGGGGGTTATTACAGTGATAGTAATGATGTAACTACAGCACGAATAATAAATTATACGACATCAAGTTCTATTTATGTAAAATTACCTGCAACAGGAACTTATTATTTTTGGGTGCGCTGTGCCGATTCTTCTTCTTCAAATGAAGAATGCGCTGGAGATTTTATGGAAATTCCAGTTAGTTATGAATTAACTTCAAGTAATAGTAGTTTATTAACACCAACTAACTTTACTGTTGATCCTGATTATTCACCTTATTCTATTGAGTTATCTTGTGATACTGTTAGTGGAACAAGTTACTATGTCTGGTATTATGGAACAAGTGATAATATATTAGACGCAAGACGATTAACATATAAATCATCTAATATACTTACATATTCTAAAAGTAATTTTGAAAAAAATCAGACTTATTATTTCTGGGTATGTGCTTCAAGTTATTCGGATCCTTCTTCATATAGTAGTAATAGCAGTTTATTCAGTGAATCAGTTTCTTGTATCCCAAATCCATAGTTTTTTATTAAAACTGGCTTAAATAAAAAAATACCGCATTTCGAATGAAATGCGGTATTTTTATTTAGGGTTTAATACAAACCCTAAAAACGGCGAAGTCAAGGCCTTGAACGAAGTGTGCCTTGACTCGACGTATTTAACTTAAAACTGTAAGCCGTTTATTTCACAACAATATTTACAATCTTATCTTTGATTGCAATTACTTTTACCACTTCGTGTCCGTCTGTGAACTTCTTAACGTTTGGACGGTCAAGAGCTGTTGCCTTCAGAACATCTTCTGCAGTTCCAGGTTCTGTTTCAAAGTTGTCGCGAACTTTTCCGTTTACCTGAACGATAATCTTCTTTTTGTCGTCTTTAGCAAAGTCTTCTGAGATTTCTGGCCATTTTTCGTAAGCGATTGTTTTTGTGTTGCCAATTTCTTTGTTTGTCCCTAAAACTCCCTTGGAATATGATTATATTATAGCATCTAAATAGAAAAAGGAGTAAAAAGCGGTGCTTTAAAAACCTTGGCAAATAAAAAAAAATGGACTAAAATAAAATTATGTTAGAATTTGAAACTACTATACATTTGTTAGAGAGAGAGAGAGAGAATGTAGTTAATTCAAAAAAATAATTTATATTGTACTCAAAAGACCGGTCTGGAACAAAAGTCGTTTCGGGCTGGTCTTTTTTATTATAAGGAGAATAATATTTATGAAGAAAATGGCAAAACTTATTACGTTGCTTTTTATGGCATTGGCTTTTTGTTTTGTTTCATGTGAACCTGGTGTAACTCCGGGAAAGAATCCTGTAGAAAACCCCGGAAAAGATCCTGCCGAAAATTCGGATAAAGATCCTTCAGAGAAACCTGACGGAGATTCGGGAAATAAAACAGATGATAACCAGCATGGTGATCCTGATGCAGAAGATTATCCCACAACAGTTACAACTCCAGATGGACGCCTGACAGTTACCTATGATCCAGATGGAAAAGGTCTTCTTCTTACTGTAAGACGATTGGAAAGTGATATTGGAAATTATAATAACCATGAAATAATTGAACATACTACAGGAATTGGAATTGAACTTATGGAATATGAATCCTGGACAGAACCTCAAGAACCAGGTACTGAAAAGGTTGTTTGTTTCCCATTTGTTGAAAAAAATAAAAAGTATAAGTTTGAACTTATTAATAATATTGACAAGTGGGAAACTAGTTCAGTGGAATATGTTTCTCCTCTTACTGCTATAAATGTAGAGGATTGTTTTGATTTTTCGAAATATGAAGGTGCTCGATTTATTACTGATGGAACTTCATATAACTTTAAAATAAATAAAGATATTCGTGATACGTTTAAGGATAATATTGATTCAGCTTTTATTACAGTTCAGTTTCGGTCTGGAGATGTAAATTGGAAAGATACAAGTGTGAGCTGGGGCTATAATGCAGGTATTAAGAATAAGGAATCGTATGAGTCTTTTGAAGACCTGTTGGATTACCAGGATTTAGCTGACCTTAATTTACCTGCTATATATAAATTAAGGCGCCGTCCAATTTGGCATATTAACGGTACTGTTTTATTCACAATCGAAAATAATGACTGCTTATTTTATCTTGCTTCTGTACTTGAACCTGAGTCTGGTGAAGAATTTTCGAGCCCTTATTATATTGATCCTGCAAATCCTGTTATTGAGGATTCAAGATTTGTTGGAGATTGGGTTACTTATTTAGGTGGGAATTTCCAAACTGCATTCAGCGCAAAAAAAGATGCCACAGGAATGTTTTATATGGCCCCCGGTTTACCAGAGCCAATGAAATATAAGGTTTATGATAATAAATTCATTTTTTTGCTAGATAATCCTAATGGTGGGGATTTTGATGAAGAACCAATTTTAAATTATAGATTCAAAGATGATAATACTCTTGAAATTTCTAGATTGGAATATCCTGAATACTGGAATACTATTTATCGGAAAGGTTATGAACCAAAATTACCAGAGTTAAAATTCTCTATCAATTTTATTGGAAGTTCTGATGTACGTGTTTCATATACTGTTAGTGATAATGGAATAATTTTACTATCTGCTTCAGAAGGTTTTACAAGTTACCAGTGGAAACTAGGTTCTATTGTGCTTGGTTCAACAAAAGAGATCGAAATAAACCCTGATGACTATTCTGATTTGGATTTCTTTACAATTTCTTTGGTGGCACGAAAAGGTTCTGTAACCTATTCAAAACAAATTGATATAACGAAAAATATCGAATAGAAAAGGGTGGAGGTAAGAAAATGAATAAAATTAAGAATATATTCTTTGTTTTGAGTTTTATAATTACTGCGTTTTTTGTTTCATGTAATACAGGGATAAACTTTCAGCCGAAACTTGAAAGAGAGCAGTCGGATAAGCAGTTTACAGAAAAAAACACTGGGAATATGGTAAAAGTTTATCCGGCTTTCAATTTTTCAGTTGTTGCAGAAAAATCTTCCCGCACTGCTTTACCAGATATCTCATACAAAATTGAAGATCTTGATATGGTTGAAATTTATTATTCTGATAAACCATATATGAATACATCATTGTTTCATGGGACAGGAAAAGAATTATCGGCTTTTATTGAATCTGGTTTTGAAATTTATTCTGGAATTTATGTTTTTGGATTTTACGGTACTATTTACAAGAGAGATAATGAAGGAAATATTATTTTAAATGAATATGGTTTCCCTTTTTCAAATGTAAGATTTGATGCAGAAACTGATTATATTAATATTTCTGAGGACAACGATAATATTATTTCTTTCGACCTTGTTCCAAGAAGAGATGGTAACAATGATGAGCGTATTGAATCGGAGTTGACAATTAAGTTAAATCTTCCTTTTTTGACAGCGGATAATTTAACTAGTTTTTCATATGCTGCTAGTATTTATTCTTTGGATAGTAATGGAGACTATGATGAGGTTTATCAAAGGTTTTGCTATCCTGAATTAAAAGATGAAGATTCAGGAAAAGTTTTGTACATAAAATCTTCTTCAAAAATTTACTATAAAGAAAATTTTTATGTGAAAGTAATTTTGAAAAATACGAATACATATCAGAAACAGATGTATATTTATGAAACAACCGCAATAATGCTTGAAGGAGAAAATTCATATGAAGAAGCAACTATTGAAAAACTTCATGATGCATATGAAGTTATGATAGACATACCAGATGAATCTGCATATGGTACTTTATATATTCCAGGTTATGAAATTTCGCTTCCTGAAACCGATGTTAGCAGTAAATATAAATATATCTGGTATACAGATGAAGAAAAGAAAACTCTGTATGATCCTCAGAAAATTTATACAGGATTTTTAACATTATATGCAGAAAAAGTAGAAAAAACTGCATACAATATTTTTGTATATGATGCAGATACAAGAGAGCTTTATCAGACTATACCAATATATGAAGGTCAGATTTATCAGTTTGGTTCTGAAGAAATTAAGGTAAATTTTGAGAATAAGTTCGAACGTAAATCTGAAACTAGAGTTGATTATTTTGCATATGAAAATGGTAATCGGGTCCCTTTAAACCGGGATAATATATGTTCCGGTGATATTTCAGTTTATGCAAAATTTGTACCATCATTTAAATTTTTTATTCATACTGGGGATCATGTTATCTCTGTATCAAGCCCGTATATTAAAAGATATCAGTTTGGTTTTGATGAGAGAAATAATTTGATTTTGACAAAAGACGAAGAATATGTTTCTGGGGATATGGGGTGGAGTAGTAGTACTACAGATGATATTGAAATTGAAACTGAAGAGCATAAAGTTTATTTAGATTCTGAATATACTGAAGAACTTGAATTGAATACATATTATAATATAGACCCTACAAAGCGAACTTATCATTTCTATTTAAAACCTGTTACTTATAAAGTTGTTTTTGACCCTTATAAAACAGATTTTTACTTTGACGATGGTATGGAATTCGTTGATATTGATGGAAAAAGGTATTTGAAAGTTATAGTCCATGGATATAACACTCATATTTATCGTAATTCTTCTGTCGATCTTTCGGGATGTACTTCTTTTAAGGCTGAAATGTTTGGAGTAGAAGCGGATGAAACATTAAATTATAGTATAAAACTTATGGATTGGTCGTCACATGATATTTCGCTGATTACAATGGATCCTATAATAAATATTCCAACAGAATGTTCTGCTGGAATTGCAAAAAAAGAGGAATGGAATGAAATAAGTGATTCGATGGTTTGTGAAAAGATTCAATTGTTTGTTCATGAGAATACTGAACCTTACGAAGTTCAATCAGGTGTTGTAGTTTATCTTGGAAAAGTAATTGCTGAATTTGAATAAGGCATAAAAAAAGCTGACAGATATAAATCTGTCAGCTTTTTTTTACCCGAAGAACGGGTTTAATAATTTATTTAATTACAATATTTACAATTTTATCTTTGATTGCAATCACTTTTACAATTTCGTGGCCGTCTGTAAATTTCTTTACGTTTGGCTGTTCAAGAGCTGTTGCTTTAAGAACGTCTTCTGCAGTTCCAGGTTCTGTTTCAAAGTTGTCGCGAACTTTTCCGTTTACCTGAACGATAATCTTTTTCTTGTCGTCTTTTGCAAAGTCGTCAGAGATTTCAGGCCATTTTTCGTAAGCAACGGTTTTTGTGTTGCCAAGTTTTTCCCAGAGTTCTTCACCCATATGTGGAGCGTAAACTGAGATCATCTTTACGAAGTCAGACCACATTGCTTTTGGAAGGCTTTCCATTTTTGAAGCTTCGTTGATGAAAATCATCATCTGTGAAATTGCAGTGTTGAAGTTCAGAGTGTCTGTATCTGATGTAACTTTCTTTACAGTCTGAGCGAATGTTTTACGCAGAGCTACAAGTTTTTCATCATCAAGTTTTCCTGTAATATCGATGTCGTTGAGTGGCTTTTCACCGACTGCCCATACTTTTTCCAGGAAGCGGTTGATACCGATGATACCCTGTGTATTCCATGGTTTACTCATTGTAAGTGGTCCCATGAACATTTCGTACATGCGGACAGAGTCTGCACCGTACTGATTGATCATGTCATCAGGGTTGATAACGTTCTTAAGAGATTTAGACATCTTTGCGATGATCTGTTCAACTTCTTCGCCTGTTGCAGTTTCTACGAATTTTCCGTCTTTTTCTGAAACTTCATCTGTTGGAACCAGAGTCTTGTTCTTTCTCTGGAAAGCGAATGAAGTGATGAGTCCCTGGTTGATGAGGCGCTGGAATGGTTCTTTTGTAGAAACAACTCCGCAGTCGTAAAGAACTTTGTGCCAGAAGCGAGAGTAGAGCAGGTGAAGAACTGCGTGTTCAGCTCCACCAACGTAAAGGTCTACAGGCATCCAGTATTTTTCAGCCTTTTCAGAAACGAATTTTTCGTTGTTTTTTGGATCCAGATAGCGCAGGTAGTACCAGCAGCTTCCGCCCCACTGAGGCATTGTGTTTGTTTCGCGTTTTGCTTTTCCGCCACATTCAGGACATGTGCAGTTTACCCAATCTTCAATGGCTGCTAGTGGAGATTCTCCTGTTCCTGTTGGCTGGTAAGATTTTACGTTTGGAAGTTCAACAGGGAGCTGGTCTTCTGGAACTGCAACTGTACCACATTTTTCACAGTGTACCAGAGGAATTGGTTCACCCCAGTAGCGCTGGCGGCTGAAAATCCAGTCGCGGAGTTTATAGTTTACTGTTGCGTGACCGATTTTCTTTTCTTCAAGGAATTCGATCATTCTTGCGATAGCGTCTTTTTTGTTCAGTCCGTCAACAAAACCTGAGTTTACGTGTACACCGTCCTGAGTCCATGCCTGTGTCTGAACATCAACTTCTGATTTCAGAACTTCGATGATTGGCAGGTTGAATTTCTTTGCGAATTCCCAGTCGCGGTCATCGTGGGCAGGAACGGCCATAATGGCACCTGTACCGTAAGAAATGAGAACGTAGTCTGCAATCCAGATTGGAATAAGTGTTCCGTTTACAGGGTTGATTGCATAGCTTCCTGAGAATACACCAGTCTTATCCTTGTTCAGGTCTGTACGCTGAAGGTCAGATTTTTTAGCAGCTGCATCAAGGTATGCTGCAACGGCGTCTTTCTGTTCCGGAGTTGTGATTTTTGCTACCAGAGGATGTTCAGGAGCCACAACCATGTATGTTGCACCAAAGAGAGTGTCACAGCGGGTTGTGTAAACTGTAAGTTTTTCTCCGCTTCCGGTTCCGTCAGCTTTTGCAACTTCAAAATCAACTTCTGCACCGAAAGATTTTCCGATCCAGTTTTTCTGCATGAGTTTTACGCTTTCAGGCCAGTCAAGACTGTCCAGGTCTTCAAGAAGGCGTTCTGCGTATTCAGTGATTTTAAGAATCCACTGGCGGATTGTTTTGTGTGTTACGATTGCACCACAGCGTTCACATTTGCCTTCTTTAACTTCTTCGTTTGCAAGACCTGTAAGACATGAAGGACACCAGTTGATTGGAGTTTCTGCTTCGTAAGCCAGTCCTTTTTTGTAGAGCTGGAGGAAAATCCACTGTGTCCATTTATAGTATTCTGGTTCACATGTAGAAATGCAGCGGTCCCAGTCGTAGCTGAAACCAAGAGCTTTAATCTGGCGTGTGAAGTTTTCGATATTCTGGTTTGTTGTGATTGATGGGTGTGTTCCTGTCTTGATAGCATAGTTTTCTGCTGGAAGACCGAAAGCATCGTATCCCATTGGATGGAGAACATTGTAGCCTTTCATGCGAAGGAAACGGCAGTAAATATCTGTTGCTGTGTATCCTTCAGGATGACCTACGTGAAGTCCTGCCCCAGAAGGGTAAGGGAACATATCAAGAACGTAGCGGCGTTTTTCTGCCGGAATAGATTCATCTTCTGTTACGCGGAATGTTTTGTTGTCCGCCCAGTATTTCTGCCATTTAGGTTCAATGTTTTTAAAATCGTAAGACATGAGAGACTCCGAAAAATTATTATAATAATGGCATCTATTATACTGATTTTATAAAAAGTCCTCAATTATATAGATAAAAGCTAGATATATAAATTCATTTGATTTAATCCAATTTTTCCCTAACTAAATATTATATTGAATTTATGGCTTGAAATTATTAAATTTAATAGTGATATGTTTAAAATCTCCAAAAAGACTGCTGTTTTGTCCATTCTGGCGGTAGCGGTTGTTATTATATGTACAATTTTAGTTTTAACCCGGAAGAAGGCAGCGCCTTATGAAGTTCCTGTTCCTGCGGTTACTGTTGCAAAGCCTGTAAAGGGAAATGTTTCCGAATCCATCACTATATCTGGCTATGTTGAAGCCAAAGCCATGATTCCTGTTGTTCCGTTTGTTTCGGGAACCATTACTTCTTATCCTTTCAAAGCCGGGGATTATGTTGAAAAAGACACAATCCTTGCAAAAATCGATGATGCTCCTTACCGCCAGCAGTTTCTTCAGGCTCAGGCGGCTTATTACGGATACGAATCAACTTTTACCCGTATAGAAAACTTGTATAAAAGCGGTGCCACAACCCAGCAGAATTACGATTCGGCAAAGGCTCAGTATGACGCTTCAAAAGCCCAGTATGATCTGGCAAAGCTTCAGATGGAATACACAGAAGTGAAGGCTCCTGTTTCGGGCACAATCCTTATTGCCGATTCTGCCGAAGGTTCCATAGGCGCTACAACTCAACCTTTAATCGTTCTTGCGGATATGACAAATCTTGTTGTGCGACTTAAAGTTCCTGAAAAATACTTTGACCTTTTTGCTACACGTAAAGATGAGATTTCGCTTACAGTTACAAGACCCGGCATTAAGGGAATGTATGATGATGCTGTAAGTCCTGCTATAATCGAAAATGTGGCACCCTACATTTCTGCCGAAAGCAAGAACTTTCAGGTTGTGTGCCGCATTGAAGAACCAGGCGAAAGATTCCGTCCGGGCATGTTCATTAAAGTGACGGCAAATTATGCTGAGCATGATGATGTATTTGTCATGCCTGTAACTACAAGAAAACTGGACGGTTCCTGCTACATTTATAACGAAAGTGACAACTCTGTTTCTTTCCTTGAAATGAAGGATGTAACAACAGACGGTAAAAACTTTATTGTTCCCGATGAATATAAAAATTCCTGGTTTGTAACTGATGGTCAGAATTCTGTTTTTGACGGACAGAAAGTAAAGGTGATTGAATGAAACTTTCTGAGTTTTCCGTAAAGCATCCTATCATCATTACAATGTGTCTCATTGTCCTTATGGTTTTCGGCTTTCTTTCTATAAGCGGAATGCCATTGGAGTTTATGACAGACATTTCTATGCCTCAAGCAATTGTATATACAATTTATCCGGGTGCTTCAGCCGAAGATGTTGAACAGGAAATCTCCTCTGTTATGGAAGACGCCTTTGTAACTCTTCCTCATTTTAAGAAAGTTGACAGCGCATCCTATACTTCCATTTCATGGGTTACCATTACTTATGCCGACGGAGTAGATCCTTATGACCAGCTGGAAGAACTGCGAAACCGGGTCCGCGAAATTAAGAACCGGCTTCCAGAAGGAATTTCTGGAGAACCGGTTGCTGTAGTCGGCGGTATTACAATGCTTCCTGTCATTACTTTTTCTGTTGGAGCTGGAAAAGACCAGGGGCGTGCAACCCGTTACATAAACGATGAGCTTATTCCAAAACTTACACGAATTGACGGAGTTTCTTCTATAAATGTTGAAGGCGGAAAAGAACTTCGCATGAATATCAAGCTCCGGACTGATGACCTTGTTTCAAAAGGCATTTCCGTTACAAGAGTGTATCAGGTTCTGAATTATGGAAACGTAAACCTTCCTTTGGGAAATGCTGACCACGAAGACCGAGCCATTCAGGTACGGTATGCCGGCGGTTTCAATTCCATTGATGATGTAAAAAATCTTCCTGTTGGCGTTGCAGACGGATCAACGGTAATCCGCCTTTCTGATGTTGCCGATGTTTACCTTGATTATCCTGAAGAAGAATACCGGGTTACAGACGGATACAATCCTCTTACAATTGTAAGCATTACAAAACGAAATGACGGAGATACTGTCCGCATCGTAAAACAGGTAAAAAAGGTTCTTGAAAACGAAGAGAAAAATCTTGGCGGGGCAGTGAAGTTCCATGTCATTTCAGATGACGCTCGTCAGGTTTCTGCTTCATTGAAAACTGTAGTCACTTCGGGTATTGCAGGTATCATATTTGCTATTCTTGTAATCCTTATGTTCCTTGCCGACTGGCGTGCAACCCTTACAATCGGGCTTTCAATTCCTCTTTGTATTCTGTTCA
>JAKSTN010000002.1 GCA_024402535.1 Treponema sp.
ATATACTTTTTATGAAAACGTGTCTAGTGCAAAACTAACTTTTTTACAAAAATTTCCACTTTTTTTTGTATTTTTTTTAAGATTCTTTTAAAACAAAAAAACTGCGTCAGGCATATGGAGGGCGGCCGCAAAGCGGCCGGTCCAAGCGCAGCGCAGGACTGAGGGGTACCGAACCCGGAATACGCCGACCGGAAAACCGAAGGTTTTCCGGGGACGCCTACAACTTTAGAAGATTTACCAATTGCTCCAGCTTGCTGTAATAGAACTTAAACCTGAACGATTTAAAACAGTCCCCCCTTTGTTCAAAGTCCAATTATCAGTATCCTGATTGTAAGTCAACAAACTTGCAACCTCTTCTGCATATCTATAACCGGTGAAACTCCATGAACCATCATTTTGTTTTTCAACAGTAACAATACATGAAGCATTTTCTGAAGCAGTTTGATAACTCGAAGAGGAAGGATTCTTTTTATATGGAAAGCCGGCTTTTTTAATAAAGAAAACCCCGACAGTTTTTCCAGTTTCCCGATTTATTCCTGTAAACAAGCCATTATACTGCCCTGTCCCACTGAAAGAAAAATTATACAACTCACCATCTTTATTAACTGTAGTTCCGTTATCAGAGCCAACATCTATTGGAAACTCTTCCTCTATTTTCCATTCGAAAAAGCCATTTTTTAGTTTAAAAAACCAATTGGAAGCATTATAACTGACACCATAATTTTCATCCCCAACCATACACCAGCCATATACAGTTCCGTTAATTCCAAGCTGAACATTCAATTTATCACACTGCCCGTTATCAAGGCCAAAGAGCATTATATCTACTTCATCTGACTGAGGGTTTATCCAAAAGGAAAAATCACTCCATCCAGTCCATTCCGGTTTCTGATACTGAACAATCATGTTTGTTTGAACATTTCCCCCAACATTAGAAAATTCAGGTTTTTTTGTGAAAGTAAATTTTTTATTAACTTTATCCAGAATTCCTTCAGGTTCATTTAAAAGTTTCAACTCTCCATTACCTGTAGTTGAAGTTACAGTTACCGCTTCTGTAAAGGAACTGTAATTCCAATCTGGGGTAACGAAGCGGACTTTGTAGGAATATTCTTTATCTGGAGTTACATAGGGATCTACAAAGGTAGCAAAATAATTTGGCAGAAGTTCCAGTTTTTGCTTTTCATTATTCCAGTTTTCTACATTTGAATAAAAAGAATAATCTGCAGAACCCGGAGTTTTTCTGAATACCTGAAGGCGACCTATGCCATAAGGAATATGTATTTTCAGTTCAACCCCATTATCTGTTGGAACAGCGGACCAAATTTCACCTTTTGAATTATCCCAGCGGAAAGATTCTTCAAAAACAGTTGTATTATCCTGCATCTCGAGTTCAAAGCTTTGATTTTCCGGGAGTTCATAAAAAAATACACGAGCTTTTAAAACAACTCTTCTTACCGGAAGATTTTCAAATTGATGCCTAAAACCTCGAAACAAAGTGTACTCAGTATTATCGTCAAAAACTCTTACCCACCCTTCTATCCAATTTGAATAATCATCATCATGTGTAATTAAAACTGCCCATTTTTCTATTTCTAAATCATCCCTATATGTATATTCAGGAGTTTCATTTGCTTTGTATACAAGAGTCTTTTTATCAAAACTCCCCAAAACACGTTCTTTATTTGTCATTTTCAACTCACCAGAACCTGCAGTAGTTGTCACAGAAGTCCAGTCACAAAATGGTAAATAACGTATATCAGAAGTTACAAAACGAACACGATATTTATAAGTTACGCCAGGATTAACAAAACTATCTTCGTAGACAAGAGTTTCAGAAGAATAGGTATTCAAAGTATTATTTTTCTGAGTAAAGATTAAAACACCAGCATCATTTATACTTTCAGTATCAGAAAGCCTTGAAACTTCAACTTTCAACATATTCTCAGGAACATTTATTGTAAGTTTTATACCTTTATCAGTTGCAATAAGGCTTCCAGGAAATGGGTTAGAACCAACTACGGAAGATTCTTCCCCCTGCTCACTATCTACTGGAGCGGCAGGCTCAGAAGAAGCGTTTTCGGAATCAGTTGAATTTCCCGGTTTGTTTTCGGGAACATTTCCTGCAGGATTCTTACAGGCTGCAAAAAGAGCTGTCAGAAGAACTGCTGACAGTATGACTTTTAACTTTTTCATATAAAACCCCTTCTATATTTTTAATTATCTCTGATTTCAGTATAAGGGATTTTTATTCAATTCACAATTTTTTATCTCTTCACATCTGCTTCAAGCTGGAGAGTTTCTTTTCCGTCAGACACTTTCACTTCTACAGAGGTAATATCATAGTCGGTAATAAGCCATTGAAGTTTTTCTTCAGTCTGGTCAAGAAGTTCGGTATTTTCCCTGGATTCAGCCAGCTGATTATTTACATCAAAAAATGACGCATTCACTGAAAGCATTACAGGTTCTTTTTCCACCGACTTCTTTTTTGAATCTTCTGTAATTTTCAGGGATGTATAAATTTTTTCTTCAAAGGCAAAACTTGTAAGTTCCAGTTTATAATTTCCAAGACTTCCACGGTTACGTCCGCTTTGAATTCGAGAATAAATAAGAGCAAAAACCGTCATTATAACAAGAGCGATTAAAATGACTCTGTTGGATTTATTTTTAAATAAAACTTTAATGCCTTTATTCAGTTCAAAATTACCGTTGTAATAATCCTGCACTTCTTTGGGAGCATTTTTTATGCGGTGTTCATGAGAATAATGAAAAACGAGATTTTCTTCAGCGTTATCTGATTTAGTTTCGTTATCAAACATACTGTTCATCGTTTCGACCTGTAATCCGCAGTTTTCCAGTTTCATAAGCCCGACGTAGATCGGAAACAAAAGCGTTTGTGGCTTTATCAACATCAGTCTTGCGGAGAGGCTTCAAAAGGTCTTCATCGCTGAGAATCTGAGCTTTACGATTAATTGAAACATTATCAAGAATCTTATCGCGGAAATTATCAGGTTTTCCCGCAATAAGATAAACAATTTCTGCATCGGCCATATCGCGAAGTTTTTCCTGAATAAAGCGGTCATCAGAATTTACCACATCATCAATTGTGAAAAGACGGGAACGGAGATCATCCCCAAGATGAGGATCTTCTTCGGAAAGATGATTAAGGATTTCCTTTTCAGTTCCTGAATTCATTCGTTTGAGAATTTCTGCAAGTGCATTTCGTCCGTCAATATTTTCTGATTTTTCAGAAGTTTGTGTCAGAGATTTTTCATGAAGGGATTTATCGATTCTTCGGATTACATCAGGAGAAACAGGTTCCATTTTTGCAAGATGAAGAACAACATCCTTTTTCATTCCGGCTTCCATAAAATTAATTACAGCAGCCGCTTTTTTCGGTTCAAGGTGTGATAAAACTATAGCCTGCACACCGGTACTTTCATCCCGCAGAAGATAAAAGATTCTTTCGTTATCTGCATCAGAAAGATAGTCAAAAGGTTTTCCACTTCCAAATGGAACAGCCTTCTGAAGCATTTCCTCTGCGCGTTTTTCGCCGTAAGCTTTAACAAGCATTTCACGGGCTGTAGTTACTCCCCCAGCTTCGCGTGCCTGTTTTAAAAGTCCGTTAAATTCGGCAAGTATTACAGACTGCTCTTCTTTGCTTATACTTCGGATTGATGCAATTTCCGGAACAATTTTTAAAATCTGCTCTTCAGAAAGATGAGGAATAATTTTTGCAGCCTCATCTTCGCCGATCATTACAAAAAATTTAGCGACACGACGATAAACAGATTCTTTATCTTTTGGAAGTTCCGAAGGACGGGTTTCCTTCTGAAAACCATTCTGAAACCCACCGTCCGGTATAGCATCGGAAAATTTCTTAAAGCCGTCGCCGTCAGAAGGTTCCTGTCCAAAACTTCTCGAAGCCTGAGACTGAGACTTGGAATAAGCATTTTTGAAAAGTTCATCCTTTGTCATAATTTATACTCCTGCCCCAACATCATTTTTCCAGGCGTCAATAAATTCAAACATATACTGCTGAACATCATTAAAATATTTTTTCTGGAAATTGCAGGCAGGAACACCTACAAAACGGAAATGCCAGCTTTCCCAGCGGTAACCGGTAATATCTTCATAATTTTTTGGAAAACTCAGCGACCAGCCGAAGGAAGCAGCATTTTCATACATCCACTTCCCCATTTTTGTTTCAGCAAAAGAGTCGTCTATAGAACCAAAGTCAATGGCAAGCCCAAGCTGATGCTGACTGGTTCCAGCCCGAGCAGATTCCCGTTCTGCTTCTTCAAGGCCGTCAATATCAACCCATCGCTGAAAAAGTTTTTTCTGATATTCGTACGATCGGTATGTAGAACTTACTAGAAGAGTTATACCATCATTTTTTGCGGCCCGGGCCATTACACGAAGGGCAGATTCTGCATCAGGGCGAAGAGAAAGGTCCTCGCGCCAGAAATTATAGTCTGTTTTGTCTGTCAGTTTTACAAGTCCGTCAGGAACATAATTTTCGCCGATGTTATGTTTTTTATCGATAAGGTAATAAAGCGGAACATCATTTGGATTATATTTTTTTTCTTCTTCAAGAACGGTTTTCAAATCTGAAAGAAAAACTTCCTTATCGGAAATCTTTACTTCTTCCTTAAAACGAGTTCCCATTTTTTCAAATACCCGATCAATTTTATCTAATTCGGGATTTACTTTTACAACTGGAATTTCTTCAGCCTGTGTTACATAACCGTCTGCATGGGCTTTTCTGGAACACCCGGGAATAACTGCAGTCATCAAAGCTAAAATAAAAATCATTTTGAAATATTTCATAGGTCCCCACCTGGTTTTATTGTAACACAGAACAAAGCAAAAAAAAAGGCAGATGACTTTAAGCCACCTGCCCTTTCACATGAATCCGCAGTCCATCAAAATGACGGTCCTGCAGATTTCAAAAAATCTTAGTTGTCTTTTTCGATAGCGTTTGCAGCTGTACGTCCAGAAACGAAGATTTCAACGATAGCGTTACCACCAAGACGGTTACCACCATGGATACCACCAGTAACTTCACCGGCTGCATAAAGACCTTTAACTGGGTTTCCTTTAGCATCCAGAACGCGGCGGTCTGTATCAACTGAAAGACCACCCATTGTATGGTGTGTAGATGGAGCCATAAGACGAACCTTAAGTTTTACTCCGTCCAGTGTGTAAGAAGATACATCGTAACGTCCGTTTTCATCACGGTTAGCATTACCAATAAGGCGTGACCAACCAGTCTTTTCAACAGCCATCTTGTCTTCTGTACCTGTCATACAAGCCATATCGTAAGCCTTGATTTCTTCAATAACTGTTTTAGCATCAGCTTTGATTCCAAGTTCTTTGAAGAGAGCTTCGAACTGATCGATTGTACGTGTGTACTGACGGTTTTCAACATCAGCTTCCCAAGTTTCAGGAGTTTTTGGTGTTCCGTATGGATATGGACCAGGGATTGGCTGTGCTGTATTTGCAATTTCGAGGAATACACCTGAAACACCGTTCTTTTCAATACCGTTTGCAAATTCTGCAAGAGAAAGAACGTCACGTTCAGAAGTTTCGTTTACGAAACGTTTACCTGTTGTTGGGTTGATGTAAACAGCATAGTTTCCGCCACCGAATGCCAGCTGACCGTTATCGATCCAAGAAATTGGCATAAGCTGTGTGAATTCCATACCTGTTGAAGCAGCACCTGCTTTGTTACCCATTGTGATACCGTCACCCATAAGTGAGTTACGGTTTGTTGTCTGTGTTTTTTCTGTGATTGCAGATTCAACCCAGTATTTGTTTGTTTTGCGAACCAGGTCGATATTTGCTGCGAAACCACCAGTTGCAAGAATTACACCGCATTTTGCATGAGCTGTTACCGGAGTTCCGTCGTACATTACAGCTTTAACACCTGTAACACGTCCGTTTTCTACGATAAGTTCTTTTGCATCTGTACGAGTCATAATCTTGTTCTGAGCAGCTGTAGGACTTGTTTTAAGAAGTGTGCGTTTTGGTGGAGCAAAGTATGCACCCCAGCGTCCAGCTTCGTTTTTACCATCACCGTCTTCATCGAATGTTGCACCGATGTATTCGTTTTCACGGTTCCACAGAGCACCGATAAGTGTTGGCTGTGTATCTTCAACAAAGAGAGCCCCCTGAGCTTCAAGCCAAGGTTTCAGATCCTGTCCACCTTCAATGAACTGTTTAACCAGTTCGTAGTTTCCGTAAATCCAGTCTGAGTAATCAGCGTTACAGCGGAGTCCACCGTAGTATGTCTGGAAGATGTGGAGGTTAACAGTAGAGAACAGTGTAAGAGCGCCTTCGTTTTTACCTGCAGCCAGCTGTGGTTCAGCCCAAGCAAGGTAAGCAGCGATTTCTTTTTTCAGTTCTTTCAGAGTTGGCAGATATTCCTGGTGAACACCATGTTTTGAAAGATCTTTAATATCACCGGCAACGAACCAGTCTTTTGCATTTGATCCATCGAATGGTTTTTCGTCCCAAGCAAGGATTGTTTTAAGAACTGTGATGTTACCGTTAGCCATCTTAACTTTGTTGTATGTTTTTCCATCGAAAGGATAAACACCAGTTGTAGCGTTAGGATCTTTAGCATCCCAACAGAGGTAAGGCATTACAGACTGGAACTGACCACCAGAAACCAGAGTGTTACCACCGATTTCAACGTTCTTTTCAATTACCAGAACTGATTTACCATTCTGAGCAGCCTGAGCTGCAGCACCCATACCTGCTCCTCCGGCACCTACAACAACAACGTCATAAGTTTCTTCGATAGCAGCCTGAGCTGAGTGAACAACCTTGTTCTTTTTGAAACCTGCGATGTCAGAAGCACCGGCTTTTGTTGCAGCGTCTGTAAGAGCATTCTTAACTGCAACACATGTGAATGTAGCACCTGAAACTACATCGATTCCTGAACCGTTTGCTTCAATAGCATCTTTGAACAGAATGTCGTATGCAGGAGTACCTACATATTCTGTTTCGCGTGAAGATTTTACTTTGATGTCAGTAATAGCGTTTTCACTGAATGTTACATCAAGAACAACAGGTCCGTTCATACCGGCTGCTTTTCCTTCATATGTTCCAGCTTTGTATGTAACAGGAACATTTTTCCATGCAGCAGCAGCGCCGAGTGTTACACCTGCTTTTGAAAGTGCATCTTTTACAGCGGCTTTAACTGCATCTGAAGTAATTGTTGCTCCGGAAATAGAGTCAACATCAGCACTCTGTGCTTTTACCATTTCTTTTGGAAGGTCGTTGATTGCAGGATCCGCGATTCCAGCAGTTTCTTTATGACTTACAACTTTTACATCTTTAAGAGTTGTACCATCGAGAGTTACTTTTACAGTAATTTCTCCGTTTCTTCCGTCTGCTTTACCAGTGAAAGATTTTCCACCATTACCTGAACATGTAATCAATGTTAAGGCACAAACAGAAGCTACCAGAAAAGTAACAATTTTAATTACAGGACTTTTCATTAATTCCTCCATTTTCTGTCTATTTCATTATTATATAACAAATAATTAAAGAATTAAAGTTTTTGGAGAAACCATGGAAGAAAAATAGGAGAAATATATTAATTATAAAAAAACCTTCGGTTATTCCGAAGGGTTCGTGAGATATGATGGCGAGAACCTGCCGAACGACGACTTCAGCCGGAAAAATGCTCGAGGAGCATTTTTAGTGAGGTTCGGATTTCCGCCCTCGGAAATCCGTCGAACAGCCATGGCTGTCGATGGTTCGTCTTAAATACAAAAAACTTTCACAATCAGAATTACTAGGTTAAAACAAAAAAGCTTCAGATTTCTCTGAAGCTTTCGTGAGCTATGATGGACTCGAACCATCGACAGCCGCCTTAAAAGGGCGGTGCTCTACCACCTGAGCTAATAGCCCGTTCATTTTCACTTGAGCTTTGCGTTTGTCGCTTGGCTTTCGTTCGAATGTGTTGATAATATATAATTTATCAGAAAAAGGGTCAATAGCAAAAACAACTTTTTTTAAAAATTTTTGCTTTTTTTTAAACTTTTTTTTCTGACTAATTATCAATCAGTTTATCTGTTCTGTACCAGACAACTCTTGCATTATTTTCATCAGCATACAAGGCAGAAATAATGCCATCACTTGAAAGGCTCATATTGTGGAACAGAACATTACTTTTGTTTACATCAAAATGACGGTGCAATACTTTCTGATTTTCAGAGTTAATCATCTCAACATCAAATCCGGTTGTAGTACTGATTACAAAGAATTTCCAGCCGCTTTTTGTTACCCCAAGGAAATCATAAGGAATCTTATAAACAAGACGGGAATAATCCACAGTAACTGATTCTTCATAAGGAGGAATTGAAACCGGGTTTCCGTAAACCCCGGAAGAAATATCAAGCGGATAAAGAAGCGTATTGATATAACTGATACCGGCCTGTGCTTTTGAAGCTTTATCTGAATATGAAGAATAATTATCGATTTTTACATAAAGCTTATATTCATTGAAGTCTGGAATAACATTTTCAACTGTAAGGAATACGCTGGAATCTTCATCAATACCAGAAACTCTTGGAGCATCTTCAGCATTAACGGAAATCATTGATTTCAAAAATCCGTCATTTCCAAACCAGTAAACCATCATACCGTCATTTACTGAACATACGGCAACAAATTCATTCTTTTCATTTGTAAATATATTTCTGATATAAGGGAAAGGTGTTCCGCCAGGCCCCTGCTGCCCTATGTAGTCAATCTGACTTCCGTCCCGGGGAACACGGAGAATGGTCTGACTGTAAAGTGTTGTCCCGTCAGGACTTAGTTCCTGGCGATCCCGTGGAATTGTACATACAATATACATACATTTTTCAGAATCAACTGCCAGCTGACCTGTATATCCGAATGGATATGATATTTCTTTATGAACGCTCAGTTCCTTGTTTTCAAAACTGTCTATCAACTGCTTAGTATGGGAATCTTCATTATAGTAAAGAGTAAGAAGATTACCATAAGAGTTCAATTCCATCACCTTTTGTGATTCACCATTTACAATGTAAAAAAAGCCGTCCTGCATGAAAATTCCAGTCTGAATATTCCCGATTTCATTCAAACTGAAAACATTCATCTGTTCTTCAAAATTGCCATAAGAAATGGTAAAAAGTTCATCTTCTGTAATTGATTCAACTACATTTCGTTTTGAACAGGAAGGAAAAATCATCAGAACCGATGAAAAAAGTGATAATGCTGCAAACTTTGAAAATCTCATTTTTAAAGATTAAAGTTTCAATTCTTACTTGTCAACTCGAAGAAAATTTTATTACTTTTTACTGTATATAATAAGAAAAATCTATTATAATAAACGAACCAAATTTTCTAATAAAAACGGACTATTTTATGTTAGACAAAGTACTTACAGCCATTTTCGGGTCACAGAATGAACGTGACGTAAAGGCTCTTAAACCAATTCTTGCAAAAGTAAATGCAAAAGAAGAATGGGCTAAATCACTTAAAGATGAAGAATTCCCTGAACAGACAAAAAATTTCAAAGAAAGACTGGCAAATGGAGAAACACTGGAAGATATTCTTCCAGAAGCACTTGCTCTTTCACGCGAAGCTTCATGGCGTGTTCGCGGCCAGCGCCCTTTTGATGTTCAGATTATGGGTGCCATCGTTCTGAACTCAGGTCGCATCACAGAAATGAAGACAGGTGAAGGTAAAACTCTGGTTGCCGTACAGGCAGCTTACCTGAACTCTCTTACAGGAAAAGGCGTTCACGTTGTAACTGTTAACGACTACCTTGCAGAAACACAGGCCGAAGAAATGCGTCCTGTTTATGAATTCCTTGGTCAGTCTGTAGGTGCAATCCTTTCAAACATGGATAACGAAGCCAGAAAAGTTGCCTACAACTGTGATATTACCTACGGAACAAACAACGAACTTGGTTTCGATTACCTCCGCGATAACATGAAAGTTGCTCTGGCTGATAAAGTTCAGCGCGGTTTCAGCTTCTGTATTGTAGACGAAGTTGACTCTGTTCTTATCGATGAAGCCCGTACTCCACTTATTATTTCTGGTGCCGGCGAAGACGATACATACAAGTACTACGAAGTAGACAAATATGTTGATGAACTCACAGAAGTAGCAAAAGATCCAAAAACAGACGACTACCCTGATGAAACATTTATGACTCCGGAAGAAAGAGCCGCCATTGAAGGTGACTACACTCTGGATGAAAAATCAAAACGTGTTTCATTTACAGACAAGGGTATGAAGAAAATCAATGAAATTCTTCACAAGCACAACCTTATCAGTGCTGATTCAAACCTTGAAGACGAAGAAAACTTCGAATACGCACATTACTTCACACAGGCCCTTCGTGCACATATTCTTTTCCACAATGATGTAGATTATCTTGTCCGCGACGGAAAAGTTGAAATTATCGATGAATTCACAGGTCGTGTTCTTGAAGGACGCCGTTACTCGGACGGACTTCATCAGGCTATTGAAGCAAAGGAACACATCCGCATTGCTCAGAGAAACCGTACAATGGCTACAGTTACATTCCAGAACTTCTTCCGTATGTACGAAAAACTTTCTGGTATGACTGGTACTGCAGCAACAGAAGCTGTGGAATTCAATAAAATCTACAAACTGGATGTTGTTTCTATTCCTACAAACCGTCCTGTTGCCCGCGTAGATGAAAACGATGAAGTTTATCTGAACGAAAATGACAAATGGGAAGCCATTGCTAAGGAAATCAAGACAGCACATGACAAAGGTCAGCCTGTTCTGGTTGGTACAGTTTCAGTTGAAAAGTCTGAACACCTTTCTGCAATTCTTACAAGAAAAGGAATCCGTCACGATGTTTTGAACGCCAAAAACCATGCACGCGAAGCTCTGATTGTTGCTGAAGCTGGTAGCAAAGGTGCCGTAACAATTGCCACAAACATGGCTGGTCGTGGTACCGATATTAAACTTGGTGGTTCACCTGAATTCCGCGCACGTAAACGTGCAGGTACAAACGCAACTCCAGAACAGTACAAAGCAGCTCTTGAAATTGAAAAAGAAGAATGCAAAAAGAATTATGACGAAGTTTGCGCCGCAGGCGGACTTTATGTAATCGGTACAGAACGTCATGAATCACGCCGTATCGATAACCAGCTTCGTGGTCGTTCAGGACGTCAGGGTGACCCAGGACGTTCTAAGTTCTTCATTTCTATGGATGATGACCTTATGCGCCTCTTTGGTGGAGACCGCATGAAGAGCATGATGAGCAAGATTGGTATGGAACCTGGCGAACCAATTGAACACCCATGGCTCAACAAAGGAATTGAAAAAGCTCAGACAAAAGTTGAAGACCGCAACTTTGAAATCCGTAAACACCTGCTTGATTACGATGATGTTTTGAACGAACAGCGTACAGTAATCTATCAGAACCGTGATGAAATTCTTTCGGATGACAATCTTTCTGCACGCGTTATGGCAAATGCAAAAGATACAGTTGACGATCTTTTTGATGATTATGAATCTGAAAAGAAACATAAGAATGACAATGCACTTCAGAACCTGAGCGAAGCTGTAAAAGACAAATTTGGATTCCAGCTTCCTGCAGAACGCCTTACAAAAGAAGCTGTTCTTGCAGAACTTCAGAATGACCTGACAGAAAAAGAAACACTTGCAGGTAAAGAAAACCTGAATATGTTTATCCGCTACCAGTACATCCAGATCATCGACAGAAAATGGCTGGATCAGCTGGAAGCACTTGAAGGACTTCGTGAAGCAGTATCTCTCCGTTCTTACGGAAACAAACAGCCTCTTACTGAATACAAAATTGACGGCTTCAATATTTTCTACGATATGCTGGACACAATCCGTGACACAGTTATGAGCCGCGTATTCAAAGTACGCGTTCAGCTTTCACCGGAAGCAGCCGCCCGCCGCCAGGCAATGCTTGCAGCCCAGGCTAACCAGCAGATGAATGCACAGCACAATGACGCCGGAAACACTGCAGCTGCTATGGCAAACGGTCAGGCTCAGGCAGAAGCAAGTGCAAGAAATACATTCAACGGAGATGCCCAGCGCCGTGCTGCTGTAAACAGCGCAATGAACCAGCGTTCACAGGGAGACAACATCACAGTAAAACGTACAATGCCTAAAGTAGGCCGTAACGATCCTTGTCCTTGTGGAAGTGGTAAAAAATACAAGCAGTGCCACGGAAAATAATTAAGTTTTAAGATACACAAAAAAGCTTCCGAAATATCGGAAGCTTTTTTTATAGGTTATTCCTTATGGATAATTTTTAAATCTGTAAACTTGCTCCATTGACCATTACCAACAGCAAAAAGTCCGTTATAAACACCAGTAAATCCGCCTGCAACTTCACTGGAAAGATAACGGGTATCAGCACTGCCAAGACATTCATCATTCACATAGAAAGTATAGCTGTAATTGTTTGAGATTACCCGAAGTGAAGCACAGTTTGTGTTCAACCCTATAGATTTCTTTATATATTCACATGGTCCGATTCTTAGCCTGAGATTTGCAGTGCATTTTCCATTCTCATTTTTTATAAAAACTTCATAGTGATGATTTTCATCCATCATTAAAGAAAGACCGGCTTCACCCCCGGAACAAAGAACATCGCAGCTGAAATCTTCTTCAAACTCACAGGCACGAACACCAATCCAGGTAGGACTTTTCGCTTCATTCAAAGTAACGGAAGAAGCCTTCAATTCAATACAGTTTTCTGAAATCTTATAATTTTCATATACCGGATTTCTAAGGTAATTCCAGTCATTTTCCAGCGTCAGATTTTCAAATGTTTTCTCATAAGAAAAAATCTGTTTTCCGGTTTTATGTTCAGTTTCAACTTCGGTTTCCAAAAGAGCTTGTCCGTTTGTACCGATGTAAAACCATCCGTCTTTCCAGTACACAGGCTGAACACAGGTTTCACGTCCAAGATGATGGAACGGCATAAAGCGGTCAATCTGCCGGAATGCAAGATGGCAGAACCACCAGGTTCCATCAGGAGCTTCAACTATATCGCCGTGCCCTGCCCCCTGCAGCTGGTACCCGCCCATATCGCGGTTTGTAAGAACCGGATTTGAAGGACAAGGTTCATAAGGTCCCATAAGATTTTTGCTTCTGGCATAATTTACCATGTGGCCGTATTCAGTTCCGCCTTCTGCATCCAGGACATAATAATAGTCTCCGAACTTGTAAACGTGGGGCGCTTCAATATAGCGTCCGCCGGTCCCATACCATAGAGGCTTATTTTCAGAAAGTTTTTTTCCTGTTTCTATATCAATTTCTGAAATCTGGATATAACCGGTTCCCGTTTCATCATTTCCGTTTGAGACAAAATAAGTTTTACCGTCATCATCAAAGAAAAGTGTCGGGTCGATTCCACTCTGCTCTACGCAAACCGGATCGGACCATTCACCATAAACATCATCTGTCCAGACGTAAAAATTTCCGATATTTGAAACATTGGTTACCACCATGTAAAAACGGCCGTTATGATAACGGATATTCGGAGCATAAATGCCTCCCGAAGCCCCTATGTCTGTAACATCAAGCTGACTTTTTCGTGTCAGAACGTGCCCGATCTGTTTCCAGGTAATCATATCGTCGCTTTCAAAAAGCGGAACTCCCGGGAAAAACTGGAATGTTGAAGTAACCATGTAAAACTTGTCGCCTGCGCGGCAAACTGAAGGATCAGGGTACATACCCCTTAAAACTGGATTATTGTATTTCATGATTAAAATATAATGTATGCAAACAGAAAAAGAGAGATAAATAAAGTATCAAATTTTCACTAATTTACTGTATTTTTTTTCTGATGAGCCTAAGAATTCTGATATTTATTGAATATTTTTATAACATCCTCTTTTGACTCAACAAAAGCTTTTGCTAATAATGGATCAAAATGAGTTCCTGCTTCGTTTTCAATAATTTCAAAAGCCTTATCCAATGAAAATGGAGCTTTATAACAGCGCGGAGAAACCAGCGCATCAAACACATCAGCAATCGCCATAATTCTGGCACTTAAAGGAATCTTTTCACCCTTTAATCCATATGGATAACCAGAACCATCATATTTCTCATGATGAGACAAAGCAATTTCTTTTGCAATTTTTACGTACTTCTCATCCTCGCCTATTCCTAGAACTTCTTCTACAATTTTTTCACCTTTGATAGTGTGAAGCTTTATCTGATCGAATTCATCAGGTGTAAGTTTACCCGGTTTTTTTAAGACTGCATCAGGAACACAGATTTTTCCAATATCATGCATTGGAGCAGCTTTTATATACAACTTAATATCTTCTTCAGTCAATTCAGGTATTTTTCCTTCAATATAAACTTTCATTGCGATAAGGCCAACATAGTCACGGGTTCGTAAAGTATGATCTCCTGTATCTTCATCCCGGTTTTCAACAAGGTTCGAAAGACTGATAATTGTTTTATTCTGGATTCGAATAAGACGTTCCTTCTGCAATTGAATTTTCTGAGATTGATTAAATACCGTGTTCTCCAAATATTTTTTATTAAGTAACAGTGTATCTTTTTGACGTTCCAACTCTATATTCTGCATTTCCAGCTGCCGATTCTGAGCAGCAATTTGTAAAAGCAATCTTTCATTTTGGACTGTCAACTTTCGTTTATATAACGCAAAGTATAAAGCACACGCACAATAAATTAAATTGTTCACTTTCGTGACGATACTAAAATTACCCAGAGCCTTATCGCTAATCACAATAATAACCAGGATAAAAATAATATGAAAAATCGGCGTTATATCAAAGAAAATGATAACACCAAGCATTACAGTATAAAAAATTGTAATTGAAGAAAAAGGTAATTCTTTAGCCTGTGGGATACTCAGTAAAAAAAGTCCTAGAAATAACGTAATAATAAATATTACAGCACTTTGATTTACATAATAATTTTTGAAGCGGGAAATAAATTTAATCAAAAGAATAGAAATAAGGCCTAAAAAAAACATTCCCCCATAATAAATGTAATAAATAGGATTTTCTTTGCTTTCCAATATTTGGATTAATAAAAAAGAAGCTCCAAAAATAATCAGGAAATACAAAACGATTTTTAAAATCTTCAGATTCTTTATAGAAAGATTCAGTTTAGACTCTTTTGGAGTTTCATATCGCTTTTTTAATTTAGAGAATAAATTATTCATTACTGCTAATCCAATATCTGTTTTCAAGACAATTAATCAAATCAGAAGGCATTACAAATGCACTCTGAAACTTTACAATCTCTTTTTCAATATTATCAAATCCAATATCAACATCAGGTAACATTTTCTTTATAAAAGTAAGAATAAAATCTCCATGTTTTAATGCACTCTTTTTCTTATCACTGAATATTTTAGAAACTCTTGTTTTTTCATGATCAGTATTAAAGAATTCTTCTGCTATTTCAAAGAGGTTATCATATTCTTCTGGCTTTTCCAAAAGAATATTTTCATTTAAGGTCAGATTGTTTTTCTTCTTATTTACTTTTATTAATAAATTAATCAACTTATCATCGATTTTTTCAGTTGTCGGAATGTTTAATTTATAAGCTGCGTCACCAGTTTTTACGGCAGTCATATTATATGTGTAAGAAACCAATTCCGAACAAAACCAGTTATCCTTACCATTTGAAATAGGAAGTTTTTTATTATCCAGATATTTACAAACTTCATATAACACACAACGAATAATTACAAACAAAGGTTCATATTTACTTAACTCTTCTTCTTTTACGCGAAACAAACATGCCAAACCTGCTAAACCTGCCATAATCATTGCATAGGATTCGGGATCAGCTTCAATTTTACTGCTTGTTTGTGGAAGATACTTTAAAATAACTGAAGCATCTTTTCCTTCAGGTAACCGCCGGACATGTATTGAATAATCATCTTCTTTCTGAAGTTTCTTTGTTCGAACAGCAGGAATTGTTGCTTCAAGAATCTCATTTTTATCGTCAATTAAAGCAGCATGAGTAATCTGAGTTTTCTCTGCAAAACAAATCAATTTATCAATAAGGATATAAAAATTTTTCCGAAGATTATCTTTATATGGTTTTACAAACACAGGAGGTTCTACAAGTTCATAAATAAGAACATCTCCACACTTTAACTCTCCAAGCTCAATTTCTTTTTCATCTTTTAATTTACCAGAACAATTTAAACTCATAAGAAAAATTGTAAATGCTCATCCAGATTATTTCAAGATATACCCTAAAATATCCATTTCAATCATATGCAGAGCTTTTTTTTAATCTAAAGGAGTAATAACAAAAATCCTTAATTTATATTATATTATTAGATATTATGTCAGATTTATTAAAAGATTCAGAGGATTTCATTTCCTTCATTCATCCAAAAACGCCGCGTCTTTTGTTTATACGAAGCTGGCTTTCTGAACATGGAATTGAAAGTTCTGTAATTCCGCTGGAAAATAAAAATCATATTTTTATAAGATTTCCGCAAAATCAGTATAACCCGACATTTAAAATAAAAACTGTAATTGCCCACTACGACAGAGTTCCGGAAACAGAAGGTGCCAACGACAACAGCTTTGCAGTTTTTACTCTTATGAACTGGGCGTTGAAACTTTTTGAATCGAACAAAACTCATAACATCCGTCTTATTCTGACTGACGGAGAAGAAGCAGAAAACGGCCTGGACTCGCAGGGAGCATTTCATCTTGCAGGACTTTTACAGAAACTTGGAATCGCACAGGATGAAGTTTATGTATTTGACTGCATGGGACGTGGAAACATTCCGGTTTTATGCGACACTAAACTTCCTTTTGAAGCATCTCCCATTTTCAAAAAAAGTGTGAAAAAACTGGAAGAAAAAACATTACGTATTCTTGGACAGGCTTCAGCTAACTGCCTTACTCTCCCCGCTTCTTACAGCGACAATGCAGGCTTTATTGCACGGGGAATCCCCGCAGTTACCATTACAATGCTTCCGTCAGATGAAGCAGAAAACTATATGAAACTTTTAATGAAAACAAAAATAAAAAAAGTAGAAGATCTGAACCAGCCTAGATTCAGAAAAGATTATGAAGCATTATATCCTGAAACCTGGCGCCTCATAAATTCAGATAAAGACAAAAAAGAAACCCTGACTTCTGAAAGCCAGGGCATATTCGAAAAGATTCTGGAAAACCTTGCGGCGCTCAAAACTTTGTCTTGAGCTTTTTACAGACTATCGTCCGCCTAAAGTTTTTTTCCAGCGTGACACAGCCTGCAGTGCTGCAAGCGGCGTCATATTATCTGTATCGCAGGATAAAATCTCATCAAGAATTATTTCTTCATCACAGAAAAGTCCCGGAGTTGTAAACACAGGTTCTTCTGTTTTTACAGGAGTAACAGGAATATCATCCATAACAGGCTTATCACTGTTTACCGCCTGAATATGTGCCAGAACAGATTTTGCCCGGTTGATTACAGATTCAGGAAGTCCTGCAAGGCGTGCAACATGAATACCGTAAGAGTTAGCCGCAGCACCTTCTTTTATTTTTCTTAAGAACACAACAGATCCTGCATTTTCCCGAACGTCCATACAAAGCATACGAATAGATTCATGCTCCATGCGTGAAAGCTCATGATAATGAGTTGCAAAAAAAGTACGGCATTTTATTGTATCAAGAAGATATTCAGAAACAGCTCTGGCAATGGAAAGACCGTCTTCTGTGGAAGTTCCGCGACCAACTTCATCCATAATAACAAGTGATTTTTTTGTTGCAGACAAAAGAATATTTGCAGTTTCAGTCATTTCAACAAGGAATGTTGATTCTCCACGGGCAAGGTTATCTGAAGCACCAACACGACAGAACACTTTATCAATTACACCAATATGTGCACTGGATGCTGGAACATAACAGCCGCTCTGGGCCAGAAGTGCAATAAGGGCATTCTGGCGAAGGTATGTACTTTTACCTGCCATGTTAGGACCTGTTATCAAATTGAAAGACGGAACACCTTCTTCGCTGTAAGCCAGTTCTGAATCATTCGGAACAAACTCCCCTGTAGGAAGATGAAGTTCAACAACAGGATGCCGCCCGTTTGAAATTTTGAAAACACCGCTTTCATCAACAACAGGTCTTACCCAGGAATGAAGGCGGGAACTGTATGCAAAGTTTGAAGTAACATCAGTATGTGCTATTTCTCCTGAAAGCTGCAGAAGATAAGGCACAAATTCTTTAAGGGCATTACGAACTTCAAGGAAAAGATCTCGTTCAAGTTCAAGGATTTTTGAACCACTTTCATTAAGCTGCTGTTCAAGGGTCTGAAGTTTTTCTGTTGTAAAACGATCTCCGTTCATAAGTGAACGGCGGCGAATAAAATGAGATGGAACATTATCAAGCTTGCCTTTTGAAATTTCAATAAAGTAGCCGGATGCATTATTGTATTTGATTTTCAAAGTCGAAATACCACTTGCTTCCCGTTCCTCTTCTTCATAACTTGCAAGAATATTATTAAAGTTATCTCTGATTCCACGCCACTGGTCCAGTTCCTCAGACCATCCGTCACGAATAATACGGCCTTCTGTAAGACTTGTTGCAGGGTCATCAAGAATAGCATTTCCAATAAGCTGAATAATTTTTTCTGAAGGTTCGCTTTCAAGAAAAGCAAAATTAAACCCAAGAAGTTTTTCCCGAACTTTAAGCCAGGATTCAAGGCTCAAACGCAAAGCCTGAAGATCCTTACCATGGGCTCGATCCATGGCAATACGTCCTGCAAGGCGTTCAATATCAAGAACCGGTGAAAGACTTTCCCGCACATCATCAAGTAAACTCTGATTTTCAAAGAAAGCCTGAACCTGATCCAGACGTTCATTTATCTGCTGAACATTTGTAAGCGGGAATAAAAGCCAGTTCCTTAAAAGACGGCTTCCCATTGCAGTCTTTGTATGATTAACACATTCCAGAAGAGAATATTGAAAAGAACCGTCACGGAGGTTTTCTGTAATCTCAAGATTTCTTCGGCTTGAATCATCCATCATTAAGAAATCTTCATCGTGATAAATTCTTATTGATGAAACATGAGGTACATTTGAATTAGTTGTCTTTTCAAGGTAATCAAGCAGGAAACCTGCCGGAGCTACTTCCGGAGAATCTTCCTCAAGGCCAAAACCGTGAAGATTTGCAGTCTTAAACTGCATTGTAAGTTTCTTAAAAGAAAAGTCTGAATTAAAATCCCAGTCAGGATAATAAGATACAGAAAGATCTGCAAAACTTTCCAAAGCTTCCTGAATTACATCATTATTTTTAAGACTCTGCGGAAGAAGAAGTTCCCTTGGACTTGCTCGTCCCAGTTCCTTTGCAAAGTTTTCTGCCATACGGCTGGAAGCCCAGGATGTAGCTTCGAAGCTTGAAGTTGTAACGTCTATAAATGCAAATCCTGCTTTTCCTTTTGTTATACTTAAAGCGGCCAGGTAATTTGCCCTGTTACCTTCAAGATATTCGCTTTCGACGGCAGTTCCAGGAGTAATGATTTCTACAACTTTACGTTCTGTAAGGCCTTTTGCTTTTGGATCTCCAACCTGTTCACAAATTACAATTTTTTTGCCAAGACGCAGAAGCCGTGCAATATAAATTTTTGCAGCATGGTATGGAATTCCACACATAGGCTGCTGTGCTCTGTGAGTCAGTGTTAAATTCAAAAGACGCGATACATCTACCGCATCTTTATTGAACATTTCATAAAAGTCTCCAAGACGAAAGAAAACAACTTCGTTTGGATATTTTTCTTTAATCTGATTATATTGAATCATCATGGGCGACAGTGTTACTGCGCCCTGAGAAGAGTCTTTTTCTGTACTCATTTACAGCCCCAGACGTGAGATTACATCTTCGGTAATATCAACAGTGTGGCTGTACCAGAGAATTGAATTTGATTCCTGAAGGGAAAGGATCATAGAATATCCTCCTTCTTCTGCAAGCTTTGAAAGTGTTGAATAAAGTTTCTTATAGAATTCGTCAGAGTTCTTAAGAGATTTTGCAAGAGAATCAAGTTCTACGTTTTTGGCGTTTGTATATTCAGTAAGATAATCTTTCTTCTTTGTGATTTCGGCATCAATTTTCATAGCAGCCGCATCATTTCCATTCTTTTCAAAATCTACTTTTTTCTGACGAAGATCACGAAGTTCTTCTGTTGTCTTATTGATTTCATTCTGATAATCAGCACGCTTTTTTTCATAATTTCTTACAGCTGTAGAATTTCTGAAATAAGCATTGTAAACCTTATTTGTATCAACTACACCAAACTTTGTAATCTGCTGTGCAAAAGCACCTGTTGCTGCGAACAAAGAAATCAGAACTGCAAAAACAATTTTCTTATTCATAAAAAAAACCTCAAAAAAAATACTTTCTATAATTATATTCTATTTATTTGTCATATTAAATGAAAGTACAAACTGGAATGTTTCACCATTGTATTTTTCACAGTTTCCAGCCCATTTAATCTTTCCATCTTCAGGCTTGAACTTCCATGCAAAAAGGAAACGCAGAGGGAACTGAGGAATAAGGAAACGGACTCCAGGCCCGAAACTGAAATAGAAGTCATCAGGTTTAAGTCCTGTAAACATATCTTTCACTTCGCTCTTAACTGCAACTGTATCAAAGAACAGATCAGCACCAAGGTAACCTGGGACAACAGGAATGCGTACTTCCATATTGTTTGAAAGAAGAGCTTTTCCCTTAGATCTGAGACTTGAAATATCATTCCATCCGCGACCATTGAATGTACCATCGATATAAACTTTATTTGAATCACTGAGGAATGCATCCCCATTACGTGCTGCAACAGGGAAAATAGTCTGTAAGTTAAGATAATCGGCAAATACAGCCTTGAAATTGTAATTATCAGATACTGGAATATTGAACAGTGTTACATAACCTTCAAGTTTTGTATCACTCTTAAGGAAGAATTCCTGTTCGAACTTTGGAATGAAGCCGGACCATGAAAGTCTTTCATTTGCAAACCAACCTTTTGAAGGGTCATAAGAAATATCACGACCGTCCATAGAGAAACTTGTCCATACCGAGTTCAGAACCCCTGCACGATTTGCAAAAAATCCGATTCCAGAATTTAACGGAATATCAATTCCCTGATCATAAACGTAATCAGTAATGGAGTTACTTAAACCGCCTGTAAGAGAAAGGATTGCGAAGTTCGGATACCATCGTTTACCAATTGATGTTCCAAGGCTTGCTGTCCATCCTTCATAATTGAAGAAGTTGTATGTATCATCAATATTTCCGTCAGGGTCAAAATCAAGACGGTAAGAAGTTGCTGATGTATGTGAGAATGAAAGACTCTGACTATAGGATACAGGAAGGTTTCCAATCCAGTTCTGACCATAAGAAAAATCTACAGACTGTTCTGTCGGCGAAATATTTGTTGCCACAGAAAGTGAACGTCCTTCACCAAAGAGGTTTGAGTTTTCAAGTTTTCCATAAACCGAGAACGGAATAGCAACATTATTTGCAGATGATGTAAGGCCAGTGCCAGAGAAAGTAAGTCCGAACTGGAATGTTGTTGTAGACTGTTCTTCAACAGTATAAACAAGATTTATAAGATTTTCTTCAGAACCCATTTCATATTCCGGCATAACAGAAGAAAAGAACTGAAGGTTATAAACATTTCGGAAACCGTTCATAATCTTGTCTCGGGAGAAAATATCACCGGCTTCTACAGGTATTTCACGGCGGATAACATAATCTTTTGTTTTTGTATTTCCTTTAATCAAAACATTTTCAATATGACTTCTGGAATGTTCCCGAATTCCAATCTTATATGAAATTTCATGTCTGTCAGAATCTTTTACAGGAGTTGGAGCAAATTCAAGGGACATGTAACCGTTTTCATAATAAAGCCCCGTAATGCCCATAAGACCTTCCTGGAACTTTGTATAATTGAAAACACTTCCCTCTTTAAGTTTAATATATCCAGCAAGTTTTTCAGTTGCAAAAACTTCATTTCCCATGAATGTAGTTCCAGTATAAATATACTGTGGACCTTCCTGAACAATGAAAGTAATGGTCATTTCATTGCGTTTCTTTTCTTTGTTTTCTTCAGTTGAAAGAACTACATCAACAAAGTCAGCATCCATATAACCGCGTTCATTATAAAGAGAAATGATTGTCTGCTTGTCAGCTTCAAGAGTTGATTTCTGGAATGCACCGTCTTTTAAGAAACCTACTTCTTTAAGTGCAAGTTTAGACTTAATTGAACGTTCTGAGAAAATTGTACATCCCTGAATATTGATTTTTGAAATTACAACGTGAGAACCTTCATCAACAACGTAAATAACCTTTACGCCTGAATCAGTTTTTTCTATTCTATGTCCAACTTTTGCGTCTGTATATCCTTTCTGGATGTAATATTCACGAAGGATTCGTTCATCCATAAGAACCTTACTTTCAACATAAACGTCAGAGGCCTTTACACTGATTTTTTCACGAAGTTCCCCGTTTCTGATTTCTGTATTTCCGGCAAAACCAACAGATGTAACAACTGGGCGTTCTTCAATCTGGAAAACAAGAAGAACTTCTCCAGCCTTTTTTGCATGTTTCGCATAAGGCACAATATCTTCAAACAAATCCATTGCATAAAGACGGTCCAGCATGTCACTGTAATTGTCTTCATCAAAAGGCTGTCCAAGATAAATATCAATAAATCCGTTGAGTTCAGATTTTTTTACATTTTTTAAACCTTCAAAAGTAATTTCGGAGATTGGTTTATTCCAGAACCACTCATCATCTTCTTCCTGAGCAAAAAGAGCAAAGACCTGAACTGAAAAAAAGACAAGTACCAGAAGTTTTTTAAAAAAAGATTTCATTTTTCCATCCCATTTTTTTATAATGAAAATTTCCATGAAAGTGAAACAGATGATGACGGTACGTATTGTTTCTGCATCATGGCTTCAATATCAGGTGCAACGTTCCATCTGATATTTACAAACGGTGATTCCATCTCCACCCCAAACTCAGGCCTGAAAAGAATCCCCAGAGTATCCTCGGATTTACGTTTTTCATCGTACTGAAGGTTCAGCATGGCGTCTACATAAAGTGCACTTCCGAGGTATTTACCTATATAAACAGTTGAATTATCAAAAAAGTTACCAAAAGACATTGAATTCTGATTATCCTGAGAAAGACTAAGGTTCAAGGTATTCTGAATGAAATTGGTACGTAGTGAGAATATATCAAAATTAAGGGAATCCCGCAACTTATTCTCCAGTTTACGTCCGAACAAAGTCTGAATAGCATAGTCACCGGCAGCAAAAAGGAAATTTCCAACATTTTCAGAATCGGCCACTACAATCTGACCAAGAAGCGCCTGAATTTCGGCCTCAGATTTAGCAGGAACAGAAGAAAATCGCGGATTGAAATCCCTTACATGCTGGTTCAAGGCATTAAGACTGATTGTAACATTATTGCCTTCTGCATCACGTTCACGGGTTTCGGCACGAACATTCATAATAGGGTCAAAACCACCGTCTGACGAAGCAAATTTCATAGAACCTTCTCTTACATAGAAGTTTCTGTTAAGCCAACTCACATCCCCAGATTTCAAAACCAGAAGCCCGTTCATGGTAAATACACTTGACCGGGTATCGTACAGAAGAGCCAATTTTCCCCCAGGAACAAAAACAGCCCTTAAAAGAGGATCAAAAGAAAGCCTTACATGAGTACCTACATTGATTCCAAGATCAATATGATACTTCATGGAATCATCATCATATTCTTCCTCGGCTGTAAGCGATGTAACCATTTTTGAAAGACTGATGTAATATTCAGCTTTTTCTGCAAGTACATCACCTGTCAGACTGAAAGTTCCACCGCCAAGAACCATTGTAAGATTAAAGTTGGCATCTCCTACAACAGACATTCCAAGCCCAACTCCAATTTCAACCGGAACATACTTACCCTTATCAGTTCTTACAACGCTTTCAAGCCGTTCAAAGGACCATTTATCAAAGACAATTCGGCAGGATGCAAACATTTCGCCGTTTTTCTTCACCATTACCTTTCTTTCCGGAATAACAATCTCACCGTTTACAAAAGTAACAAGAAATTTATCTGTAGTCATTAAATCCTTTCCAACATACGGAACAGTAAATTCAGGCCCTACAAGGCTCATTGCTCCTGTAAACAAAGGATTATCCAGCGTTCCTGAAACAGTAATACTTCCAGTAAGGTGACCTTTCAAAATACATACATACTCATCAAAATTTGCAACAGAGAAGAATTTCCCTGCATCAAGATTAACCTTTGAAAGCTTTCCTTTTATTTCTCCTGTCTTACTGTCATAAGTGCCTTCATAAGATGCAGTTCCCAAACCTTCACAATTAAGATTTGCAAACATCTTTCCTGAATTCATGTAAGATGCAACAAGTCCCAGGTTTTCCGACGAAATAAGGTTTATACCATTTTCAGAAACATTGGCTGTAAGCGAAAACTGTTTGTTTTCCTTAAAAAATGAACCATATATCTGATCTGTTACAAGGTTTAAAGTAAATGCTGACGGCATAAAGCTTTCTTCTTTTTTTACAGCATCTTTTAATTCCAGTTTCACAGGCATATGTATGCTTTCATCAATAAAATCCGCATTTATATTTGCAAGAAGAACACCAGTAAATGATGATAAGTCAAAATTTCCCGACACCTGGTCTATTTTTGTGGATCCTAAGTCAAAAATGAAATCATTAAGGGTTACTTCTCGATTTTCCATAATTGCAGAACCCGACATTCGCATTACATCACCTGAAACAAGCATAGAAAAATTATCCAGACCTGCAGAAACATAAGGCTGTTCAAGCGTTCCGCTTAAATATACAGATCCAGTCAGGACATTATTACTTGAATTAACAGTAGAAAAACGATTCATATCAAGGTTGTTGGCAACAACTGAAGCATCAAGATAGAAACTGTTCATAAGGGCATCAAGTTCAAGTGGAGCCTTATCAGGATTAGATGCATCAAGACTGATTGAAACAGCCTCTTCAGAAAGAGGATTTTTCATCTGAATTTTTATACCGGCTGATTCAAGTACGCTGTTTTCCATTGCAAAGAAAATATCTGCCGTACCGTCCAGTTCCGAAAACAGATCAGAATATACAATAGAATTAAAATGAGCACCGTATCCGTTAATTTTTCCACCTAAAGCCAGGTGAGGCTTAAACCGGATTGTATTTCCCGCTTCTTCAAGTTCAAAACGGTTCAAATTAACATTGAATCCGTCCTGAGATGAATAAGAAAAATCGGTGTCCAGAGAAGCTATTACAGAAGTTTCCATAATAGATACAGGCAGATTCAAAAAAGCAGCAGAAGCCGAAAGGAGTCCCGGTTTCGAGTAATCAACGCGGATTGAAGTTTCATAATCGCCTGTCAGATCCACCATACTGTTTGCAATGGTTCCCGCAAAGTGATAAGGAATATTTCCGGCTGTCAAATCAAGAAGAAGGAACATATCCCGGGTTTCTTCCAGAATATCAAGAGAGCCTGATGCATGAAAAGCTTCTTTTCCAAAAATCAAATCTGCCTGAGAAATAGAAATACTCTGTTCATTGCCGTCAAGAGAAAACATCAAAGCCTGATTATCTTTTTGAGTATTGGCAATAAGAATATAAGGCACATTAAATGAAATTGACGAAAGATCTGTTGAAAAGTATGCATCTGATGAAAAAACAAAATCTTTTACACTTTCAGCTCCTGAAGTAAGTGTATCCTTTACACTTTTCTGCAGGAATGAAGCTGCTGTCTTAAGTACAGAATCCAGAAAGAAACTGTTTGCAGAAAGAGAAGTCTGCAGATATTTATCAGAAAAAAGATAACTTCCATCAATATTAATTCGGCCGGGAGTATCGGCTTCAAAATGAGAATAATCGTATCCTTCAAAAGAAAAGTCCATGGAATCTTCACCAGGAGTTGCCGTAAATTGAAGGGCTGTAAGAACATTTTCATCAATAAACAGCTGAGGAATAAAGGCCATGAAACCTTTTCTCAACGGGTCAAAGTATACTTCTGTTGAAATAAATGCACCGTTAGGCAACTGGACTTTCTTAACATCAAGAAGACCAGAAACATTAAGGGTTTCAAAAATCAGGTTCAGATTTCCGTCAACATCATAGTTTTCCCCAGAAAGTGACAATTCTGAAACATTGATTTCACTGTCATTACCGGAAAATGCAATTTTTACAGTTCCGCTTCCAGGAAGAATGCTTTCAGGTACAAAAACTTTTGTTTCAGTTGAATAATCAAGACTTTTTTCATTTACATCAAAAAGAACATTGGTATTTGTTGTAAGTTTCAAACCATCAATCTTTTTAAAAAGACTGCTTTTCCGGCTCATCTGCATTACAGAAGAGGCTGACATATCTGTTGCTTTAACAGAGCCTCTAGCCTTTCCTTCTGGCAGATTATATGAAAAAGAAATGCCTAAAGGAAAAGTATTTTTGATTGTTGAACATAAAATCTCATCATTGCTATAAGACGCAAGGAGATTTATTTTACTGAGCTTTATGTTTCCGTCGGTAAGACCCGAAAAACAAAGGTTCAGAGTGGAATTTTCAAATCCTTCAAAAATCTTTCCGTCAAAAGACAGGTTTCCAGACAGTTTTTTATTTTTATAAACTACGGAAGCCGATGATTCAGCTCCAACAGATAACTGGCGTATCTTATTATCATAATCAACATCCATTTTGCGGATAGAAAGATTGCTTGAAAAGCCAGAACCCTTATATGTAACTGATATATTCTTAAAAAGAATACTTAGTGGAATATCAGCATTAAGAAAGTCCAGATTCAAAGATTTTCCAGACTCTTTTGCTTTTTTTTCTGGTTCCTCAGGCTTTTTTTCCTTTCCTGTAAACAAGGCTGCCAGTTCACTTCCGGAAACATCGGCTCCATCCACAACAAGATTTTTAAATCCGTTGGCAAAATCACCTTTCAGAAGTTTTAAAAGCCTGTAATCAAGACGAATTTTATTAATTGAAGCAATTTTCTCACCTTCAGCCGTAAAAAGAGTTACTTCACGGACGTTTACAGAAGATAAAATGGAAGGTGAAAGCTTCTTATATGAAATTTTCAGGGATAATTTTTCTTCGATTCCTGCCTTAAAGTCCCGGGCAGAATCAGTCATGCGGCCTAAAAGCCCGGTATATGCCGGACGAACTGCTATTACAGCCGCAATGATGAGAATAAAGAAAATAGCAATGGATACAATATCCCTAATTTTAGTTTTCAATGCCATATATTGTACATAATTTTCAATAAAAAAAAAATAAGTAAACAAGAATGTTACATTTTCCGAAAAACTAAGGGATGAAGAAATTTGTCGTCTTTTTCATGCTGATTTTTCTCACACTTTCACAGGCCTCAGCTTATATGGTGAAGTACAAGGAAGATTTTTATAAGCTTTACCATGTCCACTATCAGCAGTATCCAGATGACTGCATTGAAAACATTTACTGGCTTGAAAAAGCCGCCCAGGCAGATTTCTGTAATCCACAGTTTACAGGTTTCAAAATAACTGACGAAAAACAATGGGAAAAATACAGATATCTTTTCCAGATGCACATAAACCTTAAACTTATTGAACAGCACCTTAGATTGGGCCGCACTTATGATAAAAAAGAGGCACATTTCTATGATGCCCCTTTCAAAGACCAGTACTTAAACAATATCGAAAAAGCCCTTACCTGCTACAAGGCCGGCCTCTACTATTGGCAGGAAGCAAAACTCTGGTGCGAAAAGGCAAATGAGTCAAAATTCAACTTTTTATTCGTTCAGGAACGCCAGAACTGGGAAGATGAACGTGAAAGAATCAAAACAGGTGAACTGAATTACGAAAAAATGTTAAAACGGGAAATCACCCGACTTGAAAAAGTTAAATCTGAACTTGAAGCGATGGATTATACTTATTAAAATGTATGTTCATGGAGACTTCAACTTTCACAATTAACTACCCTGCAATCTGCGCGGGTACAGAAAAATCAGCTATTACATTCTACGACGGCACACCGGATCTTGTTTCACTTTATAAACCAGGTGAAGATAAAGGTGCCAGATATTTCTTTGTTACAGATGCAACTGTCGGCACTCTTCCATGCATGGAACCATTTGTACAGAAATTTGACGACGGAAAATGCGGAAACGACAGCCTTCTTATTCTGGGATCAGGCGAAAAATACAAAACAATTGATACAGTTCTTGAAATTATCCGTTCAGGTCTGGAACACGGTTTCAACAGAAAAGACATTTTCGTAGGAATCGGTGGCGGAGTAATCTGTGATATTACTGCATTTGCCGCATCAATTTTCAAACGCGGTGTAAAAGTTGAATTTGTTCCTACTACCCTTTTAGCAATGGTTGATGCCAGTGTTGGCGGAAAAACAGGATGTGATTTTGACAACTACAAAAATATGATTGGTTCTTTCTATCCTGCAGCAAAACTTTCATATTTCCCTGAATTCATTCAGTATCTGCCGGAAAATCAGTTCAAATCTGGACTTGGAGAAGTTCTTAAAACAGCGGTTCTTTTTAACAAAGACCTTTACAACCTTCTCAAAGACGACAGTGAAAAAGTGCTGGCCCGCGACAAAGACACACTCATGAAAGTAATATCAGCATGTGTTGAGGCAAAAGGAAAAATCGTAGAAAAAGATTTCACTGAAAAAGGTGAACGTGCATTCCTGAACCTGGGACATACTTTCGGTCATGCATATGAAACAATCTGCGGACTTGGAAACGTAACTCATGGTGAAGCTGTAGCCTGGGGAATGGGCCGCATGGCAGCCCTCAGTGCTCATAAAGATTTCTGCATGGATTCATATAAACAGGAAATCTTCAGTCTTCTTGAAAAATACGGATTTGATACAAGTTCTGTTCCACAGCGCATCCGTGGTGGCGGCATTGGAGAAAGATTCATTGAAGTAATGCGCCGTGACAAGAAAAATGAAACAAACAAAATCCGCGTAATCCTTCAAAAAGGTCTTTGCGATACATTTATTTCAGAAATAGAGGACAAAGATATTTTATATATCTTCAAATAATTGAATTATGACCGACGTTTCACGCTATTTTGACTGGGCTGCAACAAGCCCTCAGGATAAAGATATTCTCAATGAAGCCCTGGCGGCTACTGTTTCGTCCTGGGGAAATCCTTCAAGTGTTCATAAAGCAGGAAAAGAAGCCCGCACAATTCTTGAAGAAGCCCGCACTTCCTGTGCAAAAACTCTTGGCGTAAAACCTGAAACTATTTATTTTACTTCCGGCGGAACAGAAAGTGACCAGCTGGCTCTTCTTTCTGTCCTTACGAAACCTGTAAAAGGAACTGTTTTAATCAGTTCAATTGAACATCCTGCTATCCGTGAACAGGCTCTTATTTTGAAAAAGTGCGGATGGAATGTAGAAACATTAAAAGCAGACAAACTTGGAATCATAACACCGGAAACAGTTGCTGAAAGCCTGACTGACGACACTCATCTGGTCTGTGTCATGGCAGTAAACAACGAAACAGGTATAATTCAGCCAATTAAAGAAATAGCTGACATTATTACAGAAAAAACAAAAGGCAAACGCCGTCCAAAATTCCACGTTGACTGTGTACAGGCTGCAGGAAAAATTCCGCTGGATATCACTTACCCAGGAATTGACAGTGCAGCTTTCAGCGCCCATAAAATCTGCGGACCTAGAGGAATCGGTATTCTTTACCTTAAAGAAGCTACAGAAAGTTTCCTTCGTGGCGGTGGACAGGAAAAAGGAATCCGAAGCGGAACAGAAAATGTATTCGGAGCCCTTGCCTTCTCTAAAGTTCTTGAAAAATACTTCATTTCTGATGAAAACAAGACTGCTTTGGATCATTACAAAACAAGTATGGAATGCACCAGAAAGTTTATAGACCGCCTTGCCTCTCTCAAAGGCTGTTCAATTGTTCCGGAAGGACGTCTTGATAAAGAAAACGACAAATTTTTCAGTCCTTATGTTGTACAGGCTGCATTTAAGAATATTCCAGGACAGGTTATGCTGAGAGCTTTGGACGCCCGGGACATCTGTATTTCTACAGGAAGTGCCTGTTCAACAAAAAAGGCAAACAGACCTGTTCTTGAAGCTATGCATATTCCGGGAGACATCCGTGAAAGTGCGGTACGTTTCAGTTTTGGACCTCTTACAAAACCAGAAGATATTGATGCACTTTTTGAAGCTGTTTCAGAAGTGAACGGCACATTCAATAAATAATCGACTTGCAAACAATTACAATAAATGTTATTGTTTTCATATCATTTCAAGGGAAGGACTTCGCACACAAAAGGCTTTCCCGTAACTTTATTCAAGGAGAACCACTATGGGAGCACGCGGAGAACTTTTCACAACTCAGGTCACATTAGACAACAGATCTTATTTTTTCAACGTTAAAGAAAACAGAACAGGCGATGTTTTTCTTCAGATTGTAGAAAGCAAAAGCAAAGACGGCGGCGATTTTGACCGTCACCAGATCGCTATTTTCGCTGAAGACATGCAGAAATTCTTCCAGGGAATGGAAAAATCTCTGAACTTCATCGAAAAAGACCGCAAAAACCGTCAGAAGATTGCCCGCGAAAAGAAAGAAGCTAAAGAAAAGGCTGCAAAAAAGGTTTACCGCGTAAAATCTGAAGATGGCGCTAAAGAAGAAGGCCCTAAAAAGACTGGACGTATTCACGTTGTTTCAAAACGCAAGGTTGAGGAAGCAGCTGAAAAATCAGAAGAATAATTAATACTTGAATGATAGACGCTGGACAGGCGATGGACCAATCCTACGGCAAGTTTCCCTGTGAGCTTTCGTAGGATATCCTTTGTGCTTTGCATATCCGTATTCAGGATACAAGGCATCCAGTTCCAGCATAATCCTGTCTCGGCAAGTTTTGGCAAGAATACTTGCAGCCATAACTTCCGGATACTTCCCGTCGGCCTTTGGCTCGGCCCGACAAGAAAAAGAAACATCGGGACATTTTGTTCCGTCTGTAATCCCCTCTAAAACATAATCACTTACGTTATTTTTATCGCACCACTCTGGAAGTTTTGAAAGCATCTGTTCATAGGCAAGTTTCATGGCAAGAAGACTTGCCTGAAGAATATTGATTTCATCGATTTGTTTGTGATCAACAATTCCAATTCCCCAAAGGGCTTTTTCTTTTATTATTATTTCTGCCGCTTCACGTTTTTTTTCCGAAAGCTTTTTCGAATCGTTAAGAATTTCAAAAGGGAAATCAGAAGGAAGAATTACACAGCCCGCAGTTACAGGACCTGCAAGAGGTCCCCGCCCTGCCTCATCAAAACCAACAGTTAAAATCATTTAGAAACCCTGTACTCTGTTTGAATTCTGGCTGATTTTTGAATTTTCATCACAGAAGACTGGCTGAACGGAACCTGTTCCACGTTTAATATCGGCACTGAAATCATTATTATTCAAATACCCTTCTGTATTAAAAAATTCTGCAATACGGCCAAGAGTTCCTGTTACACGGAAAGAAGAATTCTCACAGGTTGCTTTAGAATCTCTTGCAGATACTGCAACAGCAGTGTCACCTACAAGTGCTATACGACTGTTTCTGATTGTAAGGCGTGTATTTAGTGATGAAATAAAAGACGAATAAACCTGAGCAGTAACAGTAGCCGCTGAATCAGCAATACGAATTACAGAATTCAAGCCGTCTGCAAAAGTTGCATTTCTGTTTCCACTGAAAACAATCTCACTGTTATCAATTGAAAGGACACTGTTTTCAAGTTTCAAAAGTGCAGCAGTTCCTGATTTTGCTCCGGAATTGTTTTTTGTAATGCGGACATTTGAAAGCTGCAGAGTTGAATTACGTACAACCAGATAACTGTTGGCAGGAAATTCTATTACCGCATTCTCAGCGCCTTTTATATCGCAGTTAATGTCCATGTCAGTCTTACCTTCAGGCATACAGATTTTGCCCTTCAAAATAAGATTAACAGAACGATATTTTCCCATTAAGTCGATACTCTGTTTAAAATTTGTAAACGGATGCTCTTTGGAACCATTTGCAACAGCAGGATCTGCATCTGAATCAAAATAGAAACTGTAACTGTCTATTATTACTGAATATTCAGAAACATCACTTTTCATGTCGCCTGAAACAGAATATGCAAGTACTTTATAATAAACAGGCTTATCACTGTTTGACTGAAGAATCAAATCAGTATTGCTTGAAGACCGTGTAAAATCAGCCGGATAAACTGAATTAAAAACAGGAGAATCTTTTGAGTAATCTGAATCTTCAAGAACCAGAGGGTCGCTTACAGCAATATAAAGGTCAGCGCCTCTTGAAGTACGAACATTCAGATTAACAGTTCCACGGGCATGAAATGTAGGACTGGAACTTTTGAAAACAGGATAAGAAGGCAGTCTTTTATCTACTTCATATTCAGTGTGGAGCACACCCTGATAAACAGAATCTGAATAAACTGCAATATCAAGTTTTTTATTTATATAATCGCCGGAAAAAGTATCGGCTACAAGTTCTGTATAAAGCTCATAGAACGGATAATCTTTCTGACTGATTGTCATTGAATATGAATCATCTCCGTCAAGAAAGAAAGAAACGCTTCCGTTACTGTTAGTAACGGATTTTAATTCAGGTAAAGGAGGAAGCTCATAGAATTCAATAGGATTACCAACATCAAAAGCAACATCCTGCCAGTAAATTACATGGCTTACAGATCTGTCCAAAGTTCGTGAAGCCGATGGAAGAATCCAGTATTCATCATCAATTCTGAAAAGAAGATTAGGATCATCAAATATAATTTCATTCCAGTTAACAATGGTAAACGGAAGGTCACGGCGAGAAAAACTTCCAGTACTTTTTGGATTCGCCCTGATAATAAAACGCCAGAAATAATTTCCGTCAGTTACAGTACATGGAAGAAATCTTGTTAATGAACATTTCTCCGAATAAGAAAGTTTTTTCCCGGGATTATAATTTTCCGCATTCAATTCAAAGGTGTAACGAAGTTTTGAAGGAATATTGATTTCAGAACCAGAAAAATAATTCAGAATTCCTGTTTCAAAAAAAGAATAAACAAATGTACGGCATTCATCTTCTTCTGGATAAAATGGTTTTACTGAAAATTTAATTTCCGTTCTTTCTTCGAACCCGCGGGTAACCATTACAGTTATATCTCCTGTCATATCAATCAGCACAGGACCGTCATAAGCGAACCCTGCAACTTCAGGATTTTCGCCGTTGAGAGAATAGAAATAATCTGCACCGTCTTCCGTATCAATAAGAAGCATCTGTTTATTAGCCCATGTTCCAGGAACAGGACTAATAACTTTTATCTGAGCCCAGAGAAAAGTTGAACAGAAAACTGTAAATAAAACTCCAAAAAACTTTTTCATTCAATCAAAAAACTTTAATTAATTTATTCAGTCTTATTTTCCAAGGACTTTCAGAATTTCTCTCAATTCTGGATCATCCTTGTAATAATGTTCTTCAAGCTCTTCTGCTTCAAGACCAACAAGTTCATGGCTCATATAATGAATCCATCTGTTTTCGTCCGGACTGTTAATTTCAAACTTACGGCAGTAATAGTCAGGCTGGATTGGAAGCTGTGTTTCATGATATGTGAAATATTTATAATCATGAACTACAACTTTAATATCTTCACGTGGCATACCACGGCTGTTCATAAGAGTTTCTACCAGACAGTTGATTGTATTACCTGAGTCAAAAATATCATCAATCAAAAGAATCTTGTCACCAGGGCGAAGATTCTCAGGAGGATATGTCCATCCGTCAATAAATACCTTTGTATGCTGAGCAATATCAGAATATGAACGGGCTACAACTCCCGCGTAAAGAACAGGATGAAATCCATCTCTCTTAGAAAGGATTTTGAAATATTCACTTATTACGTTTGCCATGTAAGCACCGCCACGAAGTGAACAGTAAATAACATCAGGAATAAATCCATCCTGGTAGATTTTATGAGCAAGTTTCAGCGCATTATTGCGAACAACATTATATGGTAAAAATTCTTTCATAACCTTTATTATAAATCAATAAGTAATTACCTTTCAAGCATCAAGGAATGTACGTACATTTCTTACAGTATCCTGAAATGAATCATAAGTACGACGGCATTCTGGAACGCTGGCTGCAAAAATTGAGCCGTATCTTTTTTCATATATGCGGCGGTCCAGTACCACAACTGCTCCACGGTCACTGCATGTTCGTATAAGACGTCCTACTCCCTGACGGAATTTTATTACCGCTTCAGGAACTGAAAGCTCCATAAAGCTGTTTCCACCCCGATTTTCTATGGCTTCGCTTCTTGCCATAAATACAGGATCATTTGGTACGCTGAAAGGAAGCTTTACAATTATTACCTGAGAAAGAGATTCGCCGGGAACATCAACTCCCTGCCAGAATGAATCAGTAGCAAAAAGAACACTGTTGCTTTCGTTTTTAAAAGTTTCAAGAAGACGTGCATTGTCATCATCACCCTGCTTTAAGATCTTTCCTGTAAACCCACGAAGCTGAAGACTTACAGTATTGTGACAGCTTTTAAGGGAATCATAAGAAGTAAAAAGCACAAGAGTTCTTCCACGGGCTGCATCTATAAGTTTTGTAACGGCCATTTCAGTAAACTGCTGGAATTCCGGTCTGTCCGACAAAGGCGCATCATTAGGAACTGCAAAAAGCATATTATGTTTGTATGGGAAAGGCGACTCAAAATCTCTGGCAATAATACGATCTTTATCTGCAAATGAAAGGCCCGTACGGTTCATCCAGTAAGCATAACTGTTCCCTGTTCTAAGAGTTGCTGAAGTACATATTACAGAACGCATAGGTTCAAACACACCCTCATTCATAAGGCCTGCAATATCCAGAGGTGTTGATGTGAATGTTGTATAAAAAGGATTTCCATCTTTCGCCATATCAGGAGGAAGCTTTCTCTTTTGAATCCAGTATACATTTCCACGATGTTCATTCCACACAGTAAAGCCCTGAAGAAGAACAACAAAGCGTTCCAGATTACGCCCCAAAGATTTTGTTTCCCAATAACTTGGAGTATCACGGTCTTCTTCTGCAACGCCTTCCAGTACAGAGTTTACAATTCCGGTAAACTTTCCAAGACTGTGTTTCAGATCAACTATGCAGCTGAGAACAGGACCAAAGTTTCTTTCTGTAACTTCATACAGTCTCATATTATAATCCCGCTGCAAAAGATCCTGGGCCGCCGTTTCAAGTTTCACCATGTCATTTTTAATCTGGGTTGTAAGCTCATAACAGTCATGAATTTTTTCTTCATTTGAAGACATAACGGCAACATTAAGAAGATGCCCGTTTTCTGAATTCTTACGTTTTCTATAAAGCTGATTCATTACTTTATTGATTTTATATCGATTGAAACTTTCACTGAAAAAACTTGTAGCAGCACTTTCTATGCCATGGGCTTCATCAAAAACAATACGGTTATAAGGCGGAAGAACAACTGCATTTTCATAACCGCCACCGTTCATACGGGCCTCAATATCAGCAAAAAGAAGATGATGATTTACTACTATAAGATTTGCATCCTGAGCTTCTTTTCGAACTTTCATTACAAAACAGTCTGAAAAGAACGGACACTTGTTTCCCATACAGGCGTCACTCTCCGAGTTCACTCGGGTCCATACACTTTCGGACGGCATAGAAGTCATATCACTTTTACTTCCTGTAGAACTTGTTTTTGCCCATTCTGCAATCATCTGTATTTTTTCATTGTCTTCTTCGAAAAGATCTGGCATCAAAGCGGCATCCTGAAGACGGCGTTTACAGATATAATTCTGACGTCCTTTCATCAGAACATATTTGATTTTTTTCCCGATTATTTTTTCAACGGCAGGAATATCCTTGTCACAAAGCTGACTCTGAAGATTTATAGTTCCTGTGGAGATGATTACTTTTTCATTATTTTTCAAAGCCCAGACAGCAGCAGGAACAAGATAAGCATAGGATTTTCCAACACCTGTTCCCGCTTCAAATGCACCAAGCTTATTCTGGTTAAAGGCAACTGCAATTGATTTTAGAAGTTCAATCTGACTTTTTCTTTCTTCAAAGTTTTCATACATTAAAGAAAGCGGTCCGCCTGCACTGATATAGGAAGCAGATTCTTCTACATTCAGTTCTTTGTATTCACCCATTTATATTTCCCCAAAACCCCAAAAGGGCAAAAAAAAACCTGCTCTTTCAAGCAGGTTATCTAGCATCTCCTAGCAGAATTGAACTGCTGTTGTCGGGATGAAAACCCGATGTCCTAACCACTAGACGAAGGAGACATACAAGTCATTTCGTGACTGATGTTGATAATATATAGGAATGCTTGATTTATGTCAACAGTAAAAAATAATTTTTTTTAAAATTTTTTACTTTTTTTTCATAATTTTTTACATTCCCATACCTAACTTTCGAACAAGTTTTTCTCTTAATCCCTGAACATCTTCTTCTTTGATTCCAAGGCTTAAGGCATCATCTACATCCTGCATTGATTTTTCAAACTCCCCAAGTTCATAATAACTCAAAGCTCTGCGGTAATGAGTATGTGCCTGGTATTCATTAAGTTCAAGACTTTGTGTAAAACATTGAACAGCTTCTTCATACTTCTTTGTTATAGAATAAACAATTCCCTTATAATAATAAGTTCTGAATGCATTTGGATCATAAGAAATACTTTTTTCAAAATCATCCAGAGCATCATCGTATTTATTCAAAGCAAAATATGCCATTCCTCGATGTTTATGAATAACAGCAAGTACTGGCTCAGGAGGCACAGGCTTTGCTTCAAGGATTTTTGAATAAATTGTTACAGCACCATCAAGGTTACCGGCATTATGCTGCTGGATAGCCCCAAGAATCATTTCATCTATTGTTCCCTGAACAAATGGTGTTACACGGGAAATATCTTCCGGTTTTGTCTTCTTAACCTCTCCTTCTGAAGTAAGATTATCAGCAATGGCATAGAAAGAGTTACGGCGTTCAGAAATTTCACGCTGAAGCTTATTCTGATAATCTCTGATTTCCTGGAAAGTAATATCTGCAAGGCTAAGAGAAGCGTTAAGGCTTGCAAGTTTTCTTCTGAGAGGAATATCCAGAGGATTGAACTCTGTTTTATAAATAAGTTCGTGTTCAACCTCTGCCCAGGCATCCTGAAGAATTGTACGAATCTGGATTTCACAAACTGCATCTTCGGGAAGCGGTTTTAAGTTTTCATAAATATCAGTTAACGGAGGAGTACATTCTGCAGGTATTTTAACAAGTACATGAACTGATTCATAACCAAATTCACTGAACTTCTGTCCCCCTTTATGTTCAACTTCAACAACATTAAACAAAGCACCAATCTGTTCAATGGCAAGGTTAATGTCTTCCAGGAATGCACAGATTACACGAATCCCCATCATATCAGTAAGGGGAACAAGTTCTTTTGAAACCGATGCTTCACCAGGCTTAAGGCGAAGGACCTTTTTATAATAACTGTTAAATGATTTTACTCGTTTTTTGAATGTAGGACGTGATGAAAGTTTCAAAGCTACAGACAAAACGTTTGTTACATTTGAAAGAATCTCTGTAAGGTAAGCGTTGTAAGATTCATAGACTGCCTTAATCTCGTTTTTTGTTGGCAAATCTTTTTTTGTAGGTTCATTACTCATAATCTCTATTTTATCAAAAATACGAGATTTATCAAGAAATTAAAGATTTTGGAGATAAAAAAAGCACCCCGATTTTTCGAGGTGCTTTTATATACAGTTTAACTAGACTTAGTTAGCTGCGTTTCCGCTTGTTTTCTGAGCGTTTGAGCTAGAGTTTGCGTTCAGAGAAGTTGTGAATTCTTCTTCTGTAGACATCTTAGCTTTTTCGAGGTAACGGTCAACCTGTTTGTTACCGAATCTCATCATTTCAGCATTCTGGCGAGCAGATTCTTTTTTACCAATGATTCCCCAAAGGTCTTCATCAGCAATGTCGCGGTCACTTGTCAGGATAGCTTTGTCGTAGATGATTTTAACATCTTTGAAGTATCCGATGAAGTCTCCACCAATGTGTGAAGCATCACGTGTAACCTGGAATCCAGTAAACTTAACAAATGGAAGTCCACGAGGATAGATTGGGTATACGCGGATTTCACGTGTACGAACTTCAGAAATGTACTGTGGGTTGTTCCAGCGGAGTTCTCTCCAACCGTCGAATCCAAGGTATCCCATGAAGTAGCGGCGTTCTACGTTGTCTGTATCTTTAAGCATTACGTAGAGTCCGTGTGGATAGTTCATACCCATTGTTGTTACAGAAATAGCTTTGATTGTACCAACGTTCTTAACGAGACCGTATCCACCTTCGAAAAGTGTTCCTTCGAAGTCACGGTTCAGATTTTCATTTTCAGAATGAGCTGTGTTGAATGTTGATTTGTCTGTTCCTTCTGCCAATGGCTGACGATCACCGTTTTCATCCAGTTCTCCCAGTGGTTCGTAAGCTGGAATCTCGAATGGAGGAACGATCTTAGCGTTTGCGTTTGAATTCCATTCTGGGAATACAACACGAACACCCATAACGTTTTTGCCAGCAAATGGAACATCTGCTTCAGCTTTTACAGGAGCTGCAACTACTGTCGAAAGACCAACACTTGTTACGTTGCGAGCTGATGTATTTAATTCAACTTCCCAATCAGGAAGAACCAATGATGTTTTCATCAGATTTTTCTGATTATCTGTGAATGTTGCCCCTGCACTTACAGAAAAGTCCATTACAGTTCTGCTGTTGTAAGAAACTGGTGCTTCTCCGTTTTCACCTTCTACAGTCTTGTCTGCATCCAGGTAAGTGAAATCGATAAGTACAGCTTCTTCAGCGAAAGCAACGCCTGAAAAAAGCAGCAGTCCAGCTGCCAGTAATGATAAAGTCTTCTTCATTTTGAAGCTCCTTTTTTATTTTCGATGTAGCCTTGTATTATTAAGACCATTATCTAATAAGGGGGATTATTTGTCAACTTGAAAATCGCAAAAATCTCCACTTAGATTAACTAGAAACCTTCGTATGCCGGATTTCCTTCAACAAATACTTCAACCGATGAAACTGAAGAGAAATTCCTCAAAATATTCGATTTAAAGAGTTCTATTGAATCTTTTACAGGAAGCATTTTACTTTCTGTTTCCGGATTTATTATTTCTTTTGATAAATTCACATACAAAACTTTGTTTTTCTGCATGCAACTGAGCACTTTTGTGTCTGCCGGGAAAATTCTCCGGCAGCGTTCTGTCTGAGGGCCAAGCATCATTTCACTGATATAATATTCAACTTCAGACATATGAGTTTTTGGAAGCCTTCTGATTTCAACAACACTTGAACCGGCTTCTACAGAAGGGAAAACAAAAACACGTCGTTTTCCTCCCCTGTTCACCAAAAACATAATCATTGAAAAAAGGAATGCGACAGCAAGAACTGAAGCAAGAACTATTGAAGCTTTTTTATTTTTTATTGTTGGAATTGTCATTTTACTGATGTAAATCCTTTTGAGCGTTCAAAATGTGTGATAAACGCTGAGATTCCATTATATATTCCCAAAGAGGCTTTTTTCAAGTAATCATCACTTGTAAGAAGCTGTGCTTCCTTTTCGTTAGACACAAAACCAAGCTCAATAAGTACACTAGGCATATTGGAATTACGAACAACAAACCATTCCTCAGCTTTCATGCCGCGTGCAGTAGAATCTTTTCCAATCTGAGCCTGAAGACCGTCCATAATAAACTTGGCTATCATGATGCTTTCTGTTGTATATTCTTCTTCCATCATGGAATTTAAAATCGGGAAAAGAGTTGCATCATTATCAGCATCTTTTTTATCAATTACAGTTCTACGGTAATTAGGAGTCAGATACCATACTTCATAACCGGAAGCAGTTTTATTAAGGGAAGAATTCTGATGAATCGAAATAAACAGAGTTGCTTCATCTTTTCCAACGCTGACTGAATTGGCAATATCAGTACGCTGTTCAAGCGAAAGAAATTTATCTGTATTACGTGTCATAATAACTTTTTTTCCAGGATATGCAGCCTTCAATCTGTCATAAACAAGAAGTCCTGTTCTCAAGTTTACATCTTTTTCTGTACAAGTGAACTTTTTACCATTTATGTTGAAAGTTTTACTGGCTCCAGGGTCTTTTCCACCGTGTCCAGGATCAATTACGATTGCCCCAACCTTAAACGGAATAGAAAGGTCTTCCTGATGGAAAAAGTTTTCAGCACTGTCCATAAAATCCTTTGTCACAATAAGCTGATTATTTTCAAGAACAGGTGCGTCTGTAAGTTTCATAAGGGTGCCGTCAAAAAGAATAATCTGTTCATTTGTACGGAAAGAAACAAAATGACCGTTTTTTTCAAGCATTCCGCTTTCAGTAAGACTGTCGTAATAAAGGTTCATACCGTATTCTTTGGATTTTTCAACAAGAGAAAGTGCCGAAAGGCCGAAAGAAATAAACAGTACACAAAATATAGCAAAGATTTTTTTCATATTATTTTTCCAGTGAATCCATAAAATATACTGCAAGCTGAACAGATCCGCGCAAAAAGGCACGGAAAAAATCCTTTTTATCACAAGACTTGTGTTTTGGAAGGATTTCATCAACTTTTTTAAGGGCAGTTTCAACTGTAAGGTAATTCCAGTCTGTAAGCTTTTTATATTCAGGAGATTTCAAGCATTCAGGAAGAGCCGACACAAAACTTTCATCCTGACCGATTATTCCTGAAATCTTTTCAAAATCGGTTTCAGAAACTGAAAATGCCGATGGAGGGAAACTTTCTTCATCTTTTTCTGAACTTCCGGCAAGGAATTTTTCTGTAGCAGGATCATTTGCCTTAAGGCGGATAAAAATATCACTGACTGTTGTATCTGCGGCATTTACTGCATCATCCCGGTTCTGAGCACGGGTAATTACGTTTCCGCATTTCTGTACGTTATTTCTTGGGAAATCAACTTTTCCCCCAAGGCTTACTGTTGCCCGTGGAAGGAAATCTTCAACAAATTCTTTTTTGGAAGGAAGATTAACTTCATCAACTGTTCCAGGAATGGAAATCCAGGCACGTTCCGCACTTGTTTTTGTACATGGAATTTCAAAAAGTTCATAAGGTTTTTCTGCATCCTTACACTGGGCGCCTGGATTAAATGTTACAGGAACACGACGGGCAATCAGTTCCTCTGGTGCTTTCCCAGAGGCGATAAGAAGCCCCTGCTTTGTAAGGTTCAGGTCACTGGAATATGGGAATGTCCAGCCCGACATGTAGCCACCTGAAAGCCGGCCTGCAATTTCGCCGATCATAGGACCGTTTTTTGTATATTTAATGTCTGCCTTGGCAGCGCCAGAGGTAAGGCCCAGGGCTTTTGCTCCAAGTGCGAATACAGAAATCAATTCATCATGTTCTTTCTGGGAAAGAACTGCAGGCATTGTGTGGCCTACTTCAATGAAATATGGTGGATATTTTATGTGACGCACTGCAAAGCCTGTAACTGTGAAAGTTCCGTTATAAACCAGAGCATCAATGGAATATTCAGGGCCATCCATATATTCTTCCACAATGGCAGTACCGCTTCTGGAATTATTAACGCCATCTTCAAGAGCCGGAAGATATTCTTCTTCTGAACGTACCATACGGCAGCCGCGGCCGCCCATATTGTCACAAGGCTTTACGACAAAAGGAAAATCGAAAGGAACTTTTATATCTTTTGAAACATCGTCTTTGGAAACTTTTAAGAATTTTGGAGAAGGTACCCCGGCTTTTGAAAAACAGCCCCTCATAAGGATTTTATTGCTTGCATTACAGGCAGCTTCAAAACTGTGGGAAGTAAGGCCTAATTCGCCGGAAACATAACTGACACTGGCAGAAAAATCAGTGCCTGCAGTAAATACTGCTTTAAGAGATGCTATATTTTTTGCGTATTCCGCAATTTCTTCTTTTGCTTTAAGGTCGATTTTCTGAAAAACGTCTGCCTCTTTTGCACAGACAGCTTTTTCATCAGCATCAACTACATAAACTTTATATCCAAGTTCTTTTGCAGAACGGATGGCAGGGCCCTGCATGAGTCCTGCCCCTAAAATTAAAACAGAGTCCATAATCAGATTATCGGACTCTGTTTATAAAAGTGAAGATTAAAAAAATGTACCCTATTATTTTACAATTTCGTTGGCACGGGAAAGGGCTTTGTCGATGTGGTCGTGAATGTTTTCTGAGCCCAGTTCTTCGAACATGCCCATTTTTTCAAGGAGTTTCCATGGCTGTGGATGAACACCTGAAAGAACGATTGTAATGTTTTTTCTGTCACAGGCAGATTTCAGCTGTTTAAGAGCCTGAACTCCACCGGCATCAAGGTATGAAGTATTGCGCATACGGAGGATGATTGCCTTACATTCAGCACCGGCACGTTCAGCTGCGATTTCAAACTTACGTACTGTACCGAAGAACAGAGGTCCGTCAACTTCGTAAACCAGAACTCCATGTGGGATTTCCAGTTCTTCTTCTACACCAGTGTCGTTATTTGCATTGTTTGTTTTTGTCTTCAGACCGCCTGTAAGGTTTTCGCCGTATTCATGAACTTCAGAAAGATCAATCATTTTCTTAATGAAGAAGAATGCTGCAAGACCAAGACCAACTTCAATGGCAACTGTAAGGTCAACGAATACAGTAATCAGGAATGTTACAGTAAGAACTGCGATATCAGATTTCTGTCCTTTAAGAAGAGCTTTGATTGCAGGGAAACCTGCCATATTCCAGGCTACATTAATAAGAACAGCAGCAAGAGCAGCCATTGGAATGTAAACTACAAACTTACCGAGGAACAGCATGATACAAAGCAGTGTTACAGCATGAATGATACCTGCAACTGGAGTTTTACCGCCGTTCTTGATGTTTGTTGCTGTACGGGCAATAGCACCTGTAGCAGGAATACCGCCGAATACTGGAGAAGCAATATTTGCAACCCCCTGAGCAATAAGTTCCATATTTGAATCGTGTTTTGTACCCATCATACCGTCGGCGACAACAGCTGACATAAGAGATTCAATGGCACCAAGCACTGCAATGGAAATAGCTGTAGGGAAAAGTTCAACGATTGAATTCATTGAAAAATGTGGCAGCTGTGGAGCCGGCAGTTTATTTGGAATTGAACCGTAGCGGGTCTGGATTGTAGCCAGTTCAAGACCGCAGAACTTTTTAAGAAGAACTGTGATTACGGTTGCAAGAATGATAACGATAAGAGAACCCGGAATCTTCTTTGAAATCTTTGGCCATACAAAAAGTACAACCAGAGAAACTGCAGCAACAACAAAGGCATAAACATTGATTGAAGAAGCTGATTTTGCAAAACAGATTACTTTTGGAAGGAAGTCTCCAGGAAGTTTTGAATATTCTTCCCCAAGAATCATCATTGGAGTTGAAAAGTCAGGTGTAAGACCAAAGAAGTCTCCGATCTGTCCAGAAGCGATTGTTACGGCAATACCTGCTGTAAAACCTGTAATAATTGTATAAGGAATGAATTTTACAAGTCCGCCAAGCTTGAAAACACCAAGAAGAATCATAAGGATACCGGCGATGATTGTAGCAATCATCAGTTCACCGAATCCGTATTTCTGCATGATTCCGTAAATGATTACGGCAAAAGCACCTGTAGGACCACCAATCTGAGCGCGTGTTCCACCGAAAGCCGAAATAATGAATCCGGCAACAACAGCTGTAAAGATACCTTTTTCAGGTCCAACACCGGAAGCAATACCAAAGGCAATAGCCAGAGGAAGTGCAACGATACCAACAATAACACCGGCGATAAGGTCGGAAACAAAAGTTTTTACTGAATAGCTTTTAAGCGTATTAAATAATTCAGGTTTCATCATAATTCGCATACTATGCGCTTTTTTGGCATTTTTTGCAAGAGAATGACAAACACCCGTTAATCGTTACAAATTTTGCAAAGCTTGAATATGTGCGTGAACATCGTGAACGCGGAGGAAGACAGCGCCGTTTTTCACAGCATCCATATCGGCATCAATAGTCCTCTGAAGACGGTCAGCCTGCATATCTCCCATAAGCTGTCCGATTACACGTTTTCGTGAAAGAGCCATCATGACACTGTATTTTCCGTCACAAAGTTTTCCGCAGGTTCTAATCAATTCAACATTTTCTTCAAAAGTTTTACCAAATCCGATTCCTGGATCCACTATAACTCTTTCAGGATTAAGACCGAAAGAAGCAGCTAAAGCAATGCGCTTTTCAAAATATTCCGAAAGTTCTGGAACAAGTGTTTTAAGGTCACGGTTTACAAAAGCCGGATCATTTTCACGGCCGTGAGGATAGGTATGTGTAAGAATAACAGGAACATTGTTCTTTCCGCAAAATTCAGCCATAGAAGAATCAAAATCAAAGGAAGAAACATCATTCAGAATATCAGCACCTTCATTGAAGCAGGCTTCAAAAACAGGTTTCTTTCTTGTATCAATTGAAATAGGAATATCTGTTTTGCGGCGGATTTCGCGGATTACAGGAATCAGACGGCTGATTTCTTCCTGGACCGGAACTTCGGTAAAACCAGGCCTTGTTGATTCTGCTCCAAGGTCAAGAATATCAGCACCTTCTTCTATAAGGCGAAATGCTCGTTCCACTCCTCCCCGACTCTGTTCATAAAAGGAATCAGAAGTAATATTCACAATCCCCATAACAAAGGCTTTGTTTGGGGTTTGAATTCTGCCGGAAATAAGTGGAAATGTAATCATTTTTTTTCTCTCCTGTAAGATGACTTATGGTCACGGCACAAAGAAAGCAAACCTTTCAATTCGTCCGGACTCAGGTCCCTGGATTCTCCCGGTGGCAGCTGGTCAAGATTCACATTACCAATGCGCACTCGGGTCAAACTTTTTATTGGTATATTAAAATATTCAAATACTTTTCGAATTTCCCGGTTTTTGCCTTCAATCAGAACAATACGACATTTTCTGTCATTGATTTTCTGAACAAATCTGGCACGATAAAAAACATTATCAATACGCACCCCGTTCATAAAATTTTCAGGAAGTTCATCCGGTATGTCCTGAGTTGAAACAATCACATATTCCTTTTCAATTTCACTTGATGGATGTGAAAGTTTCGCGGCAAAGTCACCGTCGTTGGTAAAAATAATAATTCCACGGGAAAACATGTCCAGGCGCCCAACATTGTAAAGCCGCTCCGAATATTTTTCTTTAAGAAGATCAGCTGCAACCTGACGACCTTTTTCGTCATTAGCAGAACAGACATAGCCCTGAGGCTTGTTCAGAACCACATAACGCTTTTCTTCTTCAAGGCTTATTTTTTTACCATCTACTTCAATTATATCAGATGCAGTAACTTTTGCACCCATTTCTGTAACAATAACGCCATTTACTTTTACCCGGCCGGAAGCAATAACTTCTTCCGACGCACGGCGACTGGCAACTCCGGCATGAGCAAGGTATACCTGCAGGCGCATGGTTTCCTGTGAAGAGGCAGTAGAATTAACGGGCAAGTTCGAATCGTTCTGCTTCATCTTCATCCAGTTTTGGCAAGTCGGCTATAGAATTCAGGCGGAAAACCTTAAGGAATTCTTTTGTTGTTCCGAACTGTGTCGGACGTCCAGGAGCGTCTTTTTTGCCCACTTCTTTTACCAGGTTACGTTCAATAAGAAGGCGCATTGCAGTATCAACGCCTACCCCGCGGATAGCTTCAATTTCACTTCTTGTGATAGGCTGTGAGTATGCGATAATTGAAAGTGTTTCCATTGCGGATTTTGAAAGTTTTCCGTCACGTTTTGAGCCGTAGTATTCTTTCAAAACTTCCCAATACTCTTTTTTAGGTGTAAGACAATAGCCGCCTGTAATCATAGAAAGTTCCACACCGCAGCTTTCATCCTTATACTTTTCGTTAAGATTTTCGATACATTTTTCTACAACTTCGTCTGAAAGCTGAGCCTTTGCAGCCAGTGCCCTGATATTCAGCGGCTCGCTTTCAAGAAATAAAATTGATTCGATAAATCCTGTTTCTCTAGCAAGTTCCATAATTCGTCCAGATTAATTTGTTGTAAGGTCTTCTTCTTTAATTTCTTTAACCGGTGAATCTTCAACCTTACAGAGCTTGATATCACCAAAAAGTTTATTCTGAAAAATAGTGATCATCTTGAATTTTACGGCTTCCAGAATAGCCATAAAGGCACACACCAGGTCCATAGGATTTCCGCTGCGTGTCAGAAGATCTGTAAACATACATTCTTTTTTATCTTCCAGAAGTTCATTCATCAGAGTGATTTTTTCATTAACAGAGATTTCTTCATACATATTCAAAATCTTTTCATTTGAATATTTGCTTACCATCTGCTTGAAAATGCTCTGAAGCTGCTGAAGAAGATCCCATGTATCAACTTCTTCCCACATATCATCGCTTTCTTCAAAAGGAAGAACGCGCTGAATCTTTTTGCGTTCAAAGTTCCATTCAGAATCATCTTCCTGTTCTTCCATAAGAGCAGTAAGTTTTTTAAACTTCTGATATTCAATAAGCTTGTCTACCAGTTCCTGACGAGGATCTTCCTCTTCCTCATCATCATAGTTAATTTCAACTGGAAGAAGCATACGGCTTTTTATATAAATAAGCTTTGCTGCCCAGCTGTAAAACTCAGAAAGGTCACCAAGGTCAGTCTGAACAGCATAATCCAGGTATTCCAGATACTGTTCTGTAATCTGAGCGATAGGAATATCGTAAATATTTACTTTGCTTTCGCGGATTAAATTCCAGAGAAGATCCAGAGGTCCGTCAAATTCCCCAATCTGGTACTTTCTTACTGCTTTTTTTTCTGCAACTTCTGTTGCAACAGCTGTTTCTGTTCTTACGTCTTCCATATTTATTCCTTTCTTAAGTCAGGAAGGATTCCGTTTTCTGAAAAGCTGAACCTCATCTTTATTCTCAAGTTCTGCCAGAGCTTCAGAAAACTCCCTTCTCTGTAAATCTTCGGCACAATTTGAAAATAACTCAAGTAAAGGAATTAAAACAAATGCTCTTTCTTTTACCCTTGGATGTGGAAGAGTAAGTACCGGATCATCAGAAACAAGGTTTCCGAATGATTCTATATCAAGGTCCAGGCTTCTTGGCCCGAATCTGATTTCTTTTGTACGGTCCCGGCCGTATTTATTTTCTATTTTGTGGATTTTTTCAAGAAAATCGTAAGGATTTTCATTGTCATACACAAAGCCGGTAGCGACCATATTATAAAAATCTTCCTGATCTGTTACATACATAGCCTTTGAAGTATAAATTGAAGAAAACTCCGGATTAACCAGAATTTTCTTCAGCTCTTCACAGGCTGCATCAAGAAGCTGAACGGGAGAAAGGCCTGAATAAGACCTGTTAGACCCTAAGCCTAAAATAACCTTCTTCATTTTTTCTCCCGTTTATTTTTTAGAAAAGTCCGTCAGCAAGACTTGTGTCGCTTTTTGCTTCAGCCTTACCTTTTTCTGTCAGTTCTACTGCTTCTGCAGAATTTTCTGCTTTTGGAGCAATGCGAGGTTCACGTTTTACTGGAACCCCTTCTTTATTTTTCAGAACCTGACCTGGAAAAAGTTTATCACGGAGTTTCTGTTCAATGTCGGCAGCAATTTCAGGGTGTGATTCCAGGAATGCCAGAGTATTTTCTTTACCCTGTCCGATTTTTTCTTCACCCATTGAGTACCAGGCACCGGCTTTGTTAATGATTTCATATTTAACGGCACAATCCAGAAGAGATGCTGTATATGAAATACCTTTTCCAAAGTAAATGTCCAGTTCACATTTTCTAAATGGTGGTGCAACCTTATTCTTAACAACCTTTACGCGAACACGGTTTCCAACAGCATCTTCGCTGGTCTTTGAATCAATTGATTCAATACGGCGGATTTCAAGACGAACCGAAGCGTAGAATTTGAGGGCGTTACCACCGGTTGTTGTTTCAGGATTTCCGAACATAACACCGATTTTCATACGAATCTGGTTAATGAAGATAACCATACAGTTTGATTTTCCGATGATGGCAGTAAGTTTACGTAAAGCCTGGCTCATAAGACGGGCCTGAAGTCCCATGTGGCTGTCACCCATGTCACCTTCAATTTCAGCCTGTGGAGTAAGAGCTGCAACAGAGTCTACAACGATAATATCAACAGCGCCTGAACGAACCAGGTTTTCTGTAATTTCAAGAGCCTGTTCACCTGTATCAGGCTGAGAAACCCAAAGTTCATCAATATTTACACCAAGATTTTTTGCATAAACAGGGTCCAGTGCATGTTCAGCATCAACGAAAGCAGCAACGCCTCCAAGTTTCTGAGCTTCTGCAACGGCGTGCAGAGCAAGAGTTGTTTTACCAGAACTTTCAGGACCGTACATTTCAATTACACGGCCTCTTGGATAACCACCGATTCCAAGTGCTTCATCAAGAAGAATAGATCCTGAAGGAATACAATCAATACCATCTACATTTGCTTTGTCACCAAGTTTCATCAGTGACCCGGTTCCAAACTGCTTTTCAATCTGAAGACGAGCAGCTTCCAAAGCTTTCATTTTGTCCGACAAGTCTTTTGCCGGTTCTGCAGCTTTTGCCATTTAATACTCCTTTTTTGATATTTCCCACCCATATATATATGGCTTTTTTTTGCAGTTTTATGCAAAAAGCCCCGGAAAAATTCAAAAATAAATCAATATTTTTTAAAAATTTACACTCTGATATACTGCACGACCGTCCAATATCAGGTTTCCATCTTCTTTAGTAATTTTACCTAAAATTCGGACCGGTTTGTCAGCTTCGATGGAAATTTTTGAAGAAAATTTAACATTCACAATTCCATCAATATTTTTCATATTTTCATATCCCACAAGGAAACGTGCTTCATAAGAGCTGTCACTTTCAACAACATCAGAAACACGCCCGTTCCAGATTACATAACAGTCAAGATAAAGTTCAGGATCTTTTTCCACATCTTTAATTTCAGGACTGAATGCAAGCGTATCAAAACCTGGAACTACCAGATATGTCATGAGCACATTTGCTTTCTGCTTAATTGAAAGTGTGGCATTAGAATTAAGCAGACGGTTGATTTCCATCTGGGCATGGTTATCATCCCCTTTCTGGAAAAAGTCCAAGGCCTTTTCGTAACTCTGGGTAATTTCTTTGTTACTCAAAAGATAATGACATGCCCCGCTAGAAAGATCCGTGCTCTGGGCTTTTTCTTTTTCATCAACTGAAAGCTGGATGGAACTTAAATCCATACGGGGACCTGTTACAGGTCTTGTTCTGTTTTTTGCAAAACTCCAGGCCGCAAAACAGCCTGCAACGCAGAACATAACACCTACAACGGCATACAGAATCTTGTCAGGGTTTACTCCAAGTTTCGGGAAAAACTGCTGTATGCGGCCAGTATCAACCCAGCGGCAAATTGTAGTATAGTCGCCGTGGACACGGATAAATTCCATGGCATCTTTTGCAGTCTGATTTGCAGGTTCAAGTTCAAGAACTTCAATGTAATAATTCAAAGCCTTTTCCGTGTCTCCACGGCGGAGGAAAATAGCTGCCTGACCAATAAGCAGATTTACATCTGTAAGAGTAATTTTTCTGGCTTTCTGATAATAAGCATATGCGGTTCCCATATCACCTGCATAAAGACAGGCCGTTCCCAGCATAATGTAATAATCAGAGTTCTCTTCATAAATGTCAGCACCTGACTCAAGGATTTTTATAGCCTGCCCGAAATGACGGCGGCACATCTGTTTCCATGCCAGGTCAAGAACATCCTTTGCCATTAATTGTCCCTCAGACGCATAAGAATTTCATCAAGTTCTTCATTAAGCAGGAGCAGTTCATCCTGATTCAGGTCCTTATCACCTGTTTCCAGCTCTGCAATTCTGTCCAGAATTCGCTGAATATATTCAGTAGAAGAGTCTAATCTCTGTGAAGAATTCCCTGTAAACACTGGAATTACAGTTTCCGTCTCAACATTTGAGTCTTCAGCAATTACCTCTTCAAACGGTACATCACCTGCAGAAATGATTTCTGCTTTTGGAGCTTCAGGTACCTTTTCCTCAACAGGAGCAACATAATTCTCGATATATGATTTTCCATTAATAGTGTCAGGGAAAGAAGCAACAGCAAAATACAAAGTGGAAACATTAGCGGCATCTTTTTCAAGAACTTCCGGCTTCCAGCTGATTTCAAGTGCAGAATTATTATATGAAGAAACTGTATCAAATGAGCGGTTTGAAACGATTGCAGGTTCCCAGTTCATTGTATTCAGAGTTTCATAAGCGCCGACAGCAACAAATTCAGGTTCTGTTGTATCTGCACCACTATAAAGAATCTGGAAAGAAGATGTATCATTTCCGGTAAGTACCCAAGGGTAATTTTTCACAGAACGGTAAAGAGTTTCAGTCTTTATAGGAATACTTTCCGAATCATAAAAGTGAGTACGGCGTTTTTCACCGATTGCGGTATCAAGAAGCAGTTTTAAGGCAAAAGTATCATTACGACCTTTAAGATTCTTAACGTATGATGAAACTTTTACAATATCGCCGTCCCTTTTTTCATCCGAAGAAAGAATTTTAAAATCTACAAGGACCTGAGCAATTTTCGGAATTATATAAACAATCTGAATGCCGTCTACGGTTTCACGGGTGGCAGTTGTAATACCAGTTCCGCCTGAAAGCTTGAATACTTTTCTTCCTGCCTGCAAATAGAAGGATGTTGTAGTGAATTCTTCCTGAGTTGAGAATACAGGAAGAAGGCGGTCATCCCGGTCACGAATATATATATTAAAAGTTCCAAGTTTTCCTTTTGACTTGATTTTCAGATTACTGCTTTCTTTTTCTGCAGAACTGTGACTTTGTTTGTTCCAAGCAAGGGCATCAGCTTCCGACACAACAACACTTTCAAGCTTTGAACTGTCCTGAGATTCAACAGAAGCCGAAGCGCATGAAACGAGTACTGAGAGTACAAAAACAGAAAATAATGTAAAAATAATTTTTTTCATTTATTCAATCCTGACAGTTCCCTGATTATTCTGCTGTGAGTTTGTTTCCAGAAGGTATCTTGTTTCTTCTGCTTTTATACGAAGCTGACGCAGAAGATCCAGTTCTGCTTCTGTAGGCCCGGAAGTTACAGGCATTTTATAACCGCCTTTCAGGGCATCAAATTCCCGCTGCAGTGTATTGTATTTTTCTTCCAGTTCTGCATTCTTTCGCTGGGCTTCATAAAGTTTTGCACGGGTACCGGAATTTGTATCAGAAGAATAAACTTTCAGCTGTTTTTCATATTCTTCTTTTGCAAAAAGATATTCCTCGCCAGTCTGTTTCAAAAGATAAAGAAGTTTTTCTTCACGGTCACGCTGGCTGATAGTTTCAATGCGGTACTGGCAGGCAGGAGCCTTCACATCATCCGGGAATTCTGAAACAACCCTCTGATAAAGGGCCCGGGCATCATCATACTGATAGCAGGCATAAAATGACTCTCCAATCCAGAAAAGACTTGAAGGATACATATCATGTCCGTCATACTGATGGCAGAAATCACTTAATGTAATTACCGCTTTATCATATTCACCAAGAGAATAAAAACAGCGGCCTTTCAGATAAACTACATTTGATTCATAAAAAGAACCTTTGAACTCTTCAAGAAAATAGATACAGGTATCAAGAGCGCTTTGAAAATCACCCGAATAGATTTCTGCATTTATGAGCATGTAATAAGTTTCGGCATTATTATTTTCTTCAAAGGCAGCGGCTTTTTTCAAAGAGAAAACAGCCGTAGTCCAGTCTCCTGAAGTATAGGCCTTGCATCCGTCAAGAAAAGCAGAAACAGCAGCATTCTGGGCTAAAAGAGGCTGCAGGAAAAACACTGCTGATAATACTGCTGTAAGAACTTTTTTCTTCAAAGGCTTCTCCTTTATTTATTCCAGTTCAAAGTTCCTTTAAAAAAAGCAGAACCAGATACAACAACATCAGTGCCGGCTTCTATTACAGAAGAAAGCGTTTTTTCATTTACACCACCGTCAACTGAAATCATATAGTTATAATTTTTTTCTTCTCTGATCTTTTTTAATTCACGCACTTTATCCAAAGTAGAAGGAATCATACTCTGATTTCCCCACCCCGGATTTACTGTCATAACCAGAATCAAATCAGCATACATAAGGATTTCTGAAAGAGCTGAAACCGGAGTTCCAGGATTTACTGCAACCCCAGCTTTTTTTCCCATTTCATGAATCATCTGGATAACACGGTTTGCGTGATTTGTTGCTTCAATATGGAAAGTAATCCAGTCTGCACCGGCATCCGAGAAAAGTTTTACATGATTTTCAGGTTTTTCAACCATAAGATGAACATCAAAAGGAAGATTTGAACAGCTTCTGATACAACGAATCACAGGTTCACCGTATGTAATTTCAGGAACAAAGTTTCCATCCATAACATCAATATGTACGGCACCGGAACCTTCACTTTCAATTTTCTGCATTGCTGCACTTAAATTCTTAAAATCCGCCGAAAGAAGTGACGGAGACAAAATCTGCTTCATAGTAAAAATAATTATAGCATAATATTTGTTTACCTTTAAAGTATTTTCCTAATGTTCCGAAAATAAACAAAAGAAGAAGGAAAAAAATGGCTACTTCAAAAAAAGGATTAAACAACATAAGATATCAGCTGTCTGGCGGACTCAAAAAGAACGGAATTATTGTCTGGCGCTATGTCTTTAACGCAGCTGAATCAATTACCGGAGCAGAGAAAACATTTTTTATCGAACTGGAAATGCTGAATCCTTCCCTTTTGCCTTCAGAACCTGTTCTTGGTTTTCAACAGAGAAGTGCAGTTTCAGAAGATGATCTTCAATATGCACTTGCAGGAACTCTTTCTGCAACAGAAATGAAAGCAGAAAATCTTGTTCAGCCTTCTTATGTATGTGTAAGATTCGGGATTTTCGGACAGAAAGGAAAACACATAGCATTCTATGACGCCGCAAACAACATCCAGCTGAACCAGAAACCTTTTGAATGTCACATTGGCACCTGCAGTTTCACAGAAAATCACCTCAGCGGTTTTATCAGCTGTACAGAAAAAGACATAACCGCACATCCTGAACTTCTTTGCCAGGACGGATATGCAGAATGGAACTTAGATTTCGATATTCTTCAGGAATTTGATTCCGGTTTCCAGGGAAAAACTGATTTCTGGGCTCCTATAGGATGCCGTACCAATTTTTCAGGAACATTAAGTTTCTGCGGAACAGATTATACAGTTAAACCTCTTACCAGTTTCGGATATTTTGATAAATACTGGGGAAAATCACTGCCAAACCCATGGTTTCATGTTTCAGCTTCAAGCCTTCAGAGCCTTATTTCTGGCCGTACTATGTTTGATTCCAGCTTTGCAGTTCACGGCTGTTACGACAGAAAAGCCACACTTCTTATGAATATTGAAGGAAATAAACTGGTTTTCAATGCTGATGAAAACAGTAAAACTTCTCAGTTTATATGGGACTGCCAGCAGGTATCCCAGAACGAATTCGAAGAACTCCACTGGTCTGTAAGCGTCCACAATAAACAATGGATTGTAGATATCGATATTTTCTGTAAGATAACGGAACTCTGCAACAAGATACTGGAACTGCCGGAAGGCAACAGAAAAACACTGTCACTGGTATCAAGCAGTTCCGGAACCGGCGAAATAAAACTGTACAAAGTACACAAAAACAATCTTGAACAGATTGAAGACTTCCGAATTACAAAAGCCCTTTGTGAATTCGGCCGCATAGAAGAAGCTGAAAGCTAAAATAAAATAATAAAAAAATCCTGCAGGCTTGCTGCAGGATTTTCTATTTAACCCAAAGAATTAAAACATTTCTGTCATTTTGTAGAAACGGCCTTTCTGGATTGAACCGTCTTTAAGACCGGCTTCCAGTTTTTCAAGACCATGAACAGCCCCGTAAGCAAAGCCTTCACGGCTTCTTGCTGTATGGCGGATTTCTATTGTGTCCGCAGGACCGTCAAAGAACACTGAATGAGTACCAGGAACATTTCCACAGCGTGTTGAAGAAACGTGAAGCTGGTGTTTTTCAGGCTTCTGTTTGAATTCGTCTGTAACGATTTCTGTTTTTGAAGTACAGTTATCAAGAATAACCTTTGCAATTTCCAAAGCAGTTCCAGAAGGACTGTCAGCTTTCTGAGTATGGTGCATTTCCCATACGGCAGTATCATATTCAGGGTATTCCGAAATAAGCTTCTGTGCTTCTGCAATAATCTTGTAAAGAAGGTTTACACCAACAGAGAAATTTCCTCCTCCAAGAATAAGACCGTTTGTTTCTTTTGCCAAAGCTTCAACTTCGGCATATTTATCGTTCCAGCCTGTAGTTCCAACTACAATAGGAAGTCCCAGTGGAAGAAGAGCCTTTATATTTTCCATAACGGCTGTAGGATGAGTAAATTCAATTACTCCTTCTGCACCGCTTGCTTTTACGGCATCGGCAACCGCTTTTCCGTCCCCAACAGGAACCTTTACATCGGCATCAGGAGCAAATACATCTACAGTTACTACAACTTCGTGCCCGCAGGCTTCTGCTGCAGCACGGAGCATGTGCCCCATTTTTCCATATCCAACAAGTGCAATCTTCATATTTCACTTCTCCCGAACTGTTTTTCTATCAGACTATATAAATTAGTCGAAATATGCTTTGTGAAGAACTTTTACAGTACGTTCTGCTTCGTCTTCATTAACAATCATACTGATATTAACTTTACTTGCTCCCTGAGAAATCATCTGAACGTTGATTCCTTCGTCTGAAAGAGCTTCAAAACCAGCTGCAAGAATAGAAGATGAATGTTTTGCATCACAAACTACTGTAACAATAGCTTTTCCTGAGTGAACTTCAACATCAGCAACACGTTCCAGGTCCTCAATAAGGCCTTCAAGCTTATCTTTTGAGTTTACAGTAAGAGAAACTGAAACTTCTGATGTTGCAATTACATCGATAGAAATGTTCCATTTGAGGAACTGATTGAATACGTGAGCCAGGAATCCGGCAGCACCAAGCATGCGTGAAGACTGAATATCAATCAGGCTGATTTTCTTAACTGTTGTAATGGCACATACAGGACTTGTTTTTCCGTTGTGTTTTTCAACAATGATTGATCCAGGGCTTGTAATATTGTAAGAGTTCTTAACACGAACTGGAGTTCCTGTCTTGCGGCAAGGAATCATTGAACGTGGGTGAAGAACCTGTGCACCGAACATAGCAAGTTCCTGTGCTTCTTCGTAAGTTACTTCTGGCACTGGTTTTGCATCAGAACAGATGCGTGGGTCTGTTGTCATGATACCGTCAACATCTTTCCATGTCTGGATTTCAACAGCACCCATAGCAGAACCAATCATTGTTGCAGAAAGGTCAGAACCACCACGTCCTAAAGTTGTAATATTTCCGTTTTTATCTTTTGCAATGAAACCTGTAACGATTGGAATTGCGTTTGAAATGCCGTCTTTGTATGCATTCAGTGCTTTTGGGATATTTTCCCATACTTCATCCAGAAGTTCAGCGGCCATGAAGTTTGAATCTGAAACCATACCGATGTCCCATGCATCGAAGAAGTTTGCAGGAACCCCTTCTCTTTCCAGGTACATGGCCATAATACGTACTGAAAGGCGTTCACCGAATGAAACCAGGTAATCACGAGTCTTTTTTGTAAGTTCGCGAAGCATACTGATTCCTGTAAGGAGCTGATTCAGTTCACCAAGGAGCTCATCAACAGGCTGTTTGTCCAGATTCAAGATATCTACTGTTTCATAGTGAAGGTCACGTACATTTTTAATGTCTACTGTACCTTTAACTGCCAGATCGGCGGCTTCAAGAAGATAATCAGTTGTATCACCCATTGCAGAAAGTACAACTACCGGACGCTGTTCGCGATATGCTTTAATAATTGAGGCTACGTGCTTGATTCTGTCTGCATTTGCTACAGAAGAACCACCAAATTTCATTACTATCATAACGAAAGTGTAACGAATATTAAGTAAAAAATAAATATGTATAGAAAGAAATGAAGAAACACTGAAGAAAATAAGGCTTCAGTCCATTTTCAATTTTCAAATCTCAATTGTAAATTGTCATTTTTTTCTATATACTGATTCAATTATGACAAGATGTTACACAATGCTTAAACCCGGTGTTGTAAACCGCCGGCTGGTTGGCGAAGTTATTTCTCGCCTCGAAAAGAAAGGGCTCAAACTCATCGGCCTTAAAATGATGAATATCACTCCAGAAATGGCAAAAGAACACTATGCAGAACACGCAGAAAAGCCTTTCTTTGGAGAACTGGTTAGTTACATTACTTCAGGTCCTGTAGTTGCAATGGTATGGGCTGGTGATGACTGCGTTACTCTGGTTCGCAAACTTGTTGGTGCAACAAAACCAGCAGAAGCTGCTCCAGGAACAATCCGCGGAGACTTCTGTATCCACACAAACATGAACGTAATCCACGCTTCAGACAGTGATGCTTCTGCAGAACGCGAAATCAAAATCTTCTTCAAAGATGAAGAAATCATCGACTGGGAAGACGCTTCAGCAATTTATTTCTAACAGAAAGATAACAACCTAAACAAGAAGGGAAAAAAATGGAAAGCAAAAATGTAGGAATCATTGGTGCCGGTGCTTGGGGAACAGGTCTTGGTCAGGCTCTTGCCCGTGGTGGACATAAAGTTCAGATGTGGGCTCTTGAACCGGAAGTAAAAGAAACTGTAAATAATGAACATGAAAACAAAAAGTTTCTTCCTGGATATCCGCTTTCGGAAAACATTACCTGTACAAACGATATTATTGAAGCTGCAACTGACAAAGATTTTCTCATTATTGCTTCTCCTTCTCTCTTTCTTGAAAGCACAATCAAAAAGATTATCGATGTTCCTAACATTGCATCTGGAACAACGGTAATCGGTGTACTCACAAAAGGATTTGTACCATCCGAAAAAGGACCACGTCTCATTCTTGAAACAGTGGAATCTGCCCTTCCTGAATGCTACAAAGGAAAAACAGTTTACATTGCAGGTCCAAGCCATGCAGAAGAAGTTGCTATGGGCAAAATAACAGGACTTATTGCAGCCTGTGAATACGGCAAAAACTCAATCCTTTTCCGTGAACTTCTCCACGTTCGGGGCCTTATGGTATATTCCAGCCTTGATGTTGTAGGCGTACAGATTTGTGCTGCAGCAAAAAACGTTATTGCTGTAGTTTACGGCGCTATGGACGCAATTGCCGAAACTTCAAATATTTTCGGTGACAACACAGAATCGCTGCTTATGGCTGCAGGTCTCAACGAAATCCAGACTTTGGGCTTTGCTATGGGCGCAACACATGCCGAAACATTTACTTCCATTTCAGGTGTCGGAGACCTGGATGTAACTTGTAAAAGTAAATTCGGACGCAACCGCCGTTTCGGTCAGGACATCATCAAAAACAACATTCTTGATAATTTCAAGGATCTTGATGACCTTATCGCAAACATTGGTAAGGTTGGATACCTTCCTGAAGGCGCCGTTGCATGTAAATATGTACACGAAATTTCAGTTCAGAAAAATCTGAAACTGCCACTTTGTGACATTCTTTACAGAATCTTAAACAAAGAAACAACACCAAAAGATTTCCTTAGAGAACTCTTTAACAACAAATAGAAAATCCGGGGCACTTTCCCCATAACTTTATAAATCAGGATTATAAAATGCTTGAAAAAATTACAGGAACTTTCAGTAATATCGTCCGCACACTGAGCGGAAAATCTACAATCACCGAAAAAAACATCGAGGACACAGTTGAAGAAATCAAGATGGCCCTCCTTGAAGCTGACGTAAACCTCCGCGTTGTACGCCGCTTTGTTAATTCTACTATTGAAGAAGCCAAAGGTGAAAAAGTACTGAAAGCTGTAAACCCTGGCCAGCAGTTTGTAAAAATCATCCACGACAAGATGGTTTCTATGCTGGGAGACTCAAAAACAGACCTTCACCTTAAAGGACCAGATACACAGTCAGTTATCCTTATGCTGGGTCTTCAGGGTTCCGGTAAAACAACAGCTTCCCACAAACTGGCAGCCCGTCTTCTTAAAGAAGGACGCAAACCACTTCTCGTAGCCTGTGACCTTGTTCGTCCAGCCGCCGTTGATCAGCTCTGTGCTCTTGGAGCAAAAATCGGAGTTGAAGTTTACAAGGAAGATGAAGCCCTTCAGACAAAAAATGCAGTAAAAGTTGCCGAAAACGGTGTTGCATACGCACGCAAAAACGGCTACGACACAATCATCCTGGATACTGCCGGTCGTCTTCAGATTGATGACGACATGATGGCAGAACTGGTAAAAATCAAGAAAAACACAAATCCTGTAGAAGTTCTGCTGGTTGCAGACTCAATGACAGGTCAGAATGCTGTTGATATTGCAAAATCTTTTGATGAGCAGCTGGGTCTTACAGGTGTTATCCTTACAAAGTTTGACTCAGACGCCCGTGGTGGTGCTGCCCTTTCACTTAAATCAATTACAGGAAAACCAATTCTTTTCATTGGTACAGGTGAAAAAACAGAAGACTTTGAACCATTCCACCCTGACCGTATTGCATCCCGCATTCTTGGTATGGGTGACGTTGTTTCCCTGGTTGAAAAAGCACAGGAAACAGTTGATGCAGAAGAAGCAGCAAAGCTTCAGAAAAAACTTGCAAGAAATGAATTCACACTTCAGGATATGCTTGAACAGTTCCAGCAGGTCAAGAAAATGGGGGACCCTTCAAAACTTCTGGAAATGATGCCTGGTATGGCAAACATGGGTGCCCAGAACGTAGACTTCAGCCAGATGAAACGTCAGGAAGCAATCATTCTTTCCATGACTTACAAAGAAAGACTGAATCACCTGATTATCGGACCAAGCCGCCGTAAGCGCATTGCAAAAGGTTCTGGAACAAGTGTTGCTGACGTAAACAAACTTATCAAACAGTTTGAAAAAATGAAGCTTACAATGAAAAAGCTTTCACGTAACGGAAGCAAGATGAGCCAGATGATGAGCCGTATGGGAGTTGACCCAAGTCAGCTTATGGGCGGAAACTTTGATCCTTCCCAGCTCCAGAGCTTAATGAGAAGATAAACTGACTTTAAAATAAAAAAGGCTGTTAAGTCCCTGGTAGCTTCGATAAACTCAACCACCGCAGATTTAGCAGCTTTTTTTTTATCTGTAAAGATAAAGTGGACCTTTCAGATTCATTTCTTCCCACATAACAGAAGGAATTCCTGCAAGTGATTCTGCTTTGCGGTCAAGCTTTACTGCAGAAACAAATCTTTCAAAGAAAGATTTTTCTTTTTCATAAGAATATTCAACAGTAATACAATCTGAAAGTTCTGGATTTTCTTCTTCAATTTCAACAAGCAGGTCATGCCAGGAACCCACACCATCAATAAGCCCATTATTCAAAGCTTGAGTTGCAGTATAAATACGGCCATCACAAAGAGGAAGCACTTCTTTATATGGAATATGCCGTGAAGACGAAACAATAAGAGTAAACTGTTCATAACATTCATCAGCAATTGACTGCATAATCTGACGCTGTTCTTCAGTTACAGGTTCATTGTAATTTCCCATATTCTTATTTTTTCCCGCATGGATAGTCTCATAGTAAATTCCATGATCTTCAAGGAATTCTGTAATATCCAAAAACTGACCGGCAATTACACCGATAGAACCGGTAAGTGTATTACGATTTGCATAAATCTTATCTGCGGCACAACCTATATAGTAACCGCCTGAAGCCGCCATTGATCCGAAATATGCATAAACTTTTTTTCCTGACGTTTTATAATCCTGCAGGGCAAGATATGTTTCATCTGCTTCGTAAACTGTTCCACCAGGAGAATTTATAAAAAGAATGATTCCTTTGTTTTTTGAATCATTCTTGAATTTTCTGATATTTTCCAGAATCCATTCCTGATTATAAGAATTTCCTTCAGGCTGGATTGTTCCTTCTACATGAAGGACTGCTACATAATTCTTACGGGGAGTAACATTCGAAAATCTGTCACTTTTTCTATTATTTTTAAAACAAAAATTCACAATTCCAATACTTGCTGCAATAACAACAAGAATAATAAAAGCACCAAGACCTTTATTTTTTTTCTCATTATTTTTCATTTCTTAACTCCTCGACAGAAATCTTACCTGTTTCAACAGCCTCTTTTAACAAAGCATGATAAGCATTGATTTTAGTCATATAGTAATAAGGACGCACAAAAAAAGCCGCAAAGCTTCCTGTTATCACTTCAAGGAAAAACCAGCCAAAGAAACTCAAATCCAGTATAAAAAGATCCATTTTATGACCTTTTGTAATTTTCATACTGATTTTCATTGATTTTCTTACTGTCATACCTGGAAATTCATCCAGAAGGTAAAACATTTGAGAATATGAAAATATTTTTATCAGTCCCGGAATAAATAAAAGAAGAGACCAGAGAAAAGTAAAAAGAAAATTCCAGAGCCCACAACGGATTGCCTTCCACCAGGAAGAATAGCCTTCCACATAGTCTCCAAACACGACAGGATCCGGAGAACGGGACATTTTCAAATAAAGATGTACAGATGCCATTTCAAGAACAAAAGAAACAAGCATAACAATAAATGCCAGTCCATAAATAACCATAGGATTCATTTCAAGAAATGCATTTACATAGTTCTCAATATCACCCTGCATCAAATACTCACGGATTTTGAAAGAATCTATATAAAGATTCAACGGAATATTAAAAACACGGAGAAAAATCAGAGAAACAAGAACAGACATTACAGGTACTGTCCAGCGGCTTCGAAGCTGTATTCTGGCAAAATCCTTATATTTAGGACGGTCAAACATTTTGAAAACTCCTTTTTTTATAACTCTATTATATCATATTTCAGAGACTTTTAGGAAACGCCTGCAGCTTTCAAAAGTTCACTGTAATATCGCGGTTCTTCATCGGAAAGCGGGATTCCGCATTTCAAAAAAATACTTTCTTCAATTTTTCTGATTTTCGAAACCCATTCAGAATCTTCCCTGTCTGTAACAATTTCGATTTCAAGAAAATCACCTAAAGGCGGCACTGTGCACAGCTCAATATTTGCCTGGCCGCACTCAGTTTCAAAGTGCCAGCATTCAGTAATTTTCCGTTTTTTTAGATAAACCTTTCCTCCAAGATCTGAAGCTAAAAGTTCCAGAGGAAGCGGATCACTGAAAGAAAACTCATTTTCCGAATTAACTTCAATACTTGAACCATCGTCTGTAATACGATTTTCTTTTTTCTTATAAGTAAAAAGATTTTCCGAAGTTTCTATTCCGTTTTTAATGACCTTTTCTTTACGGATTCTGAAGCTGACATATTTTCCGGCATTTTCCACAGGAAATTTGTAATAAGTATCGTCTTTATCGATTGAACAAATATATTCCGAAAAAGAATTCAATTTTTCAATCACTTCCTGGCGTTTTCTAACCCAGGCTTTTATCTCAATTTCAAACATATAATAAGTATAAACTATGTATAAAAAAAAACCGATATTTTAAATATGAAAAGAGTAAAAATTTTCACAGCAGCATTATGCATAATTTTCTGCACTGCATTTACCTTTGCGGCAGAAGCCTCGGAATATAAATCTTATTTTTATGACAAAGTTATCCGCGAAATAGACCGGCCCCAGGCACCTGTAATCACTGACGATTACATTGTTTTTACCGCAGATGCAGCTGCCCGCTTCGTTGGAATTGCCTTTGACTTCGAAAATTTCCAGACAATCCATCCTTTCCAGATACTTCACACTTACGATATTGACGGAAAGGAAACTAATTCCGTCCTTTTTTACTGTTACGAAAGAAAGCACCAGGTTTCAGAAATAAAATACCGCCTTGTTATGGATGGACTTTGGACTACAGATCCTGAAAACCCGGTAAAAGAATACGATGAAACAATCAATCTTTATTTCTCGAAAGTTGCAAATCTTGGGGAAATTGAAACAATAACAAAACCAGCTCCTGACTCTACCCGTTTTATCTACAAAGGCGAATCAGGACTGGATTTAAAGCTGGCAGGAAATTTCACAAACTGGGATCCATGGATCTACACAATGTGCGAAACAAAACCAGGATTCTATGAACTGGACCTGCCCCTTCCTACAGGGAAATATTATTACAGCTATTTTGTAGGACTGGTACCAGTTTTAGACAGCACCAATCCTGACAAAGTTTACACCGCTGACGGCAGAACCGCCAACGTTCTTGTTGTAAACTAAAAAATATTTGCCATTACTTCTTCAACACGTGAGACAGGAATAAATTTGATTCCTTTCTTAACGTGTTCAGGAATATCATCCAGGTCACGTTCGTTGGCCTTTGGAATAAGTATTGTCTTAATCTTATTTCTTCTTGCAGCAACAGTCTTTTCACGAAGTCCGCCGATTGGAAGAACCTGTCCCGTAAGGGAAAGCTCTCCTGTCATGGCAAGATTCGGCTTGATTTTCTTTCCTGTCAGAAGTGAAACAAATGTTGTGGCCATTGTAATACCTGCAGATGGACCATCTTTTGGAGTAGCACCTTCAGGAATATGAAGATGAATTGTATTTTTTTCAAACCATTCTTCATCTTTCATTCCCTTTTCCATTACATATTTTTTTGACCAGTTAAAGGCAATATGTGCCGATTCCTTCATTACATCGCCCATCTGACCTGTAAGAACAAGACCGTCCTTTCCAGGGAAAGATGTAGATTCAATAAGAAGAGTATCGCCACCCATACTTGTCCAGGCAAGCCCGATTGCAGTACCTGGAACTTCGGCCCTCTTTATCTGGCTTTCATCAAAGTTAGGTTTACCAAGATACTTTTCCACAAGTGCTTCATCAACAGTTATCTTTGCATCACGAGCCTTATTATCCCCGGAAATGATTTCTGTAACGATTTTTCTGTGAATCTTATCAAGGCACTTTTCAAAGTAGCGGACTCCGGCTTCCCGGGCATATTCCTGAGCTATACGGGAAAGTGCGCCAGTTGTAAATTTTACCTGTCCTTTCTTGAGTCCATTCTTCTTTGCATTTTTTGGAATCAAATAATTCTTTGCAATTTCAATTTTTTCCTGATCGATATAACCTGAAAGCTCAATAATTTCAGCACGGTCAAGAAGAGGTTCCGGAACTGTATCAAGAGTATTTGCAGTGAGAATAAATAAAACATTTGAAACATCAAATGGAAGGTCCAGATATGTGTCACGGAAATTGATATTCTGTTCAGGGTCAAGAACTTCGAGCAATGCTGCGCTAGGATCTCCCTGATTTGAGGCATTCATTTTATCAATTTCATCAATCATGAAAACAGGAGCCTTGCTTTTTGTAAGTTTAAGTCCCTGAATAATACGTCCAGGCATTGCACCTACATAAGTTCTTCTGTGACCTTTGATTTCAGATTCATCATGAAGTCCACCTACACTGAAACGGTAAAATTCTTTTCCCATTGCCTCGGCAACTGCTTTACCGATACTTGTTTTTCCAACCCCCGGAGGTCCAACAAGAAGAAGAACAGAACCTTTTGTATCCTGCTTCATGAGACGGACAGCAAGATATTCAACGATACGTTTTTTTACATCATCCATACCATAATGGCTGTCTTCGAGAATTTTTTTCGCATCTTTAAGTTCAAAATTAATTTTAGGGTCATCATTCCATGGAAGATTTACAACCAGTTCCAGGAAATTTCTGGTACCGATATATTCGCTGGAATTAGGATCCATAAGGCTGAATTTTTCCAGTTCCGAATGGACTGTTTCTTTTATTTCCCCTTCAAACTTCAGTTCTTCAATCTTTGTCTTGAACTTCTGGTAATCAGTCTGATTTCCACCGCCATCAATTCCAAGTTCTTCCTGAATTGATTTCATTTCTTCACGGAGGAAATATTCCCGCTGGTTCTTTTCGATTTTTTCATTCAGTTCATTCTGAATTTTTTTCTGAACACGAAGAACTTCCTGTTCTTTCTTGATGAAAACCAGAACTTTTTCAAGTCTCTGACGAACATTTGTCATCTCAAGAATTTTCTGCTGTTCATTTCGGTCAATATTCAGTACAGAAGTAACAAAATCTGCAATCTTACCGCTCTGGTCAATATTCACCATATTAAGGCGCATTTCTTCGCTGAACAGAGGATTATTTTCTGAAATATCCTTCATTTCAGAAATAAGTGCACGGGTAAGAGCCTTAACTTCAAATGTGTCTGCTTCTTCGTCATCAAGATATTCAACTGCTACCGCAATAGGAGTTGAGGACTGAATTGCCTTACGAATACGGAAACGTTTTACAGTAGAAATAAAAACACTCAAACCACCATCTGGCAGGTTCATCTTTTTGATAATATGAGCAACAGTTCCTACTTCATAAAGATCAGGAAGAGAAGGATTATCTTTTTCTTCGCGGGTGAGAACGATTCCAACAAAACCACCCTGTTCATAAGCTTTTTCTATAACTTTTGTATCATCCCCAGAATTAACCATTAGAGGAGTAAAAACGCCAGGGTAAATAGGACGTCCCTGTACTGGGAGTATAAAAAGTTTTGGAGGAAGAGCATCTTCAGCATTGATCAGTGCCTTAATTTCGCTTTCCATATTTTCGAGGTCTTCATTAAAAGAATTCATATATTAAATATACTAAAAAGAAGGATAAAATACAAAAACAAAAAATATGTAGTATTAAATCAAATAGTTCCTGCTGAGCCGCGGAGGCTGGGGTGTCACACCGATTAAAATGTAGGGGTAATGGCAGCTAACGCAACGCTCTAACGAGCTGTGGGGAAATCTGTTTGTATGGGAATTTATTTTTTTTAGAATGGATTTTTAAGCAGGATTTCTTTCTGTCAGGAAGTTAACTTACTGCAAACAGCCATTTCTAAAATTCTATTTAATACACGAACATATACGACTAAACCGGTTATATCACTTTTACAAAGGTTTTGCGTTAGCAAAACCGAATCGGTGTGACATTCTCCGAAGAATAAAAGTTTTAAGAATACTGTGCCTTGTACGGACCTTGCGGCCTGCAACACCCATTAATGTGACTGGGAGTAATTCATTAAACTTGAATAAACAAATGTATTTGATTTAATCCTACCTTATTTACTCTTCCTTCTCTTTGAGTACAGCCAGGAAGGCGCTCTGAGGAAGTTCGACGTCGCCGATCATCTTCATGCGCTTTTTACCTTCCTTCTGTTTTTCAAGCAGCTTACGTTTACGGGTAATGTCACCACCGTAACATTTTGCAAGAACGTCTTTACGAACAGGATTAACAGTTTCGCGGGCAATAACCTGGGCACCGATAGCCCCCTGAATGGCAATCTTAAACTGCTGGCGGCTGATTTCATCCTTAAGGCGTTCACAAACCTTACGGGCACGGCTTACCGCATTCTGATCAAAAGTAAGGAAACTTAAGGCATCCACCATTTTTCCGTTTAACAGAATATCAACCTTTACAAGTTTTGTAGGTCTATAGCCGATTATTTCGTAATCAAAAGAAGCATACCCGCGGCTGTAACTTTTCAGTTTGTCGTAGAAATCAAAAAGAACTTCAGCAAGCGGCATTTCATAAGTCAATTCAACACGCTTTTCATCCAGGTATTGCATATTTGTCTGAATTCCGCGTTTTTCTGTACAAAGCGCCATAATCGAGCCAAGGAATTCACTTGGAGAAATAACTGAAGCCTTAATATATGGTTCTTCGCTTTCACGCACTTTTCCTTCAGGATATTCAGCAGGATTATCAACAAACATTTCTTCCCCACCCTGAGTAACTACTTTGTAGCGTACAGAAGGCTGTGTGAAAATTACAGCCTGATCAAAGTCACGTTCAAGGCGTTCCTGAATAATTTCCAGGTGAAGAAGTCCTAAGAAACCACAGCGGAAACCGTTACCAAGAGCAATGGAATTATCTTTTTCATAAACCAATGAAGCATCATTCAGCTTCAGTTTTTCCATGGAATCTTTCAGTTCTTCGTAATCGTTAGAATCCATAGGATAAATTGAAGAATAAACAACAGGTTTTACTTCTTTAAATCCAGGCAGCGGTTCTTCTACAGGATCTGCTGCCATTGTAATAGTATCACCTACATTTACTTCCGAAACAGTTTTTACTCCGCTGATAATGTATCCTACATCACCTGCTTCAAGGAATTCAGTTTCTTCATAATCAATTTTGAAAATCCCACAGCTTTCAACTTTGTATTCAGCCCCGGTACTCATCATTCTTACGACAGAACCTTTTCTGATTGTTCCTTCCATAACACGAACATGAACAATAACGCCGCGATAAGCATCGTAATGACAGTCGAAAATCAGGGCTGCAACTTTTGCTTTAGGGTCGCCTTTTGGAGCCGGGAATTTTGTAACAATAGCTTCAAGAAGTTCTTCAACTCCCTGACCTGTCTTTGCAGAAACAGGAACTGCCTCTTCAGGGAAAAGACCAAGTTCCTTATCAATCTGATGAAGAACTGCAGGAATATCTGCTGAAGGCAGGTCAATTTTATTAATAACTGGAACAATCTCAAGATTCTGTTCCAGAGCCATGAACATATTGGATACAGTCTGACTTTCAACTCCCTGAGCTGCATCAATCAGAAGAAGAGCTCCTTCACAAGAAGCAATAGCCCGGGAAACTTCATAAGAAAAGTCTACGTGGCCTGGAGTATCAACAAAGTTCAGTTCGTAATCATGACCGTCTTTTGCGTGATACGGAATTGTAACAGCCTGACTTTTAATTGTAATTCCGCGCTCACGTTCAATATCCATATTATCAAGAATCTGGTTCATCATCTTGCGGTCATCAATAATATGAGCCTGCTGGATAAGGCGGTCAGAAAGGGTCGATTTTCCGTGGTCAATGTGTGCAACAATACAGAAGTTGCGTTTGTATTTCATCTCTGTCATATCAGTTCCTTAATTTACTAGAAAAAGTTTGGACCGTCAAAAGAAGTCCCCATAACCATAGTTACATCAAAAAGATTTTTCTTATGGCGTTTTGTTACAATCTGAACAAGAATATATTTATTATTTTCATCAACTTTCAAATCTTTTATTGTCAACGGGTCATTTTCAGAAAACTGTAATTCTTCTGCTTCGCTACCCTCAATAACATAATCTATTTTATATGTATTTCGTGAAGTTGTGGAAGCCGGTACAAGCTGCATTCCAAAAAGCGGAAGAAAAGCATTTTCTATTAAATCACTTTCATATATTTCACGTGCCGGTTCACCATTTCTATTTGAAAGATAAACAAACACCGGTTTTTCCATTTCATCAACTTCAACTTTTATTATAGTTCCAGGTGTTGTACTTCTGAAATATCCCTGAAGATCTTCTACCGAAGTGATTTTTTCACCATTTACTGAAGTTATCACATGATCTTTTTTCAGTCCTGCAAGGCGTGCAGGACTTCCCGGCATAACATACTGAACTTCAACACCAAGTTTTTTCCCGCCATTACGTTTTGTATGTCCAAAGCAGCCAGTCCAGCTGTGATGATATTCACCGCCTGCATACATAAAAGGAAGCTCCTGCTTAAGATATTCAACAGGAATTGCAAAGTTCAAGCCTTGAGCCTGAAGAACGCCTGCAAAAACAACAGCCTGAACTTTCATATCCTTATCGATACATGGTCCACCTGAGTTTCCCGAATTTACCGAAGCATCAATCTGAAAAACATCGCCATTTGTAAAAAGCTTACGTTTTGTATTTGAAACGATTCCGGAAGTCAAAGTTCCTTCAAGTCCCAATGGAGCTCCGATTACATTTATCTGGTCCCCGACCACAAGTTCTGAAGAGCTTCCAAGATTAAGAACATATTCTGGAATATATTCTGTTTTCAAAAGTGCAAGATCTGTTACTGAATCCCAGCCGATTACTTTTGCAGGAATCTTATCATCTTCGTTTCCAGGTAATTTGATGTAAAGACGTGAATAACCTTCATAAGTTGGATCAACCATATCAGCAATAACATGATGATTTGTTACAATGTATCCCCTTTCATCAATGAAAAATCCTGAACCCAGAACTTTATCTGGAAGCCCCATTCCATAAGTAATCTTTATTCCTTTATCTACTATTACGGTAACAGTTGCTTTTACCGCATCATTTATAGAAGATGGAACTTTATTATTCTTCTGAAAGCCGGGAATATCCTTTTTAAAAAGCTGTTCAATATCTGAAAATGAAATATCTTTATTCTGATAACCGGTAACTTCAAGAGAATTAGCATAACGCCATGCAGTTGCATAATTTTTTTCTTCAAGTGCTACTTCTATCATCTTTTCAAGATGACGGGCACATTCTTCCATAATCTTTTCATTTCCAAGAAGAATTGAACGCCAGTATGCTTCCACCGGTTCAGACATCATAAGTTCAGAAATTCTTTTCTTTTCATTTTCAAAAACATTGGAATCGGAATAATCTAAAGGAGAAATTTCTTTTTGAACACCACCAAATGATTTACATGAGAAAAATAACAGTAAAAATGACAACAAAAAAATCGATGTTATAAATTTATTCATTTTCATTATTATTTCCGTTTTCATTTTCTTTTGGAGTCAGCTGAATTTTTCTTGCATAAGTTTTACCAGAAACTTTAATTGCAGTGAAAAAATCTTCTCCTTTCTGAACAGGAATTACAAATCCGTTTTCAGCATTTACAAGTCTCTGTGCAATATAAACTTCAGAAGCTCCGTCGCCTTCTTCATCAAACCAAAAGAAATTTTCAAGTTCTCCCTTAACTACTTTGAAAGCAACATCATTTACTTTTACTGACGATGGAACACCATCACGAGACAAAACAGAAACAGTATCCTGATTTATTCCTACAACAAAAAGAGCTTCCTCTATAAGAGGTGAACCTTCATCTTTAGGATAAACTATAAAAGATTCGGAACGGCCGTCCTGTTTAATCCATACAGAAGTCTTACCGCCTTTTTCCCGAAAATATTCCCGGTACTCAGGAATATTATCATTATTTGAATCAATCTGAATTGAAGAAAGATAAACTGAATCAGAAAAATCAAAGAACGGAAAAGCGTTCTTTACATTAATTTTGTCTGAATCAGAAAAGAGATTTTTATTTTCTTCTGAGTAAAATTCATATTCCTCGCGGGTTTCAAAAAGACCGTCATGATCATAATCAGAAATTCGCCACAATGGATATCCGCTGTTAAATTCTGCTGTTGCAAACACGGTTTCATTTTCACTATAAACTGCTGAAACAACAGTACCATTCAACATTGAGTATGTAACGGAAGCATTTTCCCGTTCCGGCGAATCAAGCTTGATAAAAGTAGCATTTGCAAGATAATCAAGGTTTTCCGGATTATTCCAGTTGCTTTTCACAAATGGAACATAAAACTGATCTTCTGTTTCTCCGAACAAAGATTTAAATGGTGTTTCAAATTCAAAAGGTGAATAAATTGCCGATTTTTTTGAAAAATCAAAAACAACATAATTATCATTTCTTTTTAAAACTGAACGGCCAAGATACGGATAATCTGACCAGAACATCTCAACCTCAAGAGGAGCAATACTTGCCGAAAGCAGTTCTCCGAAATCTGTTACAGCATAAATATCTTCCTGGCCATCATTTTCTGCATCATAGTGAATATACTGAGGACGCCCTCTTTCATACTGAATCTTTAGTTCCCACTGAAGATCATTATTAGGGTCTGCATAAAGCAGTCCGTTATATGCATTAAGATGTGAAAAAAGTTTCTCATTAATAATCTCCTCATCGGACAGAAGAGATGTAAAGAAATTCAGAAGTTCCAGTGCCACTGATTCATCAGCATATTTGAAGAACTCATCAAAAGCCTTTTCCTCATTCCAGTAACCGGCTTTAAGTGAAGTTACAGGGAAAAGAATATCAGGCTTTCCTAAAGCATCAAAAGCCTTCAGGGCTCTAAGCTGTTTTTCACCCTCCATAAAGAATATGGAGGCACTTTCTATTTCAGATGGGACATCTTTATAATTTTTCAATTCCTGAGAAAGAACATCTGCTGTCTGAAGGACTATTACTTCAGGTTTATAATCCTTTCCGCCATCAATGGCGCGCTGAAGTTCAAAATTATAAAAGAGCTGGATAAAACGGATATCACCTTTATAAATTCGGCGGGCACTGTTTATTTTATCCCGGGCTTTTGAAACTGCATCATCTGTGCCCGCTCTGTAATAAGTCTTTATTCGGATAGCTTCAGCATCTGCTGAAAACACAAATGGAGCTCTATCCAGTTCTTCAAGAGCTTCATCAAGATTTCCGGTATCACTTAATAAATCTGATAAAAGAATTCTGTTTCCTTTTTCGTTATAGCCGATCCAGTTATTTTTATCTTTTGCCTGTTTTGAAAAATCAAAAACCTGTTTCAGAGAATTTCCAAGTTCCTTCAGACAAACAGCCTTTATATAAAATAAATCAGAAATTGAATCATCATATGAAAGACCAAGTTCCGCCTGACTCAAAGCCGAATCAATCTCATTTGAAAGAAGATAATTTTCAGCAAGTTTAAGACAACGTTCTGCAGTTCTGCGGGAAGCAGCTTTTACAGATACACTCTGAGCGGCGCAAACCACAGCGAAAAATGTTGATAATATAAGAACGAAAAAAACTTTTTTCATTTAAAATCCTTTTTTTCAGCTTTCAATAACAAAAAGCTGCTTTTTTTCTCCCAGAACGGGACTTCTGATTACAAAAGGAAAATCTGATTCTATTGTTACAGTTTTTCCTTCAGTTTCAATCTGAATACTTTTTCCAGCTTTATGAACAGATACTTTTCCAAAAGGAAAATCATAAATGCCGTCTTCTTCTATTATATCAAAAAATCCTGAATCTGTTTGTGTTTTTTCAAGTGTTTTTACAAATACTTCACCTTTATGAACGCCGCATTCGCAACTTCCAAATCTTTTTGAAAAACTTTTACCGCTCTTAAGAGCTTTCCTGATTTCAAAAATCATGTCATTTAAAAAAGCCGACGGGATTCGTTCCGTAACTCCAGCCAGATTCATTTCACGAAGAAGAACCCTTGAGCAAACCGCTTCATTTCCTTTTTCAAAAAGCTCAGATGAAAATTCTGTTTCTACTGCAAGATTCTCAAGAAACATACTGTCTGTCCTGCGTTTTTCTTCCCCTGTAAGGACAGCTTCTTTCCACCCGGGAATGTTTTCTTCAAGAACTGGAATTATATTATGCCGGATTTTATTTCTCAGGTAATCATCAGAAAGATTTGTTGAATCCGTTCTAAAATCCTGTTTTCGATCTTTCAGAAAAGTTTCTATTTCGCTACGGCTTATATTTATAAGGGGTCTGATATATTTTCCACGAACAGCTTCAATTCCACCTGCTCCAGAACCTTTCAAAAACCGCATAAGGATTGTCTCAAGATTATCGTTCAAATTATGAGCAAGACAGAAATATGAAATATTATTCTTTTCAATTGCAGCTTCAAAACAATTATAGCGAACAAAGCGGCAGGCTTCTTCTGTCCCACAGCCCCGCTCTTTTTCTGCAATACTCACCTGATTTTCAGTAAGATCAAAAACTTCAAGGCTTACATCAAAACCCTTTTCCACGGCGTCTTTACATAAGTCAATTACAAAATTCATGTCTCCGTCAGTTTCATTTTTTTCACGGACATGATGATTTACTGTAACACATACAAGGGGGATTTTTTCAATTTTAAGAATGTCGCAGAGAACAAGAAAAAGTGAAACAGAATCTGCACCACCAGAAATTCCAAGTCCAAAAGATGATTTATTTTTCCGAAGTTCTTCAAAACTTACTCCCAAAGCAACAAGAGAATCCCGGACTTTATTCTCAAAAAGACCCTGCAACATATTACAAGTTTATCATAAAACCTGTTTTAAAAAAACAAAGGCTGTCTTAAAGACAGCCTTTTCGATACCAATTCTTTGTCCTTTCGGACTAACAGTTATTAACTGTTATTAGCGGTTACGTGCCGGAGCAACGTTAGCCAGTGGAGTGTCAGCTGGAGTAATGAGTTCTACTTCTGCTGGGAGTCCGAGGTCAGCTACTGTGTAAACATCGAAAATGTTCAGTTTAGAAACATCAGCGATGATTTTTACAGGCATGTTAGCCAGTGTAGCTTTGATTTCGATTTCTGGAAGATGTTTTACAAGGAAACCACCTTTGAGAACACCAGCAGCGTTTCCAACGATGTTTACCTTCATCTTTTCGTATACTTTCTGATCTGCATCTGGTGCAAAGAAATCAGCGTGCAGAACTTTGTCTGTACGGATGTTGTATTCTGTATCTTTAATAAGAACGTCACATTCTTTTCCGTCTACGTTCAGTGTGAATACAGTTGTTTTTGTGCTTGCGCGCCATGCTTTGTTGAATTCTACTTCATCAACTTCCAGCATTGTAGCTTCCCCTTTTGAGTTGTAAACAACTGCAGGGATTCTACCTTCTTTTCTCATGTTCTTAGCAGCAACTTTACCAGTTGTTGTACGAACTTTAGCATTGATTGTTGTCTTTGCCATTTAAAAGCTCCTTAAATCCTTTAAAAAATATAGTTATGAAATATTAAAGAAAAAGGCCCGTTCAGTCAAGAACGAGCCTTTCTGTTTTAAGCAATCAGCTTAAATTAGAATCCGTATGTACTGATGAATACACCGGCTGCAATTGCAGTACCGATAACACCAGATACGTTTGGTCCCATAGCGTGCATAAGAAGGAAGTTTGAAGGATCGTATTCCATACCAACTTTGTTTGCAACGCGGGCTGCCATTGGAACGGCAGAAACACCTGCTGAACCGATAAGAGGATTGATCTTTTCTTTCAGGAACAGGTTCATAACTTTAGCCATGATAAGACCACCGGCTGTAGCAATCATGAAGGCTACCAAACCAAGAGCGATGATACCAAGAGAGTTTCCGTTACAGATTTTTTCTGGAGTCATCTGAGCACCAACACCAAGAGAAAGGAGAATTGAAACGATGTTCATCAGTTCATTTTCCATTGTCTTAGAAAGGCGTTCTACTACACCACACTGTTTTACGAAGTTACCGAATGCAAGCATACCGATAAGAGGTGCTGCAGGTGGAAGAAGAAGTGCTGTGATAACCAGAAGCATCAGTGGGAACAGAACTTTTTCTGTTTTTGAAACTACGCGCATCTGCTTCATTTTGATGTGACGTTCTTTATCTGTTGTAAGGAGCTTCATGATAGGTGGCTGGATCATAGGAACCAGAGCCATGTATGAGTAAGCTGCAACAGCAATAACACCCATCATTTCAGGAGCAAGTTTTCCTGAAACGTAGATTGATGTAGGACCGTCAGCACCACCGATGATAGCGATAGCTGAAGCCTGAAGCATTGTGTAATCGATACCAGGAATGAAGTTCAGACATGCAACACCAAAGAGAGTTGCGAAAACACCAAGCTGGGCAGCTCCACCAAGGAGAGCCATCTTAGGGTTTGCAATAAGAGGTCCGAAGTCAGTCATAGCACCAATACCCATGAAGATGAGCATTGGGAAGAATTCGTTTCCTACACCTGCACTGTAAATGATGTGAAGCATTCCGTGTGGTGCGTCACCGATACCAGCGCCAGGAATATTTACCAGAATTGTACCGAATCCGATTGGAATCAGAAGAAGTGGTTCAAATCCTTTAGCAACTGCCAGGTAAACGATAAGGAAACCGATTGCCAGCATAAGAAGTTTCTGCCATCCAGGAACTGTTACGTCAGAACCATAAGAGTCTGCTGTTTTTGACATTTCTTCTGCAGCAAGCTTTGCAGCTTCTTTTTCAGCAGCTGTTTCAGGCTTGATCAGTTTGTAAATACCAGTTGATTTACCAATATTTCTGATAAATTCTTTTGGTTCAATACGAGGAGTATTTTCTGACCCCTTGATAATTGTTGAAGATGCGTAAGATGTACCTGCATCTGAAGAAGCAGCTTCACCTTTGCATCCTGACATACCCACTGAAAGAGCACATGCAATCAGACAGATTGCAACGCAGGCTCTGAGGGTATTTTTCTTTACTTTATTTTTTTCGTTATTTACTAATGTTTCCATTATAAAATCCTTAATAATATCCTTTCAGAGCCACAAATTACTGGATTGTAGCTACTACTGTTCCGGCAGCAATCTGTGTACCAGGCTGTGCAACGAAGTGAACTTTACCTGCTGTTCCAGCTTTGATTTCAAGTTCCATTTTCATAGATTCAACCAGGAGGATTGTTGTATCAGCACTTACTGATGCACCTTCCTGAACAACGTATTTCAGGAGAGTACCAGCTACAGGAGCTTCAACATTTTTTCCGCCTGTTGGAGCAGCTGGTGCTGGGGCTGGAGCGGCAGCTGGGGCTGCTGCAGGAGCTGGAGCTGCCTGTACTACTACGGCACCACCAATTGATCCCAGTTTCTGGTCAGCCTGAACCTGAGTTCCTGTCTGAACAGTGAATGTAATTTTTCCGTCACATGGAGCTTTTACTTCAAGTTCCATTTTCATAGATTCAATCATAAGAACAGTGTCGCCCTTCTTAACCTGGGCTCCGTCCTGTGCTACATAACGAAGAACTGTACCTGCAACTGGAGATTTAATGTCTTCTCCGCCAGTTACTACTGTTGCAGCTGGAGCGGCGGCAGGAGCAGCGCCTGCGGCACCAAATGTTACATTGTAAGCTTTTCCGTTTACGTTAACACTCATTGTGTCACCAGAACCAGAAGCTGTTACGTTGTAAGCTGTTCCGTTTACGTTTACGCTGTAAGAACCGTTTGCAGATGAAGATTTAACTTCAGCTGGAGCTTCTTTCTTAGCGAATGTGCTGGCAGCATCAACAGGACCGTTTGCACGTGTCTTGAAGAATTTTTCAGCAACCTGTGGGAACATAGCGTATGTAAGAACATCTTCATCAGATCCGTTTCCACCTGCAGCTTTTGCAGCTTCAACCATTTTGTCCCATTCTGGTTCAATTTTGTCAGCTGGACGACATGTCATAACTTCTGTCATCTTGTTCTGTGCCAGACCCTGAGCTACAACGTCTGGGTTAGCAGCTGTTGGGAGAGCCCCGAATTTACCTGTTACCAGGTTAGCGAAGTCAGCAGTCATCATCTTGTAGCGACCCTGGATTACGTTGAATACAGCCTGTGTACCAACAATCTGTGATGTTGGAGTTACAAGTGGAACGTAACCTGCGTCTTTGTGTACTTTTGGAAGTTCTTCAAGAACAGCATCCATTTTGTCACCAGCGCCCATCTGTTTGAGCTGTGATTCAAGGTTAGAAAGCATTCCACCAGGAACCTGTGAAAGAAGGATACGTGTATCAGCACCAAGGAATGCTGATTCAAGTGATGAGTAGTGTTTGCGAACTTCACGGAAGTAAGCAGCAATTTCAAGAAGGAGTTTTGTATCCAGTTCTGTGTCGTATTCTGTGCCTTTCAGCATTTCAACGATTGTTTCTGTTGGTGAGTGTGATGTACCCATAGACATAGAAGAAATTGCTGTATCTACGATGTCAGCACCTGCTTCAATTCCTTTAAGAAGTGAAGCAACAGAAAGACCTGTTGTAGCGTGTGAGTGGATTTCAACAGGAAGATCAACTTTTGCTTTGATTGCTTTTACCAGGTCGTAAGCTTCGTATGGCTTAAGAAGACCTGACATATCTTTGATACAGATAGAATCTGCACCGAAGTCAGCGTATGTTTTTGCCAGTTCTGCATATTTTTCGTTTGTGTGGAATGGTGTTACGGCATAAGAAATAGCCATCTGAACATCTACACCAGATTTTTTAGCAGCTTTTGTAGCGCGTTCCATGTTACGTGGGTCGTTACAAGCATCGAAAATACGGAAACATCCGATACCGTTCTTTGCAGCTGTTTCAACGAATTTATCAACTACATCATCAGCATAGTGTTTGTAACCAAGAAGGTTCTGTGCGCGAAGCAGCATCATGATTTTTGTATCAGGCATTGCTGCGTGCAGCTTGCGGAGACGATCCCATGGATCTTCATTCAGGAAGCGGATACAAGAGTCATATGTGGCTCCTCCCCATCCTTCTACATATTTATAACCTACTTTATTAAGTTTATCGCAGATTGGAAGCATATCTGCTGTAGTCATGCGAGTTGCGTGAAGTGACTGATGTGCGTCACGGATTGCAAGTTCTGAAATTCCAACTTTTGCCATTTTTATTCCCCTTTTTATGAATTTTTAGCTTTAATTGCAGCTGCGATAGCAGCTACTACTTCTGTTTCATCTGCTGCAGCAGGTGCGGCGGCAGAAGCTGGTGCTTCAACAGGCTTATCCTTATCTTTTCCGAGAAGATGCAGAACGCCGTGAAGAGCATACATACAAATAATCAGAATAATAAGGAAGCTGAATACAACACCCATACCAAGCAAAGTCAAAAGTCCGGCTTGACCAAGCATTTCTGTGATTGTCATATATCCTCCAATTGAATGGAAAAAATCGAATTTTACTCCGATTTTAACATTTTAGAATTTGGTTGACATTATATATAAAATTGTCAGTAGTTTCAATGAAAATATAATAAGAGAAAATCCCCACTTATATTTGCAATATAAAGAAATAACAGTTAAAAGTCTCAAGATTTGATTACAACTCCAAAGTTAAATCAGGGGAAAAAAAACACTGTATATCGTCTTAATATGAATGACATAAATATGCCTTTGTAGCTGCGGCAAAAACTAAGCAGAGTGTTATGACTTTATTCAAATTAAAGAAGACCACAAAGACCGGGTTTTCTTTATCTAAAAGATTTTTGAAATATCGTCCAGACTTTTGATACAGTAATCTACAAGAGGAAGAATTGTTTCATCCGGCTGAATTCTATCAGGAACCATAATGGTTTTTAGTCCTGCGGCTTTTCCGGATTTAATTCCGTTAAAGCTGTCTTCGACACAAACACATTCTGACGGTTCAAGACATAAAGACTTTACTGCTATTGAATAAATTTCAGGATCAGGCTTTGAATGTTCAACCATGTCTCCTGTTGTGATTGTCTCAAAATATTGAATGATTCCGGCTCTTGTAAGCTGACGGCGAACAGAAACTTCCCGGGTAGAAGATGCAAGGCAGATTCTGTAATTTTTTGATTTCAGGTATTCGAGACATTCCACAACGCCATGCATAAGAGGGATTCCGTCTTTCTCTTCTATTTCATGGAAAAGTTCACTGGATCTTGCAAGAGCACCTTCCCCGTCAAAATTCTGCCCGAAAATCTCTTTTAAGATTCTGACAGAATCAGCTTTGTTTGTCCCCATGCAGCGGAAATTTGCTTCCGCCATTTTTTCAGGATCAAGTCCCCATTCTTCGCCTACCGAAGTCCAGGTTCCCCAGCAGATACTTTCTGTATCAAGGAGGACGCCGTCCATGTCAAAAACGAATGCTTTTATCATCCTACAATAATTCCGAAAACAGCACCCATAATTACCACCCAGATCGGATGCAATTTAAACTTGAATAAAAGGAATGTAAATACTGCATAACCGCAAAGATAAATCCAGTTGAAAAGTGTACGGATATCAAAATCGGTCCATGATGAAGGAACATTCAAAAGAGCAACCATGAATACGTTTACGGCAGCCACAAAGACAATTCCTGTTGATGCTGGTCTCAGGACTTTCATAACATTCTTTACTCCGCGGCTGTTATTAAAGGCCTTATAAAAATGAGCGATTACAAGAATACAGATGATTGAAGGAAGTACTTCACCAAAGGTTGTAATCAAAGCACCCGGAATGCCATACATATTGTAGCCTATGAAAGTTGCCATATTGATGCCGAGCGGCCCCGGAGTAGATTCGGAAATGGCAACCATATTGTAGAAAACTTCTGAAGTAATGATTCCTGTATCTACAAGAGTCTGCTGCATAAGTGTTAAGGCAACAAGACCTCCACCAATTGTGAAAAGCCCGATGTAAAAGAAAGTACAGAACAAACCGAAAAGAGTCATTATTTTACCTCCTTTTCAGAAACTTTCTTTGATTTTGCTGTCTGGATTACAGTTACAAGAATCCCGATAAGGATTGCAGTCAGAATTACCCAGTAAGAAGGCAGCTTGAAAACAAAAAGTGCACAGAAAGAACAGATCAAAATTACTGCAGACCACCAGCTTTTCACGGTTTTCTTTGCAAAATTGTAAGTTACGTTTGTAAGGAGAGCTGCAACTACAACATTAACGCCTTTCAAAGCTCTCTGAACAACAGGATAATCTTCTATTGAGTTGATAAGGGTCGCAAGAATTGTGATGATTATAAGGGACGGAGTAACCATTCCAAGTGTTCCGAAGAAACCGCCTATTACTCCGCAGCGTTTGTAACCTACAAAAGTTGAAACGTTTACTGCGATAATTCCCGGTGTACTCTGACCGATGGCAAAAAAGTCGATAAGTTCTTCTTCTGTCATCCATTTTTTGTCTTCTACGAATTCACGCTGCATCATTGGAAGCATTGCCATGCCTCCGCCGATTGTGAAAAGCCCTACTTTGGCACAGTTCAGATAAATTGTAAAAAGTTCCTTCAAAAACTGAAGGCCGCTTCTTTTCCCCTGGTTTTCATCGTTTTTCTTCATTTGTATAACCCCAAATTACGGTAAATATGTCGGATCAATATTCTTAAGAGAATCCATCATGTGGCGCTTACGGGTTTCATCTCCTTCTGTAAGCTGCTCAAGAAGACGGCGGGCGTGCTTCCGTTCCGAATTATCCTGATAATTACAGGTACAGGTCCAGCCAAAATAGCCGTCTTCCTTTGCTTTTTCGATTATATCTTTTTCAGCAACATAACAGAGGGGTCTGATTACTTCAATAGGATATTTCTCATATTTTAAGCGAGGCGGCATTGTGGTAAGTTTAGCAGCTCCCAGCATATTCATAAGAAGGGTTTCCAGAAGATCATCCCGGTGATGTCCCAGTGCAATTTTATTATACCCGTGTTCCATGGCATAATTATTCAGTTCGGTACGACGCTGGGTCGAGCACCAGTAGCAGTTCATTTTTCTGCCGGGCTTAAGCCGTTCCAGCACGTCAATTTTTATGGATTCGTAAGGAGCTCCCCACTTTTCGTAAAGTGCCTTGATTTCAGGAGCCAGAACGCCCCCGATTCCGCTTTCTATGTTCAGGGCTAAAAACTCGAAATCTGCATCCCGTCTTTTTTTACGGTCAGCAAAATAGTTTATAAGCAGAGTTGAATCTTTTCCTCCGGAAGCCCCGATAATTATACGGTCACCCGGCTCTATAAGTTTGTAATCAAAAACAGCCTTATCAATTGCCGCATAAACCATATTTTTACTGTTACCCATTAAAAATTCTCCTCAATCAGCTGAATTGCAGCCTCAATGCGGATTTTTTTGTCTGCTGTTTCAGGAAGCCAGTTGATTTTTACCCCTTTCTTTTCCATTCCCCGGTACCAGGTCATCTGGCGCTTTGAAAACTGGCGGATCTGTATGAAAAGCTGTTCAAAAAGCTCTTCCTTTGAGGCAATTTTTCCTTCAAGGAAAAGTGAACAGTAGCGGTATTCAAGTCCGAGTTTTTCAAGCCGTTCCCATGAAGCACCTGCGTTATGAAGGTTCTCCACTTCTTCAATCATGCCTTCATCAAGACGTTCCTTAAGTCGGCGTTCAATATTTGAAACAACCTGACTGCGTTCCAGAGTTGTTCCGATTATCAAAGGTCTGATATCAGGCCGTTTCAGACTTTCACGGGCCATTTTTCCTTCCGGACTGTTCTCATAAAGGGCAATTTCCAGAGCTTTGATAACCCGGTCTTTTTCCATAAGGTCACTTTTATTATGAAGGTCAGGTTTAATAGATAAAAGCTGTGCTGCCAGGTCAGAAAGTTCTCTTTTTTCAAGTTCAGCATGAAGTTCAGGGTTTTCAGGCACTGTAAGAAGATCATAGCCCCGGACTACTGAATCCAGGTACATTCCGGTTCCGCCAACAACAACAGGAAGTTTTCCCCGCCCCCGGATTTCCTCAAAAACACGGTAAAAATCAGTCTGATAATTGAAAACATTGTATTCTGTTTCAAGAGTTGTTATGTCGATTAAGTGATAAGGAACCGGAACTCCGTCCACCTCATATTCGCAGAGGTCTTTTCCAGACCCGATATCAAGGCCTTTGTAAGTCTGACGGGAATCGGCAGAAATCACTTCTCCGCCAAAATGATGGGCAACTGAAACACCAACCGCAGTTTTTCCAACGGCAGTAGGTCCAAGAATTACAACGCAGTTATATGACATGCCTTCAATATATCAGATTTAAAACAAAAAATCCCAAGGCACTTGGGATACCTTGGGATAAAAAATCATATTTTTTAAGGCGGGGTGGCGCCTTATAAATCCTATTTAATCTTTCTTAAGAAAGCATCTTTGAATCCGTTAGCCTTGAATCGGGCAAGAACAGTTCCGTATTCATCGATTGAAAGTGGTCCAACCATAACCTGCTTTGCTGTACCGCTGGCTGTTGGTACCAGAACGATTGGATAATGCTTTCCGTATTTATTGATGATTTCTTCAATATTTGCTTTATCACGGAGCACTGCAATCTGGATGTAATATTTTCCGGAAATCAGGTCAGAAAGACTTCCTACTGTGTATTTTTCAAAGTCATCAGCTGGTTTTGGAGCTGGTACAACTACTGATTCAACAGGAGCAGGTATTACTTCAGCAACAAGTTCTTCAGCAGGTGTTTCTTCTACAGCCGGTGTTTCATCAACCACTTCAACTTCATCTTCTTCTACAACAGGAGCAGCAACAGATTCTTTTACTGGAGGGAAATCGTCTGCAGGAACCAGAACAATAGCGTCATATTCTTCTGTTTCCTCTTCATATTCTTCAGTTTCTTCATCTGCTGCAAGTTCTTCTTCTTCAACAGCTGTTTCAGGTTCAACTTCAGGTTCAACTTCAGATTCTTCTTCTGATTCTGATTCAAGGCTTTCAAGACCTTCAGCTTCGATAAATTCACTTTCAGGGGCCTGTTCTTCTTCTAATTCTTCTTCAGCAAAATCATCTGATTCTTCCTCAAAAGTTTCTTCTGATTCTTCTTCGAAATCGGCAGGAGCTTCTTCTTCGTATGCTTCGCCATCAAGTTCTTCTTCAGGATCTGTAAATTCTTCTTCGTCTTCTTCAAGGAAAGAATCATCTTCAGTTTCTTCTTCAGTTTCTTCTTCAAAATCAGCTGGAGCTTCTTCTTCGTATGCTTCACTTTCAAGTTCTTCTTCAGAATCTTCTTCTACGTATTCGTCAGCACCATCATCAGAATAAGCCTCTTCTTCAGCTTCTTCTTCAAAGTCCTCAGGAGCTTCATCAGTAAAGGCTTCTGCTTCAGGAGCTTCTTCTTCGGCAGGTGCAAGTTCTTCTTCTGTGAATTCTTCATCTGTAAATTCTTCATCTGCAGGTTCTTCAAAGAATTCTTCCTGAGCTTCTTCAGTTTCTGCTTCAACAGCTGCAGATTCTTCAAAAGCTGCTTCAGGCTGTGAAGTTTCTTCGTCAACTGGAGCCGATTCTTCCTCTACAGGCACAGTTTCTTCAGTTACAGGTGCCGGCTTCTCTTCTTCAACGGCAACCGGAGTATCTCCTGATTTTGCAATTACAGCTGTACCGAAAACTCTTTCATCCTGTCCGGTTCTTTTTGTAATTTTTACTATATTGTTTGAGTTTTTCTCAATTCCTACGGCTTTTGCAGCTTCTGGGGAAAGCATGATTGCAACACCTTCAGATGAATCCAGGGCTCCGATTACAAGAATATCAACAGTTGCATTTCCGGAAATATTTGTAACACTAAGTACATCTCCCGGAAGATATCCTACAGTCTTTGCAAAAAGCCCTTCTGGAAACTGTCCTTCATCTGCAACAACAGCACGCCCGTCTAAAGACGGACTGAAAGACGCAAAAAGAGTACAAACTGCAAGAACAACTGCAAATTTTGCGATTAATTTTGAAATTTTAGTCTTCATATCCCACCACCTTATAAAGCTTTCTGAATATCTTTAATCAAAGAAGCCGCTGAAAGCCTGATATTTTCATCACTTCCAGGACGTTTCTCGCTTCCTTTGACAGAACTTGTTTTTAATGTTTCTCCAGATGATACATTAAGCATCACCCAGTCTATATGGTCCAGACGACACTGAGTTGCATCCTGAACTCCTTTATTTGTTGAAGAATCGTAAAAAAGTTTCACTTGTACAAAATAATCCGAAGATCCGTCAAAAGCTTCTCCAAAACCAGTGTGAAACAGATCTGCATCCGTTTCATCTGAATCTGAAACCTGTGCCAGAGAATTTGTAACAATAAATCCTTTAGAAAAGAATCCGTTCATCAATTCATCTTCTACCAGCAATGACTGTTCGCTTACATAATCCAGAGCGCCGTTGTGCTGGACAATCTGAATTGAAATCTGACCTGCAAAGCACAATCCTGCAAGAAGGAAAGCTGCAATGCACGAAACAATCTTTTTCCCCATAAAATTACCCCAATATTTTTTTCTTGGTCGTCATTTTATCATCGGTTTTTTATGATTTTTGTTTAGAGAAATTTGAAGGTTTTCAGAATATTAGTACTTGTGATATACTTTTATAAGGGTGATTTAAAATGGGTGAGAAAAAGAATGTTTACATTATCGGAGCAGGCTTTGCAGGCCAGACAATTGCCGATGATATTAAACGAAAAAAAGTTTTCGGCAATGTTGCCGCTTTTCTTGATGACGACGAAAATCTTATAGGAAAAACAATAGAAGGCGTGCCTGTTTTCGGCCCGATTTCACAGGCTGCTCCCCTCCTCAGAAATACTTTAAATGACGATGCAATTATTGCAATTCCTTCAGCACCGGTGGAACGAATCCGCGAAATTTATGAAACTTTGAGTAAATCAGGTTTCTTCCATATACGTATTCTTCCAAGTGTAAGCCAGATTGTAAACGGAACGGCTCATCTGGTTCAGACCCGCGAAATAAATCCTCTGGATATTCTTGGACGCACACCAATCACTATTCAGCTCCGGGAAAGTCTGAATTACCTCCGTGGTAAACGAGTCCTTATTACAGGAGCCGGTGGATCCATCGGTTCTGAAATTTCCCGCCAGCTTTTAAGCGGTGGTGCTGAACGCATTTACCTTTTCGGTCACGGGGAAAATTCCATTGTTGCCATTTACCGTGAACTTATGGTTTTACAAAAAGAAGGCGTCGGTGAAAAAGCAACAGTTGTACCGATTATCGGGGATATGAAAGACCGTGCCTACGTGGACTACATCATCAAGCAGACAAAATGTGACGTTATTTTCCACTGTGCCGCTTACAAGCACGTAGACATGATGGAAGCAAATCCTGTGGCCGTTATGGAAAACAACGTTCTTGGCACAAAGAACCTTCTGGATGCCGCATTGAAACACAACGTTTCCCGATTTGTTCTTATTTCAACAGACAAAGCAGTAAGTCCTGTCTGTACCTACGGTTTTTCAAAAATGCTGTGTGAAAAACTTATTCTGGATGCCAGCCGTAAAACCAGCGGCAACCAGGCCTTCATGTTTGTAAGATTCGGAAATGTACTTGGAAGCCGCGGTTCAATTCTGCCTCTCTTCCAGAACCAGATAAAAAACGGCGGTCCTGTTACTGTAACAGACCCGAATATGGTCCGCTACTTTATGACAATTCCTGAAGCCTGTTCCCTGGTTCTGGAAGCCGGCGGTCACGGAGAAAACGGCCGCAGTTATCTTCTGGACATGGGAGATCCTATCCGCATTCTGGAACTTGCAGAACAGATCATCCGGTTCTCAGGTCTTGAACCATACAAGGACATCGACATTAAAATCATCGGGGCAAGACCCGGCGAAAGACTTGATGAACCTTTATGGCTTAAAGAAGAAAATCCGGAAGCCACAGAATTCCCAAAAATCCTTAAACTGGTAAACCTGCCTTGGGACAGCGACAGACTTTCAGCTTTTATTGAAAAGCTGGAACCAATCTGTCATTACACAGAAGGAAAAGAAGACCTTTACAGAAACAAGGATGCTTTAAAAACTTTAATTCAAGGAGAAACAAACTGAAAATCTTTTCAGTAAAACCCTAAATATATGTCAGATATAAAAGTTCCTTTTCACAAAGCCGCAATAACAAAAGATGAAGAAGAAGCTGTCCTTGAAGTTCTCCGCTCAGGCTGGCTCACCACAGGAAAATGGACCCTGGAATTTGAAAAAAAATTTTCAGAGTTTATGAACCGTGGAAACAAAGAAGGCGACAAAGATGTTATCTCCCTTGCAGTAAACTCAAATACCAGCGGTATGATTCTTGCCATGGAAGCCTGCGGAGTAAAACAGGGAAAGGCTGTAATCACAACTCCATATACATTTGTCTCAACTGCAACCTGTGCACGCCACCTGAATGCAGACGTTTACTTTGCCGATGTTGAAGAAACATCCTATTCAATTGATCCAGACAAAATAGAAGAAATCCTTAAAAAAGATACTGAAAGCGGAGAGCACAAAGTTTGCGCAATCGTTCCGGTTCACTTTGCAGGAAACCTGTGCAACATGAAGGCCATTAACGCCCTGGCAGAAAAATATTCCACTCCAGAAAATCATATTTATGTAATTGAAGACGCCGCACATTCCTTCCCTTCTAAAACAGAAAACGGTTACGGCGGCTGTCTTGGTGACATCGGCGTTTTTAGTTTTTATGTAACAAAAACTATTACCACTGCCGAAGGCGGAATGATTACCACAAGGAATCCAGACCTGGCCCGCCGCATGACCACAATGCGCATGCACGGCATGGACCGCACAACCTGGGACCGTTACACAAGTCCCCGTGCTTCCTGGGAATATGACATCATAGCTCCAGGTTACAAATTCAACCTTCCTGATGTTCTTTCAGCCATCGGGGTTAAGCAGCTTGAACGGGCTGAACTATTTTATGACCAGCGACGCCGGATTTTTGAACGCTACAATGAAGCATTCAAAAATCTTTCATACATTACGCTTCCGCCGGATGATGAAGGAAACTCTGCACACCTTTACCCTCTCCGTATAAACGAAAACTGTAAATATTCAAGACTGGAAGCTGCAAAAAAATTCCAGGCTGCAGGCATGGGTATCAGCGTTCACTTTATTCCTATTTTCCATTTCACCTACTGGCAGGAACTGTATCCAGATTTCAGAGCAGAAAATTTTCCAAATGCTGAAAAACAGTATTCTCAGACTATCTCACTTCCAATCTGGCCTGACATGTCAGAGGAAGATATCAAGTTTGTAATTGAACAGGTAAAATCACTTTCCGAATAATAAGAAACAGGAAGAACCATGGCAAAGAAAAAAGTAGAACCGACAGTAAAGACATTTTCTCTTGAAGCAAAAGATTTTTATTCAGATTATTCAGCAGAAAACATGCTTTACGGCTGTCTTATACGAAGTCCCGCCAGTACCGGAAAAGTTGAAAGCATAAACATTCCGGATCTTCCTGAAAATTATTTTCTTTTCACCGCAAAAGATATTCCAGGTTCAAACAACGTAACTATAAATGATGAAACATTTCAGATTTTTGCCCAGAACAATGTTTCGTATAAAGGTGAAGTACTTGGAATAATTGTGGGAGAGAATCTTGAAAAAGTGGAAGAGCTGGCAGATTCTGCTGAAATCTCCTTTGACATTGACTCTCTTGAAAGTGCGTTCCTTTCAGTTGAAAAAAAATACAAACATCCTGCAATCAATATTTCAGGAAAAAGACGTCCTTCTGTTGCCGACATCAAAAGTCTTGTAGAAGAATTCAACGATCTTCCTTCTCTTGATACAGTCCAGACTTCCCGCGGCCGCGTAAAAACTGATGAAGGAAGAATAATTGCAGACAGAACAATACGTACAGGACTTTATAAATCTACTTCAGTCGAAAAAGCTGAACTGGAACTTTTCTCAGATGGCGTCATTGAATTTTCAGAAACCCGTGAGCTTTCACAGGTGGACTCCCTGTGGCAGGAAACAAGCGGTGCTTTCTGTACATGGAATAAAGATGAGCTTCATGTTTATACAGCAACAAAATGGGCATACTTAATTCAAGATGTTCTCTGTCAGGCTCTGAACTTAAGTGAAGAAAAAATCTTCATACATAAAACAAAAACCTCAGGGATGTATTCAAATGGAATCTGGAAAAATGCAGTTCTTTCGACCCAGGTTGCAGCAGCATCGTTTCTGACAGGAAAACCTGTAAAACTGGTTTATTCCCAGAGCGAAGAAAATGATTTCATGAAACCTGGAGTAATTTCCACTTACACATTTAGAACCGGAGTAACAGAAGACGGAACAATCAATTCCATGAAAATTGAAATTGAAGTGGATGCGGGGTTTGCAAATCCATACGCACAGGAAATTATAGACCGCATTGTTATTGCCAGTATCGGCCTTTATAAACCAGAAAACCTTTACATTTATGCAAAAGCAGTTACATCAAGTGAACCTCCAACTTCAGTTTACCCAAGAATTATTGACGCCCAGAGTTTTTTCGCTCTCGAAAGCCATATTCAGGAAATTGCAGAAGAACTGAGACTTAACCCGAATGAATTCCGTCTTAAGAATATGGAAACCCGGAAAAAAACATTTCCTGTCTCAATTCCAGTAAACTCCGTAAACGAAGTTCTTGAGCAGTCTATAAAAGAAAGTGACTTCAACAGAAAATTTTTCAGTTTCAAAATAAATGCTGAAAAACGGGCAAGAAGCAACTCTACTACATTCTTTGCACTTCCGCTGCGAGGAATTGGTTTTTCTTGCGCCTATGACGGTTCAGGTTACTTCGGACAGACCATATATTCATGCGACCAGAAAATGGAAGTTACTTTCAATTCTCCAGACGACATTGTCATTCACTCAATGAAACCTTCGCTTGTTGTTGAAAACATCTGGAAAAAAGTTGCTTCCGAAATTCTTCAGGTTGAACCATCGGCTATAAAAATCAATTCTGAATTTCCTGCAAAAGATATTCCCAACATGCCTGAAGAAACAAGTTCCAATATTTCTGTCATGACTTATCTTCTTTCAAAATGCTGTCAGGACATTCAGAAGAAACGATTCCACTCGCCTCTTCCACTGACTTCAAAAAAAGCCCTTCCACCTTCAATTAAAAATAAATGGAATAACGAAAGTTTCTCAGGAACACCATTCCATGCTGCAAGTTTTGCATCGGTCGTAATTGAAGTAGAACTGGATCCTTATACTTACATGGAAAAAATCAAGGGACTCTGGATGACTGTAAGCTGCGGCCAGCTCTTTGACAAAAAAGCTGCAGAACGCACCTTAAAACTTGCAATCCAGCAGGAACTTCTTACTCTTGTTGAAAACTCAAAAGTTCAATGTGAAAGCATAAAAATCTTCTTCGTCACTTCCGACGAAACTCCAGGACAGATTGGCGAACTGGTTCATAATACTGTACCTGCTGCTTTTACCTCGGCTCTCTCACTGGCACTTTCAACTCAGATTACAACACTGCCTGTAAGCCAGAGCCTGATTTACGAAGAAATCAAGCAGCGTGAAATTGAAGTAAAAGCCGAAATAAACCAGGAACAGGAGGCTTCTGCAAATGAAAATACAAATGAAAATTAATGGAGAAGACATAACACTGGATTGTAATCCGGACAAAAACATGATGAGTATTCTCCGGGAACAAGGATGCCTTTCTGTAAAATCTGGTTGCGAAGAAGGAATCTGCGGTTCCTGTACAGTTTTACTTGATAATGCACCAGTTCCATCCTGCTGTCTCCCCGCTTCCCTTGCCCGTAACAGCGAAATTGTAACACTGGAATATTTCAGAAAAAGTCCTGAATACAAAGTAATCTCAAACGGATTCAAAAAAGCAGGAATCACACTTTGCGGATACTGTAACGCGGCAAAAATATTTGCTGCATATCAGATTATTTCCATTAATAAAAACTTAACCCGTGAAGATATTGCTCTCCAGCTCCAGGGAATAGCTCCCTGCTGCACCGACAAAGATACCCTCATAAACGGAATAATTTACGCAATCCGCGATTACAATGTAAAAGGAGCTGAATAATTTATGGCGAAAACTGTTTTCTTTGCAAAAAATTCAAGTGACCTTTTATATCAGATCAAGACTACAAAAGACCTGGAAATTGTTGGCGGCTGTACACGTGTAGAAGAAATTCCTGACAAATATCTTTCCGTAAGAAAAGTTGAAGAGCTAAGTAAAATTGAACGTCATGAACGATATATTGATGTAGGTCCCGGTGTAACACTTTCCCAGCTTCTTGCTTTAGGAGAAAACCATCTTCCAAAAGTTCTGTATGATGCAATCCTTTCTGTTGCAAATCCAAATGTTAGAAACCTTGCAACAATCGGCGGAAACATTCTGGAAACAAATCAGAAACTTACACTTTTTGCACCTCTTCTGGCTCTGGATACAAGACTGGATTTTGAAAGTTCAAATGATAAAACAAGTATTATGCTTCAGAATTTCAAATCGATTCCTGAAGGTTTCATTCTGAAAAACATACACATTCCATTAACTGATGGAGACATTTCGATTTTCCGCCGTACAGGACCTGAGCATTCCATCAATGAAACTTCAGCTTCTTTTGCATTCATTGCTGAAACTGAAAAAAATACAATTGCGAAAATCTCACTTGCCTTTGCAGGTCCCTTCGCCTTCAGAAGCAAAGATTTTGAAAACCCGCTTTTGGGCTTACGACTTCCACTTTCAAAAGCAACTGTAAAAGAAATTCAGGAAAGTGCCCGTGATAAATTCAATGAAAGTTCCCGGGATATTATGATGGATGATGTTATGAGACAGCAGTTTATTAATCTTGTACGCTACGCCTTTGAACAGCTGATGTAATCAAAAACAACACCTTCTCCGTCTTTTACATCGCAGGTCAGTTCAGAGCCGATTACTTTTTCAAGGAATTCAGGACTGATTCCAGGAGTGAGGATTTTTTCTGTACGCAGGACTGCAACATCCTTTTCTGAAATCACTTCGCCTTTTTTCATATCCCGCATAAAATGGATTGAACGGTTTGTTCGCCCGTAATTTGCTTCTTCTGCAGGCGCCAGACGTTTTATGCCGTCACCAAGCACCGCCTGTATTTTTTCACTTCCGCCTTCTCCTGCATTTTCAGAAAGCTGATTAACTACGTAATCAAAGCCTTCACTTCCGTAACGTTTTAGCGCAGCTTCAGCCTGATGAACACAATGAACCATAAGGGCAAACTGTTCACCTTCCAGAGCAACAGGATCATCAAGGCCCATTGTTTTTTTGGAAAGTGTAATATGCTTTTCAATTATACTACCACCACAGGCCACAGAAAGCACCGGAACCAGAACAGGATCCAGTGAATGATCACTGACCCCCATTTCAATGCCCAGTTCTTTTTTCAGGTTTGTAATAATGCGAAGATTATATTCTGTTTCAGGAGCGGGATAACTTGTAATGCAGTGAAGAAGAGAAACATCTTCTTTCCCAAGAATTTCTACAGCTTTTCGGATATCTTCAATTTTAGAAACGCCGCTGGAAAGAATTACAGGTACAGGTTTTTCCCCCTTCTCTTTCTGACCAGAACGGTAAGCGGCCAGAGCCTTCAGCATAGGATAATGATTAAGTTCCGGAGAAGCGATTTTTACATAATCAGGATTCAGGGAAAGAAGTTCTTCCAATGAACGGAGACCATAAGGCGAACAGCAGAACTTCATTCCTTTGGAATGAGTATAATCAAGCATTTCTTTATAGAAAGAAACAGGACATTCAAGCTGCTTGAATCTTTCGTAAAGAGGAATCTGTCCTGTTGGAAGATTTACAAAACCTGTTTTCGGGTGAAGAATTTCATCAGCATAAACCCACTGAAATTTTGCACAGTCAGCCCCGGATTCTTTACATTCATCAATCATGAGTTTTGCTTTTTCAGCATCACCTTCGTGACTTGTCCCGATTTCTGCAATAATCAAACTCATTCTTCTGTATATCCTTTTCCCACTTTATCAGCCTGAAATTTATTTGTAAAAATCTGAACACTTTTTAATGGAAGATAACCTTTTTCAAACTTCACCCATTTTTCGTTTGTTGAAGAATAAGAATAACCTTTTACCTGAAGCACATCACCTTTTTTACCATGACCTGATTCTTTTCCATCCCATTCCTGAACATCACGAAATGTCACATAAGGTTCTGAAAGAACGGCCCATTCAATATCAACAGCCAGTGCAAGTGGTTCACTATTATCAAGTTCTATATTAAGAGATTTATCCCGTTTACATCCGGAAAGAAAAACTGTCAGAATCAAAAGAAGTGCAGCACAAAATAGATTTTTTCTCATAAAAATCATTATAACCTATAAATATCACACAGTCACCAACCACATTATTAAAGCTGCCACAACACCTTCACTTACTTCCTAAATCTGCTAAAAAACGGTAAACTTTTCAACATGGCAGACGTAAAATCAACTCTTAAAGAAATCGTTGCTAACGCAGTCAACGAAGTTATCAAAGAAATCAATCCTGAAGCAGAACTTACCAGCGCAGACAAACTGCAGGTAGTTACTCCTCCAAATCCTGAAATGGGTGACCTTGGTGTTCCTCTTTTTGTTTTTGCAAAGGCACTCCGTATGGCTCCTCCTCAGATTGCTGCAAAAGTTGCAGAAAAAATCACTGACACATCTATCGGACAGTTTGTTGCTGTAGGTCCATACATCAACCTGAAACTTGAAAAATCAGGTGCGGCCAAAGACATTCTGGCTAAGATTGCAAAAGACGGTGAAAACTACGGTACTTTTGATGCCAACGGAAAAGCTCCTCTGGAAGGCCGCCGTGTAATGGTAGAATTTTCTTCACCAAACACAAATAAACCTCTTCACCTGGGCCATCTGCGTAACGATGCTCTGGGTGAATCTGTCAGCCGTATCCTTAAGAAAGCCGGTGCTGAAGTTTTCAAAGTAGACCTTATCAACAACCGCGGTGTTCACATCTGTAAATCTATGCTGGCATATAAACTTTTCCACGAAGCAAAGGGTGAAACTCCTGAAACTTTGGGAATGAAAGGTGACCACTTTGTAGGTCAGTGCTATGTAGAATTCGACAAATATTCAAAAGAACATCCTGAAGCCCTGCAGGAAGCAGAAGACATGCTTATCAAATGGGAAGCAGGAGACGCAGAAGTTCGTGCTCTGTGGCAGAAAATGAACGACTGGACGCTGAACGGCGTAAAAGAAACTTATGCCCGTACAGATATTACTTTCGACAAATATTACCTTGAAAGCGAAACATACCTTAAAGGAAAGGATGAAATTCTTAAAGGTCTTGAAAAAGGAGTTTTCTTCAAGGCAGAAGACGGTTCTGTTCGCATTGATGTAACAGACGTTGTTGGAAAAGGAAAAGACGAAGACAATCACGAAAAAGTTCTCCTCCGTAAGGACGGAACTTCAGTTTACATCACTCAGGACATCGGTACTGCCATAAGCCGCCACGACGACTGGGCATTCAACCAGATGGTTTACGTTGTTGCCTCTGAACAGAACTACCACTTCAAGATTCTGTTCCACATCCTGAAAAAACTGGGATTCGACTGGACTGACCGCCTTTACCACCTGAGCTATGGTCTTGTAAACCTGCCTTCAGGACGCATGAAGAGCCGCGAAGGAACAGTTGTAGACGCTGACGACCTGGTAGATAACCTGCATGCCGCAGCCCTTGAAGAAATCAAGGCAAAAGGACGCGACGCAGAACTGGATGACGCAGATGATGTAGCTGAAAAAGTTGCCCTTGCTGCCCTGAATTACTACCTTCTGAACGTTACTCCAATCAAAGACATGCTCTTCAATCCTGAAGAATCCCTTTCTTTCAACGGAAATACAGGTCCTTACCTTCAGTACATGGGCGCACGTATTTCTTCAATTCTCAGAAAGGCAGAAGAAAGCGGTGTTAAACCATGCGCTGACAACGTTGACCTTCTTAAAGCCGGTGAAGAATGGGAACTGGTAAAATCGCTTGGAGACTTCCCTTCTGTAGTACAGCGTGCTGCTGAAAACCTGGATGCTTCAGTTGTTGCAGCTTACCTCTATGACCTGAGTAAGCTCTTCAGCAAGTTCTACCAGCAGTGTCCTATTATGAACTGTGAGGATGAAAAACTTAAGGCTGCACGTCTGTATCTTGCAGAATGCACACTTACAGTTATGAAGAATGCCATGAACCTCGTTCTGGTTCCATTCCTGGAAAAAATGTAATGACTTTCAAATCCCTCCGCTGTTTTCGGAGGGATTTTTTATATGGATTCTCTTCCATACAATTAGAGATTTCAATATAATTAAAGAACTTAAATATTTGTAAATTAACTGGCTCCCAGGACAATCAGGGGCTGAAAGGAGAATAAAATGGCTTCACCATTAGAAAATTATCTTAATTCCTGCGGCGGAAAACCAACTGCTGCAATGTGTGCTTACGTAGCAAACCTTCAGCAGGTTGCTTCAGTAAACCCTTCAATCGCAGCTGACGTTGTAAACGAAATCGAAAACCAGCGCTCACACCTTAAACTCATCGCTTCTGAAAACTACTGTTCACTGGCAGTTCAGGCAGCTATGGGAAACCTTCTTACAGACAAATACGCAGAAGGATATCCTGAACACCGCTACTACGGTGGATGTGTAAACGTTGACTCAGTAGAATCTACAGCTGCCCGCGAAGCAGAAAAACTCTTCGGTGCAGATTACGCATACGTTCAGCCACACTCTGGTGCTGACACAAACCTGGTTGCATACTGGGCAATCCTTTCAGCAAAAGTAGAAACACCAACTCTTGAAGAACTTGGTGTAAAATCCCTCAATGACCTTACAGAAGAACAGTTCGCAGATCTCCGTAAAAAGTTCGGAAACCAGAAGCTTATGGGACTGGACTACTCTTGTGGTGGACACCTGACACACGGATACAAAATGAATGTTTCTGCCCGTATGTTTGAATCTCACCCATACGGAGTTGACGAAAAAACAGGCCTTCTTGATTACGATGCAATCGAAAAGCAGGCTATGGAAGTAAAACCTCTTATTCTCCTTACAGGCTACTCTGCTTACCCACGTGGAATTAACTTCAAACGTTTCCGCGACATCGCAGACAAATGTGGAGCAGTTCTCATGGTAGATATGTCTCATTTTGCAGGTCTTGTTGCAGGTAAAGTATTCACAGATGATGAAGATCCAGTTAAATGGGCTGACATTGTTACAACAACAACACACAAAACACTCCGCGGACCTCGTGGTGCTATGATTCTCTGTAAAAAAGAATTTGCAGACTACGTAAACAAAGGTTGTCCAATGGTACTTGGTGGACCACTTCCACACGTTATGGCTGCAAAAGCTCTTGCTTTCAAAGAAGCAAACACAAAAGAATACCAGGATTACGCACACCAGGTTGTTAAAAACGCTCAGGCTCTGGCAAAGAACCTGGCTGCAAAAAATGTTCCACTCCAGACAAACGGAACAGACAACCACCTTATGCTGGCAAACGTTTACGAAGCATACGGTCTTACAGGAAAACAGGCAGAAGCTGCTCTCTTCCAGGCCGGTGTAACAGTAAATGCAAACGCTCTTCCTTACGACAAAATGGGTGCATGGTGGACTAGTGGTCTCCGTCTTGGAACACCTGCCCTTACAACACTTGGTATGAAAGAAAGCGACATGACAGAAGTTGCCGAAATCATCGATATGGTTCTTAAAGGATCAAAACCAGGCCTTACAAAAGAAGGAAAACCTGCAAAAGGAAAAGTTGACGTAGATCCTGCAGTTCGCGAAGCAGCTGCAAAACGCGTTGCAACACTTCTTTCTAAGTTTGTTCTTTACCCAGAACTGGATCTGGACTTCCTTAAAAAAGAATTCGTAAAATAAATCTTTTCTAACCAAATATAAGAAAAACTCAAAAGGCTCCACAACACGGAGCCTTTTTCTTTGCTTTTTTTCTAAAATCTCCATATAATAAATATTATATAAATTATCTGTTATTCAGGAGTTTTTATGAAAGTCAGGAGCTTAAGATCAACAATTCTGCTTACCTTTATTGCTGTTAGTTTTATAGGCAGCATTTCTCTTTTCTTTATCGCCGTTAGATATTCCAGAAGAACCGTACGCTCAATAACAAAAGACGATCTTTTTATTATTTCAGACAGAATCGATGACACCATCGGTGAAGTTATTCAGGAAAAATTCAATTATATGGAATACATTGGAAACATGAGACTTTTAAAAGATGATAATGTTTCCCTTCAGGAAAAAAATGCCATTGTTGCTCCTATGGCCTCAAATAAAGAAAAAGATTTAATCAGTATCAGTTTTATTGATAAAGACGGAAACGCCTATATCGGTCAAAATACAGTAGCAAACTTTTCTAAAGCTCCTATTCTTCAGATGGCACAGAAAGAAAAGAAAACTGTTTTATTCGGACCGACAAAAGATTCAGTAACAAACCAGCTTTCAATAAATATCTGTTCCCCAGTTTTCAAGGAAGATAAAAATGTTGCAGGTTATCTTTTAGCCCGTCTGGACTGTAAATTTCTTTGTGAAATTTCTTCCCGCATCAGAATCGGACAGACCGGTTATGCCATTTTCATAGACAGAAATTCAGGAAACACCATCGGGGCTCCTGACCAGAATGACGTTATAAATGCTCAGAATCTTTTAAAAGTTTCTCAGGATGGAAAACTTGCAGACCTGGAAGAACACATGACAAAGGTTCAGAACGGGGAACATGACTGGGGATATTTCACTACCCGCGGTGTAAAAAGATTCATTGTTTACAAACCTATTTCAAACACGAACTGGTCTGTAGTAATTATGGCAGATGAAACTGAATTCATCGGTAAACTGAAAAGCATGGAAGATCTGATTTTCTCATTCACAGTCCTTATTCTGATTGTAAGTCTTGCTGCAGCTTATTTCATCACAAGAAATCTCCGTCCTCTTAAACTGATTGGGGACGCCATTTCCGAAATCTCAACCGGTAATGCAGACCTTACTCAGCGCCTTAAAATCAAACACGGCAAAAAAGAAATTCTTGAAATTGTTGACGGCTTCAATAACTTCGTTGTAAAGCTCCAGGAAATCATTACATCCATGAAAGGTTCAGAAAGAAGACTTGTCCAGGCAGATGAATCCCTTCAGTGCGGAACCCAGGATACTTCTTCTGCAATTACACAGATTATTGCAAACATCCAGAGTGTTAATACTCAGATAACAAATCAGGCAGACAGTGTTGAAGAAACTGCAGGCGCCGTAAATGAAATTGCTTCAAACATTGAATCCCTTGAACACATGATCCAGAACCAGTCTGCCGGAGTAACTCAGGCATCTACCGCCGTTGAAGAAATGATTGGTAACATCAACTCTGTAAACAAATCAGTTGATATTATGTTCAATGCATTTAAAGAACTTCAGGAAAATACAAACATCGGTATCAAAACTCAGTCCGGCGTAAATGAAATCATTAAACAGATTGAAGCCCAGTCAAAAATGCTTCAGGATGCAAACACTGCAATTGCAAGCATTGCAAGTCAGACAAACCTTCTTGCCATGAATGCCGCCATTGAAGCAGCCCATGCAGGAGAAGCAGGAAAAGGATTCTCTGTTGTTGCTGATGAAATCCGTAAACTTTCAGAAACTTCTACTAATCAGTCTAAATCAATTGGTGACGAACTCAAGAAGATTCAGGATTCTATTCATTCCGTTGTACAGGCATCTTCTGAAGCTACAAATGTTTTTACATCAGTATCAAACAGTATTCAAAACACAGACGAACTGGTGCGTCATATTAAAGCCGCAATGGAAGAACAGCAGATTGGATCAAAACAGATTACTGACGCCTTATATGCAATGAATGACAGTACAGTAGAAGTAAAATCTGCTTCAGAAGAAATGTCAGAAGGAAACAAACTTATTCTGGTTCACATAAACAAACTCCAGGAAGTTACTTCAATGATTAAGAACAGTATTTCTGAAATGTCCTACGGCGCCCAGAAAATCAATGAAACAGGTACTGCCCTTTCAGGCGTTTCAAAAGAAGTTACTGATTCCATTGAATCAATAAAAGGAGAAATTGATCTGTTCAAAGTATAAAACAAGTTTTTTTATGTTATAATTACTGCATGAAAAAAATATTTGCAGTTTTTATGACATTGTGCAGCCTTTCACTTTTTGCACAGAACTTTCCTACAGATTACGTCAGCCGTATATGGACTGCCGCCGACGGGCTTCCAGGAAATACAGTAACTGATATTATTCAGAATCAGGGCAGCTATATTTTTCTTGGAACCTACGACGGCCTCGTTCGCTTCGACGGCTTTAAGTTTTCTATTCTCAATAAAAATACTGTTGAAAATTTTAAATGTGTTTCAGCCCGTGTAGTTTTCGAAGATTCCAAAGGAATCATGTGGATTGGTTCAAATGACGAAGGCGTAGCAAAAATCGAAGGCGATACCATTACAATGTATACTGTCGAAAACGGACTTCCGAACAATTCAGTCCGTGATATCGTTGAAGACAGGTTTGGAAATATATGGATTGGAACTGCAGCCGGAGTTGTTTTCATCACACCGGATGGAAGATTCGAAACACCTAAGGGACTTTCTGACTTCAAAGATGAAGACATATTAGTCGTTAATCTTTACTGCGACACAGCAGGAAGAATCTGGCTTTCGACAGCAAAAAAGGACGGCATCTATTTTTATGCATCCGGAAAATTTTCCCATTATGACGGATTAAAAGAATTTTCAAATCATTCAATCTCTGCAATTGGACAGGATTCCGGAGGAAACCTGATTTTCGGTATATCAAATGGCGGTGCCATTTCAGTAAAAAACGGACAAGTTGAAAATATTTTCAAAGACCCTGTTTTTGAAAGTTCAACTCCAAACGAAATATACAAAGACCGCTCCGGGAAACTCTGGTTTGCAACAGACAAAGGAGTCTTTCTTTTCAATGGAAACAGTTTTGCACGCTATTCAAATAAAGAAGGATTAACTGACAATACAGTAAATCATATTCTTGAAGACCGGGAAGGAAACATCTGGTTTGCAACGGACCATGGTGGCGTTGAAAAAATGAGTATCGGAAAATTCCGTACAACTAATCTTTCCAGCGGAGTAAATTCAATATGCGAGGATTTATCCGGAATTATCTGGGTAGGAACTGATAACGGGCTTCTTTGTTTCAAAGATGGAAATGATATTTCGCAAACCGAAGAAATCTGTACCATGACAGAAGGAGTAAGAATCCGGCATGTTGCAACAGCTTCAAACGGAGACCTTCTTGTAAGCTGTTATTCGCTTTACGGACAATTAAGAAAAACCGAAAAAGGTATTATAAGCTGGACTAGTGAAGACGGACTCGCAGGAGATAAAATCCGCGTAAGCCTTGAAGATAATGAAAACAATCTTTGGGTAGGAACTACAACCGGGCTTTCTATTATTTCTCCCAAAGGCGAAATCGAAAATTTCAGCCAGACTCACGATCTTTCAAATAACTACATTATGTGTCTTTTCCAGGACAAAAATCAGAATATCTGGGTTGGCACTGATGGCGGCGGAATTGATGTTATCAGGAACAGTGAGATTACACAAACATATAATACACAGAACGGTCTTTCGGGAAATGTTATCTTTAAAATTTTCCAGGATGATCAGGACTATATCTGGATATGTACGGGAACCGGTATTTCACGTTTCGACGGAACTTCTTTTGTAAACTTCAACGCTGCAACAGGTCTTGGCACAGATTCAGCCTTCCAGATTCTTGTGGATTATACCGGAACAGCATGGATGACAAGCAATCGCGGAATTTCATCAATTCCTTTTGAAGATTTCAACAGATATTTCAAAAGTGAAATTAAAATGATAGATCCTCGTTTCTATACCAAAAACGATGGTCTTAAAACAGGTGGTGTTACATCCACTTCCCTCTCTATGCGGGATTCACTTGGACGATTATATTTTACACTCATAGACGGATTTGCCATTTACGATCCAATAAAAACAACATCAAACGAAATTGTTCCTTCGGTTCATATCGAAAGCATCGTCGTTGATAATAAAGCAATCAGTATTTCCGAAGGACAATCACTTGTTTTTGCGCCTGGTGTAAAACGAATTGATTTAAATTATACCGGCTTAAGCTTTGTTTCATCTGAACTTGTTCGTTTCAAACATAAACTTGATGGCTTTGATAAAAACTGGTCAGACCTTTCCTCGCACAGAAATGTTTCATTTACAAACCTTAAACCAGGAACCTATACTTTCAACGTTACTGCAGCAAACAGTGACGGATTATGGAATGAAATACCAGCATCCATTACATTCAAAATCAAACCTTTCTTTTATCAGGTAATCTGGTTCTGGATTTTTATGGGACTCCTTGTTCTGGCTCTTATTATCTCCATCGTAAAAATCCGTGAACACAGACTTACAGTGAAACAGCTTCAGCTTGAAACCATGATTCAGATGAAAACTGTTGATCTTGAAATAGAAAAAGATAATTCCGACAGGCTTCTTAAAAACATTCTTCCGGATTCCATTGCTGAACGACTCAAAGAAAATCAATTCGGCGACCAGACTATAGCCGACAAATTTGACGATGTTACAGTTCTCTTTGCAGACATAGTCGGTTTTACAAAAACAACATCAAATCATTCTGCTGATGAAATTGTTGCTGCACTTAATAATCTTTTTACGAGATTTGACCTTAGGGCAAAAAAAATGGGCATTGAAAAAATCAAAACTATTGGCGATGCCTATATGGCTGTTTGCGGACTTCCAAATCCTGTTAATGATCATGCTCAGATTATGGTAAAATTTGCTCGCGGAATGTATAAAGACCTTGAAGAATACAATAAAACGGCAGAAATTCCATTTCAAATCAGAATCGGTATAAACTGCGGCCCTGTAGTTGCCGGTGTAATAGGAAAGACAAAGTTCATTTATGACCTTTGGGGCGATACAGTAAATGTGGCCAGCCGCATGGAAAGCATCTGTACACCAGGCCATATAATGGTTACCGAAGAAGTAAAATCAAGGTTAAAGCAGATTACTATAGATAATGAAACAGAATATGATGTTAAAGGTAAAGGAATAATGAAGGCTATCAGCCTGTAAAAACGACTTCTTCAAGAAAACTTAAGTTCTTTAATATTATTAAAGTTATTTATTTAAATTCTATTTTTCGCTATAATAGAAAATCATTCTATAATAAGCAGGTATTGTATATGAAACTCTGGAACACAGGCGCCTTTTTAGAAAACGGCAAATTAGTTGAAAAATCAAATGTTTCTGAAGCTGAAGCTCGCAAGAACACAATGGCATGGAATATCATGCACAGCCATAATACTTCAGGTGACGACAAAGCTCTTAAAATCAAATTTGATAAAATCACATCTCACGACATTACTTATGTCGGTATTATTCAGACAGCCCGTGCTTCAGGACTTGAAAAATTCCCAATTCCTTATGCACTTACAAACTGTCACAACTCACTTTGTGCAGTAGGCGGAACAATCAACGATGATGACCATATGTTCGGTCTTACATGTGCACAGAAATACGGTGGAATCTATGTTCCTCCTCACCAGGCTGTTATCCATCAGTTCGCCCGTGAAATGCTGGCAGAATGTGGAAAAATGATTCTTGGTTCAGACAGCCACACACGCTATGGTGCTCTTGGTACAATGGCTATCGGTGAAGGCGGTGGTGAACTTGCAAAACAGCTTCTTGGAAAAACATATGATGTAAATATGCCTGGCGTTGTTGCAGTTTACATGACAGGCAGTCCTGTTTTCGGCGTTGGTCCACAGGACGTTGCTCTTGCAATCATTAAAGCTGTATTCGACAACGGATACGTAAAAAACAAGGTAATGGAATTCGTAGGACCTGGAATCAAGAACCTTTCTGCAGACTTCCGTATCGGCGTTGATGTAATGACAACTGAAACAACATGTCTTTCTTCAATCTGGGAAACAGACTCAAAAATTGAAGAATTCTATGCAAACCATGGACGTGCCGCTTCATACAAAGAAGTTAAACCTACAGGCGTTGCATACTACGACGGCGTAATTGAAATTGACCTTTCAGAAATCCGTCCTATGATCGCAATGCCATTCCATCCTTCATGTGCTTACACAATTGATGAAGTTAATGGAAACCTTATGGCAGTTCTTGAAGAAACAGAAAAACGCGCAAAAGTTTCTTTCGGAGACAAAGTAAACTTTACTCTCAAAAACAAAGTAATCGACGGAAAACTTTACTGTGACCAGGGAATCATCGCAGGTTGTGCCGGTGGTTCTTACGAAAACATCTGTGCCGCAGCTGACATCCTTAAGAATGCAAACACAGGTAACGACAAATTCACTTTGAGCGTATACCCTGCTTCTACACCAATCTACATGGAAATCATGAAGAACGGAGCCGCTGTTGAACTTATTAAAGCCGGTGCAATCGTTAAGACTGCTTTCTGTGGACCATGTTTCGGTGCAGGTGACACACCAGCTAACGGTGCATTCTCTATCCGTCACTCAACACGTAACTTCCCTAACCGTGAAGGTTCAAAAATCCAGAACGGTCAGCTTTCTTCAGTTGCACTTATGGATGCCCGCTCAATTGCTGCTACAGCCGCAAACAAAGGTTTCCTGACAGCTGCAACAAAATACGACGAAGACTACTCAAAGAAACCATACTTCTTTGATAAATCAATTTACGAAAACCGCGTTTACGACTCAAAAGGCGTTGCAAAACCTGAAGTTGAAATCCAGTTCGGACCAAACATCAAAGACTGGCCTGCAATGAGCGAACTTAAGGATGACCTTCTTGTAAAAGTTGTTTCTGAAATTCACGACCCAGTAACAACAACAGACGAACTGATTCCTTCTGGAGAAACATCTTCATTCCGTTCAAACCCACTGGGACTGGCAGAATTCACACTGAGCCGCAAAGATCCTGCTTACGTAGGACGTGCAAAAGCAGTTCGTGATAATACAGATGAAATTAAGGAAGAAGTAAAAAATGTTGCTGCTACACTTGAATCACAATATGCTGAATTCAAAGGCCGCGTAGAAACAGCTGAACTTGGATCTACTATTTACGCTGTAAAACCAGGTGACGGTTCAGCACGTGAACAGGCAGCATCTTGTCAGCGCGTTCTTGGAGCCTGTGCAAACATTGCTTCTGAATATGCTACAAAACGTTACCGTTCAAACCTTATGAACTGGGGTATGCTTCCATTCCTTTACAAAACTGGAGACAAAGCTGCTACAGAAAATCTGCCTTTTGAAAACGGCGACTATGTATTCATCCCTAACGTTCTGAAACTCCTGAACGAAAAGGCTGATTCATACAAAGCTTATGCTGTAAAAACAGACGGAAGTGTGTCAGAATTTGAACTTACAACTGGTGAAATGACTGATGATGAAAGAAAAATCATTTCTGCAGGTTGTCTTATTAACTTTTATAGAGGATAATAAAAGTATAATAAAAGTTTCATTTTACAGGACTGACAATGGCAGACACTAACGAAAAACTTGAACAGATTGTAGAACTTGAGAAACAGCTCTCAAAGATCAAAGACGTTGATATCCTTCAGGAACGTATTCTTACTGAATGCCGCCGAATTATCAACGCTGATGCCGGTTCAATTTATGAAGTTATTGATAATGGTGCAAACCTTAAGATTAAATATGGTCAGAATGATACCCGTCAGAAATTACTTGAACCGGGTATGAAACTGCCATATACTTCATTTTCATTTCCTATAAGTGAAACTTCAATTTGTGGTTACGTTGCAAAAACTGGAAAGCCTCTTAATATTGATGACTGTTATAAACTTGATGAATCACTTCCATACAAGTTCAATAAGAGTCCAGACATCCTGGCAAACTATAAGACTACATCAATCTTTACTTTTCCTCTGAAATCAGAAAAAGAACTTTTCGGTGTCATCCAGATTATCAATAAAAAAGATGCACAGGGAAATGTCATACCTTTTTCTGATGAAGATGTCCTTCTGATTACTCATCTGGCAAATGATATCATCCAGTTCCTTGAAAACGCATACCGTTTTCAGGCTATTGTCACACGAATGAATCGCCTCGCCGCTCTCCGAGACCCTAAGGAAACCGGAGGACATGTAGAAAGAGTTTCAACTTTTGCCCTTGAAATTTACGACCGTTGGGCATTTAATCACTGTATCCCGCTCATCGACAGCCAGGAATTCCGTGATAACCTGAAAATTGCCGCTAAATTCCACGATATCGGAAAAGTAGGTATTTCAGACCTTATTCTGAAAAAACCTGGTCGTTTTGATGATTTTGAAAGAAACGTAATGAAAGCTCACACCTGTATGGGAGCTCAGCTTTTCCATCCTGCAGAAGATGAACTGGATACAATGTGTTTCAACATCAACCTTCACCACCATGACAGATGGGATGGCGGTGAACTGGCATACCCTGGAAAAGTTAATATAGACGATTACATAACAGGAGATCCTATTCCACAAGCCGAAAAACTGATGGGAACAGAAATTCCGATTGAAGCAAGAATTGTATCTGTTGCAGATGTTTTTGACGCATTAAGCAACCAGAGATGTTATAAAGAAGCCTGGTCAATTGAAGATGCATTTGCAGAAATTGAAAAATGTTCGGGAACACAGTTTGACCCGGAAGTTGTAGATGCATTTATTCAGATTAAAGAACGTATTCATGCAATCAGCGTAGCAATGAAAGATGTTGAGGAACCAGCAAAGGCTTCTTAATTAAATTTCTGAAATGATTTTATCAAAAGAGTTTGCAAAGGCTGCAAACTCTTTTTTATTGTAAGAAGAACCTTTGGAATGCTTTACAAGACCCATTGAAACAAACATAAGATCTTCTTCACGTTCTTTTAAAATACCGTCAATATTTTTCTTTGTGAATTCACGTCCACGGTCATTAATGCAGGCAACATTTTTTTCTGTAAGCCGTTTTGCAAGAAGAAGATCACGTGTAATAACAAGGTCACTTCCCTGCTTTACTGCATCAACAGCCGAAAGAAAATCAGAAGAGGACCTATAGCCATATTTATCATCAGCACATGAAACAGCATTAATTTCAGCACCTTTTGAATTATCAAAAATATAATTATCAGCGGCATCTTTTTCAGAACCACAAACAATCATTTCAAAAGTCTGATTTTCTTCTGGAACCAATTCCCTGTTTGCAGCAAAAACTACAGAAATATTTTTTGCATTACAGATTTTAAGTACATGATTTCTTACGAGAGAAGGACAAGAATCAGCATCGATATAAACAGTCAATTACAAAACCTTATTGATTTTATCAATCATTTCCTGAGTACGCCGTAAAATTTCTTCTTCTGTTTCGGCATCATAATCTGGTGCATAGCCGTTTTCTACATTAATTTTACGCTGCTTTTCTTTATATAATTCATCACACAACATAATGCCTGTCATAATGGCAATCTGTGTATTGTCATGAAGCATACCGCTGTTTTTTATCTGATCGGAAATACGGGTAAAGTAGCCAAGCAGTTTATTCAGATACTCTGTATCCTGTCCTGCCTGAATTTTAAAAGAGGTTCCAAGTGTATCGATTGATAATGTGCCCATTAGAAAATATCAAAACCCGGAACGTCGGACTTATTAATATCGAATGGATTTGTTACAGGTTCCTGAGATGGAACCGGTTCAGAAGGTACAACAGGAATATCAATTTCTTCATCAATGATTTCTTCTGTTACTTCTGGTTCTGACTGAAAATTGAATGGATCTTCAGAAACTGTTTCCTGAACTTCAGGTTCAAAAGCTTCTTCTGTTACTGTTTCAGAAGCTTCTTCAACAACAGGTGCTGAAGAATGAACTGCTTCAACTGCAGGCTGTACAACAGCTGCAGCTGAAGTTGTTGAACCGGCTGATTTCAAAACCGAATTTTCGATTGAATTCAGACGGTTCAGGGCTTTAAGAATACCAGTCTCGATGATTGCCTGATCTTTTTCGCAAAGTGAAAGCTGCTCCGACTTAGCTGAAAGCGCGTTTGAAAGCTCCTGCACTCTATTGCGCAGCGCATCGTTTTCAACCTGTAGCTGTGTGATTTTTGCCACAGCACTTTCAATTTTTGCTTCAAGAAGCTCAACCTGATCAAGACTAATCATATTCTTTCCACCCCAAAGCTAAAGTTATTTGCGAGCAGCTTTTGCAGCTTCTACAACTGCTTTGAATGCTGCTGGGTCTTCAATAGCCATGTTTGAAAGAGCCTTGCGGTTCAGTTTGATTCCGGCTTTGTTAACTCCGTCGATGAACTGTGAGTATGTCATTCCTTCAGCGCGAACAGCAGCGTTAATACGTGCAATCCACAGTGAGCGGAATTCATGTTTTACATCACGGCGGTCAACATATGAGTGACTCAGTGCTTTTGTAACAGCATCTTTGGCTGGTTTATAGTTTGATTTACGATCTCCGCGGAAACCTTTAGCAAGTTTCAAAATCTTTGAGCGGCGATTCTTTCTTTTTGTTCCGTCTATTGCTCTTGACATCTTTTACTCCTTATCCTCAGATTAACCGTAAGGAAGCATCTGCTTTCTGATTTTCTTTGCATCTGCTTCTGCTACATAGCCAGTTTCACGAAGCTGGCGCTTTCTTTTTGGAGAACGCTTTGTCAGGATATGACGAAGGTTCTGTTTCTTGTGCTTTACTTTGCCTGTGCCAGTCAGTGAGTAACGTTTGGCAGCAGACTTCTTTGTCTTCATCTTAGGCATGAATAGTACCTCTAAAAATTTATTTGGCTTTTGGTGATATTGTCATCGACATGTTACGACCATCCATAGCGGCTGGCTTGTCAATGTTGTACGCCGAGGTAAGCCGTTTTAACACCTCATTCAGAACTTCAAAACCAAGTTCGGTATGGGCAAGTTCACGTCCGCGGAAACGGATTGTAACCTTAACCTTATCGCCTTCGTCAAGAAATTCCTGTATATGGCGGGCTTTTGTATCAAGATCCCCAGAACCAATTTTTGGCTGCATGCGGATTTCCTTGAGCTTTAATACCTTCTGGTTTTTCTTGGAGTCTCGGAGCTTTTTCTCCTGTTCGAACCGGTATTTTCCATAGTCCAGTATTTTGCACACTGGTGGATTAGCATTAGGTGAAACTTCAACAAGGTCAAGTTCCTTCTCTTTTGCAAGACGAACAGCTTCCTGTGTCGGAATAATTCCTAACTGATTGCCTTCGTCATCGATCAGTCTGACCTCACGAACACGAATCATTTCATTGATTCTCTGTCCTTTATTGTTGTTATTCTGGTATGCCAACTATCCTCCTAGTGTTTAAAAACACTTTTTCCATATAGCGTATAGTATTATTATTCTATCGAAATCACTCAAATATGTCTATATAAGAAACACTTTCTGCACCTTATTCATAATACTGTGCCTGTGCATTCCAAAGTTCACTGTACAAACCATTATTATTCAAAAGTTTTTCATGACTGCCCTGTTCCACAATCTGGCCCTCATCAAAAACAAGGATATTATCGCAAAAACGGCAGCTGGACATTCGGTGTGAAATATAGATGGAAGTTTTATCCTGAACCATTTCATCAAACCGCTTATAGATTTCATATTCTGAAACAGGATCCAGTGCAGATGTAGGTTCATCCAAAATAACAAGCGGAGCATCCTTATAAAGAGCACGTGCAATTGCTATTTTCTGTGCTTCGCCGCCTGAAATTTCAATACCTTTATCTTCCTGCTGGTAAATCTTACTTTCAATTCCGTCCTCAAGCTTTGAAAGCCGTTCTTCAAATCCTGCTTTTTCAAGACATGCCACTACTTTTTCACAGTCATATTCAATATCTCCAGAAACATTCTGGGCAATAGAAAAACTGAAAAGATTGAAATCCTGGAACACAACGCTGAAAAGCTTTGCATAATCCTTGTAATCATAATAACGGATATCAATGCCGTTCAGAAGAATCTGACCTTCGGTCGGCTCATAAAGACGGCAGAGCAATTTTATAAAAGTAGTCTTACCTGCCCCGTTTTTACCAACAATGGCAGTTTTTGTTCCGATTTTGATTTTCTGATTAACATGCTTCAGAACATAGTTTTCTGTATTTGCATATTTAAATGAAACATCACGGAACTCGATTTCAAACTCATTGTCATCCCGCTTTTCAGTTGGAATTGTTCCGTCATAACTTCTATTCTGAATTTCCATAAAATCATAAAAGTACGAAAGATACTCAGACTTAATTCCAAGGTCTATTATTCTATAAGAAATGCCTGTAATACTGTTTACAAGTGTTCCATAAGAAGTAATATATTTAAGCGCACTACCAATTGAGATGAATCCATAAATAGCTTTTAATCCCACATAAGCATAACTTGTAAATTGAACTATAAACTGTACAAGAAAATCAGGCCACTGAATTGCATTCATTCTGCGAATCATTTTTTGAAAAGAGTTTTCCATCCATTCAAGAGTATTATTCGCACGGTTTTCAATCATTTTCTGACTTTTATAAAGGCGGATATATTTTCCAAGTGAATAATCAAACATGATATTAAAATAGTAACCGTACTCCCGGTTTATCTTAATATTTTTATTGAATAATTCCTGCTGAAGTTTCTGACTCTTTTTATTTATAACAGAAGAAACTAACACCTTACAAAGTAAAACCGCAACAAGAATAAACACACTGTACCACTGGTTTATAAGTCCTGCAAAAAAGCCCGGTACCATATTTTTTGATGGAATAAATAATGGAATCAAAATGATAACTGAATAAATAATCTGAGCAATCATTTCAATTAATTCTGCAAAGTTCGAGCAGAAAGCATCTATTCCGCCGTAAGAATTTTTTCCTTCATCAGCCTTTTTAATTAAATCCAGAGTTTCCTGTTTTTCAAGAATGTCATAATCAATATCAAAAGACTTTTCGCAGACCAGCTGATCAACCTTACCGTTCAAAGAATTGGAATTAATCTGAATAACATGAACAAGTGCCCAGTAAACAAGAGAAACTACAAGTCCGTAAGAAATCACAATGATTGCATTTTTCATAATGACTTCAAAAGGAGCCTTTGCTATAAGCTGATCCAGAATAATACTTGAATAAATCACCGAAACAAAAGGAACAGAAGCATTTATAAGGCGTGCAAAAATAATTGTTGCAATATGTCCTTTCTGAAGTTTATGAACAAGTTTTAAAACCTTTTTTATCGTATCCAAATTTTTCATAAGTTACTCTCCCTTACTCACATAATACTGACTCTGAATATCAAACATTTCCTTATACTTACCGCCTTTAGCCATAAGCTCTTCATGAGTACCGAACTCGGCAATTTTCCCGTTATCAAGGAACATAATTTTGTCACAGAACTTTGTACTTGCAAGTCTGTGGGAAATAAATAAGGCGGTTTTATCTTTTGCCATTTCGTTGTACTCTTCGTAGATTTTGCTTTCTGCAATTGGGTCCAGAGCGCTGGTAGGTTCATCAAGAATCAGAAGGTTTCCATTTTTATAAAGTGCCTTGGCAAGTAGAAGCTTCTGAGTTTCTCCGCCAGAAAGCAGTATTCCTTCCTCATCAAGGTTCTGGGTGATATATGTTTTCTCCTTGTTTTTAAGCGATTTTATTTTTTCCCCAAGCCCCGCTTTATCCAAAGATTCCCAGACTTTTCTGTTATCTATTTTTTCCAGCTCACAGCCAGCAACATTTTCTTCAATGCTGAAAGACAAAGGATTTGTATCCTGAAAGAGAACACTCACATTGTCCTGATACTTCAGTAAACCAATTTCGCTTATAGATTTTCCATTTACAAGAATATCACCTTCAGTCTGACGGTAAAGACCGGAAAGAAGTTTTACGATTGTTGTTTTACCCGCACCATTATTTCCTACAAGTGCAATTTTTTCACCCTTATGAATTGTAAAGTTTAAATCTTTCAATGTTGTTCTCGAAGCACCTTCATAAGTGAACCCCACATTTCTGAAGGTTATTTCCGGTGCTGAATCCAGCCAGGCGTCCGTTACTGAATCTGTCGAAGATTTGTTATTTTCATCATCCTTTTCAAAAAGCTTCCATTCACCGTTCTTTCCAACAAAACCTACATCGTCTTTCAGGCCGATAAAATCAAAATAATCATTAAACTCATGACTTGCTTTTCGAAGCCCGTTAAAGTTTCCTGACAAACCATAAATCCAGGAAGAAAAACTTCCAATAAGCCCCAGGTACATAGTAAAGCCTGCAAGATCAAGTTCGCCGTTCAAAACTCTGCGGATCAAAATTGCATAAGCAAGAAAGTCTCGGATAAAATTAAAGGAAGCATCTGAAATTGTGGGAAGGTACCACCGCCATTCCCGTTTTGAATCATACTTTCTAAGCTTTTCTGTAATGTCACACAAAACTTCATGAAACCAGCCCTTCAGCTGAAAAATGCGGATATCTTTTCCCGCCCCCACATTTAAACTCTTATCTTTTATATATTTTCGTTTTCTCCAGTATTCAGCCCCTTCTCCCCGGTGCTTGTCGTTGTATTTTATTGCCATACCCTGAAGTGTCAGATTTCCGGCGAACATACAAAGCACAACAACAAGAATCTTCCAGTCAATCAAAAAAATTACAGAACCATAACTCACAATACCAAACAAAACTACAAAAACATTCACAGTTTGAGACATAATCTCTTCAGGCCCGTTATAATTTGATGCAATAGCATTTGCACCTTTTTCTATAAGAGTCTGATTTTTATGAAGCTCGATATTCTGATAATCTGTATAGAGAGCTTTCTTAAACAACCCGCCGGCAAAAACATTAAGCCGGGTATAAATTCTTTGAAGCTGCAGAAAGGTTCCTATAATATTAATAGCCCCACTACAAAAAGTACTGCCAATCAGCAGGCCGCCAATAATCAAAAGAAAGTTTTTTACATCCCCTTTAGAAATGGCACCCACTGCAGAAGAACTGAGCAAAGTTCCAAGAAAAGGACTTACAATACGCAGCACAATTAAAATAGGAAGCAGAATCCAGGCAGAAGGATATCTTTTTAGCCACGCCCGCATTACGATTCCGATATTTTTAATCATTGTGTTTTTCTTCTCTACTTTTTCCATAAACACCTCACGCTGCATATATTACAGGTATTATTTTTCATATAAACAAAAAGTGCACGAAATGCATGATTCCGTGCACAAATTGTATGAGAGGAAGACTCCCCTATGTCATAAAGCTCCCTTTTATAACGGAAGCATTATTTCTGTAGCGAAAACACCAGGCTCATTTTTCCGGTTTACAAACCCGTCATATTCCGAAACAAGTTTATCAACTCGTTTAAGACCAAGTCCGTGTTCCCCTTTTTTGGATGTGATAAGTTCTGAAAGTTTCTTTCGTCTGCTTGATTCTGTTGCGTTTGTAACAGAAATATAAAGCTGTTTTTTGAAAAGTCCTATATACACACGTATAAAACGCTTTTCAGCCGGAACCTTTTCGCAAGCTTCTATTGCATTATCAAGAAGGTTTCCAATTATGGCACAAAGATGTACATCAGATATTTTTAAATCCGGCGGAACAGTTGCCTTACAGTTTACATTTATCATCTGCTTTTGCGCGATGGAAATCTTACTGCTTAAAATGGCATTAACGCTTGTATTACCCGTACGGATTGCAATATCGATGCTGTCCAGATCTTCTTCCAGATGGTCCAGATACTTCCCGATTTCTTCAATCTGGTTCAACGAAAGATACGCCTTAAGAGTCTGCATATGATTGTGATAATCATGACGCCAGCCGCGCATTGTGTTATAAACGTTTTCAACTTCATCCCGCTGCTTTTTCAGAATAGAATCCTGAAAATCATAAAGCCATTTTTCATCCTGTTTTTTTGTTAAAAAACAAGAAACAACTGCAGTACACACAATGAGAAAAAGGCATATCAAAATCCAGAACAAAATACTCATACGTTTTTTTCCATATAAAAATCTATAAAGGCCCGGTTCAAATCATCATAATTATTTCTTGCAACAGGAAGCACTTCGCCGTTATCAAGCGCACATTCTGTTTTTGTAATTTTTAAAACATGGGACAGATTTACAAGAAGGCCGCGCCGAAGGCAGAAAAATCTTTTATCATCAAAACTTTCAGAAACCGAACTGAACGTAGCCTTCCATTCTTTTTCAAAACCTTTTCCCAGCAGACGCACATAATGCCCAGAAGCTTCAACATAAATTATGTCGTCAAAAGGTATTTTTATAACATCACTTCCAATCTGAAGAATAAAATTATCTTCTGCACGTTTTCCAAATTCTTCGTAAACAAGGTCCAGGATTTTAAAAAGATTTTCTTCTTTCACAGGTTTCAGAACATAACGGACAGCTCCAACTTCATAGCCTTCAAGGGCATAATCCATAATACCTGTAATAAATGCCAGCTGACCTGAAAAACCACGGCTTCTTAAAGTTTTCGCAAGTTCAAAACCATTCATCTTTCCCATCTGGATATCAAGAAGAAGCAGATCATATTCAAGACGGTCTTCACTTTCAAAAAGAAAGTTTTCAGAACTGGAGAATGTATCAACTGTAATATTCAGATTTTTTCTGGCCGCCCAACCACGAATAAGATTAGCCTCGTAATCTCTGGACGGACGGTCATCTTCACAAATTGCAATCCGCATAACTTTTTTTATTACTCTCTCCTCATTTTAACACGAATTTTATTGAGTTTCCATTATGCGGATTGCCTGTTATTTAATTTTTATCTCCAAGAGTCATTACCATAACAGGAACAGGATCCTTCTGAAAGTCTCTTCCTGCAAGATAAAGACCATTCCAGACAATCTGATAAATTACCGCTACTGGGAAACAATTACCACGAATAAGATATTCATAGAAATCTTTCATTTTTCCAAGATGCTCCGGAATTTTTACAGGATGCTGGAAGAAATCCTGAAAATCATCTTTATATTTTTCATAAAGATGATTTATTGTTTTATGAATGATTTCTGATTTCAACCATTCATGTTCAGTCTTGGACAATACCGGAATATTTACACAAATCTTGTCTTCATTCTCTGAAGCCTCTTCTGATTTCAGAATCCTTAAACGTTTAAGTTCTTCAACATCTTCAAAGAAGCGGGAATTTATGACACACAGATCCTCTTCTTCACCTGAATAAAGGGCATATAAGGCCTTTGCCACAGAAGTACCTGAAAGTGCTGCCGGCAATGAATACCATTTTGTGAAAGTCCAACCGAAAGAAACATCATATGCATGAGTTGCAATAGACTTTAATCCTTTATAATCAGGAATTTCCACAGTATGACATCCATTAAGCTGTGTACAAAGATAACCAGTAAAATAATCCCAATCATATCTGAAATCAGTTGTATAAAGATTTCCTAATGCATAACCATGCCAGCCTTTATGCGAAATAAAAAAATCATCACTTTCATCCATATTCAGACCAAACTTTAACCCCCGTCTTTCAAGAGTCATTTTCAGTGTAATATACTGAAGGATCATAAGCATTGTGTAGACTTCAAGAATTGTTTTTGCTTCAGAATTCTGGCGCTTGAAAAAATCCTGATTCCGCAGATTTTCAAGAACAGGCTGAAGATCTTCCCATAAAGGACGGTAAAGTTTTTCTGCAAGGGCTTTGTCATATTTTGCAGACTCTATATAATCCTCATCTTTGTAAATGGCAAAGTTTGTGGCAACTTTATCACCAACCTTTTTCATAAAGTCATATTCCAAAAGGCGGTCAATAACAGGTTCGATATAAGCAACAGAAATCCCGATTGCCCCGGCAAGTTCTGGAATTGTAACAGGATTCTCATAAGCAAGAATCAAAAGATTCTGTGCAATCCTATCGTCATTTACCATACTAAAAGGACTGAAATCTGGATTATCAACTTCACCCGACACACCGACTGTAAGCCACTGAGGCTCATAACTTTCTTTTTCAAATTTTTCCATATTACGATTAAACTCCTGTTTTACGTTCTGTCGTGCCGTATTCAGGCGGGATTTTACTGTATTCACAGGTATTCCAAGTTCATCTGAGATTTTCCCAACACTCTGGCCATGAATGTAATAACGGACTAAAACTTCCCTGTAATTTCTGGTTTGAGATGCAATGCTTTTACGGATATTTTCCGCATCTTCACGCATAATCATCTTATCCAGAACAGAAGGTTCATTGTCCATGAAAAAATCAGAAGAAAATCCTTCGTAAAGGACCGGCTTTGAATATTTCTTCCTAAGCCCGTCTGTAAACTTATGAAACAAAATACCAGAAAGGAATGCTTTTGGATTTTCGATTTTTTTTCCGCTTCTTATAGATTTCAATGCGGAAATAATTGTTTCAGAAACAAGATCTTCAGCATCATCCATATTTGGATTTTTACTTAAAGCAAGTCTCAGAAGATAGTCTGCATGTTCCAGTAATTCTGTTTCAGTCATAAACTCCCTGCCATTATGCACGTACACTTATATAGTCGCAGGAATTGGATTTTGGGTCGTTGAAAAGTTTAAAAGAAAGGAAAAATTTCTACTGCTAGGAATCGAACCCAGACTCTGAGCACCAAAAGCTCGTGTGCTACCTTTACACAACAGTAGAATAAATATTTCATCAATATTTGAACTTAGTTTACTATAAATCGGAGTTCAAATCAATGAGAACAGTTTTTTTTTATAATTCTTTCAGAACCGCTTATTCAGCGTCGGCTTCTTCACCAATAAGGAAATGACCTGCGTTGTATTCTGCAAGGATTTTTTCCTGAAGTTCTGTTCTGAATTCAGGACTGATTGGATGAGCTACGTCTTTATATTCACCATTGGCAGTTTTGCGGCTAGGCATTGCAATAAAAAGTCCGCTTTTTCCATCAATGATTTTTACATTATGTACAACAAAGCAGTTGTCAAATGTTACAGTTACATAAGCACGAAGCTTTCCTTCGTCTTCCACTTTTCTGATTCTAAGTTCAGTAATCTGCATAAGAGATCCTCCAAGAACGTAAATTTATAAAGTCCTGCAGACTTTACAGCTCCATTTATCAGCAAGCAGACTTTTTGCAGTTTCAGCTTGTTGTTCAGATGTAAATATGCCGTAAACCGTTGAACCTGATCCTGAAACCTCAGAATAAAGAGCACCGGTTTTTCGAACCGAAATCAGAGCCTGTTTAATTTCTTCATATTCGGAAGAAATAACAGGAGTAAAAGTATTTACAAAAGTCCAGGTTTCCGGATTCTGATTGTAAATGCTTTCATAACTGTCAAAAGAAGGAGCATTAAGAGACTCTCCTCTTTCATACATTTTATCTATCAAAGAATAAGCAAGTTTTGTAGAACTGCTTGTCTTTGGAAAAACCAGAAGAAGATATAAATCTTTCCGGCCCTGAATATTCTTTACTATTTCTCCCCTTCCGCTTACAAGTGCACAGCCTTTTCCATTTTCATCACAATAAGTAAAGAAGAAAACATCACTTCCAACTTTTGAAGCAATGGCAGAAAGCTGTTCTTCAGAAAGCTTAAGGTTATAAAACTTTTCAAGAGCTTTTATTAAGGCAGCTCCGTCACTTGAACCGCCCCCAAGTCCGCCACCGGAAGGAATGCCTTTCGTAAGTTCAACAGAAACACCGAAATCATTTTTACCGGTAACTTCGCAAAAAGCCTTAAAAGCTGAAGTCAAAGTATTTTCTTCAGGCAGTTCCATACTGTCACAATGAACAGAACATTTAACTTCATCCTGTTTTGAAACCAGCAGCCTGTCAAACAAATCAACTGTCTGAAAAATACTTTCTATGTTATGGAATGCAGAATCTTTCTGCAAAGGAAGAACATTAAGTCCAAAATTCACTTTAGCAAATGCAGTCACACAAAGTTCACATAACATATTTTAATTTTACAACGGGATTTTTCCCCACGCAACAAAAAAAATCCTTCCCCAAAGACATTCATCTTTTAAAGGAAGGATTTCTTATATTCTTTAATTTGAATTATAAATTATTTATTATGCCAGCTTTCGGCCAGGCGCAGGATTTTTTCTTCGCTGAACATAGGGCCTGCGAACTGGATTCCTACTGGAAGACCGGCTTTTGTAAGACCTGCAGGTACACTGATTGAAGGAATACGTGCCAGGTTTACGAAAACTGTATACATATCCGAAAGATACATTTCAAGTGGATCATCAACTTTCTGACCAAGCTTGAAAGCAGGTGTTGGACATGTTGGACACAGAACGATGTCATAAGATTTGAAAAGTTCTGCCATTTCACGCTGAATACGTGCACGAACTGTCATACCCTTTTTATATGTTGTTCCTGAGAACTGTTCAGAAAGAACATAGTTACCGATAACGATACGACGTTTTACTTCAGGACCAAAACCTGTTGAACGTGTATCAACATAAAGTTCATCGTAACCGTTTCCATTATCTACGCGTCCGCCGTAACGGATACCATCAAAGCGGGAAAGGTTTGAAGCAGCTTCTGAAAGAGCAATAACGTAGTAAGCAGCAATTGAAGCATCAAGAACAGGAAGGTCAACTTCTGTAATTGAAGCGCCTTTTGATTCAAACCAGGCTCTTGTTTCTGCGAATTTTTCGCCTACTTCAGGATCCAGACCTTTTGTTTCAAGGAACTGCTTTGGAATTGCAATTTTAAGGGCTTTGATTTCATCATCGCTCATTGCTGTAAGATTTTTAAGATTTCCGGCATTTGGAAGATCAGCAGATGTATCATCGTAGAAGTCTACACCAGCCATATAGCTTAAAGGTTCAGCAATGTCTTTTGGAGAATGTCCCAAAAGCCCAACCTGATCAAGAGATGAACCATAGGCAACTACACCCCAGCGTGAAAGAACACCGTAAGTTGTTTTAAGACCGTAAATACCACAGTAAGAGGCTGGAAGACGAACAGAACCACCAGTTTCAGTTCCAAGACCGAAAACAGCCATATTTGCAGCAACTGCAGAAGCAGAACCACCTGAACTACCACCTGAAACGTATTCACGGTTTACAGGATTACGTGTTGGACCGTAGCATGAGTATTCTGTAGAAGAACCCATGGCAAATTCGTCCTGGTTACAGCGTCCAAGAGGGATAGCACCTTTTTCTTCAAGACGTCTGATTACGGTTGCATTATATGGAGCCACATAACCTTCAAGAATTTTTGAAGCACAGGTCAGATGTTTTCCGCGAACGGAAATATTGTCTTTATTTGCAAAAGGAAGACCAAGAAGAGGTTTTTCTTCAAAAAGATTATCCAGAGTTCCATTTGCACGTGCATCTGCAATTTCTTTATCAGCAAGTTCTGCTTTTGCAATAACATCATCATACATTTCAAGGAATGCATTAAGAGGCATAGCAGAAGTCTTGTCATCTTCAAAAGTTTTTACAAGTCCTTCAACAAGTGCTTTTGAAGTCAGTTCACCTGATTTAAGTTTATTTCTTGTTTCATTGATTGTCATAGATTTTCTTATCCCCATAAAATTAGTTCAAGTCTTTTATTAGGAAAACTTGCACAGCAAGTTTCCATATTGAACACCGGGCTAAAACGCTCCTTAATCCGCGTTTTTTAACGCCCTTACACACCTTCTCCCAATACTTTTGGAACCTGGAAATATCCATCCATAAAGTTTTCAGAAACATTCTTTACATCATGCATTTCAAGACCTGCAACAACTTCATCTTCGCGAAGCTGCTCTGCAACTGTAGAAGGATATGCATCATATGGATTTTCAGAATCATCGTATTTTGAAAGGATTTCAAAATAGCCTACGATATCATCAACCTGCTTTTTAAGTGTATCAATATCTGTACTTTCCGGAGAAAGACGTGAAAGGTAAAGAAGATTATTAAGAACTTCTTCGTCAATTTTTTTGTGAGTACTCATAACTAGAAATTATAATGAATTGGGCTCTAAAATTCTACAATCGCAATCAACCGAACATGTTGATTTTTTTGAGGATTTTTACAAGTTCATCTTTTTCAATAAAGTCAATTGGACGACCGTCTACAAACTTGTGGGCACTTTCAGAGAATTTTCCCATAGAAACGCTGAATCCACGGTCACATTTCATATCACGGATTTTAGAATGAAATTCACGGATATCAATATCACCGATAACTGTACTTGTTCTGTAAAAACGGAAAAGTTCTTTATCTTCCATTTTTGCAGTATCAACGCTACAAAGAATTTCAACAGATTCTGTAAGAACCTGAACATCTTCAAATTTTACCTGTGCACGAGGATAATAAGCCTGAATAAACTTACGGCATAAAGCAACAAAATCACTTGTTCCCGAAAGCATATAAGTCTGAAGGTTTGAGTTCTGATTCAGCTCTGAATAGCGTGAAACAAGTGCATCAACATCTTTATATCCAGGATGGATATTCTGAATCTGTTTAAGAAGAACAAGCCCCTTAGAAATATTTTTAAGAGCGATGTAACAATTGGCACAACGATATTTAATTATAAGAAGTTCTTTTTCAGGAACGTTCTCAAGCTTCATTCCAATTTCGTAATCCTGAATAGCAAGTTCAAGAGCTTTTGCACGTTCATGGATACGTCCGGCTTCTACACAAGACTGAGGTCCAAACTGAGGATCAGGTCTTAAGTGCATGAAAATCTTAAGAGATTTATCCCCCATTCCAGTTTCTGTCATACCAACAGCAATACTGAACATTACTTCTTTATTATCCGGCTGAACATCAAGAACTTTTTTAAGGAAAGGAAGAGCTTCACGGTACTTCTGAGACTTGAAATAAGAAAAAGCCAGAGGTTCATTTATTGAAAGAACCTGTGGATTCAGATCATGGGCCCGTTTAAGACAATAAATTGCCTTGTCATAAACACCGTTTTTGTAAAATGCCATACCAAGATAATTGGCTGCATCAAAATTTGAAGGTTCCTTTTTCAAGGTAAATGAAAGAGCATGTATTGCGTCTTCATATTTTTCAAGCTGATAAGCTGCAACCCCCATACGAAGAGCGGCCTGAACCTGATTTACTTCTACATGGGCCGCAGAAACTTCAAAAAGGGTTTTATAGATATTAAAAGATTTTTCCCAGTTTTTTTCTGAGAAATACAATTCTCCAAGCTGTGTTAATGCAGCAACGTTATGAGGATCATGCGTAAGACGCCTTTCAGCGTCTCTGATGATTGTATTACGGCTCTTTTTACCCTTATTGTCTCCGGCTTTTCCACCATCCCGTCTCGTTTTAATTGAACGGGCGAACATTAAGATGATAATCAGAACAGAAGCAGCAATTACAGCAAGAAGAATCGAAATAAGCATTCTTTACCCTTTTAATTCCTGAACGAATTCTGCAATTCTTTCCAGGGCTATTTTGATTTTTTCAACAGAAGTTGCATAACAACATCTGATATGACCCTCTCCGCCGGCACCAAATACACTGCCAGGTACTACAGCTACATTATATTTCTGAAACAGCATTGTTGCAAACTCTTCGCTTGAAAGTCCTGTTGATGTAATATCCGGGAACATATAAAAAGCTCCTTTTGGTTCAGGTACTGGAAGACCCATATCATTAAAAGCTTTTACCATAAGGTTACGGCGCTGCTGATAGCTGATGCGCATCTTTTCAACTTCTTCCCAGCCGTTTTTAAGACCTTCACATGCAGCATACTGGCTGAAAATTGGAGCACAGATTGTATTGTAACCGTGGAGTTTTACGATCTGAGCCAGAAGTTCACTTGGAGCGGCAATATAACCGATACGCCATCCAGTCATAGCAAATGATTTAGAGAATCCGTTCAGAATGATTGTATAGTCTTTCATTCCAGGGAAACTTCCAATGGAAACATGTTTTTCCCCGTCATAAGCAAGTTCACAGTAAATTTCATCGCTGATACACCAGATCTGATGTTTCTTTACAACTTCAGCAATTTTTTCCAGTTCATCAGCTGGGATCATGGTTCCTGTTGGATTGTTTGGAGAACAGATCATTACAGCCTTTGTTTTTGGAGTACAAAGTTTTTCAATCTGTTCAGCTGTAGGATAAAATCCATTTTCGCTTGTGTCCAAAGGAATTACCTTTACGTGACAAAGTTCAGCCAGAGGAACATAGTTTACATAACAAGGCTGACTTACAATAATTTCATCACCTTCATTAAGAATGGCACGAAGAACAGCATCAACACCTTCTGAGGCACCAACAGTAATAAGAACTTCATTCTGTGGATTATATGACATGTTATAAGATGCCATATATTTTGAGATTTCTTCACGGAGTTCAATCAAACCCCAGTTTGAAGTATATGAAGTATGTCCTTTTTCAATGTGATAGAAAGCTTCTTCACGGATGCACCATGGAGTCGGGAAATCTGGTTCACCAACCGAAAGACTGATTACGTCATCATGTCCGATAAGCATTTCAAAAAATTTACGGATTCCACTTGGCGGGATATCCATCATGGATTTACTAAGTCTGTCTTCTCTTGTGTTCATTCTATGCCATAGCTCCTTCGCGGCGGTCTTTGTCTTCTTCGATATAAACAATATCGTTTTCTTTGTAAGTTCTCATAATGAAATGAGTTGCTGTTCCACGAACCCCCTGCAGGGTCGCCAGCTTACGCGCCACAAAGTCACAGATACTCTGGAAAGTTTCACCTTCAATTACCACTTTAAGGTCATAATTTGCACCACTCATAAGATAAAGTGAGCGAACCTGTGGGAAACGGTAAATGCGGTCTACAACTGCATCAAAACCTCTTTCCCGTTCAGGTGTAACCTGAAGTTCAATTTCAGCACAAACTTTTTTATCTGAACCTGATTTTTCAGGATTTACAACTGTAACATATTTCAGAATAGTACCAGTTGCTTCCAGTTCTTTGATAATGGCCTTAACTTCATCAACTGATTTTTTTGTCATTGCCGAAATATCTTCTGCTGAAAGTCTGGCATTCTGTTTCAATAATTCAAGGATCTCTTCCATCTTAATTTCCTAAAGTTTTAGTTTTAACAAAAAAAGCCCCCACTTCCGTGAGAGCTTTTTCACTTATCTTGCGTATTCTACAATTCGTGTCTCACGGATCATAGTGAGTCTGATTCTGCCCGGATACTGCAAATCAGTTTCAATCTGTTTTGCAATGCTTCTGGCCAGCTCTTTAACATCACTGTCAGGCACTTTCTCGTTGTTTACAAGAATACGAAGCTCTCGTCCCGCCTGGATCGCGTACGCTTTTTCTACTCCCGGGAACTTTTCTGCAATAGCTTCCAGGTTTTCCAGACGTTTTACATAATTGTCGATTGTTTCGCGGCGGGCACCAGGGCGGGCCGCAGAAATCGCGTCGGCAATCTGTACGATAATCGCTTCTATTGTATTTGCTTCCACATCATTATGGTGAGCAGCAATTGCATTTACTACGCGGGCATCTTCACCCATTTTACGTGCCATTTCAGCACCAACTTCTGCATGGTTCTGGTCAGAATCGTTTTCTGCACCTTTACCAATATCGTGAAGGATTGCAGCACGTTTTGCCAGCTCTCTGTTAGCGCCGATTTCAGCTGCAATCATAGAAGCTGCCATAGCAACTTCTTTTGAGTGAACCAGAACATTCTGGCCGTAACTTGTACGGAAATAAAGGCGTCCAAGAGCACGAACACCTTCTGTACTCATATTGTGAATTCCAAGATCGAAAAGGGCTTTTTCACCTTCTTCATAAATCTTGTTCTGAATTTCATGAGTAACCTTCTGAACCACTTCTTCAATACGTGTTGGATGAATGCGTCCATCCTGAATAAGGCGTTCAAGAGATTCTTTTGCAATTTCCTTGCGTACAGGGTCAAAACATGAAATAACAACAGCTTCTGGAGTATCGTCAATAATGATATCAACACCAGTAAGTGTTTCCAGAGTACGGATATTGCGTCCTTCACGACCGATAATACGGCCTTTCATTTCATCACTTGGAAGAGAAACTGTAGCAACAGTAATATCACTTGTTGTTTCCGGAGCAATTCTCTGGATTGTTGTGATAAGTACATCTTTTGCTTTTTTCTCTGCTGAAAGCTGTGCTTCCTGTTCGATTTTATTAATCAGAACCTGAGCATCATGACGTGCTTCATTTTCAAGATTTTTGATAATGAGTTCTTTAGCTTCTGCCTGTGAAAGTCCTGAAATGCGTTCCAGTTCTGAACGATACTGTTCTTCCTGTTTAGCAATTACTTCAGTCTTTTTTACAAGTTCTGCTTCTTTTGCCTGAATTTCTTTGTCTTTTTTATCAAATTCAGCCGCACGCTGATCAAGAACTTCTTCTTTTTTATTTACGCGTGCTTCATAGCGCTGCACTTCGGCTCTGCGCTCACGATTTTCCCGCTCCTGCTGGTTGCGTTCGCGAATGAGCTCATCTTTTGCATTAAGCAATATTTCTTTTTTCTGTGCTTCAGCCTCTTTAATAGCGTCCTGTGTAAGACGACGGGCTTTCTGTTCCGAAGCAGTTAATTGAAATCTGGCATACAGCCAGCGAATAATCCATCCAAGAACAATCCCACCAACAGGGAGAATTACATATAATACCCAAGATGGCATATCTATCTCCCATGTGAAACTTTTTTAAACATTTACAAAATGTCTATCCACATTTTAATACAAGATTTGCAATTTAACAACCCTAAATTACTATTAAAACTTCGAAAATCTCCAAATTAAATTATAAGGTTTTAATAATCTTGAATGATGTTTAGTAATAATTTATCATATTATTTATGGAAGAAAGCCAGAAAAAAAGTACATTCGACAGACTGGTTGCAGGCTTAAACACGGAAGAACGCACTGCCATGCTTTCCAGACTCAATCAGGCAGGAGAAGCAGACATTCAGCTTTTCAATGATGCTGCCCAGGTTGATACATTTTCAGGCAATCTTCAGACAAGGCTAAAAAACGAATCTTTTCTATATAAAATATATATCTGGTTCCGTTCTTTCGTTACAAAAACTCCACAGATTCAGATTTACAATGATGATGTTCTCCTGAATATGGCAAAACGAATCAACAGAGAACACCCAGGTCTTTTGAACCCAACCGGAGAATATCTGGATTCACTTTTCTTTGAACGACTTACTACTTTAAAGGCAGCTTCAGACTTTTTCAAACCTTATATTTATTTGATTGATGAAAATCCTGGTGCTTTTTATGTATTCATGTCTTCTTTTGTGGCTCCGGAACTTTCAGATAAAATCAATGCAGCTGCAGACCCATATAATCTTCCTGAAGATATTGAACCTGCCCCAGAAATCAGAATTGACCTTTTAAAAAAACTGGATGACGTTCTGAAAAACATGAGCACCGGAACAAAAAATAGCATTTATCAGGCTGTAAAAAGCGTTCAGTGGCTTTCTTCTTTCACTGCCCTTCCATACCTTCACTTTATTTCTCAGTTTACTGATATTAAAGACGGTGTTTTTACATGTCCTTATTCAAATGCAAAAGTTGATTTTGAAACATTTGCCGCAGTTTTTGATTCCGGACTTTCAGTTCCAAACGAGGTTCTTGAAGCCGTTTTCCTTTTCTCCCAGAAAAAAGAGATTTCCGGAAACTACATGACCAGCGACATTGAAGCTTCTGTAAAAAAATTCATGAGCGTCGCTTCATCACACTTTAAGAATATAAAAATGTTTCTTTCAGTAGTACCTGTAACTACTCTTGGAAAAATAATCTTCAAAAGTTACGACTGGACTCCGAGAGCCTTTGGTGGCGGTGAAGACTGGAATTCAAAATTCAGAAACCAGTGGCGTAAAATTATCGAAATCCGATGGAATGAATTTATAAAAGAACGAAAGAAGAATCTTCTGGCAGCAGGACTGAAAAATGATTTTAATCTGATTTCATTCCCGGAAATGCCGAACCGCCCATGGGCAGATTTATGGGGTGGAATGCCATTTGAATGTGAACTGACAGGCGGCTTCCTTTCCTGGTACATAAAAGAACTTTTCACATCAGACCAGAAAATGCTGAACATGGTGATGATGGAAGGTATTTTCATCAGAAATGAAAACCGTACTGAATACGCAGAAGCTTTTGATAAATTCTGCAAAACAGCGGAAACAATATTAAATCTCCTTGAAGATCTGGATTATAAAGGCAGCCTTGGAATTACATTTGATGAAATGGCAGCTGCATCATCCAGAACCTTTAAAACACAGAGCACAGCAGAAAACCTGATTACAAAGATTGAATCAGAAATCAAGGAAGCAGCTTTTGATATCTGCAATGCAATCAGAACACTGGAAATGCTATTTAAGGGAATCTTTGAAGAATTTAATGACGGCGTTCACGGCCCTCTTCAGAACCTCAACACTCTGAAAGGTCATGACAACCTGCGGTTCAAGGACAATCTTCGTCAAACCCGCAAAAACATCAATCAGGTTCTCTTCTATCTCTCAGAACTGGACCCAATCGAAAAAAACAAATAAACACATACGGATTAAATTATGACTTACTTTTTTGAAACTTACGGCTGTCAGATGAACATTGCTGAATCAGCCTCTATCGAACAGATTTTTATTGCCAGAGGCTGGACAAAAGCCGATGACCCTCAGATTGCAGACATTGTAATAATCAACACCTGTTCTGTACGCCAGACAGCAGAAAACAGAATCTTTGGGCGCCTTGGCTGGTTCTCAGGTCTTAAAGCAGTCCGTGAATGCCGTGACGGAGCAAAAGCCCGCACACTGGAAAAAGCCGCTGAATACGTAAAAGACGGTCCAAAACCTTTAACCATTATCGTCACCGGCTGTATGGCTGAACGCCTTTTGGACACCTTAAAAAAAGACTACCCATGCATCGACTATGTAGTTGGAACATACGCAAAAAAACACTTCGGCGAAATCATTGAAGCCGTGGAAGGTGGAGTTTCAACAGATCAGCCTGATGACTCAGAAAAATATCAGTTTGCCCCACTTTCTTACGAACCAGGTGCATTCACCGCTTTTGTTCCGATCATGCATGGCTGTAACAATTTCTGTACTTACTGCATCGTTCCTTACGTTCGCGGCCGCGAACTTTCACGTCCGGTTGAGGAAATCTTAAAGGAAATAGACGTGCTTTCAAGTTACGGAGTACGGGAAGTAACTCTCCTTGGACAGAACGTAAACTCATACAATTCAAACGGCGACAATTTCGCATCCCTTCTGAAAAAGATTGCTGACAGAATCAAAGAAACAAAATCTTCTATCGGCTGGGTGCGCTTCATGTCTTCTCATCCAAAAGATCTTTCAGATGAAGTTATTAAAGTGATTTCCGAAGAAGAAGTTCTTTGTCACCACATCCACCTGCCGGTTCAGCACGGTTCCACAAAAGTTCTTAAAGAAATGAATCGCCGCTACACCCGGGAAAATTACATTGCCCTGGTAGAAAAAATCAGAAAAGCAATTCCAGACGTGTCACTTACAACTGACCTTATGATGGGCTTCCCAGGAGAAACAGAACAGGATGTTGAAGACACATTAAGTCTCATGAAGACAATCAATTACGAAAATGCCTTCATGTACTATTATAACCTGCGTGACGGAACTCCTGCCGCAACTTACGAAAACCAGATTCCTGTAGAAATAAAAAAAGAAAGACTTCAGAGAGTTATAGACCTGCAGCTTGAAATCACTACAGAACAGATGAAAAAGCGCGTGGGAAATACTGTGAAGGTTCTTTGTGAAAGCGTAAGCCGCGACAGCGAAGATGAACTTTTAGGAAAAACCCAGCAGGATGAAAGAGTTGCTTTCAAGGCAGACAAAAAACTTATAGGTACTTTTGTTACCGTAAAGCTTGATTCCCTGAACGGCAACACATTCCGCGGAACAATGCTCTAGCCTCAAAAACAGGAAAATTATTTTCTGTTTTTGACCACATCCACCACGTGACTTCCGGCCCCGATTAAATCGGGACGGTCCGAAACTGCCAGCACATATTTCTTGAACTGGGCAAAAGTTTCTTCGTCCATGGCATTCAGTTCACGGCGCATATAATCTGAAGGACCGTCAGGAGAAAAAATCTTTACGCGTTCAAGACCTGCCTTCTGGTCAAGGCGGGTAATATCTTCAATTCTTACGTAATCATAAAGTTCTTTCTGGTCAGCCTGAATATGGAAAGTATCTGAAAGACCGTTCTTTTCAAGAACTGCAGGAAGTCTGCCCTCCGCCATACAGAAAGTCAGCACTGAATATTCATTCATTGTGTAGGCGATCATAATGATGCCGTCTTTTTTCGTTACCCTTTTTGCTTCGCTTATGGCCTTAAGTTTTTCATCGTCCCCGATCAGGTGATAACATGGTCCAAACATAATGGTCAGATCAAAAGTATTGTCTTCAAGGAAAGAAATATTTCGGGCATCCCCACCCCAGGTCTTTACGGCAGTATGTTTACTGCGCAGAACTTCCAGGTTTCTTTTTACCAGTTCAACTGCAGTAACGTCATAGCCTTCAGCGCACAACTGAACTGAATAACGGCCAGTTCCCGCTCCAAGGTCGAGGATTTTTATTTCAGAAGGATTTTTATTTTCAGGAAGAAAATCGTGAATATATTTCAATGAAGTTTCAAACTCCACCTGTCCGTGACGGGTTGTGAGTCTGTGTTCTTCATTGAATTTATTATAATATTTTTCGATTTCTGTCATTTCTATGAAGCAAATGCTGCATCAACTTTTTCACACCAAGCTTTCTTTTCATCTTCAGAAAGGAAAGATGCTGTGAAGCTGTATTTGATAAGCTGTTTGATTTCATCCATAGAAAAACCAAGCTGATCATGACAAAGCCACAGTTCTTCAAGCATAGTTGTCTTGAAGAAAACAGGATCGTCTGTATTGATTGTAACTACGATGCCTTTGTCAAAATATTTCTTAACAGGATGATCTTTTGCTTCTGTAACAATCTTTTTTGTGAAAGTATTTGATGTGATACAGATTTCTATAGGAAGTTTTGTTTCTGCAAGAGTATCCATAAGTTTTTCATCCTGCATTGCTGTAAGACCGTGACCGATTCTTTCTGCGTGGCAGAGATTGATTGCATCCCAGATTGATTCAGGTCCAACATCTTCACCAGCATGAATTACTGCATGTTTTCCGTCTTTAAGAGCCATTTCGTAAACAGGTGCATATTCAGCGGCAGGACCTTTGCTTTCTGCCCCACCAAGCCCAATTCCGATAATGTCTTCACAAGGGAATTCTTTCTGAAGATTGTAGTTATTGATGGCGTTTTCACATCCAAATGTACGAGAAACGTCTTCCATCAATTTGATTGTGATATTGTCTTTTTCTTTAATTTCAACGATTTTTTCATGGAAGATTTTTACCATTTCATCGTATTTGAAGCCCTTTTTAAGGAAAGCAGTTGGGGCAAAAAATGCTTCACAGTATGTAATGCCGTTTTCTTTAAGATAATTTCCAAGATCATCAAAAACAAGGCGGAAATCTTCTACGGAAGTGAAAAGATCCTGTACTTTTAAGAATGCCTGAATAAAGCCGTTCAGATCATTATATGTGAAAAGCGAAGTCTGTTCGTCTTCGGTCATTTCTTTGCCGAAGCGTTTGAGATAAAGTTTTTTTACTGAATCCAGAGTAATAACTGCTTCAATATGAATGTGAAGTTCTGCTTTAGGAACTTTTGCTAAAAAGGTATTGAATTCAGACTTTTTCAAATTTAACTCCTTTGGTCCTGACTATTTTAAATATAAAACAGTCTACCATATTTATTATCGGCAGAAAATAACCTGTACTTGAATACTTTTTTTAGAATTTATTTTATGGAATATTGTTATAATTTTTAGAAAAAAAACATTGAACAAATGTGCAATTATGTTTTACCATAAGTAAAACACCTTATGGTAAATGTAAGGTATTAACAGGAGAACAAATGAAATACGGTTATTTTGACGATGACGCTAAAGAATACGTTATCACAAGACCTGACACACCAACTTCATGGTCGAACTACCTTGGTTCAACTGTGTATGGTGCTGTTATTACAAACAACGCCGGTGGATACGGTTTCTACAAATCAGGCGCTCAGGGACGTTTTATGCGTCTTCGCTTCAATGCTGTTCCAATGGATCAGCCTGGCCGTTACTTTTATCTTCGCGATCAGGAAGACGGTGACTTCTGGTCTGCTTCATGGCAGCCTGTAGGAAAACCACTTGATCAGTACAAATCTGAATGTCATCACGGTACAGCTTACACAACAATCGTTTCTGAATACAAAGGAATCAAATCAGAAACTAAATATTATGTTCCACTTGGAGCAACATTCGAATACTGGAGACTTAAGCTCACAAACACATCTGACAAAGTACGCAAAATCCGTGCTTTCTCTTACTGTGAACTTTCAAACCAGTGGAATACAACTCAGGACCAGGTAAACCTGCAGTATTCCCTCTTCATCAACAAAGGTGAAAAAGTTGCAGACAACATGCTCCGCTTCTCTATCCAGGACAACCTTTACATCCAGCATCCAGAATACGATGTTGGTGGTGCTTACATGCACTCATGGATGGCTCTTGTTGGTACACCAATGACAGGTTTCGACACAAGCCGTGAAGCTTTCATCGGAACTTACGGAAACTACGAACATCCGGAAGCTGTTAAAAACGGTGCTTGTACAAACTCTGAAGCATTCGGAGACAACTCTTGTGGTACAGTTCAGGGTGATGTTGAACTCCAGCCTGGCGAAACAAAAGAAATCATGGTTCTTTTCGGAATCGATG
>JAKSTN010000020.1 GCA_024402535.1 Treponema sp.
GTATGGCTGAAGCTAACAAAGCTTTCGCTCACTTCAGATGGTAGTTTAAGCCTTTTGGCTGCATAAATTACTACGGTAAAAAACGCTCCGATTTTCGGGGCGTTTTTTTTTGTTTAAATAAATGATAGACTTTTTGTATGATGAGAAAAGTTTTATCAATTTTGTTTATCAGTTTATTTATTTTTATGGCTACAGGCTGTCCTGAAAAAAAGACAGTTCCTGTTGTAGAAAACACTTCTGTAAAGCAGGAATCTGTTCCTGTTGTTCCGGTTATTTCAAGCAAAGTAAATACTAAAGAAGCCGCACACAGAGCATTTACTCTGGATTATACTCCAGAAACTCCGGAACCACAGAAAGGTCCTGGCAAAATAAATATGTCTGCTGGAACTTCGTCAGGTTCTTCTTCCGGAACTGAAAAAAATGAATCTGTGGTTCCAGGTTTACGAAAACTGGATGACTATAAAACCAAGTATTACACATCCAAGCTTGTAAACGGCAAGAAAAACTCTGCCGCTCAGGATGAAAAACTTGATCCTGCAAAAGCTCCGAAAGAACCATTTACAATTACTGACTGGGGTCCAAACGGTGGAATTCCGGCAGATGTAAAATGTCCTTCTTTTTATGTACTTTTTTCTGAGCCGGTAGTTCCTCTTAAGGCGCTGGATGATCCTATGACTTCCAGTGATTTAATGGAAATTACACCAAAGTTGAAAGGTGTTTTCCGCTGGTATGGCACAAGTCTTTTAAGTTTTGATGCAACTGAAGCTGCCGATCCTCTGGTGACTTATAAAATTAAAGTCAGTGACAAAGTGACTTCCATGTACGGAAAAAAACTGGAAGGTCAGAAGGTTTTTGAAACTGAAGCTCAGGAACTGAAGATCGAACAGTTCTATCCTGGATACAGTTATAAACGCCTGGCTATGACCTGGTTTGATAAAGATGATGTTCCGTTTGAAGCTGCAAAAGAATGCCGTGTTACTTTCAACTATGATGTAACTGCATCTATGATTCAGGAACTTTCAAATGTAACTGTTGGAACAAACAAAGTTACTTTCACTGTAACTCAGGAAACTCCAGATACTGTCACTTTTAATATTAATACTCCTAAAAAAATTAATGATTATGAAGAAATTAAAATCACAACTTTCCAGCCAAACGGAAAGAATGGAAACAGCTGTGTTGCAAAATACAATGTTTTAAAGCCTTTTAAAGTTAGTCGTGTTTCTGACGGAGAAACAAACAATCGTTATTCAAATCCGGTTTATATCAATTTCTCTCATATGGTTGATGAAAAAACAGTTCTTGGAAATATCAAGACTGTTCCTGAAATGCCTGTTACAAAAGAAAATATTAAGGTAACCGGAACTTCCGTAACTGTTTTCAATCTTCCTGTTACTTTCGGAGAAAAATATAAGATTTTTGTTGGAGAAGGTGTTCAAGATATTTATGGAAGAAGCCTTTCAAAAGAAAGTGTAACAACAATTACAGTTCCTGATGCTGCCAGCGAAGTAAACTTCCAGAACAGGGGCTTCAAGATTCTGGAATCTAAATTCCCTCACAAAATGGTTTTCGATTATCAGAACGTCAGGGATGGTTCTTATTATGCTCTGGCAAAAACAAAGCGCCCATTCTCTTATGATTATCGTCCTGACGGAGAAAGCCTTACATTTGATCTGGCACTGGAGCCAAAGAACACACGTCTTATGGAAGCCGTTGATTTTGATAAAGTTCTGGACGGTGGAAACGGATGGATTACTTTTGAGGCGGATGTTAATCTGTGGAACCGCCGCAGTGAAAAGACTTACAAACGGGAAAGCAATGTAACAGTTCAGGTTACAGATTTAGGCGTTACTGTACGTTACGGAATTAATAAGATTGTTGCCTTTGTAACAAAGCTTTCTGACGGAAGTCCTGTAAGTGGAGCAGATGTTTATTGGTTTGACAGAGATAATGAAATTTCTCTGGATTCTATGATCAGCTCTGCAGTAGCAAACGGAAAAACTGATGAAAATGGACTTGCTGTAATTGATACAGAATTACGAACTGTAGACAGTCCTGCAATTCTTGTTGTAAAAGAAGATGACAAAGTAGCATTCTCACCAAGCAGTCACAGCCCTTGGAGAAACGGTATTTATAATACATCAAATTATCGTTTCGCTTCTAATTCAGAACAGTATACATTCATGTTCTGTGATCGCGGACTTTATAAACCTGGCGAAACAATTTCTATTCGAGGAATTGACCGGGATCTGCTCTTTGGAGAATACACTCCATGGGAAGGAAATTATTCAATCAGTCTGAAAGAAGATTCCTGGTACAGACCAAAAGTTATTTCTACAAAATATGGAACAACATCTGCTTCCGGTGGATTTACAGAAACTTTTGATGTTCCTGAAGACATTGAACCTGGTAATTATAAAATTGAATATGAAAGAAGCGGCAGTAATGCAAAGAGAAGTATTACTGTAAACATTGCTTATTTTGAACGGCTGAAATTCCAGTCTTCAATTGTTATTCCAAATGTTCCTCTGACAACCGGAGATTCTGTTTCTGGAACACTGTCGGCTTCATACCTTGCCGGCGGTGCTTTAAGTGGCGCTGATTATTCAAGTTCATGGTTTGCTGAACCATGGTATTTTGAAACTGATGATGTAGAATTTAAAGGATTCAGATTCGGTCCTATTGATACAAACGGATCCCGAAGATCAATTTCTCATGACAATGGTGTTCTTTCTGCAGACGGTGAAGCAAAACTTTCTGTTACAGCAATGCCAGGAGATCTGAAAGGTGTGCCATACCGTTACAGAGTTTCTGCAGATGTTACAGATACTTCAAATATGAGTATTTCAACTCAGGCTGCAGCGGTTGTACATCCGGCACTTTACTATATTGGAATTGGTAGACCTTCAGGAATTGCCGGCTTTGCAAAAGCCGGACAGAGTATAACTTATCCTTACAAGGTTGCAGACCTTCAGGGAACACCTGTATTAAAAGCAGAAAATCCTTCAAAATTAATTTCTTCTCTTGCTGGGGAAAATAAAAATCTTACAGTAACTTTAAGCCGTGAAAACTGGACCCTCGTTCAGCAGAACGGTCTTTATGGCGGTGTATATACCCGTTATGAAAGAAGTTATGAGGTTGAAGATACAAAAACAATTCCGCTTTCTGCTGAAGGAAAAATTGAAGTTAAGCCTTCAAAGGTTGGAAACTACGTTCTTAAAGTTGAAGGCGTTGATGCACGTGGACGTGAAGTATTAAGTGAATACCGTTTCTTTGTAACAGGAAAAGGTTCTTATTCATGGCGTCAGGAAGATGCTACATCAATCCGCCTGACACCGGACCAGAATAAATATAATCCTGGTGACACTGCACACATCCTTATGGAAAGTACTTTGCCAAACGGTAACTATCTGATTACTGTTGAAAGGGAAGGTATCTTTACTGAAGAAATCAAACACTTTGAAGACGGCGTGGCAGTATTTGATGTTCCAGTTTCAAAGAATTATGTTCCTGTAGTTTATGTTTCAATTTCTTCGTATTCAATCCGCAATGGCGATCCTGTTCATAAATATGGCGAAGTTGACCTGGATAAGCCAAAGGGATATTACGGCATTACGGAACTGTTCATTGATCCATACGTTAAGGCTTTCAGCATTGATGTAAAATCAGAAAAAACAGCTTACCGACCTGGAGAAGAAGCAACTGTAACTCTTACAGCAACCCGTGGTGGAAAGCCGGTTCCAAACGCAGAACTTACTTTAATGGCTGTTGACCGTGGTGTTCTGGATCTGATTAACTATCATGTTCCAAATCCAATTGAATTCTTCTATAGCAAAAATAATTTCCCACTTCGCTGTTATGGTGGAGATTCCCGTGCTTATCTCATGGATCCTGTAACTTATGAAGTAAAAAATCTTCAGGGGGGTGATGAAGGCAGCGACGACAAGCTTCAGGAAAGAAGTGACTTTAATCCAACTGCAGTATTTGAACCTGTTCTTGTAACAGATGAAAATGGTCAGGTTACCTGCAAGTTCAAACTGCCTGATACTCTTACAACTTACCGTGTTACAGCCTTTGGTGTTTGCGGAGATTTACTTGCCCTGCAGGAAGATGAAATCGGTGTAAGAAATCCTGTGAATGTACAGCAGGTTCTGCCAAGAAGATTGCGTGAACGTGATACAGCAGAGCTTGGTGTTCTTCTTACAAACCTGGATAACGTTCCTCATAAAATGAAAGTTGCTCTGGAACTGAAGACTCCGGAACAGAGTGAAATTGCTTCAGAAGGCGGACTTGCAAAACGTCCTGGTCGGTGTTTTGTTGACGGAGCTGCAGAACATGAAGTAACAGTTCAGCCTGGACAGAATGTTACAGTTTATTTTGATGCTGCCGCAACAAAGGCCGGTATAGTAAATGTTGTATTTACTGTTACTTCTGATGTTTTAAATGAACGGATTAAAGTTCCGATGGTTGTTGAAAAGCCATATCTTTATGAAACATTTACAACAATGGGAACTGTGGGTTCAGATGAAACATCCGGCAGTGAAGGAATGATTATACCTGAGTCTGTAGATGATATGGGCGGATTAACCGTAACACTGGATGCTACTAGGCTTGGTGCCCTTGGTGAATCGGTAAACTACGTATTCAATTATCCTTATGGATGTATGGAACAGCAGTCTTCAAGAATTCTGCCTCTGGTAATTTTTGAAGAATATATTGATGTGTTTGGTCTTGAAAAAGATTCCAAGATTGAAGATGTAAGAACTCTGGTTAAGAGTTATTTCAAGCAGTGGAAAAATGTCCAGCACAAAAATGGTGGTTTCCCATACTGGCCTTCTGATTCCAGATATGAAAACTTCTATGTTTCTCTGCGTCTGGCCCATATTGCGGCTCTGGCAAAGGAACGCGGTTATTCAGATTCTGATATTGCATACAATGTTCCTAATCTGATGACATATCTGGAAAATACAATTAATAATCCTAGAATTCATTGTTCAGATTATGAAGAAGCTATGTACTATTATATTCGTTCTCTGTTTGGAATGGATGTAAGTAAAAATAAACTTGAAGCCATTTATGCAACAAATACAGATATTTCTGTAACAGCTCTGGTTGGTATGACATACCTGAATATGAACGGTATGGATTCTGAGTTCTCAGAAAAATGTCGTGCTAGAATCAGAACTTATATGAGACCTGGAACCCGTGGTGTTGATATTTCTCAGGATTCATCATGGTGGAGAAGCTGGTACAACACAAATGATGAAAGAATGGCACTGGCTCTTCAGTTCTTTGTTCAGATGGATAAAGATGATGAAATGGTTACACGGCTTATCTGGAGTCTGATGCAGAATCAGAAGGCCGGTTACTGGCAGAGCACAGCAACAACTTCGAAAGTTCTGGAAGCATTCTATACCGTAATCAAGAAGTCTGATCTGGATAATCTTAACCAGACTTCAAAAGCAAAAATCGGTGGAAAAGAACTTGTAAGCGGAATGTTCAAAGGTCCTGCTGCAAAACCGGTAACTGTAACTGTTCCATTTACAGATCCAAGACTTTCATCTCTTGATAAAGATAAGCTTCAGTCTCTGGACTTTGAAAAAGAAGGTAACGGAAGTCTGTATTATACAGCAAGTCTGAAATACGCAATTCCGTATGAAAATCAGAATGCTCGTGATGAAGGACTTGGACTTTCATATGTTCTGACAGATATTATTACAGGAGAAGAAATTAAACCTGCTGCCGGCTCTACAAGAATAGAACTTGAAAGCGGAAGAATCTATTCTGTAAAAGTTAAACTTTCTACAAGTCGTGACAGACAGTTCATTGCTATGCGTGCACCTATTCCTTCGGGAGCTGAAATCCTGGATTCAACATTTGTAACAAGTCCTGAGGAAAGTTACTCTGGAACCAGTTATGACAATGATAATCATTATGACTGGGGACACTGGATGAGTAACCAGGCAATTTACGACAATGAAATTCAGTTCTTCTGGGACCGTTTCAGAAAAGGTAGTACAACAGCAGAATTCAAGTTCAGGGCGGTTCGCCGTGGTGTATTCCCGGTTCCTCCTGTAACGGCTGAATGTATGTATGAACCGGAAGTATTCGGACGTACAAACGGTCTTCTGTATACAATCAAATAATGAAAAAAATATTTAAAGCGGCTGTGGTTGTGGTAAGCGTAATGCTTGCCGTAACTGCGGCTGTCCGTTTTTCACCATACAAAGCATTAAAAGAAATTCAGTCTCAAAAAGTTTCCACCCGTATTTATGACGCAAATGGAGAATTGCTTCAGGTTCTGGCACTGGAAGAAGGCGTGCGCCGTGAGTTCACACCTTTGGAAGATATTCCACAGAACGTTCTTGATGCTTTTATTCAGGCAGAAGATAAGCGTTTTTATAAGCATCATGGAATTGATGTGCAGGCGGTTTTTCGTGCTGCAAAAAGTAATGTAAGCGAAGGAAGAACAGTAAGTGGTGCTTCTACCATAACAATGCAGCTGGCAAGAATTATTTCTCCTCGACCTGTAAGAAATCTTCGGGCAAAAGTTGTGGAAGCATGGAACGCCTTAAGACTTGAATCAAGGCTCAGTAAAACTCAGATCCTTGAACTTTATATGAACAATGTTCCTTTCGGTTTTAATACTGAAGGGGTAACAAGTGCTGCAAGATTTTTTTACGGTAAAACACTTTTTTCTTTGAACGAAGAACAGATTGAAACTCTTGCAAAAATTCCCCGCCGTCCAAAGGCTTATGCAGACCTTGCAGGAAATTATCATTATCCTTTTGAATTGCCTCATTATATCAACTGGCTGAAAACTCAGAATGTAGGACTTTATGAAGTTCCTGAAGTTCATCTTAAAGTTTCTCTTGCGGTTCAGAAAAAAGCCGAAAGCCTTTTAGGCTCCAGAACGGAACAGTATGCCGATAACAGACTTTCAAATGGAGCGGTCCTGGCGCTGGATGTAGAAACAGGAGATGTCCTTGTGTGGGCTGGAAGTGCCGCCTTTGATAGCGAAGAACATTCCGGTCAGATTGACGGCGTCCTTGTTCAGAATCAGCCGGGTTCCAGTATGAAACCATTTTTATATGCTCTGGCTCTGGAACGGGGATTCAAACTTACTTCTGTTCTTCCTGATATCCCAATGGAATTCGGATTTGAGGAACTGTATGTACCTCAGAATTTTAATAACCGTTATAACGGCCCAATTCGTTTTCGAGTAGCGCTGGCATCCAGTTTGAATATTCCGGCAGTTTATCTGTTGAATGAAGTCGGACTTGAAATTTATAAAAATAAACTGCTGGACCTTGGTTTTGAATCTTTGAGAGATCAGGACACAGGACTTTCTCTGGCCCTTGGGGGAGGAGAGGTAACTCTTTACGAACTGACAAAGGCTTTTTCTGTGTTCCCTCGGGACGGGAAAACTTTTGAAGGAGCCCAGGTTTATGAACCAGACACTGCCCGCATAATATGTAACATTCTTTCGGATAGCGATGCTCGTGCTCTTGGGTTTGGTTATGCAAAAGTTTTTCAGACAAGTTATGATTCCATGTTCAAAACGGGGACTGCAAATCAGTTTCAGAATATTACTGCCTTAGCGGCCAGCGGACGCTATGTTGTTGGTGTGTGGATGGGAAATTTTTCCGGGGAAACAATTGTAGGTAAAACCGGTAGTTCTATTCCGGCCGCAATTGCCCGTGAGATTCTGGATATGCTGGAAAATGATGGGAAGCCTGATGCTTCATTTAAGGAGCCTGTGAATTATCATAAAGTAAAAGTTTGTTCTGTATCTGGAATGAAAGCAGGAGATTTCTGCAAGAATACCGTTTATGAATATGAACCTGTTTCCGCTTCGGCTGGAACTTCTGGAGAAGCATGTAACTGGCACAGAGGAAGTGAACTGATTTACCCTGAAAAATATGCTTCATGGTTTGTTCTGAAAAATAGACAGGGAACTTTGGATTACGGAAATGAACCTTTAGAAATAACATCTCCACGGGATGGCAGTATTTTTTATTTTGATGAAAGCTCCGGCTTGAAGGATTTTCAGAAACTTACTGTTAGTGTTATGGGAGGCAGTGAAGAGACCTGTCAGATTTTCGTAGATGGGATTTTTGCCGGTGAAAGTTTCCGGCCGTTTATTTTCAGACTGCCACTTTCTCAGGGAGAACATCTTTTACAGGTTGTTTCCGGTGAAGAAAGTGACAGTATTTCTTATATTGTTAATTAACCATGTAGCATTCGTAGCCGCTTGAACGCAATGCATCAGCAGTGTTTTCATCTTTTGCATTTACAAAAACTGTGAAATAAACATTGCCGCTTGCTTTTGTCTGTTTCTCAAAGTATGCATTGAAACCTTTTTTCTTAAGTTCTTCAACAAGATTGTTTGCATTGTCAGAAGAACTGAAAAGTCCAAGCTGGAGTTTTCCAGCTGATTCACTTTTCTTGGAACTTTCTGTGACGGTTAATTCTTTCGGAGTTTTTGGTGCGTCTTTAAGTGTTCCTGTTTCAGCAACTGCTTCACCGCTTTTTGGAACAAAATACCAGAATGGTGATGGAAGAATTTGAGAATCTCCTTTTACAATTGCACATTCAGTAGTATCAGGGAATCTGATTTTTATTTCATTTGCATATGAACTGTCGCCTGTAATATACCACAGTGTCAGAAGAATTGCGGGCTGAACAGATTTCATGGAACTGACATTGGCGTAAGCTTTAAGCATTGCAACTGGTTCTTCAAGGTCTTCTTTGTTTTCAGCACGGCACAAAGAACTCCATACGGAGTAAAGCTTTACATAGCTTTGGATTTTTGCATTTTTACTTGATCTCACTGCACTGTTCAGATAGCTGTCTGCGCGGGAACTGTTTCCTCCGCTTAAGGCACATCGTACAGCATCAAGAACAAGCTGTTCATTTGACCGTTCAGGCATGTTTTCAGCGTCTGCAGCGGCAATTCCTGCTGCGGTAACATAGGATTTTTCGGCAAGTTCATAAAGTCCAAGCATTTCCTGAAGGTTTCCCAGGAATGCATAACCTGCACGTTTTTCTGCAGGGACAGTAAGTTTTTGCAGTTCGGACATGAGAAATTCAGCACTTTCGTCTGCATTTCCTTTTTTTGTCGATTCATTTACAAGTTCGTAAGCTTTTTTTTCTGCTGAGAGAGAGGAAATCAAACAGAAAAAAACTAAAAGAGCCAAAAATTTTTTCATTCTTTTACTTCTTCCACAGGTGCTGGTGTATTGTTTTTTTCAATTTCTTCGGCTTTCTTTAAAAGTGATTTTTTCTGGTTCAGTTTATTTTCCTTTCGGATTTTCTTCTCAACTTTTTTGACACGTCTGTCTTCTCTGTCGGCATTGATTGATTTTGTAATTTTGATTATGAGAATACAGATCAATGCAAATGCAATCCCTGCTGCAAAGGCAGAAAGAACAAGTACAGAAACCGGAATATTATCAAAAGTGTTGAAAAACCAGAATGTACAGTTATTTCCAATGTTGTTTCCAATGAAAAAAGCCATAAAAACAACAATCAGAATTAAAATAATTAAGCCTGAAATCATATAGTTATCCTTATTTGTGTATATATTACTATTTACGGAATAAAAATGGATGTACTTTATATGGTTAATTCTTTGTTAGATTACAAATTTTAAAAATAAACCTCAAATATCTCTAAAAAATACTTGACAGATCTTAGAGAGAATGGTATTTTATATATAAGCTTGTAAATAAGCTGATAAACTCTCTCCGATGTCCAGTTCGACTGGACGGCAAGGCTCCTGGTTGATGTTATCTTCTGGGGGTCTTGTTTTTTTAAAGCCCTTTGTTAAACTTTATCTATGGAAAAACTGGTGATTGCCGGTGCATGCAGTGTATTCGGCCTTTCTGAGATAAAAGCTTCTTTTGCTGAACTTGGTTTTGATGTTTCGTTTATAGATGCCCCTTTTATGGCTGGAATCAAAATCCATGAATATCCTGAAACTGAAGAAATCACCTATACTGCAGAACTGCCGGAAAACGCGGTTGCAGTGCCCTTGTCTGAATACTGGATTTCATACTGCAAAAAGCATGATTGCGGTCGTATTTCTCAGGCTGCGCTGGAAAGTTCCCGTTCAAAAGAATATTTTTATCAGTTTCTCAAAGATCATGGTTTTGATTTTCCTGAAACATATAGAGATGAAAATTCAGCTCGAAATGCACTCGAAAAAGGGAAAAAGATAATAATAAAACCTGTGGGACTTCATTCAGGTTATGGAATAGAAATTCTAGATAAAAATGGAAAAGAAAAATTATCTGAATATATAAATCAGGCGGCAAATATAAAAAACAGAACTTTACGCCTTATGGAAATAGAAAATAAGGGTGTAATGCTTACAGAAGCTGTAGAAGGTCCTGAATACAGTGCTGACTGTTTTTATTTTCAGGGAAGAGTAAGTATTGTCCGTATCTGCCGTAAACTGGTTACCGTAATAAATGATAAGCCATGCTGTGCTGCTTACAGACTTCTTTCGCCCAAAGAAGATGAATATAAAAGATTTGAATTATATTTGAAAAAATGGACAGAATCTGTTTTTGAAGAAAATAATATTTCTTATGCCCAATATGATTTTATAGATTCTCCTGACGGATGGGTTGTCCCTATAGATTTTGCAAGCCGTGTAGGAGGCGGTATATCTGACCTCCTTATTGAAAGCGGGAAAAATCCTTATGCACTTTCAGTAAGCGGAAAGCTATTTTCACTTCCAGAGAATTTGTGCCAGTTTAGTTATCTTCCTGTGGTTTCTGGATATGTAAAAAATGATGATTACCCTTTGAGAGAAGGGAAAAGGCGGATTTTCAAGAAACGGGGGGATTATGTTATTTCAAATCCTTCCAGTGTGGGAAGCCGAATAGCACTTACGGTATCTTCAGAAAAAAATGATTTTTCCGAGAAAATAGTTCCTCAATTGCTTCTAGGCAGAGATTTTATTAGTCCTGATAAAATTAAATAAGAAAAAAAAATTATCTCTAAAAACTCTAGATTTTGTCTTAACAAAGGGACTGATAGCCTTTATAATTAAAAAGGATTTATATGATTACTCCTAATGAGAAAAGAACACATTTCATACTGGATCTGCTCGTAAAAGATAATTACGATTATGTCTGGGTTGCTGAATTAAGAACATTTCAGTATGAACTGCACACAAACGAAGATATTCCTCCTCTAGATATGCCTGAAAGCGGAAATGCGTTATATCTTTTGAATTATATTCGGGATGTTTTTGTTCCTCCTGAGTATCGGAGTCAATATAAGAAAAATATTACAGCAAGAAAAATCTTAAGAATACTGAAAAAGGACGGTGAATTTACAATAGAGTTTCCTTTCACTGTTGGTGTTAGTCATGTAAGATTTTTTGTAACAAAAGATTATCCGGGTGAAGTTTTTATCTGCTCCAAAGTGATTGAGACTGGAGAATTGGATAATTCGGAAGAAAAAAATGAAGCTCTCCTGATTCTGGCTCTTGATAGCAGAAAACATTTTTCTATTAGAAATGTGAATGAGAATGTTGCAAAACTTTTTAATATTTCACTTTTAAAATTTTCAAAAAATTTAAAACATGATGTATTCTGTGGATTTCATCCGGAAGATAGAATTACCGCTGAAAAACTCTTTATTGAAAATGCAAGGGAAGGAAACGAATTTAGCGCTGATTTCCGTGTAACTGTAAAAGGCGATAACTATCAGATAGTTCATCTGGATGTAACCGTAAAAAAATATAACAGAAGTTTTCTCTATTATGTAACGGTTCGGAAAAATGAAATTCCAAAAGTAACCGCAGTTCCTCTTATAGAAATGGATGAAAGTCCAAGACGAAAAGTTCATTCCTTTGATGTTGATTTAATTACTGGCGCAGCGCACCTTGATTTGGAAATGCGAAAATACTATCAATGCGATTCTGTAATTTCAAATTTCCCGTTTCCTTTTATAAAACTGCAGTTTTTCCATCCGGATGATGCAGAAAAAATGAAGGAAACAGTTAAGGCTATTCGGGACGGTTCGCCTTACGAAGAAGTTGATGTTCGTGTTATAGACCGCCAGAACGGCTCATATGTATGGCGCAGTATCAGGTTCAATACTATTTTTGATGATTTTGGGCGTCCTGTCCGTGCCCTTGGTTCTTCGGAGGATATCAGTTTTTATAAGGAGCAGGAAACCCGTTTCCATGACGTTCTTGAACTTTGTGGTTTTACTACATGGGATTACGATTTTAATAATCACACATTCTCAAATACTCGACGACTGAAAAAAATGTTCGGTTTTTCTGATGAAAATTTTTCGAATATTCCGGAAAGTATGATTGAAACAGGCGCAGTTCATAGTGATGATGTGGAAATTGTTCGCGCTCTTCACAGAAAACTTGAAGACGGAGAAGCCACTGTTGATTGTGAAGTTCGTATGAGAAATATCAATGGAGGAAACTTCAACTGGTATAAAATCCGTTACACAATTGTAAATGATAAGAATGGTGAGCCATCTTATGCTGTAGGAAGTGCTACAGATATTAATGAACAGAAAACTGCAGAACTTAGTTTTGAGTATGAAGCAAAAACTCTGTATGAACTTCAGGGAGACACACTTGTCGAAAAGTGTTGTGTCAATGCAACCCGTGACGAAGTAAAATCATACTTTACAAAAACAGAAGGTGAAATCACATATAAAAATCAGTCATTCTCAGAAATACTGAAAGTAATGATGCCTTTCTGTGTAAACGAAGATACTGCTCGACTTTTGTGGAATAAGTTGAATCCAGAAAATCTTTTGAAATCATTTTCTCAGGGAAACAAAACTTTTTCTTTTGTTCATCGCCGCCAGATGCGAAGCCAGAATCTTCAGTGGGTTTCTTCAAAAGTTAATATGTATCAGGATCCGAAAACCGGCGACATCATTTCTTTTATTTATACATATGATATCAACCGTAAAAAACTTTCCCAGGAAGCTTTGGAGCTGATTGGTATTTCAGATTATGATCTGGTTGGTATTATTGATGTCATTGGTGGCGGCGCTATTATTTTGCATGACAATGAAATTATGTCTCGTGTTCCGAACTGGGACTGTGGTGATTACGATGCATATTTTGAAACTTATGCAGACCGCATGAAGGAATATCTTGAAACTGAAGAAGACTATATAAATCTTCATGATAACATTAAAATTGCAAATCTTGTCCGTGAACTTTCACAGAATCAGTCCTTTGAAGTATTAATTAAACATCATAAACGAGGTTCTTCAAATACAGTTGTATTCCGTACTACTTTCCGTTATTTGGATGAAGAACAGTCATCAATTCTTTTGTGTATGAGCGATATTACATCTGCATTGGCTGAAGAACGTGAACGAGAAAAAGTTCTGAAAGATGCTTTGGATCAGGCAAATATTGCTTCTCGTGCAAAGACCGACTTCCTGGCTCGAATGAGTCATGACATCCGAACACCACTTAACGGCATCATGGGTATGACTCAGCTTTGTCTAGAAGAAAATGATCCTGAATTGATTCATGAATACCTTCGTAAGATTGACACTTCAAGTCACTTTCTTCTTGGTCTTTTGAATGACATTCTGGATATGAGCCGAATTGAAAAAGGTGTAATTAATCTTGAAAGTGATGTTTACAGTCTTTTTGAATTCAGGGCAAGTCTTAATTCAATCATTGTTCCTCTCTGTACAAATAAAGATATAACTTTGAACATTCTGATTGAAAAGGATTGTTCTTTTGTTACAGATAAACAGAAATTCAATCAGATTTTCTTTAATCTGCTTTCAAACTCTGTAAAATTTACTGAAGTGGGTGGAACAATTGATGTTATTGCTGAAAATGTTTCTTCCACTGAAAATGGTACTGTTTCTTTTGATCTTACCGTGCGTGACTATGGTTGCGGTATGAGCGAAGAATTCCAGGAAAGAATGTTCGAGGCATTCAGTCAGGAAAGAAACAGTATGACAAATATGAATCAGGGAAGTGGTCTTGGACTTGCTATCGTAAAATCATTTGTTGAAAAAATGGGTGGAACAATTCAGGTTCAGAGTTCTACTGCAGAAGAAAATCACGGAACAACTTCATCAGTTCATTTCCAGCTTCCTTCTGCATAGTTTTTTCAAAAATAAAAAGAGTTTACTTTAGACTGTAAATCAGGGCATCAGCGGTGCGAATGAAAATGTTTGCGCTGTTTATGTCTCTGTCTGCCACAAGTGGAATTGTGTCCAGAACGTAATCATTCAGAACAAAACTGATTTTTCCAAATTCTGTGCCAGCTTTTATTTCGCCTGAAAGGCATTCAGGAATTTCTGTAACTACTTTCACATTTTTTACAGACTCTTCAAGAGAGTTTCCAAAAATGAAGGGAACTGTAATTGATTCAGGATTGAATGCAGGAACAAGGTTTACCCCGATTTCTTTTCCGCCTTTGGCACGGAGAAAATAAGGTTTTACCCGTGTCATGTCCTTGTAATCTGCAAAAGATTTGAAAGCCCATTCCATTAGTGTTGAGCCGTCTTTCTTTCGCCATTCATTTCCTTCTTTAGGATTACTGCCGGGACCTTTCATTGTTACCGAAAGAAAACGAGTTCCGTGACGGCGAGCTGTCAGGGCGAGGTTGTAGCCGCTTTCATCTATGTAACCGGTTTTAAGTCCGTCGCAACCGTCCATAAGTCCTAAGAGAGGATTTGTGTTCCTCTGGGTGATTGTCATGGTTATGGTTTCAGGAAGTCCTTCTGAAAAATCCTGGGCTTTTACTGTGTATCCGTTTGTCAGGTTTTTCTGCTTTGGATATGCGAAGCTTTGGAGCCCGTGAAAATTTTCAAGACTGTCAGGATGCTGATTTATGTAGATTGTAGAAAAGGCTGCCATTTCCCGTGCTGTGGTTTGATTAAGTTCAGAATATCCGGAACTTTCTACAAAATGGGTGTTTGTTAAACCGTATTTTTCTGAAACGGCGTTCATGGCAGAAACGAAGTCTTCCATGTTGCCGTAAAGTGTGTAAGCCAAAGCGTAGGCTGCATCGTTTCCTGAAGCAACTGAAAGACCTGCCAGAAGTTCTGAAACTGTAAGTTTCTGATTTTTTCCAAGGAACATAAGGGAAGAGTGGGGCGGCATATTGCAGGCCCAGCTTTCTTCTGGCGGGATTATTACTGTGTCATAATTAAGTTTTCCCTGACTGATAGCATCATCTACAACGTACATGGAAAAAAGTTTTGTCATGCTTGCCGGTGGAATTATTTCATCAGCATTTTTTTCGTAAAGAATATTTCCGTTTGATGTATCAATAAGAATTGCGCTTTCACAGCCTAAGTCCAGTTTAGTTTCTGAAAGTTCATAAGGAAGTGGTTTTAAAATCTGGTGCCGTGATTCATAGCGGAGTTCAAGAAAATCAGAAAGTTCTGTTTCCTGTTTTTCTGTCAGGGGAATTGCGGAGTCACATTTTGAAATTTTTACAGCACGGATTCCCGTCAGAACGGCAAATGAGAAAACAAAAAAAGATGGTAAAGCAATGAGAGAATATTTTACACTACGTTTCATATGTGAAGTTGTTAATAATCAGGATTTGAGCATTGAGTGCTAACTTAAAATAGCGTCTGCAAGAACAAGAGCAGTCATTGCTTCAACAACAGGAACTATGCGCGGTGCAAGGCACACATCATGACGGCCTTTGATTTCCAGGTCTACGTTTTCATAGCCTTTGTCTGTTTTCATTACAGTTTCCTGCTTCTGGTAAATGCTTGGAACCGGCTTTACGGCTACGCGGAACACAATGTCGTTTCCGTTCGAAATGCCGCCAAGAATTCCACCGGCATTGTTAGTAACGAATTCAACGCCGTAGCCGTTGTCACTGGCGCGCATAGAATCATTATTCATACTTCCTGTCATATCTGCAGCATCGAAACCGCTTCCGAATTCAATTCCTTTTACGGCGCCAATTGAAAGCATAGCGTGAGCCAGCATAGCATCCAGCTTGTCAAAAACAGGATCTCCAAGTCCGGCAGGAACACCTTTTACAACACATTCGATTACAGCTCCTGCTGAATCGCCCTGGCTTCTGATTTCTTCAATGCGTTTCTGCATAGCTTCGGCAGCTTCGTTGTCAGGTGCGCGGAGAGGATTCTGTTCAATTTCATCAAGGTTGCGTTTTGTAGCAGAGATGCCTGCGGCTTTGATTGTATAAGCTGTAATTTTAATTCCGGCGTTTTCTGTGATTACAGATGCGATGGCTCCTGCAGCAACACGGGCTGCAGTTTCACGACCTGAAGAACGTCCGCCGCCACGGAAGTCGCGAAAATCAAATTTCTGGTCAAATGTATAATCGGCGTGACCTGGTCTGTATGTGTATTCCAAGTTACCGTAATCTTTTGAATGCTGAGAAGTGTTACGGATCATCATGGCAATTGGGGTTCCTAATGAAAGTCCGTCTTTTACTCCCGAAAGAATTTCTACCTGGTCAGCTTCTTTGCGTTCTGTTACACAGGCGTTGCCTTTTTCTCCAGCGTTGTGATTTCCCGGACGGCGTCTGTCCAGTGCAGCCTGAATTTTTTCAATATCGATGTTCAGTTTTGAAGGACAGCCGTCAACAATGCAGCCTAAGGCGTTACCGTGGCTTTCTCCGAAAGTGGTAACTGTGAAATTATTTCCGAAAGTGTTTTTACTCATAGAATCATTTTAATTGTTTATGAGAAAAATGAAAATAGAGGCAGGTAAGTTAAAATCTTCGTTATTTAATGAAAAAATAATCTTCGTTTGTGACAATTTGATTTTTGCCGTTGTGTTTACCCCAATAAACTCTGCGGTCAGCAAGATCTATTATTTTATGAATTGGCAGTTCCTTCAATGCAAAAGAAATACCTGCAGTCAGAGTAATACTGAAAGAGGTTTTCTTTCCTGTGACAGAAAAAGTTTGTTTCGAAATTTCGTTTTTAATTTTTTCAATCTTTTTAACGAAATCTTCTCTGTCATTACCATATTTACAGGCAATGAGGAATTCATCTCCGTCCCAGCGGCAGGAAACAGTTCTGTCATCGTCATAATCCTGTAGGATTTCACCAATTTTTTTCAGGACTTTATTTCCTGTGTCATATCCGTAGGTTTCATTTAATTTATTGAAATTATCGATATCAAAAATGCATACACCAAAATTAATTGACTGTTTTAAGAGACCCTGGTGGAAATCATCAAAACTTCTTCTTATTGCGTGACGGTTTAATAGTTGTGTCAGTTCATCTCGTTCTGCAAAATATTTCAGAGTTCTTATGCTGTGCTTGTAGTTTGCATTTAATATTCCGGCAAGAAAAATTCCGATTCCAAAAATTACCACGGCATTGGTTTGCGTTGTCAGTTCGATGTTTTCTGGCGGAAATACTTTTATGGGCTCTGCAAAATGACATCTAAGAGAAATTAAAATATAAACAAAAATAGATGTCAGGTGTGTAACATGAAAATGAATTCTTGCTTTCTTTTTGTTATCTTCATGTATGTATAGAAAGGAAGATGCAAAAATCATGAAACAGTAATTTTGAAATCCTGCGTTCCAGCCCATGTAAAAAGCTGCTACTGTAATCTGAATAAGAAGATGAATGGCACATGAAAAAACAATGCAGAAAATTATGTTTTTATGCTGATTCTTTATCCAAATGAGCTGAAGAACTAAAGTAAATATAATAGCGGCTCCGCTTTGAATACTCAGTATAATATCCTTTACAAACAATGCAGACCCAAGAAACATTATTGCTGCTGACGTGAGGGTAAGAAGTCCAAAGTTAAAAAAAATCTTTGATTTTGCAGATTTTCTACTCATTCCTTAATTCTATTATTGTTTTTAAGTATTAACAAGTTGTTAGGGAAATGAGTAGTAACCGAGGCTATTCTGCAGGGAAAAATTTTGGAAGGCCGTTATACAGAACTGTAAGCACTGTTGTAATGTCGTGTCCGCTTTTAGGACAAAGTTCAAAGTAACAGTTACCTTCTGCATAGTTGTCTGCAAAAACAAAAACGTCTGGATGAGTTTTCATTTTATCCATCTGAGGAACAAGGAATGGTGTTGCCATTTCGTTGGCACCACAGCCTGAGTAAATCATGAAGTCATCTTTTGTGTATCCTTGAGAAATCACTTTTTCTGCAAGAATCTGTCCTACGTCTTTTCCCTGGTCTTTTGAAGAGTTTCCGCCCATTCTTCTGGCATCGCCGCTTATAGGAGCGTAATGAGAAATCAGATCCAGACAGTTTTCAAAGATTGTCCAGGTTGTCATACTTCCCATTGAAAAACCGCCGAAGCCGCGGGCGTTTCTGTTCTGGCGGATGTGATATTTCTCTTCGAAGGCAGGCATAAGATCTTCGCGCAGTTCCTGATTGAAAACTTGAGCGTTTGAAAAAACATCGGTAGAGTATGGTTCCCAGAAAGTAACTGCGCAGAAAATAGTCTTTGCAAGTTTCTTTTTATAAATCTGAGAGTCGATGATTTTTTTTAGAAGTGAATTGCAGTTTACACCGTCAAAGAAAAATTCCGGACTCTGTTCGTGGCCGTGCATAAGGTACATAACGTTGTATTCTGTTTCGGTGTCGTTTTCGTCAAAGCCGTAAGGAAGATAAACAAGGGCAGTTTTCTTGTAGATTTTTGAATCGACTGAAGAAACTCTGTTCTTTACTTCGTAAACATAACGGAAAACAACGCCTTCTTCAGGGCATACGGTGTAGCAGGAATCAGGAATACTCTGAAATGCATTGTCTGGGAAACTTCTTCTTTCTGCAAAAACAGACGAAGACATTACAATTGTAAAAATAAAAAGCGATAAAATAATTTTTTTTGTTTTCATATGTCGAATATATTAGCTTTTTTCATTATCATTAATCTATGAGAGAAAATCAGGATTTTCTTACATCTCAGATAATCACTTACATCGGCAACAAGCGTATTCTCATTACAAATATTGAAAACGAGATTTTTGATATTGAAAAAGAACTTGGGAAAGACCGTCTTGTCTGTGCTGATTTATTTTCCGGTTCTGGCATTGTTGCCCGCATGCTTAAACGTCATTCTTCTCTCCTTTATACCAACGATCTTGAAAATTACTCTCATATTCTGAACGACTGCTATCTTACGAATAAAAAAGATTTTGATGAAAAACTGTACGATAAACTTCAGAAACAGATCTTGAAAAAAACAGAAGAAAATCCTGTCCGTGGAATCATTACTGAAAATTATGCTCCGGCCGTAACTGATAAAATCAGAAAAGGGGAGCGTGCATTTTACACTCACGAAAACGCTGTAAAAATAGATTCTTACCGTAAATATATAGAAGAAATTGTTCCTTATGAAATGCAGAAATTTTTTCTGGCGCCTCTTTTGACGGAAGCTTCGGTTCACGTAAACACAAGCGGAGTTTTCAAAGGATTTTATAAAGACCCTGCAACAAAGACCGGCTGCTTTGGCGGAGCGGGCAAAAATGCCCTTTCACGAATCTGCGGGAATATCGAGCTTAAGAAACCTGTCCTGAGCAATTTTGATTCAGATGTTGTTCTTTTCCAGAAAGACGCAGTTGAACTTGCTTCAGAACTTAAAGGCCTTGATGTTGCTTATCTGGATCCTCCATACAATCAGCATCCTTACGGTTCAAACTACTTTATGCTGAACCTGATTTTAGAAAACAAGATTCCGGAAGATGTTCGTGTTTCAAAGGTTTCAGGCATTCCTTCAAACTGGAATCGCAGTGCCTTCAATAAAAAACAGGCTGCGTTGAAATCTATGGAACAGATAATCAGCCGCCTTGATGCAAAGTACACGGTTATTTCATATAATTCTGAAGGTTTTATTTCCTTTGATGATATGGAATCAATGCTGAAAAAATACGGCGAAGTCCGCACCGTGGGCATTCCATACAATACTTTCCGCGGAAGCCGGAATCTTTCCGCCCGTGATATTCACGTAACTGAATATCTTTTTATCCTGAAAAAATAGGCGTCAGGAGCGCCTGAAAATAATGATTATTCTTGAAACAATAATCCCGGTTTTTGTACTTATCGCATTGGGATACATTCTGAAACGTACAGGTCTTTTCACAGATGACGGAATCTCTGTTATCAAAAAACTGTGCTGCAACGTATTTCTTCCGGTTCTTGCCTTTGACACTTTGATTCACGGAAGCTATTCCAAAGATTCGCTTCTTCTTATTGGTCTTGAGCTTTTCATGCTTTTTGCAGCCTTCGGACTTGGATTCCTTTTTAAGCCTATGTTTGATGAAAAAGTCCGCGGCTATGTTCCTTATGCCATGACAACTTATGAAGGCGGACTGTTCGGCTGGGCACTTATTTCCATTGTTGTGGGAAAAGAAAACCTTTATTACATCGTCAGTATGGATATTTTTTCAGGAGTATTCGTTTTCACTATTATGGCAACAGGACTTAAGCTGCTTTCAGGTGAAAAAATGACAAGAAAAGAAATTACTGTTTCTGTCTGTACAAATCCTGTAGTGCTTGCAACAATTCTTGGCTTTACAGGAGCTGCTCTGGGACTTGGCGAGATTATCGATAATTCGGCCTGGTGCGGAGTTTATACAAAACTTACAAACTTTTTCACACAGCCAATGTCGCCACTTATTCTTTTATGCATCGGGTCAGGATTAGTCTTTGACTGGAATGTTCTGAAGAAAGGACTTAAGCTTGCAGGACTTCGTTATGCCGTGCAGGTTGTTCTTTGTGCCATTGTTCTTTTTGTGATTTCCCGTACAATGGGACTCAATGATATTCTTTTGAAATCACTTCTTATTTATTTCTTTGTGCCTACATCCTTTGTGCTGAATATGTATGCAAATGAAAAAGAAACGGTAGAGTTTACATCATCATCATTATCACTTGAAATTTTAATTTCACTTCTGATATTTACTATTATAATTGTGGTTGTTTAGCCACTTGTTTTTGGAGACAAAATGAAAAACAAACAGAGAAACGAACTTGCAGTCTGCGGAATGGCTGCTGTAAAAAAACTTGAAAAAAAACATAACGATAGAATTCAGCGCCTTTACTTTTCTGAAAAGGTAGCTCCTCTTTTCGGAGGGCTTTGTAAAACTCTTGCAAAGAACAAGAAGCCTTATAATCAGGTAAAAGACGAAAAGGAACTTGAAAAACTGGCAGGAACAGTTCATCACCAGGGCGTTGTCGCCATGATTGATTTTCCTGAACTGACTCAGATTGATTCTGACATTATTCAGAGCTGGGTTGAAAATAAAGAAGATGCTGTTCTTCTGGACCACATCGGAAATGCAAACAACTTCGGAGCAATTGTACGTTCTGCAGTTTTCTTTGGAATTAAAAATATTATTATCCCTATGGATGAAGGGCAGACTTTCATCACAACAAGTTCTTACCGTGTTGCAGAAGGCGGCATGGAATATGTAAACATTTATACAGTTGCTAATCCTGAAAAACTGCTTGGCGCACTTAACGGTAAAATGTGCAAGGTAGGAACTTCGCTTAAAGCCAAAAAAGATGTAAGCCAGATCCGTAAAAGCGCAGGGGATAAACCTGTTCTCATTATTCTTGGAAATGAAGAAAACGGAATCAGCCGTGAAGTTGAAAAACTTTGCGATGAACTTGTAATTATTCCTTTCAGCGGTATGGCAGAAGGTTTTAAGGAACCGCTTGTTGAATCTTTGAATGTTGCGCAGGCTGCATCGGTTATTTTTTACGAAATTATGAAATAACTCCATTTTCTGTTTGATTTGTGTAATAAAATGTTATATTATTAGAGATATTAGATTTTTGTGCACAAAAGAGGAGAAAAATGGGTAAAAAGAATTTAAGTACAATGAAACTGATTGAATTCATCGGATTCATTCTTGCAGCAGTAGGATTTTGTCTTCCACTGACAAAAGGAAAAGTTTTCGGTTCAAACGGTGGAAGCGGTTTGAATTTCATTAAGAATATTTTTGATAGAGGTGCTTCTTTCCAGGAAATTATGGCACTTCTGATTTTTGTATTTGCAATTGCAGGTATTCTTATTATGGTTCTGAAAGACGTAAAGTTATACGGCTTTCTGTGTGCCGTTGGTGGAATTGTCTGCGGCGTTCTGTTCTATTTGAAATCAATTGGTGTATTTGATTCAGGGGTTGCAAAAGGTGCTGCAAAATTTGCAAGCAAAGTTGGTGGTGCAGTTGCTGCTCCAAGCGTAGGTATTTACCTGCTCTGCATCGGCTTTGTTCTGGCCCTGGTAGGGGCAATTCTTAGAAAGAAATAATCGGTTTTTTGATTTTATAACACACACACACATGTTGGCCGTTCGGGACTTCCGAACGGCTTTTTTTTTGTACATCTTGACGCGACGTATAGTATAATAACTATATGCTTCGTAACTCCGGACATGCAGATCTTCCTCTCCACACAGGTATAGTACCAAAATGGCTTGCCGACCGTATGATGGTTACAGGAACTCTGATTATTGAATCTATTATTCAGAATTACGGAGTTGATGAAGCTTTGACCCGTCTTAGTGATCCCCTCTGGTTTCAGAGTTTTGGCGCCGTTATGGGCATGGACTGGCACAGTTCCGGAATTACAACAAGTGTAATGTATGCATTAAAGCGCGGCCTGAATCCCAGGGCTCATGAGCTTGGGCTTTATGTCTGTGGCGGCCGCGGAAAATATTCCCGCCAGACCCCAGATGAGCTTCTGGAAATGGGAATGAGATCCGGTTTTCAGGCAGATGAATATGTAAGAAATTCAAAGCTGGTTGCAAAAATTGATAATAACGCCGTGCAGGACGGCTTTCAGCTTTATCAGCATAATTTTATTCTTTCGAAAACCGGAAACTGGGCAGTTGTTCAGCAGGGAATGAACGGGGCTTCTAAAACAGCAAGACGGTATCACTGGTGTTCTTCAGATTTACGAAGTTTTGTGGAAGAACCTCACACCGGCGTCGTTGGCGACAGCCAGGGCCTTATCCTGAACCTGACAGACAAAGCTGCAGGCGATACCCGCAGCTCCATTGTAGAAATGAGCCGTGAGGATCCGGAACGCATTTTGAAAGAAATAGGCGTCATGGCAAAGCCTGAAAGCGAAATCATTTTATTAAGCGGCGGAAAGTCCGTTCCCATAAAGAAAAAGTCTGCGCCTCTTCCGAATCCTGATCAGGGGGAACTTTTCCCGGAACTAGCCGCCATGTCGCCTTCGGAAGTTGAAAAAGCCCTGGGGCCTGGGCCGAACGATAAAATGGTTGTGGTTCAGAATAAAGGCCGGAACCTGGTAATGCCAGCTCATCATGAAGTTCTGGCTCAAGACGTAGATTTGAAACGACTTGGCGGCGTTCTTGCCACGGCATACGAAACCCAGCCAAAAGATTTTGAAAGTCTTATGCTTACTCCGGGGCTTGGTCCCAGAACCCTTCAAAGCCTGACACTTGTAAGCGAAGTTATTTACGGCACTCCAAGCCGTTTTACAGATCCTGCCCGTTTCAGTTTTGCTCATGGCGGTAAGGACGGTCATCCGTTCCCGGTGCCTCTAAAAGTTTACGACGAAAGTATCCGCATCCTTCAGGACAGCATAGAAAAGTCAAAACTTGGCTACAATGAAAAATCAGACTGCATCCGCCGCCTTCACAACACTGCTATGTACGTGGAACAAAACTGCCAGACCGAAGTAGACTTTGACAAAGCCATCCTCTACGAAAAAGGCATGTCCGACACCTGGGACGGTAGAACGTGTTAACTTTGTAACAAAAACATATAAAAAAATCGAAAAGTCCTGTATAATAGTACAGTTAATTTTTATTGACGGGAGAATCTTATGAAAAAATCATTACTCGTAGTGGTTGCTGCTGTTGCTATGCTTTCAGGCTGTGCAAAACAGAACAACAAGAATTTCATCCTGGCAACAGGTGGAACATCAGGTACTTACTATCCATTTGGTGGTGCTATGGCTCAGATCTGGAATGACGGAATTCCTGGAATGAACGTTACAGCACAGGCAACAGGTGCTTCTGCAGAAAACCTTCGCCTTATTTCAAACGGAGAAGCAGAATTCGGTACAGTTCAGAATGACGTTATGGACTATGCTTACAACGGATCTGATATGTTCGAAGGAAAAGCACTTCCAAACCTTGCAACAATCGGAACACTTTATCCTGAAGTAGTACAGATTGCAGTTTCTGAAAAATCAGGAATCAAATCTATCGACGATTTCCGCGGAAAACGTATTTCTGTTGGTGACGCCGGTTCTGGTGTAGAATTCAACGCAAAACAGATCCTCGAAGGTTACAACATGACTTTTGACGACATCAAAAAAGCAAACCTTTCTTTCAAAGAATCAGCTGAAGGTATTCAGAACGGAACTCTGGACGGATGTTTCGTAACAGCAGGTGTTCCAAACGCTGCTCTTCAGGAACTTGCTTTCACACAGGGACTCAGACTCATTTCAATTGATACAGAACATGCTCAGAAAATCGCTTCTAAATACAGCTTCTACACAATTGAAACAATTCCTGGCGGAACATACAAAGGAACAGATGACGACACACAGGCTCTGGCAATTAAAGCAACTCTGGCTGTAAGCGCAAAACTCGATACAGAAACAGTTTACCAGATGACAAAAACTCTCTTTGAAAACCTGGACAAACTTGGTGCTGCACATGCTAAGGGAAAAGAAGTAACAGCTGCTAAAGCCGTTACAGGATGCTCAGTTCCATTCCACCCTGGTGCTGTAAAATACTTCAAAGAAATCGGTTTCGACGTAAAATAATTTTTGGGTAGTGGAAAGCATACGACCTGCGGTCGTTTGCATGAGTGGAAATTATTTAAGTCGCCGCTCATGCGGCTTGCGCATCCCCTAGCGCCCACTTTGTTGGGCGCTACCCCTTCTGCGGGCCTCAAACGCCGGCCCGCAACGCCCGCTTATGGAAAGACCACGTTTTACAAAATCATCTTTTGCTTTTCTCGCCTTGTGGATTTTTCTGTGTGCAGGTTTATTCTTTCCTTCTGTAAAAGTGATTTCAATTTCAAACAGAAAAAGTCCTTCGCAGAAAATCTATTCAAGGGATGCTGCCGTAAACGGCTTTGTTATTTCCTATACACATTCAGTGAACAAAGGCCGGGTTCACGATTTTTACAGAATAGAAAAAGACGGCTCACTTACATTAAATGAAACAGAATTTGTTTCTTACGGGGCAGGAATTCCTGAACCAGAAGAAACTCCCGGTGCAGTTTTTACAGTAACTGACACAGGTTATATTATTTCGAATTTGAACAGAAATATGGATGAACTGGTTATGGCCGTCGGCGTAATCGCAGATCATTCAATAAAAATAAATACAGACAAGGCTGATGAAGTTTTACTCAACACAATTTTTGCACCCCAGACAAGCCTTGTCATAAAACAAAAAAAACTGAATCTAATCAATTATATTTTATGGAGGAGTAAATCAACATGGATGAAAACCCAACTGATGTAACAGAAGAAGTTATTGACGGTGCACCTTCCGCTATGGAAAGCCTTATGCCGACAACTAACGAAGAAGAAATGCAGAACCTTATGAAGGAGCTGGACAGGGAACAGTCTTACCGTGAACATACCTGCTGGCGCCAGTACATCACAGTTATGATTTCTGTTTTATTCTGTGGTTTCCAGCTTTATGCGACACTTTCAGGAATGGTTACAGCTCAGATTCTCCGCGCTTCGCACCTGGCTTTTGTTCAGCTTCTGGCTTTCCTTCTTTTCCCTGCAAGTAAAAAACTTCCAAAGAATACACTTCCATGGTATGACGTTCTTTTAGGAATTATTGGTGCTGCCTGCTGGCTTTACATTGTAATCAACTTTCAGCAGATTGCCCGCCGTACAGGTGATTTTACAGTGCTTGATGTTGTTATTGGCGGAATCGGTATTCTGGTGCTTTTTGAAAGCTGCCGCCGTATTGTAGGTATTCCAATTGCAGTAATTGCAGCTATTTTCATTCTTTATGCATTTGTTGGTCCATACCTTCCGGGCTTCTTGAACCACCGCGGTTACTCACTTAAACGTGTAATTACACATCTCTTCTATAATACAGAAGGTATTATGGGTACCCCAATTGGTGCTTGTTCTACATTTATCTTCCTGTTCCTGCTTTTCGGAGCTTTGCTTGATAAAACAGGAATCGGACAGTTCTTTATTGACGCCTGTAACGCAATTGCCGGTGGTGCATCGGGAGGTCCTGCAAAGGTTGCAGTTCTTTCTTCGGCTCTGCTTGGTACAGTTTCAGGTTCTTCAGTTTCAAACACTGTAGGTTCAGGAAGTTTTACAATCCCAATGATGAAAAAGCTTGGTTACAAACCTGCTTTTGCCGGGGCAGTAGAAGCTGCAGCCAGTACAGGCGGTCAGCTCATGCCGCCAATCATGGGTGCTGCAGCCTTCCTTATGGCAGAAAGCCTTGGTATGCCTTATCTTTCAATCGTAAAGGCAGCAATTATTCCGGCTCTTCTGTACTTCACAGGTATCTTCATTACAGTTCACCTGGAAGCAAAGAAACTTGGGCTTAAAGGACTTCCAAAGGATCAGCTTCCAAGATTCTGGCCTCTTTTCTTCAAAAAAGGATACATGGTTCTTCCTCTTATCGTAATCATCGTGTTCCTTTGTATGGGAAAAACTGCCGTATTTGCAGCCCTTATGGGAATCTGTTCTTGTATCGTTATTGGTGTCGTAACTAGCTTTGTTGACCTGGCTTGCGGACGTAAACCAACATTCGGGCTAAAGGATGTTGTTGAAGTTATGTGTACTGCTGCCCGTAACACAATCAGCGTAGCAATTGCATGTGCTATGGCTGGAATTATCATCGGTGTTGTAACTCTTACAGGTATTGGCCTTAAATTTGCCGCAGGGCTTATTTCAATTTCTCATGGAATTGCATTTATTACTCTGCTTCTTACAATGGTTGCCTCAATCATTCTTGGTATGGGTGCTCCAACGACAGCAAACTACCTTATCACTTCTACAATTACAGCCGGTGCAATTATCGGGCTTGGTTACCAGCCTCTGGCTGCCCATATGTTCGCATTCTACTTTGGTATTATCGCTGACATTACTCCACCTGTAGCCCTGGCTGCTATTGCCGGTGCTGCTATTGCCAAGGCAAGACCTATTGAAACCGCTCTTAACGCTACAAAACTTGCCATCGGAGCATTTATCATTCCGTATATCTTTGTATTCAGCCCTCAGCTTCTGATGATTGATACAACTGTAGGGGGACTTTTATGGATTACCCTTACAGCCCTTATCGGTATGTTTGCAATCAGTGCTGCTCTTGAAGGCTGGATTGTAGGAAAAGTTCAGTGGCCTTTCAGAATCATTTTTGCTGCAGCAGGACTTCTTTGTATCGTTCCTGAAAGCAAGTCGGACATTGCAGGTCTTGTACTTGTAGTGGTCCTTGTTGGTTTGAACGTACTTTTTGCAAAAATGAATGGAAAAAAAGTTGTAAAAGCTTAATTAATATAGAATTCCTTGACGATTTCCCCACTTGGACTTAAAATATATTTAAGTTCTTTAGTGGGGTTTATTTTTTTTCCATGGACCGTGACAGTTTATTACAAAAACTTCTTTCTTCTTTTCAGCATTACTACACAATAGAAAAAGACAATCCTACACCTCCATTTGATGCAGAAGCAGAATTTTCCTCACATGGCGAACAGTATGTGTTGGTTAAAATTGCCAAAATTGCAGAAATGGATTCAAAAGACTATGCCTATTTTAAGCTTGAAGAAAATCTTTCGTTTGAAAGACTTCAGGAACTTTCTCAGCTTGCATGGGATTCCGGCATTGCAAAAGTTGTTCCTTACAGCGGTCACAGAAATTCAGACGTTACTCTGGTAGTTCTGGCAGATACAGTTTCTTCAGACCTTGTAAAACAAATCAAAAAAATAAAATTTTATAAATCATATAAATTCAGCTTCTGGGGATGGAGCCATTTTAGATTGGTTGTAAAAGAGCTTTCTTCAAATAAGGTTTACTTTAACAGATTTGGATCAGATTTGAAAAAAGTTCTTATCAACATATAAAAAACTTAAATTATTTTCCAAAGGGGGAAAATTAAAAATGACAGCATTATTGATAATTCTTGCTGCAATCGCTCTGCTTTTCTGTGGATACGTTTTCTACGGAAAGTGGCTTTCAAAACAGTGGGGTATTGACCCTGAAAACAAAACTCCTGCACAGAAAATGCATGACGGTGTTGACTATGTAGAAGCTAAACCAGCTGTATTGATGGGACATCACTTCTCTTCAATCGCCGGTGCAGGCCCAATCAACGGTCCAATCCAGGCTGCTATCTTCGGATGGGTTCCAGTATTCCTGTGGTGTGTAATCGGAGGTATCTTCTTCGGTGGTGTACACGATTACGGTGCTCTTTTTGCTTCTATCCGTCATGACGGTAAATCAGTTGGTGAAATCATTAAATCATCAATGGGTTCAAAAGCAAAGAAACTGTTCATCATCTTCGCTCTCCTGGTTCTGATCCTGGTTATCGCTTCTTTCGTAAACGTTGTTGCAGGTACATTCTTCTCTGCTGACGGTGCAAAATTCGGATTCACAACAAATCCTACAAATAACCAGACAACAGCTATCATTTCTGTTCTGTTTATTCTGCTTGCTGTTGTATACGGTATCCTTACAAATAAATGTGGAATGAAAGTTCTTCCAGCTACAATCATCGGTATTGTTGGAATTATCGCAATCGTAATCCTGGGTCTGAACGTTGGTTTCGTTATGAACCGCACAGCATGGATTATCTTCGTTTCACTGTACATTGCAGTTGCTTCTCTGATTCCAGTTTGGATTATGCTTCAGCCACGTGACTACCTTTCATCATTCCTTCTTTATGCAATGATCGCTATTGCTGTAGTTGGTATTGTTCTTGGTGCTTTCACAGGTACTGCAACATTCGAAATCCCAGCATTCACAGGATGGAAAGTTGGTAACAGCTTCATCTTCCCAACACTGTTTATTACAGTTGCTTGTGGTGCATGTTCTGGTTTCCACTCACTTATCGCTTCTGGTACAACTTCTAAACAGCTGGACAACGAAAAACACGCACGTGCAATCGGTTACGGTTCTATGCTGATCGAATCTGCACTTGGTATCATTTCTTTGATCGCTGTTGGTGTTGTATGGGCTAACAGAGGAAAATATGGATCTCCATCTGCTATCTTCGGTGCTGGTATTGCTACACTGTTCGGTGCAGAAGGTACTCCAGTTTACAATACAATTTCTGCTCTTCTTACTCTTGCAGTTTCAGTATTCGCACTGACATCTCTTGACTCAGCTACACGTCTGAGCCGCTTCATGTTCTCTGAACTGTTCCTGAAAGAAAACGAAGCAACATGGAAAGATGCATCTGGTGTTCGCAAAGTTCTGGCTCATCCATTGTTCGGTACATGTCTGATGGTTGTAGTTGGTGCAACACTTGGATTCCTGAAACTTTCAGCAATCTGGGCTCTGTTCGGAGCTGCTAACCAGCTGCTGGCTGGTATTGCTCTGCTTGCTGTTGCTGCATGGCTTGGACAGGTTGGAAAGAACAACAAAATGTTCATCATTCCAATGGTATTCATGCTTGCTGCTACACTGACACAGCTTATCATTACTATCATCCAGAAAGTTGGAGCAATGGTTGCTGGTGCTCAGGGCGCATTCTTCTGGGGCAACTGGTTCCAGCTGATCTTCGCAACAGCAATGACTGTACTTGCTGTAATCCTGGTTATTGAAGGCGTTCAGACTTTCATCAAACAGGCAAAAAAGAACTAAGTTTTTTAGATCTTGAATAACCGCAGCCGCTCCCGGATTTGCCGGGGCGGCTGTTTTTTTATATTGTGAATAAAAATTCTGGTCATATTAAAATATAAGTTTTTTGGGTATATTGATAATATCAGATTTGTGCCATTATATGCCCATGAAAAGAATAGTATTTGTGGTTGCGGCTGCCTTAAGTTCCGCCTTGGTCCTGCTTTCAGGCTGCTCAGGCAAAAAGCAGAATAAAGTAGTTCATGTTTATTCCATTATTCATGAAGAAGAAACAGAAGCTCTGTGCAATCTGTTTACAGAAAAAACTGGCATTAAAGTAGAATATCTCCGTGCAACAACCGGGGAACTGGTGAACAGAATCCTTACAGAAAAATCGGCTCCTCAGGCAGACATTCTTCTGGGTGGTGCTTCAAACTATCATATCAATCTTTCAAATGAAGGTTGTCTTGAACCTTATGCTTCGGCTCTGGCAAAAGACATTCCGTCTTACGCAAAAAGTGCAGACAACACCTGGACCGGTTTTTGTGTTCTTACTTTAGGAATCGGTGTGAATAAAGCCCGCTTTGCAGAAAAGTTCCCTGGTGCTGCTTACCCTGCAACCTGGGAAGATCTGACAAATCCTGTTTTCAAAGATGAAATTGTAATGACAAACCCTGCGGCTTCTTCAACAGCTTATCTCTTTGTTCAGAATCAGCTGCAGCGTCTTGGCTGGGATGCAGGATGGGATTATCTTGCTTCACTTTCTCAGCTGGTTGGTCAGTTCCCTGATTCAGGAAGTGCTCCTCCAAAACTGATTGGAACTGGGGAATATGCTCTTGGGGTTGCTTACCTTCACGCCCTTACAAAATATAATGCTCAAGGGTTCGATATCCAGCTGGTTGCTCCTAAAGATTCTGTTGGAGATGTAGACTGTGTTTCAATCATGAAAAACTGCAGCAACCTGGATGGTGCTAAAAAGTTTGTGGACTTTATTCTTTCGGCAGAAGCTGAAACTCTAATGTCTTCTATAGATTTTACAATTCCTGTAAACAAGGATGCAGTGGCTCCAGCCGGCGCTATTCCTGTTTCAGAAATCAGCCTTATTGATTACGATGCAAAACTTGCAAGTTCTCAGAAGGATGAAGTTATTGCCAGATGGACAGAACTTGTAAAATAAAAAGAAGTTTTGATGTAACGGCAGTTCTCTGGGCTGCCGCTATAACTTTCTTAAGTTTATTTATTCTTCTTCCTCTTATCTGTGTATTTTCAAAAATCCGCTGGTCAGACCTGACAGGAATTTTTACCGCAGTACGGTTCAGAAAAACTATCCTTAATACTTTTCTTGAATGCATCTGCTCCACAGGCCTTTCAGTTCTGACCGGTTACATCTATGCCTATGCAGTAGTGTTCGGGCGTATGCCTTTCAAAAAGTTCTTCGGGGCTCTTCCTGTGCTGCATCTTATTACGCCGCCTTTTGTAGGCGGACTTGCTTTCATTCTTCTGCTTGGACGACAGGGGCTTATTACAAAAACAATCCTTGGACTTGATGTTTCCCTGTACGGTTTCCCAGGTCTTTTGATTGCCCAGGTGCTTTGTTTTTTCCCGCTGGCATATCTTATGTGTAAGGAAAGTTTTGAAGCCCTGAATAAAAATCTTATTGAAGGGGCAGTAAGTCTTGGCGCTTCAAGATTAAAGATTTTCTTTCGTGTGATTTTTCCATTAACGTTTCCGGCTCTGGTTTCAAGTTTCCTTTTTATTGCTGTTTCTGTTTTAAGTGATTTTGGGAATCCTATGCTGGTTGGGGGACGATTCAAGGTTCTGGCAGTTGAAATCTATACTCAGCTTACAGGCTGGATGAATGCCGGAACTTCTGCGGCTCTGGGACTGGTGCTGCTTGTGCCTTCACTTCTGTTGTTTTTGCTTCAGAATAAAATGTTTAAAAAACAGGCAGTGAAGACTGCGGTGATTGGTGGAAAGGGTGGAGTAAATACTGGAACAACGGATGAACCTGTTTTCAGAAATTCCCTGACGGCAGATATCCTTCTTTTTATTTTTGTTCTGGTTATAGCCCTGGCTGTGCTTCTTCAGTTTGTTTCAATTATTTTTGGAAGCTTTCAAAAGTTGTGGGGAATTGATACTGCTTTTACTTTTGATCACTTAAAGAAAACTTTTAAATACGGAAAGGATTTTTTCAATTCAGTTTCTTTTGCATTTGTAGCTTCAACTTTGTCTGTAATAATTGCAGCCTTTGTTTCTTATTGTGTTCACAGAACGGGAAATAGAAAACTGATTGGAAAGAATTTTATAGATTCGCTGATTCAGTTTCCCGCTGCAATTCCAGGTTCTTTGTTCGGGCTTGCACTTTCCATTACAGCAAATACGCTTCACATAAAGGCACCAAAGTTTCTAATTTTAATGGCCATTACAGTTGCCTTTATGCCTTTTTCTTACCGAATTGTTACATCAACTTTCGGTCAGATTAAAAAAACTCTTGATGAAGGAGCCATGAGTCTTGGGGCAAAAGCTTTGAAAGTGTTCGCTCAGGTTCTTGTGCCTCTGGCCGCAGGCGGAATTTCCAGTGGATGGACTTACAATTTTGCCCGCGGGGTTGGAACTTTAAGCTCTGTAATTTTTCTTGTAAGTTTCAACACTCCGTTATGTTCTGTGCGTATTCTGAACCTTGCGGAGCAGGGGGACTGGGGACGGGCTGCCGCCATGGCCATGGAATTGACGTTGATAACATTCGGCATAATCGGTGCTGGTAAATTGATAATAAAAAAGAGAACTTAATACGGGGCACGTTATGAGTGAAGAAATTTTAAGATTGGACAATATCAGTTTTTCATATGGAAAAAATCAGATAATAAAGGATTTTTCACTTTCTGTTGAGCGCGGGTCATTTACAACTTTACTTGGTCCGTCTGGTTGCGGAAAGACGACCCTTTTAAGAATCATTGCAGGTTTTTTGAAGCCTTCGGCAGGCGCTGTCTGGCTAAACGGGGATAATGTGACTGATGTTCCTGTGGAACAGAGAAAAATCGGATTTGTGTTTCAGGATTATGCTCTGTTTCCGCATATGACTGTGAAAGAAAACCTGCTATTTGGTTTTGGCGGAAAAGAAAAGAAAAATCAGATCAAGAATATGGAAGAAATCAGTTCGTCACTTGGACTTCTGGAACTTCTTGGTCGGTATCCTCATGAACTTTCCGGCGGACAGCAGCAGCGCGTTGCTCTTGGCCGCACACTTATGATGAAGCCTGAAATCATTTTGATGGATGAACCTCTTTCTTCGCTGGATGCAAAACTTCGTCTTCATGTTCGCGAAGAACTGATGGAGATTCAAAAAAAGATCGGCATTACAACAGTTTATGTAACTCATGACCAGGAAGAAGCTCTTTCTCTTTCTGATAAAATTGCAGTGATGAATGAAGGAAATCTTCTTCAGTATGATTCGCCTGAAAAGGTTTATTTTAATCCGGAAAGCAGAACTGCGGCAGAATTTACGGGGATGACAAATTTTCTTTGTGTTGATGGAAAAGAAATTATGATTCGCCCAGAATGGTTCAATGTTGAAGTGGAAAAAACTTCTGATGATGAGCTTGAAGGAACTGTGGAATCTGCGGCGTTTTTAGGCGGAGTTACCCGTTACAGAATTTTATGTAAAGATGCGGTAAATGGTTGTCTCACAGCTGATGTTTTTTCCGGAGCTTTGAAAAAATCTTTTGAAAAAGGGCAGAAAGTATTCCTGAAAATCATTACTTCAGTTTGCTTTAATTAAAGTCTGTTTTTTGTTAAAATGGCAGTTATGAAAAAATCACTTTTTGTAGCTGCCATTATTTCTACTGCAGCATTATTTTTTACTTCATGTAAAGACAAAGTTATGGGTTACAGCGTAACTTTGTGGAATCTTCCAGAACAGAAAATCTCTGCCGGTGAAGTTGTGCCGGTTTATATTAAATCAAATATTTCGCATGTTTATGTTGCAGGTCTTTCTGATGATGCAAAATTTGAAGTGCCGCTCTGGCAGATGACAGAACCTGAAAAAAAGGGTGCCGCTTCAAAAACAGCTGCCAAGTATCAGGAATATGCACATACTTACGCCAGTGCAAAAATCGACGGACTTCCAATTCGTGCCCAGACTGTAAATACTGCAAAACAGGTATACCGTCTCCGTAAAGGTGAAGTTCTGAAAGTTCTTTACAAGGGAACAGGTCAGGCTGTTATGGCAGGTAAAAATCCTCTTCCAGGCGACTGGCTTCGTGTTCTTACTGATGACGGAACTCAGGGCTGGTGCTTTTCATATAATCTGGCTCTTTTTGAAACTGATTCTTCTGGAAACCGTGTAGGTGGAGAAGAAATCCAGGTGGAAGAAGAGAGCGATGCATACATGGATACTGTCGTTCAGACAACCTGGTATCCTGATTACTTTAAGACTCTTATTGATGCAAATAATATCGATATTTCACGTCTTAATGCTTCTTACCGTTTTACAATTGATGAAGAAAATAAGAAAGTAACACTGAATATGAACAAAATTCATGAACAGTGGGATTATGACGGATGGACTAAACGTGATGACAAGGAATATGGTCTGAAAGGTATTCCTGTAATCATCTATTATAAGAATGCCGGATTCATTGTACTTCGCTACACAGGCGAAAGTGGAAAACCACAGGATCTGAACTTCGTTGCAATTAACGGAAATATTGCAGACATTGTTTCGGCAGAACGGGACCGTCGTACTCAGGCTTTTGAAGAAATTTATACTCATGGTAATGTATACAAGAGTTCATCATGGGGCCAGATTTCCCTTACAGAAGATGGAGCTTTCCGCTGGTCTGGAACAAAACCGCTTTTGAATCAGGGAATTATCAGCGCTACTGCAAAGTCTGGTGGAACAGTAAGTGCCAAGTATGTCGTTGCAAAGAAACTTAAAGAAAATTATGACGGCGTTCTTACATTCCTGTTTGATGGAACTACAAATGAAGTGAACTTCCTGTATAAGCTTGAAGACGGTGCTATGCGTCTGGAAGATGCTTCAAATGCAACTTTTGACGGCAATATGGTAAAAGCCCGCGGTTCAGGCGCCCTTATTCTTTACTTTACAGTTCAGTAGCTGCATCCTGAGAAAAAACTCTGACTTTGACAAAAAGTACCAAACGTGTCATACTCCCAAAAAAGGTATAATCTGTTTGCCGGAGGAATTGAATGGAACTTTCACATGAATTTTTAGTTGAAGACAGAGATTTTACAAGTTATGAGGATTTTTCCCAGAACTGTAAATTAAAAACTCCAGAAAACTTTAATTTTGCTTATGACATTGTAGACCGCTACGCCCGGGAAGATTCAAATAAACGGGCACTGGTATGGATTGATGATAACAGTGAAGAAGCTTTAACATTCACTTTCTCTGATATTTCAAGAGAATCAAAACGCGCAGCTTACTGGCTTGTTCAGAAAGGTATTAAGAAAGGGGATACTGTAATGCTTATCCTTCGCCGCCGTTACGAATGGTGGATTCTGATGCCGGCTCTTCACAGAATCGGTGCAATTGTAATTCCGGCTACAGACCAGCTTTTACAGGCAGATATTGAATACCGCACAAATGCTGCTGATGTAAAAATGATTATTTCTTATGACAATCCACATATTCAGGAAGAAATTGAAAAGGCTATGCCAAAGTCTCCTACTGTTCAGTATCTTGTTACAGTTGGAACTGAAAAACGTGAAGGCTGGCTTTCGTTTCATGATGAATATGAAAAATTGGACCCTGAATTCCCTCGTCCAGTAGGAGACGCCGCAACTCACAACACAGATCCTATGCTCCTTTATTTTACTTCAGGAACATCAGGTTATCCAAAAATGGTACTGCAGGATTTCGTTTATCCAATCGGACACATTATGACTGCAAAATACTGGCATGGAGTTGTTGATGACGGGCTTCACCTTTCAATTGCAGAAACAGGATGGGCTAAAGCTACATGGGGAAAACTTTACGGTCAGTGGATTTGCGGTACAGCACAGTTTGTTTATGACATGAATATGCTTAAGCCGGATAAGATGCTTCAGATGATTGCAAAATTCGGGCTTACAACTTTCTGTGCGCCTCCAACAGTTTACCGCTTCTTGGTTCGTCAGGATCTTTCAAAATATGATTTGAGTAAATGTGTACGTTTCAGTACAGCCGGTGAAGCTTTGAACGGCGAAGTTTTCGACAAATGGCTTGAAAAAACAGGAAAGAAAATTTACGAAGGTTACGGACAGACAGAATCTACTATTATCTGTGGTAACTTCAAAGAATACTCTCCAATCCGTCCTGGTTCTATGGGTAAACCAAATCCTTTGTACAAAGTTGAGGTTCTGAATCCAAACGGAAAACCGGTTCCAGCCGGCGAAGTTGGTGAACTTTGTATTCATGTAGAAGACGGTCGTCCTCTGGGACTTCTTATGGGCTACCATAAAGATGTTTCTCTTACTGCAGAAGCTTTTGATGGCGGCGTTTATCATACAGGCGACAATGTTTACATGGACGAAGACGGATATGTCTGGTTCGTTGGCCGTAAAGATGACATCATTAAATCATCTGGTTATCGTATCAGTCCGTTCGAGGTTGAATCAATTTTACAGAAACATCCTGCTGTTCTTGAATGTGCAGTTACAGGTGTTGAAGATGCAAAACGCGGTATGGCTGTAAAAGCAACAATCGTTCTTTCAGCAGATTACGCAGATAAAGATCCAAAAGAAATGGAACTTGTTATGTCTAATTTTGCTAAAGAAAATACTGCAATGTATAAATGTCCAAGAATTTATGAATTCGTAAAAGAATTGCCAAAAACAATCAGTGGAAAAATCCGTCGTGTAGAAATCCGCGAAAAAGATAAGGGAAAAGACGCTGATAAAATTAAACAGGATTTCTAAGGTCAGATTAATATGAGAAGAGTAGTTGTAACTGGTTTAGGTTGTGTAAGCCCTTGTGGAAATAATGTAAAGGATACTTGGGAAAATGTAAAAAACGGAGTGACAGGAATTGATAAAATCACACTGTTTGATGCTTCCCAGCATTCAGTTCAGATTGCAGGTGAAGTAAAGGATTTTTCTCTTGATGAATATAATCTGGACCGTAAGCTTGTCCGCAAAATGGCACGTTCTACAAAATTCCTGGTTGGAGCCAGCCTGGAAGCTGTGCGTGATGCAGGCTTTATTCTTCCAACTGAAACAGATAAAGGAAATTTTGGCGGACCAAAATGCGGTATCGTTACAGGTGTTGGAATCGGAACAAATGATTCTTGTGAAGATGCCTACAAACGTCTTCTGAATCCTGCCTTCGGCGCAACTAAAGTTCCTCCAATGACAGCTCCAATGATTATCAACAACGAAGCTGCTGCAAATGTAAGCATTCTTTTGAATATGAACGGCCCGGCATGGACACTTTCTACAGCATGTAGTTCAGGTACAGACGCTATCGGGCTTTCCTGCGACATGATTAAAAGCGGCCGTGTAGACGTTTGTCTTGCAAGCGGTGCTGACGCAAATATCACAGCTCTGAATCTCAGCGCTTATGCAGCACTCACAGCTTTGACTCCAAACTACAACGATAATCCTAAAATCGCCTGCCGTCCTTTTGACCGTGACCGCTCTGGCTTTGTTATGGCTGAGGGCGCCGCCGTTCTGGTGCTGGAAGAGTATGAACATGCGGTTGCACGCGGCGCCCGCATTTATGCAGAAGTTGCAGGCTGTGCTTCAACCTCTGACGCCTACCATATTACAGCTCCATGTGTTGACGGACACTGGGGTGCTGAAGCCCTTAAAATGGCAATTGAAGAAGCCGGCATGAAGCCAGAAGATATTCAGTATTACAATGCCCACGGAACTTCAACTCATGCAAATGATTCAAGTGAAAGTCAGCTGGTAAAAACTGTTTTCGGAGACTATGCAAAAGATCTTCACATTTCTTCTACAAAAAGTGAAACAGGTCATATGATCGGTGCTGCAGGCGCCATTGAAGCCCTGATCTGTGTAAAGGCTATGGAAGAAGGGTTCGTGCCTCCAACAATCAATCTGGAAAATCCAGATGTTGAAGGCGGTTGTGATCTGAATTACACACCAAATAAAGGTGTAGCCTGTGAAATTAAGGCTGCTGCCAGTGTATCACTTGGTTTTGGCGGTCATAACGGCGCTGTTGTACTGAAAAAAATCTAATTTTTACGTTCTTTGACTACAACATCTGTGTAACCTGAATCGGCAAGTTTTTTCTTTGTCGCATTCAGGTTTTCACTTTTAACACGACTTACAACAACGCGAACAATTCCACTTTTTGTTGTCTGAAGTACAATGTTTTTAAATCCTTGCTTTGCAAGTTTTCGTCCGAAGGCAGTTGCATTTTCTTTTTTACTGAATGAAGCTACTTGAATGTCCCAGATTTTTCCGGGTTCCACTGGTTTTGAGGCAGAGCTTGACGCAGCGGTGCTTTGACTGCTGGTTTTTGTGCTGGTAGAAGTACCTTCGATTTTCGCCATGATTTTTCTTGCACTGGCTGCAGTGTCTCGTGAAAGTTTTGTGTCAGGACCTCTTTTTACGATTTCAAGTTTTACCTGAGCCAGCCCGGTTTTTGTCATTCCAAGGTCAATTGCTGCCTGTGTTGATAAATCTACGGTACGGCCTGAAACAAAAGGACCTCTGTCATTTACACGAACTTCTACTGTTTTTCCATTTGCAAGGTTTGTTACTTTCAGGATTGTATCAAAAGGCAGTTCTTTATTTGCACAGGTATATGCATACATATTGAATGTTTCGCCGTTGGAAGTCTTTTTCCCATGAAAATCTTTTCCGTAAAATGAAGCAGTTGCTTTTTCTTTGTACACTTCAAGGGCAGAAAGTCCCTGAATACAGGTGAAAACAATGAAAAAATACAATAAAAAACGTCGAAATCTTGTCATATTGCAATTATCGGCAGAAATTCGGGCGTCCCACTCGAAAAAAACAGGAATTTTCACTATAATTTCTGAATCAGGTATTCCCAATGAAAAGAATGAATGTTGCCGTAATGATGCTGGATATAACCAGTGAATATGCCACGGACGTGATAGCCGGAATCACAGGCTTCTTTAAAGGTAAAAAGGTCAATACTATTCTGTGCCAGGTGAAATTACCTGAGCTTCCATACGGCTATTTTGAACATCAGTATTGGGCAGATGTTCGTCTTCTTGAATCAGATTCAATTGATGCTGTAATCATTGTCAGTTCGTTTTTTATCAGTTCTGTTTCTGTTGAATCTTTCTGCTCTTTTATTAAAGGTTTATCCAGAAAGCCTGTTGTTTCAATCGGTGCCGATTTACCGCTTTCAAATTCATGCAGTGTAAAAATTGAATGTCAGGCTGCATATGATGAATTAATTGAACATCTTGTAACAAAGCATAACCGAAAACGCATTGCCTTTATGTCTGCCGGAAATACTTCTTCAAAAGAAGGCCGGGAACGTTATGAAGCATTTAAGGCTGCTTTGAAAAAAAACAATCTGCAGTTTGATGAAAATCTGGTTTATGACGGAAACTTTACAGTTCATTCCGGCGAAAGGGCAATGCATGACTTTAATTCAAAGGATGAGATTCCTTTTGATGCAATCGTCTGTGCAAATGACCTTATGGCTCTTGGGGTAATAAAAGAGCTGGGAGAAAAAGGCGTTTCTGTTCCTGATGATATTATTGTTACAGGTTTTGATAATTCTGCTCAGTCACAGATTCTTGAACCAACACTCACAACTATAGGGCAGAATATTTCGCTTTATGGTCAGAAGGCTGCAGAATTAATTCTGGAAAAGCTTGAAGGCAAGGATGTTCCTTTGGAAACTTATATTCCAATGAAGAACTTTTTCCGTGAATCCTGCGGCTGTCCTAAAGATTTTGGAAACAGAAACAATAACGCTGGTTCAAAATTAAATCAGTACTTAAACGCAAATCACGAAAGAAGAAACCTTTATTATCTTCTTGATGTTCTTCAGGTTTCAGAAACACTTATAGATCTTTTTACCCGTTTCCATCAGATTCTTTTTGCAGTTGATATTCGCCGGCTTGCAATCTGTCTTTTTGATGAACCGGTTTTAAATAGAAAAGATGATACTTTTGTTCTTCCTGATGAAGTTGAACTGGCGCTTGTTCTTGACCGTGAACACGGCACAGAAATGATTTTCCCTAAAATCAAATTCAATCCTCTTGATAAACTTCTTCCTGAATCTGTTTTTGATGAAGATTTTAATGAATATGTAATGGAGCCTCTTTTCTTTGGAGACAAACTTTACGGTTATTTCTTATTCAAGTTTGGTGAGAAGAATTATTATCAGAGTATCATTTATACAAAAATGCTTTCTGCGGCAATTGCTTCAAGTTATGAAATCTCCAGAAATCGTGATGAGAATGTTGCCCTTTCAAAAATTAACAGAGACCTTTCTGATGACAATGATAAACTTGACGAAACCTCTAAAACAGATGAACTGACACAGGTATTTAATCGCCGCGGTTTTATGTTTGCAGGAAAGCAGATTCTGGCACTTACTCATTCGCTTATTAAAAAGGGAACTGTTTTCTTCTGTGATATGGATGACCTGAAGAAGATTAATGATACTTATGGACATCAGATGGGAGATGAAGCAATTAAATGTGTTGCCCATGCTTTGAAAAAATCTTTCAGTTTGAATGATGTTATAGGGCGTCTTGGTGGAGATGAATTCGCAATTATTTCAGGTGGAGTAACCGGTCAGAGTTTTGAAGAAAAGTACAGTCTTGTTCACAAGAATCTTCAGGAACTGGCAAAAAGAGAAAATCTTCCATTTGAGATTTCTGTTAGTATGGGCGTTGTTGAGTTTACTAACAGAGATTCTGACCTGGAAAATCTTTTGTCACGGGCTGATGAAAAACAATATCAGTTAAAGAAAATTAAAAAGGCCGGAAAAGCTGAATAAAATATTTTGCAATTAGGTTTGCATTTTTAAGGAGTTCACCATGGGTGGCGTATTTGGAGTTGCTTCGAAAGAAGATTGTTCGTTGGATTTATTTTTTGGTGTAGATTATCACTCTCACCTTGGAACAAAGAAAGGTGGTCTTGCAGTTCTTAAGGAAGACGGAACTTTCAACCGTTCAATTCATAATATTTCCAACTCACCATTCCGTACAAAATTCGAAAAAGATATCGAAGAAATGCACGGAAAAATCGGTATCGGATGTATCAGTGACTACGAAGCACAGCCACTTCTGGTTCATTCGCACCTTGGAAGTTATGCCATTACAACTGTTGGTATTGTAACAAATAAGGATGAACTGGTAAAAACTGTTCTTTCTGATGGAAATACACACTTCCTTGAAATGAGCGGTGGAGAAATCAACCAGACAGAACTTATCGTTTCAATCATCAATATGAAGGATTCTATTCTTGAAGGTTTGAAATATGTTCAGAACACAATCAAAGGTTCTATCTCAATCCTTCTTATGACAAAAGACGGAATCTACGCTTCACGCGACAGACTTGGTCGTACTCCTCTTCAGATTGGTCATAAAGACGGTGCTTACTGTGTAGCCTTTGAAAATTTCTCTTATGTAAATCTTGGATACTCAGACTGCCACGAACTTGGACCAAATGAAATCTGTTTCATTACAGCAGATAAAATTGAAACACTTCAGCAGCCTGGAAAAGAAATGAAAATCTGTACCTTCCTGTGGATTTACTATGGATATCCTACAGCAAGTT
>JAKSTN010000021.1 GCA_024402535.1 Treponema sp.
TTACAGAAAGTGATTCTGGGAAACAGTCGCGGCTTACTGCTACGATACCAATTTTGATTTTTGGTTTGTTCATATTTTTAATCCCCTTATTATTGAATCTGCCCGCAGTCTACGGTTTCAGACCCATTAAGTTCAATTGTATAGTTTTATTTTACTACACTATTTTTGGAAGTCAAATAGGTAAAATTCCTATTGTCCGATTGCACTTTTCAATTTATGTATGGTGTGATAAAATGGAGATATTAGACAAAATGCTGGAAGACAACAAACGAGCTATTGATAAAGAAAAGATTAAATCCTCAATCCGCCTGTGGCTGCCTATTTCCATAACCACATACACTCTTCCACATACAATGGAAATGTATATGCAGGATGTGCTCACCACATTCCTTACAGAATGTCACCAGGAACATATGTCCGTATACCTCAGCTATTGTCTTTCCGAACTGGTTACCAATGCCAAAAAAGCAAATACAAAGTGGATTTACTTCAAAGAAAAAGAACTGGACATTAATAACGAAGAAGACTACGAAAAAGGTATGGCTTCTTTTAAAAAAGACACCCTTGAAAATATTGACTACTGGCTTTTAAATCAAAAAAAAGAAGGACTTTTTGTACGGCTTGTTCTTCAAGAATATAAAGACAAGATTAAAATTGAAATCCACAACAACAGGGAACTTACTCTTTTTGAATATAAACGTATTCATGACAAACTTGCCCGTGCAAGAAAATACAGCTCCGTTGATGAAGTTTATTCTAAAATTCTTGATGATTCCGAAGGGGCCGGTCTTGGAATTGTGATTATTATCCTTATGCTTGAAAAAATCGGGCTGACTGAGGAAAATTACCAGGTTATCTCTGAAAACGGGGAAACAATCACACGTATCATTCTTCCGGTAAACAAAGAAACTGATGCTGCCCTCAAAGAACTTTCCGAAAGTTTTGCAGAAAGTGTTGATACAATTCCTGTTTTTGAACATAAACTTCAGGAAATCAATAATCTTCTCAACGAACCTGAAATCTCAATCCCTGCTATTTCGAAAAAAGTCAGCAAAGATATTTCACTTTCACTTATTGCACTTCAATATGTAAACTCAGTAATGCGAATCCCATGCACTTCCTTACCGAAAGCACTTGAAATTATTGGAATGGATACGCTTCATCTTCTTTACAGCAAGAAGAACCAGATGCTTCGCTATATCACAACTCTTGATGATGAATACAACCTTTGGGAACATTCATCTCGAATCGCCTTCTATTCGTATAACCTGGCAAGAAACCTGGCATCAGAAGATTCTGTAGTCTCAGAGGAAATTTTTGTAAAAGGATTGCTTCACGATCTTGGCCGTGTACTTTTCAGTACAGCAAGTACAACCCAGATGGAAGCCGTGACAAGCACATTAAAAGATTCCAACTATCCGTTTACCACAATCAATTCTCTTGCAGCCGGAATCAACCACGGACACATGGGATATCTCATCGCAAAAAAATGGAACCTGCCGGAAGATCTTTGCGGCGCAATCCTTTATCATCACGATCCTATATATGCGCCTCGTAATATTTCTAAATCAGTTGCAATCATTTACATTGCAGATATGATGAGCCGTTATATTGAAAAGACTGTTGATTTCTATCAGATTGATAAATCTATTCTGCGCCAGTTTAATATCATTACCGAAGAAAAATTCAGTAAACTTGCAAATATGGCTGAAGAAGCCTTTGTAAAAACACTCCGCAAAGAATTTTAAGCCAGTTTTATCTGCGTTTTTCCAGAGATTCGCACCACTTCTGCATCAGAATTCCAAAAGCTACACCCACATTCAGACTTGCTTTTAATCCAATCATTGGTATGGTTACGCGGCCATAAGTTGCTCGCTTCAATGCCTGGGGACTGACCCCCAGTTCTTCACTTCCGATTATACAAATACCTTTTTCAGGAAATTCAAATTCTTCAATTGGAGTTCCGCCGGTTTCCAGAGCAAAAACGGGAATATCTTCAGGAAGATCTTCTACAGCCATACGTTCGTAGCCCATAGTCTCAATACAGCCCATACCGCTGCGCACAGCACGTGGCTGTTCCGGGTCCACACACAAAGGCGAAATGATTACCTTTTCAGCGCCCATTCCCTCAGCTGTACGGAAAATACTTCCAAGATTAAACGGAGAGCGGATATCTTCTGCATAAACTGCAACGCCCGGATAAAACTGCCGCTGGCGCACAGTGCCGTCTTCTTCCACAGGATTTGCATGAGGCGCAATTACCAGATCCCATTCTGCAGGAAATGTTCCGATTATTTTCAAAAGCTGATTCCGGCACACATTGCACAGGCGCAGCTCATCAAAAGGTTCTGCCGAAATCAGACGGCGGATTTCTTCTGCCGCCTCTGGAGGAAGCTTTTCATCTTTTAAAAGAACTTCTGCGATTTTCTTTGTGTAAGTCTGGCGGGGCATGCTCTTAAAAGAATACTCAGTTCCTTTTTCTGCGATGCCCGCAATATCCCGCTCCAGGGCACCAAAAGTCAGTGCCAGTTTACGGCGTTTCTGGCCGCCAGAGAGTTCCTGAAGTTTTGTTGGTTCAATCATTTTCCCACTCTGCCCTGCTTTAATTAGAATGCAAGTTTTACCAGGTCAAAAAGATCATCAGCTGTCATTGAACGTGGTAATTTGTTTACAATTTCAATCTGCCCTGCATCTTCACAGGCAAGAGCCAGCTGATCTACTGTAAGCTGCAGATCTTTAAGGCGTGCCGGAAGATTTGCCTGAGCAATTCGCTGGCGAACATTTTCTGCCAGAGCTCGGGCTGCATCTTCATTTTCCATTTCGTCTGTTGCAACCCGCATAATACGAGCAAGCTTTGCCAGACGTTCAGCCTTAAACTGAATGGCATCTTCAATAATATATGGGAAGAGAATTGTAGAAATCAGAGATTTTGAAATCTTATAACGGGCACTAATTGTCATGCTTAAAAGAGATGCTACTCCAAGTGCGCTTGCGCCGTTTGCAATGGAAGTCATGATTCCGCCCTGAGCCAGGAGGATTTCCTGTGGAGTTGTAATTTCAAGAGATGTAGCTCCGTCCATTGCATAGCCGATCAGTTCCACAGCCTTTTCAACAAACATATCGCTGAAGAAGTTTTCTTTTTGTGAAATATATGCTTCCACTGCCTGACACAAAACTTCCAGCATCATTGCGGCACGCTGATTTTCTGTCAGAGTAAGCATCATATTTGGATCTTCCAGTACCAGTTTTACAATATTATTCTGGATATGAACCAGCTTAAGCTGATTGCATCTTGAATCGATTATTGGACATTCACTTGTAAATACAAAAGGAGAACGGAAAGTTGTTGGCACACAGATACATGGCAGTGCTGCAGTATTTGGAACAGCACCGTCAATGAAGTTATACATATCGTGAACTTCGTTGAACAGAGCCGAAACCATGCGACCAATATTCATAGCTTTAAGGCCACCAACACAGATGATTCCGTGAATGTGCCCTTCTTTTGCAAGTGTCAGGGCTCTCTGCAAAGTTTTTGTTGAACATCCGTCCGAAAAGTCACTGAAAGTGAAATTTTCGATCTTTCGTTCATTCAGATTCTGGATAATCTTGTCAGCAAGATTTACTTCCTGAAGAATAGGGTCCATGATTACCAGATAACGGGTTCCCCACTCGCGGCAAAGCTGAGCCAGGCGTGAAGTTGTATATGAACCTAAAATAACATTCGGTGACATTCTGAATACGAAATCTGACATTTTTCACTCCATAAAAAACGGTAAAAAAAAAGACGGGACTGAATACCCGCCTTTTTCATCGAAAAATTTAATTGATTAAAGACCGAAGCTAGCCATTATGCCTTCAGCTGCCGACATAATAACAGCATTGTTTAAATAAGACGGATCCTTAAGTTTTTCCTTAACTTCTGCTACACGGTCTGCGCGGATATCAGGAGTCTCGTCTGCAACCTGTTTAAGGTAGTAAGCTTCTGCTCTGACTTTTGCTTCATCAGATACATCCACTGAGTCAAAACCTGTGTTTGCTTTTGTAACATTTCCAGATTTTTTTGTACTCTGAACACTGTTTACAGGATTTACTCCACTAAGTTTATTAATCATCATATCTTCCTACCCCTCTACCTTTTAATTATCGGCATCTTCTTCAGAATTCTGAATAGAATTTTTATCTCCTGCAATAAAAACTGCAAATTCACCTTTGATTGACTGACGTCCTGCATAGTCTTCATAAAGTTCCTGTGCAGTACCACTTGTAATCTCTTCGTGAAGCTTTGTCAGCTCTCGCCCCACCACTATTCGCCGATTACTTTCAATATCGGCAATATCTTTTAACAACTTTACAATTCTGAATGGAGATTCGTAAATAATTACAGCAGCACCAGTTGCCATAAGTTCTTTTACCCGATTTCTTCGGCGACCTGGTTTTGGTGACAAAAAACCTTCCATAATGAGAGTTTTTCCACCTGAACCTGCCACACTTACCAAACTGGCAAAAGCACTGGCACCCGGAATCGGAACAACTTTAAAGCCTGCTTCGCGAACACAGTCACAAAGGACAGCTCCCGGGTCCGAAATGCCCGGCGTTCCCGCATCTGAAGCATAAGCAACAGATTTTCCTTCATTCAGAAGCTGAATAATCTTTTCAGACGCCTGTTTCTCGTTCTGAGCACGGCAGGAAATAAGAGGTTTCTTGATTTCCAGGTGATTCAGAAGCTGCAGCGTATGACGGGTATCTTCACATGCAATAAAATCCACACTTTTAAATGTTTCTATTGCACGAAGGGTAATATCCCCAAGATTTCCGATTGGTGTTGCAACGATAAACAGTTCAGCCATTAAACTATAGTATAAAGTCGAAGAGTGAAATAGTCAAACTTCGGTATTACAGCGATTCCAGGTCGATTTCACATGCAGCACATGGAACTGTAATTGACCAGTTTTCAAGAACTGCAGGGTGAACTTCACCAAAGATACCAACTTCTTTTCCATCCACCAGAAGAGCAGCCTGACGTCCAGGAATGAAGCGTGGATCTTCCGATTCTTTTACTTCATATTTGTGATCCAGGAAGTAAACCAGAGATGCTACTTCAGCAGCCAGGTTATTGAAGTTTGCTTCAGCACCGGCGTAAAGGAATCCCAGGTGATGGCGTGTAGCTGTACCTGTGTTTTCATCTTCTTTAAGATATGCAACTTTACCGATTTCAAAGATTTTGTGTGGGAAAATTGCATTTGCAGAACCGCTTTCTGCTCTCAGCAGAGAAGAAATGATTTCTGGACGGATGAACTGATAGTTTTCGCTCATTGGGTTAGCAATTTCGATAACCTTTGAACCGTCGATCAGCATATTGTCGATATAGTCTTTTTTACTTCCAACATAGTTGAAAATCATTTCCTGGTAACCAAGCCCTACCATCAGGTCGCGAGTTTTGCGGCTGAACTGTGTAAGTGGTGAAAGGCGACCGATTGTAAATGAGTTAGGCTTCTGAGATTTGAAGCTTGAAAGGTTCATACCAATCATTACGTCTTCGATGATATCAACTTCGTGGAGGAAGTCGTTGCGGTAAGGTGCAGGCCACAGTGTGATTTCTTCACCGTTTGTTTCAACTTTGCTTCCCATACGTGTAAGGGCATCAACAACAGTTGGCAGATCCAGGTCTGAACCAAGGAGCTTGTTTACAGCTGCCAGAGTTGTTTTTGTTGATGGCTGGAAGTAGTAAGGAACTACGATGTCTTTTCCAAGACCTGTGTCATATGGGTGTTTACAGAGGATAGGTTTGATTTCGTATCCCTGGTCTGCGAAGTCACATGCAACAATGTTTGCTGAAAGAATCAGATTTTCGATGTTGTCACCAGTAAGTTCAACCATAAGGTCTTTGTCACCAACCTGAACAGCACCAAGAGTTGCTGAGTTGATGATTGGAGCCATAGAAAGAGTTTCACCTTTAGCATCACTGAGGAGTGGGAATTTCTTCATATCCTGAAGAATCCATCCGAAATCTTTTCCTTTTGGATGATCTGTAAGGATCTGGCGGCAAGTCATTGGTTCTTCGCACTGAAGTGGTACGAAAGATGTTTTGTCTGGATCTACAGCGTGATATTCAACTGGGAATTCAACCTGATCAATGCGGTAAAGACCCATAGAAATAGACTTGCGTTTGCGGCCGAAGTTCCATGCCAGTTTTTCCTGTGTCTGGATGATGTCACGGAGCATAGGATCGTCGATTGGTTTTCCGGCAATCATGAAAGCTACCATGTATGGACGAACGTCTTTCAGTTCTGGATCAACGTTTACAACGCGGTTTTCACAGTCCAGGATTTTTCCTTCGCGGCTGAGGAATTTTTCATAATCAGCTGTTTTTCCGCCGGCGTGAATACGGAGCTGGCGTGCAACACCGTTTGTAGACCAAAGGTCAGGGCGGTTTGTATCGTTAAGTTCGATCTTTACAACGCGTTCAGCTTCCGGAAGAGACATATCCGGTTTTTCATCAAGTTCAGCTTTTGCGCATGGCAGAAGATCTTCGAGTGTATCGTAGTCGTATTTTTTTCCAAGACTCTGGAAGAACAAATTTTCATTACATTCAATTTTTGGCATAGTTATTCCCTTTATAATAAAGAATACATCATTATATAGTAAAAAGCCGCCTTGTTTCTAGTATTAATTGACCACGGGGCAGAACACTGAATCAATCTTGATACACATTCCCCAAAAGATATAAAATATTGTAATGAAAAAAGAGATATCACTTATTGCAATGTTACTTTGCGGTTCATGTCTTTTTGCTGAATCTGCATGGGTTAATGTAAAAAATGCAAAAATCCTGGACAGAGAATCTGCCAAAGGTAAAAAAATCGCTACAGTTGATTATGGAACAGAACTTTTAGTCCTGGATTCATCTGAAAAATTCCTGCAGGTTTCACTGGCTGACGAATCCGAAGAGTGGACCGGCTATGTGGAAAAGAAAAACACAACTCCACGAAAGCTTAAAACAAACAGTTCAGCTACTGCAAAAGAAATCGCCCTGGCAGGAAAAGGATTCAGTGCCGAAGCTGAAGGTCTTTATAAAAGCGAAACAGGTCTTGATTATTCTGCTGTCGACCAGATGGAAAGCATAGAATTAAGTTACGAAGAGATTTCAACTTTCCTTAAAGACGGAAAACTTAAGGAGGCTGAATAATGAAAAAATCCATCTTCCTTGTTTCCATAGCCTTACTCACTATTACACTCATTTCCTGTGCTTCCACAGAAAAACCAAAAAAAGAAAAAAAACACAAAGCTCCTAATGAACAGAACGAAGAATTCTTCGGAAGCGCTTTCAAATCTGACATGAAAGAAATCGAAGAGTACGAATTTTCCGGAGAAGAAGAATATTTCATTGGTCGTACTGTCGCTGCTTCCGTTATCAACAAATATCCTGTTTATGACGATCCTGCAGCCACTTTCTACGTAAACCAGGTTCTTCAATCACTTGTTTATGACGGTGACGTACGAGCCGTTTATAACGGCTATCACGCTGTTATCCTTGATACAACAGAAATTAACGCCTTTGCAACTCCAGGCGGACATATTTTTATCACTAAAGGCCTTTTTGAAGCCGCCGGCAGTGAAGACGCCCTGGCTGCAATTCTTGCTCATGAACTTGCTCACGTTCAAAATCAGCACGGATTAGAAACTATCCGCGCTGACCGTGCTGGAAAAGTTGTGCAGCGGGAAACAGGTGCCATTGCAAAGAAACTTTCAGGCTCAATCATGGAAGCCATAATTGAAGACAAACTTGAAGAATCCTTCGGCGGCATTCCGTTCCTGGGAAAACCTATTGCAAAAGCTACAAGCAAAGCCATTACAAATACCGTTATGGAAGGCGGTTTAATTGAATCTCTTGGAAACGCCGTTTCAAACGCATGTGATGCACTTTTTATCAGCGGTTATTCAAAACAGGATGAATTTGAGGCTGACGAAACTGCTCTGGAGCTTCTTTATTCAGCAGGGTACAACGTATACGCTATGCAGGACATGCTGAACATGATGGATGAACTTGAAAGAAAGCAGAAAATTACTACAGGTGTATTCAGCACACACCCAAAACCAAAAACTCGCCTTAAGAAAATCAAACCAAAACTCAAGAAATATCCTGAAACAAAAACTGATCCTGTAAGAACAAAAAGATATAATGAAGTTAAATAAAAAGCTTTTACCTTTAATCATTTCAGTCCTGGCTTTCTTTGTGACTGCAGGACTGGAAAAAGCCGGTATATTCCACTTTCTGGAATTGAAAAACTATGACGCCAGAATGAACGGAACTGCGAAATACCGGCGGCCTTCCGATGACCTTATTCTTATCATGCTGGACCAGCAGAGTCTGGACGCCGCAAAAGAAAAGTACGGCTGGTCCGTACCATGGCCACGGGAAGCCTGGGGTAAAATCTATTCATATATGGATTTAGGCGGCGCCGCTTCCGTAACCTACGATATCCTTTTTTCTGAACCTTCAATCTATGGGAAAGAAGATGATGAAAACTTCGGCCGCCACTTTGCTTCAGGCACTCATGCAAAATCTTATGTTGCCCAGCACTGGAACGGCGAAAAAGACGAAAAAACACTGGTTTCGAAACCAGTTGAAGAAATCTATTCCACAGCTACAGCTTTCCCAAACACTACCAGCTTAAAAGATTCCGACGACATTATCCGCCGTGTACGCATTTCTGACACCGTTCAGAATGAAGAACTGGTATATATGGCATTTACACCGGTATTTAATGATCCCGATTTTTATGAACATCTGCCTGTAATAAGATATAAAAATGAAGACACAGATTCTGTAAAGCTTACTTTCAAAGGCAACATTGACCGTTATGCCCGCTATAATGCCATTGAAATTCTTGAAAGCATTGAAGCATACGAAAATGGCGAAGTGCCGGAATACACACCTGAAAACTTTTCTGGTGCCCATGTTTTCGTAATCTATTACGCCCCTGGACTTTTCGATATCTGTGCCAGTTCCGTAAACAAAGTTTATCCTGGAGCCGGAATCGCCATTACAGGCCTGGACAACTACCTGACAGACAGTTTTATGCGTACCGTTCCTTACGGCCTAAATCTTCTGGCACTGTTTATCTTATGTCTGCTGGGTACTTTTATTACAGTTTTAGGATCAAAAAGTAAAAAAACACGTACTATAGTTACCACGAATATCCTGCTTTTTGCAGGTACTGCCCTTCTGGTATGGGGAATAAATAAATGGCTTTTCATATTAAGATGGGATGCCTGGTTTGTTCCGCTTATTTCAGGTTTCATCATTTCCTTTATTTCATCTGCATCAGTTGATTATTTTATGGAAGGAAAACAGAAACGCTTTATCAGAAGTGCTTTTGCCCAGTATTTAAACCCTCAGGTTATAGACCAGATGGTTGAACATCCTGAACTTCTCACTTTAGGTGGAGAACGCCGAAACATCAGCATTTTCTTCAGCGATATCCAGAGTTTTACCACTTTAAGTGAAGGACTTTCGCCAAATGAACTTACCGCCCTTCTTAACCTTTATCTGAATGAACTGAGCACAATTATTCTGGAAAGCGGCGGAACCATAGACAAGTTTGAAGGAGACGCCATCATTGCCTTCTGGAACGCACCACATTTTATTCCGGACTACAGCAACACTGCTCTTAAAGCAGCACTGAAATGTCAGGAACGGCTTAAAGAACTTGAACCATTGTTCATAGAAAAAGTTGGACGGCCGCTTTGGACCAGAATCGGCATAAACTCAGGAGACGCCGTTGTAGGAAACATGGGATGCAAAAACCGCTTTGACTACACCATGTTCGGTGACAGCGTAAACCTGGCAAGTCGCCTTGAAGGACTGAACAAACAGTTTGGAACATATCTTCTTTGTACTGAAAACACAATGAAACAGGCACAGGATTCAAACACTGACCTGGTATTCAGACGGATTGCAAAAGTCCAGGTTGTGGGAAAAACTGAAGCTGTCAGCGTTTTTGAACCTATGACTAAATTTACTTCAGAAGTCAGAAAAGAAGAACTGGAACTTTTCGAAAAAGGACTTAAGCTCTTTGACGAAGGAAAAATCAAGGAAGCTCTGGAAATTTTTGAATCAAATAAAAATGATGCTCCAAGTTTGAAATATGCAGAAAAATGTAAGGAAGTGATTAAGACAAAAGCTGCCGAGTCTGAAAACTGGAACGGCGTCTGGGTTGCCACATCAAAATAACAAGAACGGGAAGAACTTCAGCGCTATGAGAGTTCTTCCCCGCCGCGAAATGGGAGTTTATTTACAGCCGTATTCAAGGTAATAAGCGTCAATCAGCTTCTTGATTTCCGGAGTAATTACTTTCTTGTCACCATTATCGTAAAGAGCTTCAATAACGTCTTTCATTGTAACAATGGCACAAGTCTTGAAGCCGTATTTTTCTGAAATCATTTCCAGAGCAGATTTATCTGTATCCAGCCCTTTTTCCATTCTGTTCAGACTGATGATTTCACCAACGATTTCAACATTTCCCTGAGCCTTAACGATTGGGTATGTTTCTTCAATTGATTTTCCTGAAGTTGTAACGTCTTCAATAATTACAACACGGTCACCGTCTTTGATTTTGCTTCCCAGAAGAATACCTGCATCACCGTGGTCTTTTGCTTCCTTACGGTTTGAGCAGTAACGGATTTCTTTTCCGTACAGTTCTGAATAAGCCATTGCTGTACAAACAGCAAGAGGAATACCTTTGTAGGCTGGTCCAAAAAGCACATCAAAATCATCACCAAAGTTTTCGTGAATTGACTGTGCGTAGAATCTACCAAGTCTGATAAGCTGGCTTCCTGTTACGTAAGCACCGGCATTCATAAAGAACGGAGATTTACGTCCGCTTTTCAAAGTGAAATCGCCAAATTTAAGAACCTGGCTTTCGAGCATGAAATTAATAAAATCTATTTTATACTGATCCATAATACTTAAATCTTACTCTCTTTAATTATTATAGTCGAGAGAAAAAATCGGCAAACTGAGGAAAGGTGAATAAACTGTTTCACCCGGTTCAGTCTCATTCTGATTTAAAACACTGTCCAGAATTGAAATTCCCGAATCTATATAAACAGGTTTTTCTTTTGTACCCAATGCAGGCTTACGGAATTTATCACTTGCCTCAGGGGCTGTCCCCGTGAACGGTGTATCTTTTTTTATATCAGGGAGAAGCCGTGAGTAGTCACCGGAATTGTTCCAGTACATATAGCCGTGATCAACTGAATCGCGTACACCAAAAATCTGTTTCTGGATGTAGTCTGCATCATAGAACAAGCGGTCATAACTAACGTTCAGATAGAAAGCCTGAACCCATGGACGAATAATAGCGCGGTTACGGCAGATTACCGTATTTCGGAATGTTCCATAATAATAAATGCGGTATGTGCGGTCTGCAGCTGGAGCATAGTTCAGGAAAGACTGCTCAAAGTGACTCGGATAGAACATTGGACCGATTACATCAACATATTCGCACAAGGTTTCAGCATCCTGTCCTGTTCTTGTTCCGGAACGGTACCAGCCGTTGGCGCCGTAAATATCAATTCCGATTGGAGCATTAATGTTTTCACGGGCATAAGAAAGGAAGGAGATAAGAGCCGATTCTTTATCCATTCCTTTGTCCTGCCAACGGTACTGTGCATTCCGCAGATTGTAACCGTCTGTTGGGAAACGAATATAGTCAAACTGAATTTCATCAAAGCCGCGGGAAATGAGCTCATTTGCAATCTGCACATTGTATTCCCAGACTTCCTGACAATATTCATCAACCCAGTTTTCATCATAGTAAAGCGGAGTCTTGCTTAAAACATTGCCGGCTTCATCTTTTACTTCTTCATATTCTTTGATTCCGACCCAAGGCTTGTTATTAACTCTGTCCCATACGGCGTATTTTGCTCCGCCGTAATTTGCCAGATTCTTGTCTTTGAAAACAACAATTCGGGCAATCAGATAAATATCATCTTTTTTAAACTCACGCACAAAATCATCAAGGTTCAATGCATAAAGCGAAGTTTTTGCTTTTCTCAAAATTCGTTCGTCTTTTGAATCATAACGAAGAAGCCCGTAGTCATCCTTCATGTCGATAACCACACTGTTCAAATCATTTTCTTTAAGAAGTTTCTTACAGGCTGCCATACCTTCAGGAGTGCGGCAGCGGTATGCCGAAGCGTAAATTGCTTTTTTACCGTCAGCTATATTTGCATAAGGTGAATTAACAGTTCCAGGATACAGAAGCCAGAGTTCGCTTAGTGTAACAGGTTTTCGGAAGCCAGAGCGATTTGCCGGAACATATGCCGCATTTACCATACCCTGCACGGCACTGAAAGCTTTATGCCAGTTCTGTGCAGCACTTGGAATTCCAGGGCTGTCCAGTGAATGTAATTCTACAGAACCAAAGCCTTCAATAGTTGTAAACATAAGGACATTATCAACAGTTGTAAGACCGTCAATTACGTTAAGCATTTCATAATCTTTATAAATCAATTCTGCTTTTTTTGTATCCCAGTTGAAACGGTAAATACGAGGAAGATAAGTCTGTGAGACATAGATTTCAGACAGCATTTCGCCGGCGTCAGTTTTTCTTGGCAGAACGTAAATATCAGAGATTTCGTCTGTTGTTGTAAGCGAAGGCATTTTCTCAAAGCCTGCATCAAGATCTATCCATTCAGGCTTCTTAAATTCCGGATAACAGTATGAAAAGCCCAGTAAAGGATGACTCATAAAAACAACGGAGCGACCATTAATTGTTGCCACTGCAACTGCTTTTATGCCTGGAGTAATCATGCTCATACTTCCAAGAGCTTTCCAGGAAAGCCCGCAATCCAATGAATAATAAACCTGATTCTTTGTTGCTACGACTATTTCATTTTGATTCAAAGGATTAACTGCGAAGTCTTCCAGAGTATTTACCTGCTGTTCAAGCCATACCTTTTCACCGTCATATTTCTTTATAGTGAGGAAAGGAAGTCCTTCATTTCGTTCTTCGAAACTTTTCAGATCTGACGAATAAATTACTCCCTTCGTTGTTCGTAAAAGCCACCCTTCGGAATCTGTTTCCGATTTCTCAAGATGGATAATCTGGTCCACCCGTCCTTCGGTCCACAAAGGAATGGCGTTATTTGAGGAAGTAACCCGGTAAAGTCCTTTATCAGAACCTACCAGAAAATTGGAATTATCCTTTTCACCGGTTGCCGTCACCTCGGGCAGCTGGTATAAAGGTTTAATTTCCTGAGCCGACAACGGTGCCGTGCCCAAAAGCAAAGCGAGTACGAAAATGAGAATAGTCATACTACTAACATCGGAGAAAAAACGGGTGGAGGTTAGAGATTTTTAAAGAAGGAGCCCCTTACGGTAGCGGACCAATGCAGAAGCTACACCAGCGGCAGCTCGCAGGGTGGCATTGTTTTGACGCGAGGACTTTGTCGCAGGCGCCCTGCGGGACTTTATCCTGAGCGCGGCGGCTTTGTCCTGCCTTTTTTGCGAAAAACTCACACAAAATGCTATCTTTCAGCCAAAAGGTGTGAGTTTTCAGGCAATTTTCCAGCCACCTCCCTGTAAATATACGGCAAAACTCAAACCTTTTCGCCGTTTTCCCGAAATGGTGTGAGTTTTTACTCTGTCCCCTACCGACCCAACACCATTTTCAACAAAAAAACTCACACCAAAAGGCCATTTTTCCCCCAAAGGTGTGATTTTTTGTACAAATTTTCACCCAGAACAATATTTTCAGGTAAAAAAAAGCCCGGAACCGATGAAGCGCAATTCATCAGCCCCGGGCAGGTTAGTGTTTTATTCTCTCCTCCTAAAGGATAGAAAACTGATTAATTGTGACTACTCTTCGTCACGGAGGAAGTCGACAGCGAATACAGAAGAATTGAAGCCGACAGCATATCTTGCCTTAGCAGTTGTTGAATCTAATTCAACCGGATTAACTACAATGCTTGTCTTCTGGTCTTTTCCTGCATATTTTGCAGGGTCTGTCATACATTCCCATGTAATAGTGTTAGAATCTGAAGCTTCAATAAAGGCAATCTTAATTGCAGCTGTTGTATTCAGTTTTGCAGTATCTTCATATGAGATAACAGGTCTTGCAGCAAAACCACTGTTTCCTGAGTTCTGGAGTTTAATATCAGTCCATGCACCTACAGTACTTGTAGCATCAACAAGATGCCATTTGATATTTGATGCATTATCAAATGAATCTAGATATGCATAATAAAGGTTTCCATTATCTGCATCCTGTGCTGTAATATGGAATCCTTTTTCACCATCCATTTCCATGCTTACATACGTACCAAAGTTTATTGAACCTGCAGGGGCCTTTAATTCAACACGTGACCAGCCATCATCAGAATCATCCGAAGTAGTAGTTTTATATGTATATGTTCCATCAGTTTCCTTTGTACCTGTATATACACGACCGGTAGTTGGAGCTGCGTTTTTTCCTTTTGCCATCTTAAGGCATTTATTTCCACCGTCATAATAAACTACATACGGAATTCCGGTTGATGTATCAACTTTAATATCAGAATAAAGGCCTACATCCCAGGTTGTTGTTACTGTACTCTGACTTGTTACAACATCCCAACCATCAATTACACATTTACCATTTGTATAATTATTATCTCCTGTACGAACAATAGGATGAATGTCTCCACAGTTCTGGTTGAAAGTTTTATCAAAACGATATTTTGCAAATTTCAGACATTTAGCGTATGCATCATAGTAACTGATATATAAGTAATATTCATCTGTTCCTTCATAACCTGTAATCTTAGGATTCTTGAACTGGAACATCATTTCATCTTTTCCATCAGAAGAATTCGGAGTATCACTATTACCGTTTCCAAGTCGTTCCGCTGAATAATTATCTGCATTATTCATATATGACTGATAATTATGACCATTACGAACAACCATCAGTCCTGCTTTCCAGGTTCCTGAACCTTCAAGACCATTATCAAGAAGAACATAGAATGGAACATTTCCTATCATACAAACATCTAGGTCTGCAGGAGATTTTGCAAATACATTGTTAGATGAATGACAGATACCTCTTAAGCGGTCGGCACCATTTTTTACTATTGATTCATGAACCATAACATCGTTTGCTGACCAGGCTCCCCATGCACGATTTACTTCAAGAAATTTAGTATTTGAACTGTTTCCAGCTTCAAATAAAGTTCCTGCAACAGGGAATTGTTCTATTGTTCCACTAATTGGGTTATAGCTTTCAGGCATTGAATAACCAACATTCCAAACACTCAGGTAAACGTCGTCTGTCCAGTAATTTTCACCTTTCTTCAGGTCTCCGGTCTTGTAGTTTCCAGCCATAATATTTGCTTTATCATTTGCATTAATATTATTTTTTGTGCGAACACCAGCGACCGTAATATCAGCCCAGCAAGAATAGTCTGGTACTGTTATTGTAATTTCACCATCGGCAGTTGCAGTTCCTGTCTGTGAATCAGAAGCATTTTCTGTTCCCATTGATGAACCAGAACTCTTATAGAATGCTACTGAGAATGAATCTTCTTTCTTACAGTTCATAACTTCAATAGTTACAGTTGAACCGGCAGCAACAGGGTAACGTCCAAGACGTGAACGGGTTACACCCTTAATGCCTTTAACATATGGAACAAAGTCCATCTTATAAAGTGAAGTTTGTTCTGCTTTTGTTGTCTGTTTTGAAGTTTCAGGTTCACTTGTATTTACTGTTGCAGCTTTATCAGAAGCCTTACACTGAACTGTCTTGTCTTTAGCTATACCATATTTTGTCATATCAATAGCAAAACGGTATGTTACTTCATGACCATCCTGACTGATTTCAGGAGTATTCATGATTTCAAAACTCTGCCAGTGAGAAGGCCAGGTCCAGCTGTATGTACCAGTTACAGAAGAACCATCATTGTATTCATAAACAAGTGAATCTCCTTCTTTGTGAGCAACAATCCACTTTCCAGAAACAGAATCATATTCAGCAACCTGTTTTTCTGTTCCATCAGGATCAATCATGTACAGCTTACCAAGCATTGTGCCGTCCCATGCACGACCTTCAATGTAAACTTGTCCTGATACAGCAGGTTTTTCACTACCAAGATCTTCTTCTGTATCAATATGTCCCTGTGGAACACCATTCTTGTCTGTTGGAACAGAACTGTCAGTAATTGAATTCCAGTAGAACGGATTAATTGTCATATCTGGAGCTTCTGTATCTACTACGTCTACAATCAGGTCTGTGATTCTAAGATGCATGTAACTTGAATTAATTCCCTGTGTAGAATCTTCTGTTTTGTCCCAGAAGGTGAATGACATTGAACGGTCACCTCTTCCACTGTTTACTGCGGTAGCAGAACTTTCGTCTCCCAGTGATGCATTTGGAATTACAAAAGCCCAGATGTTATTTTTATAGAACTTAGTATTTGTTGAATCATCCATATCTGAAGTAACGCCGACTTTTGACATAAGGGTTGCTTTAGTTTCAAATACAGGTTTTGTTGTTATTGTAGCAAGACCTGTTGCACCATTCTTATTACATTTTTCAGTTTCGCTAGAAGCATCAGAATTATAAACCATCATAATTCCGTCTTCTGCCTGTGTACCTGTATAAGTTGATGGAGTCTGACTCGTGCCGTGGATCTGTTCATCTTTTACACCAGCTGCCCATACATTGTTTCCGCCTGTAAATTCAGCTACAACTGCAAGGTTGTTCTTAATGCGGAAACTCTTGTCATTGTATCTGAATGTACTCATATCATAAGTTAACTGGCGTCCGTCTGTTCCAAGAACATCATAGGTTACAAATTCTTTATCTGAGTATTCACCGTTTTTGTTAAAGTCTGTACCCAGGTGCAGTTTTACAAGACGTGGAGCATTGTTCTGAACTGAACATTCATAACTTGCAGCGCTGATATTTCCGGCTTTATCCCACAGGAATACAACCATTGTTCCAGGACCGTCAGGAATGTTTCTAGACTGCAGAGTTGCATCCCAAGTCCAAGAGAACTGATTCTTAATAATGCTTTCTGGCATTCCATCGCCGTCTTCTGTTCCGTCAAAACCAAGACCCGTAGAATCTGTTTTTTCAGTATTTGTGTTATCTACAACCTGAACGTAAGGGAAGAATACAGTTATATCTGTTCCGTTTACAGCAGAAGTTGTTGAAAGTGTAAGAGTCTTTTCATCTTCAGCTTTTTCACTGATTCTGAGGTAAGCCCCGTCAATACATGCAAGTCCGCCAGCTTTAATATGGTCATCTTCACTTGCAAGAGTAATTGTTGAAACGCCTGTTTTGCTTGTTTCAATTTTTACTTCCTGTTCTGTTCCGTAAAGAACCTGCTTAGCAAGAGTTCTTGTCTTTATTGCAGCAGGCACTCCACTTGTCTTATCCTTTAATATAACAGCGTCATTGTTTTTCATTGGGTCATAAAGACGTTTGTTATAAGTAGTTCCATCACCGCGCACATAATAGAAGGCAGCACGTTCAAAACCAGCACCTGTATCTGTAAGGCTACCAGCTACTGTGAACTTACCGTTTGAGTTCACAATCTTTTTATCAGAGTATTCGTATGAAACACTGTTCAACTTGAAGTCATCAATTGTTGGAGCTATATTGTCAAAGTTAACATTATAAATAGCATACTGTGACTGTGCGTTTTCCTTGTAAGCTACAACCTTAATCCAGAGTTCTCCGCTTGCGCGAGTATAACCTGTTCCAGATTTCTGGCTTAATGGAACGTTTACATAATAACCGTATGTCTTTTCGTCAGCCTTTGTAATCTTGTCACATCCGGAAAGAGTAATTGAGGCTTTTTCACATTTTGCATCATAGAGGCCTTCTTTTGTCGAAGAAAGGAAGTACATAACCTGGTTAATACCACCTTCGCCAACGGCTACAGCATCTTCTACAGAAACACGAAGACTTGATACACCTTTTGTAAACATATCTGCTACATGTTTACGTGTAGCAGTTCTTATTCCGTCATCATCATATTCAACAACAGATTCTTCTTTTTCACCGATACGAGGAATGTTTGTATCCAGCTTGAAGTACTGTTCATCAGAAGGAGTTCCGAATACACCGTCTTCTGAAACAGCGATTGAACGAACACCAACTTTATATTCATTTCCACCAATGCTTGTTACGGCATTCTGGAATTCAGAACTTACGTTTACTGCCAGGAACCAGCTGGCTGGGTTTGAATCGTTTGTAGCAATACCCCAGAAAGTTTTTCCACCAAGAGCTTCATCATTCAAAGAAGTAATATCTGCAGCGCCTTCTGCTTTTGAACTGTTCAAATCTGCAATGACATCTGAAGCTGTTTTATATGATTCAGCATAAATTGTTGAAACATCATAAGCTTTTGCTTCAGCTCCTTCGCCTTCTTTTGTTGTTCCGTTGAAAATCAGCATATCATCAGCAAAATCACCGTCACAATCTAAATCAAACTGAAGGTAAACTTTCTTGATATTCTTTTCTGCAGAAACACCTTTTGCACCTGTACCGCTAATACGAACACTTCCGTTCAGACTTGCAGGTGCACCTGATAATCCTGTTGGATAGCTTACAGAACTTGAAGGTCTGTTTCCGAAAGGATTATATGTGAATGTAAGAGGAATGTATGAAACAGTTCCTACTGTATTTTTAAGAGAACAGTAAATAATAAGCTTGTAGTTATCGCCATTGTGTTCTACTTTTGTCCAGCTTGTTTCCAGTTTATCCTTTGTAGAAGGAAGACTGGCTGTATCACCAGAATTATTGAGTGTGAATTTCCAAGAAGTACTTCCGGTTGTTGCAGCCGTCAAAACAGGTGTTGCACCCGTAGGAACTTCAGCTGTTTCTGAAAGAACGCTTTCTACAAGAGCCTTATTTACAGTTCCGTTATCGTTGTAATATTTATCATTAAGAATAACATACTTAAATGAAGTCTGATCAACTTCGGCTGCTCCATCATTCTTCCATGTTCCTGAAATTTCCGGAGTATCTGAAACAGGATTTACAGGAGAAAGTAATTCCATAGAAGGCATACCATTATCAACTTTGAATGTAATAGAGTTTTCGCCGGTTGCACTTCTTCCTGATTTATCTTTTACATTTACTGTAAGTTTTAATTCAGCTACAGGAATTGTAGAAGCATCAATTACATTTGAAATGAATCTGTATGTACCTGCGACAGAAGAAAGATTTGTTGTTTTATCAAATACGATTGAAGAGTATCCACTTACAGATACTGAATCGATTGCAACATCTTCTTTAACTGTTGCGCTGAGAACAACATACTTCTTGTTATTACCACCAATCAGATTTGAAGTTGTTACAGCTTCAAAGTTATCTCCTTCACCAGAAGTAGCGGCAGCTGTTGCAGCTGTTTCTGTCGAAGCAAATCCAAATGCAAGTGCTTTAAGTTCTGGAGCTACTGCATCGTATGTATATTCAACAGCTTTATTATTATCTACTTTTGTACTGCTTCCCTGGAACTGAAGTTTTGGAAGTAATAATTTTTCATCTGCACTTGGATTTTCTTTAACCCGTGTGGTAAAGATTTCACCCTTGGCATCTTTTACTTTGAAGTAAACCTTATATGTTCCGGCTAAAGGTAAAGTGTATTTTCCACTACCATTATTAAGTTCTACTTCTTTCCAGTTTGATGATGAAGCAGATGGAACAGAAGCCCCTGTTGCCATCCACAGTCTGAGTCCTGTAAGTCCGTCATCATCACTAACCAGAACCTGAACATCCTTACTCTGATTGATTGTTCCAGTTACTCCAGAAACGTTCTGCAGTTCAATTACAGGACGGTCAGAATCCTGATCAATTTTCAGATCAATGCTTGGAGTATGAATAACATTATCTTTGATATCAGTTATTACAGTATCCGAAGAAATATTTGCAGCTGTATCTACACCTGTAAGGCGGAAGGTATAAGTTGCACCGTCAGTCAAAGTTTTTGTATCAATTTCTTTAGACCAGACTGAACCGCTAAGTGTAAGGGTTGGAGTGTCACCTCTTGTGTCGCCTGCCATTGTCCAGACTTCATCTTCTGATGTCTTATATTCAAGATAAGCATAAGAAAGCTTCTGGTCGTCTTCTACTGTACCACGGAGAGTAATTGTTTTGTTTACAGTACTTCCTGTTGTATTTGAACTGAATCCAACATTAGGTGCAGTATCATCTACATTAAAGCGGAACATAAGCTGTGTTGTATCATTTCCAGCTTTATCTGTTGCCTGAATATATACAGGATTTGAAGAAAGTTTTTCCTTTTCAATTTTTACAGTTGCGGTTTTTGTTTCATCAACATATTTAGTTGAAATAGCATCGCTTGTAAAGTTTTCATCTCCAATCTTCAGTTTTACAGAATCAACTGTAGAGAAATCATCTGATACAGGAATTACAACAGTTACATCAAATGATCCATTTACGAGTTTTGTTGCTCCCTGTGTGAGATTTTCTGAAATTATTTCTGAATCTTTTGTATAAGAAACAACAGCAATTTTATTAACATCCCCTACAGTTGGTCCCTGCTGGTCAATTTTTACAATGAACTCTTCTGGAGACGAATCATTGCCAGCATTATCAGTTGCAGTAAGTTTTATAGAGCTGTGTTTAAAAGTACCATCGGCATCTTTTTCTGATTTCACAAAACCTGAAACTGTGGCATTAAAGATTTCGTAAGAACCTTTGTCTTCACAGTTTATTACACCAGATACTTTGTCTCCGTTTGGTTTTGCAATTTCATATTTAATTTCTTTAATTCCACTTCCGGCTTCGGTATAACCACCCTTTACAGAAAGGGAATTAGACTTGAACCATGCATCTGTAATTTCAGAAACCTTTTTACCTTCAAATGTAAATGCATTTGTATTAGTGTTATCTGTTATAAGAACTGGAGCTACTGTATCAAGTTTTGCAGTTTTACTTACCCATGCTACAGGAGCTTCTTTTGTTCCTGAATTTGGTTTTCCAAACAGGTCTTTTGCAAGCACTTCAACATGGTAGTCTCCGTCATTAGCACCATTTTCAGCTTTTTTAATTTCAACTTTCCAAGTGTGATTATCTGCAGTTGGTTTTGTAATTATACAAACGCCAGTCTGAGTGCTTACATCTTCTATTCCTTTATAAACCTTAACAGTTGTATTTGTAGCATCAAGATAAGTTTCTGTGATAGTACCTTCCATTGTGAAAGTATCTTTGTAGTATGATGCAAAATCTGTTCCTGCTACCCCATTTACTTTTGTTACAGAAACTTCAGGATTTTTACGGTCTGCTTTGAAACTTACAACCTGAACTTCAGAAGTGTTTCCAGCTTTATCGTTTGCACGAACAAACAGAGTATATTCGCCTTCTTCTACAGTTTCTGAATCAAACTTAACTTTCCAGTTTGCAGCTGAACCGTCAGCTTCTGTCCAGGCTTTTACAATGTCGTCTTCGTCACTTGGATATTCACTTGCAGCGAGTGCACCTTTACAGAGTGAATATTTAACTACTGAAAGTCCTGACTGATAGTCTTTTACAGCGGCTACAGTTGGTTCGCTTGCAGTTCCTTCTACAGTGAAAGATTTTGAAGCATCAAAGAAGCCGTTTACCAGAGCTGGAGCTGTGATAGTTACTACAGGTTTATCAAGATCGAATACATATTCAACAGTTGCAGTATTCTGTTTTCCGAATGTATCAAGAACTTTGTAAACATTCTTAATTTTTCCACTTGAAGCAGTCTTAGCAATTGTATGAACTTTTGTATTAGTTCCAGTTGCAGGAAGTTCTACTGCACCATTTGAAACTGTTCTGCTGCCACTTTCTGAGTAAGTTAGGGAATCAAGTCCGTAATCATCACTTACTTTTAATGTAACCTTAATATCTTTGTTTGTGTAAATTACGCTGTTCTGTTTCAGGTCATCTGAATCTGTTGTAAGAGAAATACTTGGTTCTGCATCATCAATTGCAATTACGAATGGTCCGTAAGTTGCAGCTGATTTATCTTCAGCACCTTCACCAACAGTTTTTGTTTCAGTTAATGTATCTGCAACTTCAAAGATAACTTCATAAAGACCTGCCTCCTTAAACAGTGGATTCTTCTCTGCCACTCCTTCGCCTGCAGCTTCATAAAGAACATAATTATTCTTGTAAGATTTTGAAGTTCCATTAGAAATGATTGTTGCAGAAGTATAATCATCTGCACTTCCAGCAACGCGATATTTCATTACTAAGGATTTAATACCGTCATCATCAGAAATATTCCACTTAACCTGATTGTCTGTTACAGAACCAAAGATGTTGTTTGTATTACCTGCAATTGTTGCGTTCTTGATTTTATCAAGATCAACAAGAGTTGTATCAATATTATTGAATACGATTACAGGAGTATCTGTTGCCTGATCAATTTTCAGTGTATATTCTTCAACATCACTTACGTTTCCACCGGCATCAGTTGCCTGCATCTTAAGTGTGTAAATACCACTTGTTTTGGTGATTTTATTGTAAGTATCAATTACAAATGAAATATTTTTATTTGTATCGTTTGTTCCATTGTATTCAAATGTACCTTTTACTGAAGGATTTCCATCATGGTCACGAATTTCATCAATCCACCAGTCTACTTGTGAAAGATTTGTTTCATCACTGGCAACAGCTTTTACTGTTACCTTTCCGTTGAAATAATCAGACAGATCACCTTCTTTTGAAGTAGAAGGCGATACACCTGAAATTGTAAGAGTTGGAGGAGTTACGTCTACTGCAATTTCAACCAAATCCAGGTCAGTTTTATTTCCGACTTTATCTGTTGCACGAATAGTCAGGAAGTGTGAACCTGTAGCAAGTTTCTGAGCATTTACAGTAAAGGTATATGTACTGCCTGTATTTGTGCATGAATAATCACGGCTTGAAAAATCTACAGAGTTTTCCATAAGAACTACAGATTCAATTCCACTGGCAATTCCGTCAGATGGATCAGTTACAGTAACTTCAACTTTTATATTTGCAGTTCTGTTTGAGTTCTGAATCTGAATTTTTCCTGTATGTTCAGTGCCAGCCAGAGTATAAGATGGAATTCCAAATGATGGGTTTGTAGCATCAGCAATAATATTTACTGCATAAGACTGATTATTATCTGCAACAGAAATATTTCCTGCGGCATCTTTTGCAGCAACATAAAGAGTATATTTTGTTCCGTCTGACAGACCAAGTTCACTTACATCCAGTGTCTGTTTCCATACACCTGAATCAATTGGCTTAGACTGTGACCAGTCAGTAATATCGTAATAATCTTTTCCAGTAACAGGGCTGATAGCTGTATCTGAAAGTTTGAAATAAACAAAGGAATCAAGTCCGCGTGATTTTGATGAATCATTTGCAAACTGGTCTTCTACTGTTCCCTCAATTGTTATGAATGAAGAATTCTTTACGAAAATATTCTTCTGAGCTGAGTTTGTTACAGTTGCTTCAATATTTTCATTAACCTTTGTAACCTTGAATACAGGTGGAAAAGAATCAATAGAATACATATAATTCTGACCTGTTGTCTGACCATAAGCATCTGTAGCTTCGTAGTAAACTGTAGCACCAGTTGTTCCAACTTCTTCTGCAGGGATTGTGTCGCTCCAAGAAGTTTCTCCAACAAGAATCTTTATTTCTTCTGTCTGATAAGAATCAGCCACGCGAACAAAATGTTTTCCTTCAGGGAGTTCGGTCCAGTCTGTTGAGTCTTCTTCCTGATATGAGCTGTTTTCATATTTGAAGTAACGTTCAGCTGCATCAAAAGAAGTAGCTTCTTTGTAAACATAGCGGCGGATTGCAACATCAGTTCCGTCTACAACAGTACCTACAATCTTAAGATCAAGGTTCTGAGCCTGAAGTCCCTGTGCAGTTGTAATCATGAAGTTTGGAGCACCTTCATCAACACCAACATAGAATTTTTCAGATGTTGTCATGTTAAATCCAGTAGATTCTCCTGCAGTATCTTTTACGACCAGGTAAACATCATAATCACCCTGGAATTTTGAAACTACATCTTTGAAGGTATATGCTTTTGAAGTTCCGTTTTCAAGGATTTTTGTTTCTGTGAAACTTGTATCCCCATGCTTACGTTTGAAAATAGAAACAGATTTAATGCCGTCATCATCAGAAATAGAACCACCAATGTAGTTATTTGAACCGTTAATCTGATAAATATTATTTGTAACATTATTCTTTGTTGCAGTAATAATACCATCAATATCTTTAATTTCAGGATCTGCTGTAGACCATGTGATTACAGGAGCATCTGTACTCTGGTCAACGTTCAAAGTAATTTCTTTCTTTCCAATGTTGCCGGCTTTATCTACAGCAAAAATTGTAACAACAGCTGGTTCCCCGTCTGTAAATCTTGTTGTATCTACTTCAAAACCTGTAGCAGAAATCTTTGCGATTACGCTTTCAGTTCCTTCAGAACCTTTTGCATCTTTTGTGTATACCTTAGTTACAGAGTTCATTTTGTCTGAAACAGAACCCATAATTGTGATGGTTCCGTTTACATAATCTTTTCCGTCTGCCTTTGTAACTGTTGGAGTGATTGTAACCTGATCATCAAATACAGGAGGTTCACAGTCATAGCTTACATCAATTTCACGGGTAGCCTGCTGGTCTGTTTCTTCTGGGTTTGTTGCCACAACACGAAGTTTTACATCAGTATTTTTTTCTGAATCAGGTAATTCCAGTTTGAATCTGAATTTATTTTCGATTACATCTTTGTTGTCTTCATTCTTATATCTTAAACCGTATGGATTTTCTCCGTCTTTTGTATAAGAGTCTTCTGTTACGGCAAGAACATTTGGATTAAGTACTGTTGCAAGTCCGTATGTAATCTGAAGTTCTGGAATAAGGTCTTCCAGAGAAGCTTCACCTTCAACAATCAGTTCTTCACCTGCACCAAGAACAGTACTGGTTTTTGAATCTGAAGTAATTTCTGTTTCATCAGCGGCAAGTCTTATAAGTTTTGTGATTGTAAGGCTTGGTGTTGCATTTGCACTTACCAGTTTGAAGGCATAGTCTGTACCGCCGTAGTTGAAGATTCCGTTTTTCTTATCATCATAACCGGTAACTTTGAAAAGATAGCATTTTCCTACAGCCAGAGCTTCTGTTGTTTTAGTTCCGATTTTTACATTAACAGAATAAGTTGAACCTGAAGTCTTGATTTCATTTTCACGTTCTTCAAGTTCTTCTGCAGTAAGAGCATTAAGAACGTTTCCGTCCTTGTCTTTGTATGCAGGGAAAAGAACGATTGGTGAAGCACCTTCAACTGCTTTTCCGTTTTCATCACATTCAATAAGAGCAACTTCCATTGTGTCCTTATTCAAGTAATAATCATCAAGACCACGAAGGAAGTTTACAGTAGCTGTTTCGTTGTTTGTGAATTTTGCAGCGTCTGATTCATTCAGTGTTTTTCCATCTTTAAGAAGTTCAGAAAGGTTATTGCGGCTTGAAACTGTGTATTTAGGATTGTTTCTTGGATCCAGGCTGAATGAAGCCTGCTGGATTTTATTGTTTTCGATTACAGCTTTTACTTCATCTACTGAATATTCCATTGCACTTCTTTCTGAAGAAGCAGTATAAGTTCCTTTAAGGATTTCATAGAAGCCTGAACTTTTGTATTCAGAAATGTATTTTGAAACTTCACTTTCAAGATAGAAAACTTCAGTTCTGTTTCCTTTGTCTCCTTCTACAGCTGGAACCTGACGGGCTTCGTCGTAAGCAAATACTTTACAATAAAAGCTTTTTGGAGTTGCGTTTTCCAGCTTTTCAATAGCACCATAAATCTGTTCATAAGCTTTATCGTCTGCACCAAAAACAGCTACTGAACGGTCAATTTTCTTTGAAACATTTGAAAGAGATACTGTTGTTCTTAACCCATTAGTTTCAGCGTCATATACTTCAACTTCAACCAGGCTGATAAGGTTATCATCTACAGCTTCACCTTCAAGTGTAAAGTCACAACCGTATTCATCTGGAGATGTTGCACCAGCTTTTGTGGCAGGACGGCTGAGAATAACCAGTGGTGGAGTATTATCAATAATAAAGGCTACAGAAGATGATGTAATATGATCTACTTTATCTTTAATTGAAACAGTTGCATTATATTTCCCGTCTGGAAGTTTCACTCCTTCCATAAGAGGATTAATTTCCAGGAACCATTTATTATCTGCAAGCTGAGCAGAAGGAACATCAACAGAAAGAAGAGTCTCCTTTGTACTTGAGTTTTCCAATTCCACTTTAATGCCGGCAATTTCACGGTCATCAGACCAGTTTCCGCTCATCGTGAATTTTTCACGAATGATGCTATTGGCAGCAGGAAGCTGAATATCTACAACCGGAGGCTGAGAGTCTACCGCAGCACCGAGACCTACCTGACAGGCGGTCATCGACAGAGCAAAAATAATAAAAACAGGGAGTGCAAATTTCTTTGCAAGAGACATGAGACAATTCATAATGTAACCTCTTTCCAGACTTTTTACTTGATTTCTAATAACATTTTGTTTTTATAATATAGACAACTTTTTAGATAAAAATGCGTTATTTTTCATTATACACCCTTATTTTATTCTTGCAAAAAAAATCTTACTAAATCTCCAAATTTCACCGATATATGTATCATGAAAATGTCAAAATTTACAAAAATAGCCCTTATCACAGTGGCTGCACTTATTATTATCCTGGCAACAGCCTTTACTGCCATTGGAATAGCTTCTTACAAGCCAACTGTTGTTTTTTACAATCTGAATGAAAAAACACAGAAAACAATCCTTAATGAAATAGAGTCCATGCCTGTTGGACGCAAAGGCAAAAACTTAAAGTACAATGTGACCGTTCTTGACCCAAATCTGCCGCTTTCTGCCCAGAAAAAGGCCTTCAAAGGCGATCTTCTCTTTGCAACAATGGACTATGACGTTCAGGAAGCTGCAAAATCAGGCAAAATCAAGAAAATGAACGTTAATCTGCTGGAAGGAATGCCTTCTCCAACCCGTGCAACAGCCCTTATCCAGAACAACAAGCTTTGTGCCCTGCCAATCCTTTACGATTTCTACGAAATTGACGTAAATCTGCAGGCTTTTAACGACAGTAAAGTGGGAAAAATTGCTGACTGGAATGATTTTATGACTTTCCTCAGCAAAACTGCCACAAAAGACTTTAATCCACTGGCCTTCACAGGCGGAAATCCGGATGAATTCCTGAACGTTCTGGGATGTATCTGCGAAGCTCTTTCCGGCGAAAAAGCCCTTAAAACTGCCGAAGACAAACTTTACCAGGCTTTCAAAACCAAAAATGAAGAAAAAGTGATTGCTGCAGTTGAAGAACTGTGCAAAGAAGACGGTCCTTTATACGAAGCCGTTGCTGCTTTGAAACAGATATATATAGAAAAATACTGTTCAAATTCCGCTTTCAGCTTCACAGCAGAAGATACAAAGTTTTTCATGGATAACAAAATCTGTAATTCTGCCTTCTTAAAGCTTTCAGATCACAGAAACATCAGTACAAAAGTTATTAACGAATACATTTCTATTTACGTTCCTGGAAATGATGAAAACAGCGGAAGAAGCTTCCTGGCACCAACAATCTGTGCCATGCCGCTTAAAAACAACAAGTCTGCCGCATCAACTGTAAAACTGCTGGCTTCTTCACGTCAGACTTCATTAAGCATGAAATCTACACTGGCTCCAACTCAGGCGTCCTGCGGAACACCGGACAAGCAGGCTGACGACGTTCGTTTCTGGCTTGCCGCTTCCAACGGTCCAGTTATGCCTTTAGGCGGAGCTTTACCTTCGGCAGCCATGAAAAAAGCCGCCGCAGACTATATCACTAACTTACTGAGATTTTAGCAGGATTTATTGAGTAATATAGTTAAAATCTACTATAATAGACCTAACTATTCCGGTTATCAGGAGACCTTTTTATGTCACAGGAAACATTTGATTTTACAATCGACAATCTTGGTGAATGTACAGTAGACTCACCAATCAAACTTTCAAGAACATGGGGCGACTACAAAGCCAACTATATTCGTGATGATACTTTCATCCGCAGCAAGGTTACAGTTTTTGATGTAAACAAAAACGAACCAATGGACTGCTCAAACCTTATGGAAAAAGCCGGTCCTCGCGAAAAGATTTACTTTGACCCAAAACATGTTCGTGCAGGTATCTGTACTTGTGGCGGTCTCTGCCCTGGTCTCAATGACGTTATCCGCGCAATTGTTCGCTGTCTGAACAAACGCTACGGTGTAACAACTGTAAAAGGATACCGCTACGGTTACCATGGATTCTTCCCAGAAGAAGGATACGCTCCAATTGACCTTGATCCGTATAACGTAGATGAAATCCACAAGCTTGGTGGAACATACCTTGGAACAAGCCGCGGTGGCGGACAGCGTGTTTCAGAAATCGTTGACTGTCTTGAACGCGACAACATCAACATGCTCTTCATTATTGGTGGAGACGGTACACAGCGCGGTTCTTATGACATTGCTTGTGAAGTTGAAAAACGTCACATTAAATGTGCTGTTGTTGGTATTCCAAAAACAGTTGATAACGATCTTATGTTCATGGACCGCTCTTTCGGATTTGAAACAGCAGTTCAGCAGGCTAAAGATGCCATCGCTTCTATCCACATGGAAGCTGCTTCACAGATCAACGGTATCGGTCTTGTAAAACTTATGGGTCGCGAAGCAGGCTTCATTGCTGCTTACGCTGCTCTTGCTTCACACGAAACAAACTTCGTTCTGATTCCTGAAGTTCCTTTTGAAATGGAAGGCGAAAACGGATTCCTGGCTAACCTGGAACGCCGTCTGCAGAAACGCGGACACGCCGTAATCGTAGTTTCTGAAGGTGCCGGACAGGATCTTCTCCAGTCTACAGGTGCAACAGATGCTTCTGGAAATAAAAAGCTTGCTGATATTGGTGTTTACCTCCGTGATGAAATCAACAAGTATTTCAAAGACAAGGGAACAGAAATCAACCTGAAATATATCGATCCTGGTTACCAGATTCGTGCTGCAGTTACAACAGCTTCTGACTCTGTTTACTGCGAACGCCTTGGAAACAATGCAGTTCACGCAGCAATGGCTGGAAAAACAAAAATGGTTATCGGTCTGGTTCATGACAAATATGTTCACCTGCCAATCAAGGCTGTAACAGCTCACAGAAACGCTGTAGATCCTGAAGGCTCACTGTGGCGTGACGTTCTGGATGCAACAGGTCAGCCAATCATGATGGTAAACGACATTGACCATGCTTTGGAAAAGATGAAGAACGCTCTGGCAGAAGCAAAGAAAAAGCCAAGCGAACAGAAAAAATCTAAATAAATCAGTCTCCTGACTGAAAATAAAGGGGTTGTCCAATAAGTTCTGTCATGCTGAACTTGATTCAGCATCTACACTATATATTGTGTAGAGATTCCGAAACAAGTTCGGAATGACATCATGAACTTCATTCTAGGACAGCCCTTTTTTTATGTCTTGCTGATTTTTAATGCCGGCTATTGAAAACGGAAAGGAAGTTCCATGCGGTGAGCTTCCAGAAGTTCCTTATTTTTTAGGATTACTTCTGCAGGTCCGTCTGCCACCATTTTTCCGTCAGAAAGCAGAATAACCCGGGAACAAGTGTCCAGAATCATATCCAGGTCGTGGGAAGTGATTATCTTTGTCTGGGAAAGAGAATTTACTGTGTTGATTATAAGGCGACGGTTATATGGATCTAGGGTGGAAGTTGGTTCGTCCATCAAAAGCACCTGAGGTTCCATGGCAAGAACTGCTGCTATTGCCGCCATGCGTTTTTCGCCGCCGGAAAGTTTATGATTATGCCGGTTCTTCAATTCTGAAATATTCAAGGATTCAAGAACCTGCTGAGCCTTTACTGCGGCGTCTTCTTTTTTGATTCCATAATTTAAAAGCCCGAAAGTCATGTCTTCAATTACAGTAGGCATGAAAAGCTGATTGTCTGAATTCTGAAAAACAAAACCCAGAGTTTTACGGATTTCCTTCAGATTCTTTTCGCATACTTCGTTTTCATTAACTGTGATTTTTCCTTCAAAAGGCAAAAGTCCCAAAAGACATTTCAACAAAGTTGATTTTCCGGCACCGTTTGCTCCTATGAGTCCAACAGATTCTCCTTTTTTTATTTCAAAGGAAAGTCCGCTTAGAACCGGAAAGTTTTTATCATATGAAAAAGAAACATCAGAAAACGAAATCATAAATTTAAACTCCTGAAAGATGTGTAACCAGTGTACCGATTATTTCGGGAATATTGAAAAATCTGAAAGCCAGAATTAAAGCCGACACTGCAATAAAATAAATCCAGTTTTTCAAAGCCGGATACTTTCCCCTGCTGCAAGCATAAAAATAGTTACCGTTATAACCGCGAAGCAGCATAGCCTGATAAAGTTCGTCGGCACGGTCAAAGCTCCGCAAAAATAACTGTCCCAGAAAAGAACCCCAGGCCGAATAATGAATGCCTTTCTGTCCCGGAGCACGCAGGTGGTAAGCTTCCAGCATGATAGAAACTTCTTCTTTCATTACAAAAATATAGCGCCAGGTCAGAAGAAAAACTGTTACGATTAATTTTGGAACATGAATGCGGCGAAGCGTTCCGCAAAGCTCATCAACCTTTGTGGTTTCTGCAAAAACGTAAGACGCAGAAAGACAAAGCATTCCTTTTATGAGTAAAGTAATAAGAGAAATGACACCGCCCCGGACAACAAAAAGCCCTGCAATGTCAAAAGGTGTTTTATCTATAAACGGATTAATAATGCCTGTCATCAGAATCAGAGGCAGAACAAAAGCCGTTGCCTTCAGGCAGCGGAAAAAGTTTGTGTCTGCAAGTCTGAATAAAATGACAGGATAAAGAAAAAAAGGAATAAGCCCCGTTACATTATATTTTGGAAAAGAAACTGTAGTAAAAATAAATACTGCGGTTACACCAAGTTTCGCAAGGGGGCTTAGATTTTTCATTAGGCTTCTGCCTTTTCCTTTTTCTTGAATATTTTAATCAGCATGGAAACTGCCACGGCAAAGGCTGCTACAATTACAGAACCTACAATACCTGCTAAAGAAGTTCCTGCAGCAGATTCACTTTCTGGAAGATTGTAATCTGGGAGGAATGAAGTGTGGTCCTGAACTGAAGCGGCTATGTCTGCGGCGTCTGAAGAATAACCAAAATTGTCTTCATCAAGTGACAGATTTTCTGCATAGCCTTCTTCTGCGTTTCCAAAAAGTGACCATTCAAGTCCATCAGGATGAGAACTGGCCAGAAGAGAAAATCCGCCGGCTGTTACCAGGGCTGTTGCTGCCAGAACAATAAGAGTTGCACGGAAAGAAAGTTTTCCCTGTAGTTCATCTTTACCTTCCGTCTTTGGAAGCGAAAGGCTTTCCGGTCTTGCTTCATAAATGAAAACCAGAACCGCAGCAGTTATAATACCTTCAATGAGCCCGATTGCCAGATGAATTGGCTGCATAAGGCCGCAGAAAGTTCCGAAAGGAATTTCTGTAATGCCTGAAAGACTTGTTTCAAGAACAACGGAGAAGGCGCCCAGCTGAAGTGTAACTATACAGCCAAGAACTGAAGCCAGGATGATTTTTACACGGCCAGGCTTTTTCATAAGCGGGCGCCAGAAAGCGTAGTACCCCAGGAAACAACCGTAAAATGCCATGTTCCAGCAGTTGGCGCCCAGTGCCATAAGGCCGCCGTCTGCAAAGAAAAGTCCCTGGATTGCAAGAATAATCATCATGGAAATAAAACCTGCAAAAGGACCAAGAATTGCAGAAAGAAGGAAGCCGCCGCAAAGGTGACCTGAGCTTCCTGTTCCAGGAATGGTGTAGTTAATCATCTGTCCTGCAAAAACAAGTGCAGCACAGACTGCCATCATAGGGATTTTGTGAGAATCGTTTTCTTTTTTGATTTTGTGAATTGAAATTCCAGCAGTAACCGCTGTTGCGCCGTACATTACGCCGGCAACGGCTGGTGCCAGAAGTGCATCTGCCATGTGCATGGTGAAGTCTCCTAAAAATGTGAATGTAATCTTTTTTTGTGGTGACTTCTGCCAGCCGGTTATCAGTTCATCTGATAAATATTCTATATATTAACTATTTTAAATAGATTTTTTTAAGGTGTCAATTTTTTCTACTGCCGCTTCAATAAGTTTAGCCGTAGGCTGCTTATCTACACCTGCAATGAAATTTGAACAGATGTTCATTGGCAGCAGAACACGTTCCGCATTACTCTGTGCTACAGCAAGAGCCATCTTAGGTGTGATTTCTCCGAAAAGAGAATCTGCTATTACAATTCCGATTGGGCCTGAAATAACATCTGCTTTGCGGCAGCCTACAATTACGGCGTTCTCGCCTGTTGCACCGTGATCGGCCCCTGCCTTCAGCATAGCCTGGGTTGCAATTGTATTTGTGCCAACGGCAGTAATTTCGGCTTCAGGCATTTTCTGTTTGATCCCTGCAACCAGCTGGGCTCCCATACCACCGCCCTGTCCGTCAATAATCAGAATATTCATTTATTTTTCGCTCCGGATTTTTTCTTCTGTTTCCTGAATACTCATACCTGTTTCTTTTGCAATTCTGGCCAGGTCGTCATATTCCAACTTGCTGCGCTGAACGCCGTAACCGCTTACAATTTTATTTCTAACAGGTCCCCAAGGGGTTTCAATAGTTTCCATTTTTCTATCCAGAACGTAACGTTCCAGCTTTGACTGACGGATTCCGTTTGTAGTTGTGTGAAGGAAAACCGTATGAATGATTTTTTCTTTGTCTGTTTCCTTACACAAAAGCCGCATAAGAATTCCAGGACGATTTTTCTTCATGCCCACTGGAACTGTGTAAACATCAAGGGCGCCGGCTTCAAAAAGGCGGTCCATTGCGAATCCGATTTTTTCTGCAGTCATATCATCCAGATTAAAGCTCAGTTCCAGAACATCATCTTTTTTGTCTGCAGTTTCACCAAGGATAGCACGGATACAGTTGGCACGTTCGAAATCTTTTTTTCCCATTCCGTAGCCAAGCTTTTCGATTTTCATAAGCGGCATGTCACGGAATTCTGTTACAAAGTATTTAAGCAGGGCTGCCCCCGTTGGTGTACAAAGTTCACCTTTTATTTCACCGCCGTAGACTGGAACGCCTTTAAGAATATTTGCAGTAGCTGGGGCAGGAACCGGAAGAATGCCGTGAGCACATTTTACAGTGCCGCTTCCCACGTGAACGGGACTTGCAAAAACTTTTTCAACTCCAAGTTCTTCCATTAAAAGACACACTGCAGTTACATCTGCAACTGCGTCCATGGAACCTACTTCATGAAAATGAATGTCTGTAACAGGCTTTCCGTGAACTTCGCTTTCCGCCCGGGCAATGATGCCGTAAACATCCATTACTGATTTTTTTACATTTTCTGAAAGGTTCAGATGGTCACAGACTATGTGGCGGATTCCGTCCATGGAATTATATTCATGATGATGTCCACCGTGTTCATGGTGATGCTCGTGACAGTGTTCATGTTCGTGTTCTTCGTGATCATGGTGGTGATGATGTTCATGCATGGATTCATCTTCTTCATGACCATGAACCAGAACACTCATATGACTTCCGGTAATGCCGCACTTTTCACTTTTTTCAAGTCTGTATTCAACGCCTTCCAGTCCTAGAGAATTAAGTTTTTCTACAAAGGCATTTTTGTTTTCTACCAGTTCAAGAAGGGCTGCTGTAAGCATATCACCTGCGGCGCCCATAGAGCAGTCAATATAAAGTGTTCGCATAAAAATCCTCTACATGTGATTAATTCGGCTGGCGAGGAAGCCGGCGCCAAAACCGTTGTCTATGTTCACAACTGAAATGCCGCTGGCACAGGAATTCAGCATGCTCAAAAGTGCCGAAAGTCCCTGAAAACTTGCACCATAACCTACGCTCGTAGGCACGGCAATTACAGGACAGTCTGCAAGGCCGCCTACAACGCTGGCAAGTGCGCCTTCCATTCCTGCGATTGCAATAATCACACGTGCGCTCATTATATCATCCATGTGGGCAAGTAGTCTGTGAATTCCGGCTACTCCCACATCATAAAGTCTTGTTATATCGTTTCCAAAAGCCTCGCAGGTAAGGGCGGCTTCTTCTGCAACAGGCATATCACTTGTTCCACCTGTACAGATTACAATTTTACCTTTGCCGTCTTTTTCTGGCATTTTGCCAACAATGCCCACCTGAGGAAGTTCAAAATAACTTAAATCATCAATTTCTTTTTTTACTTCTGCGGCTTTTTCTGGAGACATTCTTGTAATAAGGATTGTTTCCTGCCCTGCCTTTTTCATGGCCTGGCAGATGCCTGTTATCTGCTGGGCAGTTTTTCCCGCTCCGTAAATTACTTCTGCGGCGCCCTGGCGCACACTTCTATGCAGGTCTATTTTTGCATAATCCAGATCTTCAAAGGGAGCTTTTTTAATAGAAAGAAGTGCATCATCTACAGACACTTCTCCATTTTTTACCTGAAGCAAAAGTTCTTTAATATCCATTTTTTAGCACCTCCAGACCTGAATCATTATATCACAGATTACCAGTGACCGGATGCTCCGCCGCCACCTGAATGACCGCCACCGCCATGGAAGCCTCCACCGAAGCCAGAGCCGAAACCAGAATTATGAATTGTAACGTGAGGGTTACCCACATATGGGCGGCGCTTTGGTCTTGGTCCGTGGCGTCCCATTAAGTTCCAAATGAAAATGCCCCAGATGCCGTAACGCTGTAAAAGTGAAGAGAATACAATAAGTGACCATACAAGAATAAAAATCATGGCAAATACTGCAGCGGCAGCATCGTCGACGCTTACAGCTTCTGATTCTTTCAGCTGATTCTCAGTTTCTACGTCTCCGCACACAACTCCGCCTATGGCTTTTACGGCTTTAGTAATTCCTTCGCCGTAATCCCCTTCCTTGAATTCCGGAATGATGATGTTACGGATTATGATTCCGCTTTTTGTATCTGTAAGGGTTCCTTCAAGACCGTAACCAACTTCGATACGAACCCCTCTTTCATTATAAGCGACCAAAAGAAGAACTCCGTTGTCTTCGCCTTTCTGACCAAGTCCCCATTTTTCAAATACATCATTGGCGTAATCTTCAAGGCTTTCTCCCTGAAGGCTTTTTACTGTAAGAACTGCAATCTGTACCCCGCTCTGTTTTTCAACTGAAGCAAGGTATTCTTCTGCTTCCTGACGTTCCCGTGAAGTCATAAGTTTTGCATTGTCATTCACACGGCCATTCAATGCCGGTACACCAAGAGCAAAACACCTTACTCCCATTAAAAAAGAGATTCCGCCAAGAATCAGGATTTTTTTTATATGATTTATATTTGATTTATTTTTCATACATTTATCTCTTACTAAAACTGGAAATTATTCTTCTATTATTACAAGTCCGTCTGAAAGTTCATTTGGATTTTCTTCGTGATTCGGGAAATTTTCTGCAAGAAGATCACCGCACTTTTCTACGGCGCCGGTAAAGGCTTTTACTGCATCACCTTTTTTAAGATTTTCACAAAGTTCATCTGCAATAAGATTCCATAAATCCTGACTGATTTTTGAAGAGATGCCTGAGTCTGCAATAATGCGGACTTCCCGTTCCATATAGGAAACATAAACCAGAATACCTGAATGTTCTTTTGTATTGTAAACTCCGCTTTCTGCAAAATACTGCATGGCCCGGGCTGAAACAGTTTTTGTTTTTTCTGAGCCTGGAATAATCATGCGGTCAATTGCCGGAATATTGCAAAGGTAAAAACCAATTACAACAACTGCAAAAGCAACTGCTACAAAAACACAGGGAACAATCCAGGCTGGAACTGCGTCCCAGTAAAACTTCTGAAAAATTGAAGTGATGCCGGCAGAAAATGGAATCATCACGGCAAGAACAACTGCGGCAAGGCCATTTGACCAGAGCAGTTCCCAGAAAGAATATTTACCGCTTTCAGCAGCAACTGCAAGCGCAATTTCTCCGGTGGTTTTTGATTCAGCTTCGGCAACGGCTTCTTTTATGGCTGCAAAGTCGTTGTCTGAAAGATTAAGTTTTTTTATAAGTGATTTTACTGTCATTTTGTCTCCATAACTTAGAGGGGGCGTTGCGGGCCGCCGTTTGAGGCCCGCAGAGGGGGTAGCGGAAAAGAACGGCGGTTGAACTTGTGAAACTGCCGTTCTTTGGAGCGAGGGGGAAACTTCCCCCTACCCCATTATTTAAAACTCTACCTTTGGTGCGCTCTGAGCTTCAGCCCCGGCTGCAAAGTAAGCTTTTTTATCGAACCCGCTCATATTTGCAATAATATTGTTCGGGAATCTTCTGATGTAATTGTTATAAATCTTAACAGATTCATTAAACTTTCTTCTTTCCTGAGCAATGCGGTTTTCTGTTCCTTCAAGTTCATCCTGAAGTGCCATAAAATTCTGATTTGCCTTAAGTTCAGGGTAATTTTCTGTAATTGCCATAAGGCGCTGGAGGCTTGCGCCAAGGGAATCCTGCACCTGTTGGAAACGGGCAAAAGCTTCCGGATCCTGAAGAACTTCGTCACTTACATTTATCACTCCGCCTGCTTTTGAGCGGGCTTCTGTAACCTGTGTGAAAACGTCACTTTCGTGAGAAGCGTAGCCTTTTACTGTGCTTACAAGGTTTGGAATAAGATCGTAGCGGCGCTGATACTGGTTCTGAACCTGTGACCAGGAAGAAGACACATTTTCATCAAGAGAAACCATATTATTGTAAGTTCCTGTATATTTCTTTACGCAAAGCAGTGCTAATACTGCAATAACAATGAGGACTATTGCCCAAGTAGGAAATTTTTTCTTTGAATCTGCCATTTCTTTATCCTTTTAATTCAAAATATATGTTTCTTTAAAAGTAATATCAAAAGTCTCCAGTTTCAAGTTTAAAATGAGAGTTTTTTTTGGTATACTTAATCTATGTCTTATGAAGTAACCGCTACCCGGCGACGTCCGCAGCAGTTCGATAATCTTGTCGGACAGGAATTTGTTGCCGAAACACTTAAAAATACCATTAAATCGGGCAAAATCGCTCACGCTTACCTTTTCACAGGTCCACGTGGATGTGGAAAAACTTCTACTGCCCGTATTCTCGCAAAAGCCCTGAACTGTCAGAGCACAAACGGCCCTACTGAACACCCTTGTGGTCAGTGTCCTGCCTGTCAGGAAATTGCAAAAGGTGCCAGTCTTGATGTTATTGAAATCGACGGTGCCTCAAATACATCCGTAGAAAATATCCGCCGCATCAAAGATGAAATCATGTTCCCGCCTTCAAACTGCCGCTACAAGATTTACATCATCGATGAAGTCCACATGCTTACAACAAGCGCCTTCAACGCACTTCTTAAGACTATTGAAGAACCACCTGAGTATGTAATCTTCATTTTTGCTACTACTGAACTTCAGAAGGTTCCGGCTACTATTAAAAGCCGCTGCCAGCAGTTCAATTTCCGTCTGGTTCCCATTGAAAAAGTAAAACAGTGTCTTGCCGAAGCCTGTGCTGAAATGAACATCACTTATGATGATGAAGCACTTTTCTGGATCGCCCGTGAATCAACCGGTTCTATGCGCGATGCCTACACCCTTTTTGACCAGGTTGTAGCTTTCAGTGACGGACACATTACATATGACAAAATCCGCGACAAGCTTGGTCTTGTTGGAATTGACCGCCTGAATACAATTTTTGAGCTTTGTGCTGATTCAAAAACTGACGAAGTTCTGAACGCTCTGGACGGTTTCCTTCAGGCAGGTGTTTCAATCGAACAGCTGATTTCTACCTGTGCTGATTACCTTCGCAGTCTGCTTCTGATTAAGAACGGCATTACCCGTGAAGCACTGCTTGGAAACAATGTTGAACGTTACAGTAAGAAAGTTCTGGGAGCCTGGAATACAATCCAGACAGAAAGAGCACTTTCACTTTACTTAAACCTTTACCGTGATATCCGTTATTCTTTAAGCCCACGCTATGAACTGGAACTGCTTTTCAGCCGTATGTGCTGGATTAAAGATTACGTTTCGCCTGCTGAAGTTAAAAAAGCAATTGATGCGGCCCAGGCACTTTTAGGCGGGGCACCAACAGCTCCAGCTCCTTTGGGCGCTATGGCCGCTACACAGCCGGCCGCTCCTGTTCAGGCTTCTCAGCCAGTGGCTGCACCACAGCCAGCAGTTGGTTACGGCGTCATTGGTGGCGCTACATCCAACAATGCTATGGGTGCCTCACAGGCTTCTCAGCCTGTTCAGAACCCTGCCGCAGGCATGAGTTTCGGTTCTATGCAGAATATTCCGGCTGAACCAGCAGGCGCTATGAACGGCGCTATGGGCGCAGCCGCCGTTCCACAGGCTTCACAGAGCGCACCACAAAGCGCACCGGCAAATGCAAATGCACCACTTTCAAGCCAGATTTATAATGCGGCACCACAAGGCGCAGCCCCGCAGGGCGCTATGGCACCTAACGGCGCTATGGGCGGCGCAGCCCCGCAGGGCGCAAACATTGTTTCGCAAAATGCCGCTCCCGCTCCACAGTCAAACGCACTCCCAGGCGGAATGCCAACATTTTCAGCCTTAGCCGATGTTCCGCCGGACGATTCTGTCCCGGCGCCGGAACCAGTCAGTTTTGACAACGGTCCAGAGGTACCGTCAGAAAACCCTTTTAATTATGGCGGAGAGCTGCCGCCTGAACAATCAGCTTCACCGGCAGAAGAAGGAACTTACGCACCAGACGACTCATATATCCCCGAAGAATTTGATTCGGAAGGACCTGATTCTGCCCCTGCACAGACAAATGACTTTTTATTCGCCGCTGACGGCCGCCAGATTTCGGTAGCCCAGCTTCGCGGTACCATTACGGCAAATCTCGCCGTAGATAACGGATTTGCTGCCATCGCCCTGGAAAACACCAGCCTCTGGAAAATCCAGGGGGATAAAATCCTCACAACTGTTAAATCAGAATTCGACAAAGAAGCCTTCAACAAGCAGAGTCAGGCAATCAACAGTGCCGTTACTGCTATGTGCGGACGCCCAATGCATTTTGAACTTTCCGTTGAAGCTCCCGTCCAGAAAACTGTTCAGGAAATGAAGATACCTGACAAAGTCCAGCTTGTAATCGATCTGTTCAAAGGTTCACTGTAAACTATTCGAAAATATTTTTAGCAAAAGAATCTTTAATCTGATTTAAACATTCTTCAAAAGTATTTTGAAACAACAAAGCATACCCCGATACATTTTTATTCTTTAAGTCTTCATAAAATTCTTTACATGAATTTTCATTATTCCAGTAATACCCCTGATTACCTTCAATGCCTTTCTGAATATCAGCCTTTCTTCCCTCTTTAAAAGTCAGATATTTTTCAAGATTATCATACATACTTGATTTATTTTCTTTCATGTTTATATCAGTAATTGAATAAACATAAACTTTCGATGTATCAAAAACCCGAATTGAATATTTTCCCAAACCTGTATTATTCCATAAACCATAAATCGTATACTCAATTGAAATTTTTACATTTTCAGTTTCATACCATTCAAAATTACGGAATTTAACACCTGGCTCATCAAGAAAATTTTTGCAATTTTTATACATTTCCATTAAGAAAATTTCCTGTTCTTCTATTTCTTTAGGAATTTTTTTCCCTGAAACTTTCTTTATCTCTGAACTAACAAAATCTTTAATCGATAATACTTTTTCTTCATAGAGAAATTTATTCTCATAAGTATTTCCAATAATCCAGCCTGTATCTTTTGTTATTATATGTTCAGAAACCTGGCAAAAACAATTTGCATAGAAAAATAATAAAATACAAACGGTTAATATATTTTTTTTACAATTCATAATTCTAATACCTTGTTTGGACACTCCAATTATTTATTTTAATCCCACACACCTAATAAGAAAAATCCGTCACTGCAGTGAACTTACCTTTATTATTTATAACACCATCTACTCCGTCTTTCTGGACAATGGCAAAACCATTATAAAAATTCTGAACTGACGTATACAAAAACGGAATTACTGTTTCGCCTTTGGGATTTATAAATCCAGATAATCCTGTTTTAGGATCTGTTACATTCAAAAGACCATAAGTAAATCCATTTGTTCGCCGAAACGCCGTACCAGGGTAATATGGAAGTTCCTCAGAAACAGTATTACCTTTCTTGTCAAAAACTTGCCAAACCCCTTTTCGTATCTGAACGTATACATAACCTTCAGAAAAGTAATATTTCAAACTTGGCGCCATAGTCGTTCTCTCTCCATTAGAGACCATTGGACACAAAAATTTAACTGTACCTTTCGAAGAAATAAAACCTGTTTCTCCTGACATCAATTTGGCAGCAAGAAATCCTTCCCTAAAGTGATTTCCGCAATCTTTCAATTCACAAATTGATTTTCCCTGTTCATCAATAATGCGATATTCCCACTGAAAACTATTTTCATCTTCCTTCACTATTACCGCTCGGGATTCAACATACGGATATAATAATTCAAAGTCCGAACAACTTATAAATCCACCATTCTCTGTTATATATCCTCTTTTATTCTGCTGAATCACAGGAAGATATTTATCAAAAACCCCTGAATCCTGCACAAGACCATTTGTTACCAAAGTAGTAGGAATTGATATTCCTGTTGCCGCATTAAAAAGGATGCCTTCTTTTTTTGTTTTAAACATGATATAGAAAAGGTCATCGTATAAAAAATAAATATCATATATCAATTCATTTGAACTGAAGGTAAGAGTCTGCCCTTGTTTTAAATTTTTCTCATACACTTTAACGGATGTTGCTGAATTTATTACAAGAATATAATTATCAGAAAAACAGATATTTTGATTTTCTGCTGGAATAACTATCTTTAATTGAGAATCAATCAGTCCGTATTTTTTTCCAGACTTAAATACAGAATATTGTTCTGCCCCAATTGGAAGAAGCCAAGAAATAATACATACAAAAAAAAGAATAATTCGTTTCATTTTGTCTCCCCATTTCTAAAAAACGTTTCTCGTACAGTTCCATTAAAATCAATTATTTCTGGATTTTCATTTATTGATATATATTTTATTTTTTTCATTTATTCCCACACACCTAATAAGAAAAATCCGTCACTGCAGTGAACTTACCTTTATTATTTATAACACCATCTACTCCG
>JAKSTN010000022.1 GCA_024402535.1 Treponema sp.
ACCTAGCCTTATAGGCTAAGTGCAAACCACCCCTTTGAGGGGTGGTTATGATTGCATTTTGGGTTGACTTCAACGTGAGTCGAAACCGAAATATTATATTTGTTTTACGGCCCTATCGAATATCGGTTTAGTTCATCGCCCTCTCAAGGCGGAGAGACGGGTTCGACTCCCGTTAGGGCTAACAATTAAAAAGACTTCATCAAACGATGAAGTCTTTTTTTTACGTAAAAAGATTTTATTGGAGTCGAACCGCGTAGTGAATGGCCTCAAAAAAACGATGAAGGAGCTTTTTTGAGGTGAGGCGCCAAGGAGGGCGACGAAAATGAACGTAGACGGGGTGGAAGGAGGAAACAGGAGGTTTCCGACTGGAACCCTTCGACTCCCGTTAGGGCTAACAATTAAAAAGACTTCATCAAACGATGAAGTCTTTTTTTGTTTTTAGATTATTAAAACCGATATTCGATAGGGCAAGACTGAATATCGGTTTAGAGAATCGCTCTCTCAACCCTAAGATAGGAAATGCGTTGAGAAAAATGCGGAAGCATTTTTTAGCATTTTCCAGAAACCGGGAAGAGAGACGGGTTCGATTCTTCAATTCCATAACACTTTATTATATGAATTCTCTCCACTAATATGCTATTATTTACCTTTAGAGATTTTGGAGTTATTATATAAATCTATAATCAGGCTTAAAAGAGGTATGCGTCGATGAAAAAAACATCTATCTTTATTAAAATTTTGATTCCTTTTATTGTCACATCACTGGCTGGAGTAATCATTACATTCAGTGCTGCAAACTCTATTACTAAGCATAAGATTTCGAGCATTTATAAAGATTTGTCAAATCATGAAACAGCTCTCAATTATGTTGGGAATAAACTGTTTAACGAATTTGTAACCACTTATAAAGGTGTCCTGGAAACCATGTCGATTACTTCTGATGAAACAGGACTGGATTATGTTAAGTCAGTTACTAATACAGTAAAAAAAGCAACTACAGCATTTGATGTTGGTGTTTATGCGATTGAAGGGAATGATACAATTTGTCTTAATGCAGAACAGTGTATGTCATTCAGTTCGGGAACAAACCGTGTAGATGATGTTCTTGAATGTTACAGAACAAAAGTGTCTTCTTATTATTTTACCTGTCATGCTGAATATTCAATGACTGCAGTTATGATGAACTACTGCTGGACAGAAGAAGAATGTAAGCTTCTGGGAAGATCAGCTGTTGTTACAAAAGTTCTTATGCCGCTTACAGTAGAAAACCTTAAGGATGTTGCAAAGGTTATTGGCTGTGAATCAATCAGTCTTGCAGGTGTTGGAAAGGTAATGAGTTCTTCAAATCCTGATGAAGTAGGTTTTGAATTTGCCCCTGCTTTCTGGGAACAGATTGAAGCTTCTACAGATATTGCTGCAATTGATGAAGCAAATGGTCTTTACAGACATATATTCCGTGTAACAGAAAATATTTCTACAATGTCGGATCCGTTCTGGTTTGTAATTAACCTGCCAGATACAGGTATTAAAAACATGACAAAAGATTTCAGAAGAATGATTGTTCTTATTCTTGCAATCTTTATTATCGTTGTTTTGATTTCCATTGTTATAGTTTTGCTTATTGTTGCAAGAAAACCTCTTATGGAACTAGAAGCTTCTACAAGCGAACTTGCCAGTGGCGAAATGAATCTTTCTTACAGACTTCCTTCCGTTACTCATGATGAACTGGGACGTATTTCGCGGAACTTTAATAAGTTCATGGAACGCCTGCAGAATATTATCAAGAATCTTAATATAGAATCTCAGGGAATTGCCAGTGCGGTTGATGTAATGAAGCAGACTGCAGAAGATTCTTCTGCAGCCGTTAATACAATTTCCGGTAACGTAAACAATGTTCAGAATCAGTCAAACTCTCAGGCTCAGCAGACACAACTTGTTCTTGAGTCAGCAAAAGATCAGCAGACTAACCTGGGTGTCATGCTTTCAAAAATCAATCAGTTTACAAGTGAGCTTCAGGATACAGCCGCCACAGTTAATCAGGTTGCAGGAAATACTTATTCTGTAACAAACAATGTTAACAACATGAATTCTTCTTTTGGAAAACTTATTTCCGATATCAAGAACGGACAGGTTGCAAATGAAGCAATTAAGAATTCTATTATGGAAATTGAACAGACATCAAAAACTCTTAATGATGCCAACTCCGTAATTGCAAATATTGCTTCTCAGACCAACCTTCTTGCTATGAACGCCGCAATCGAAGCCGCTCACGCCGGTGAAGCAGGGAAGGGATTTTCGGTTGTTGCTGATGAAATCAGAAAACTGGCAGAAACTTCCAGTGCACAATCTAAACAGATTACAGAACAGGTAAAGACAATTCAGAATACAATTCAGTCTGCTGCGACAGCCGGTATTTCCCTTATGAATGCCTTTACAGAGATTACTGATTCTGCAAATACAGTTACTCCGTTGATTGATGAAATTAAGTCTTCTATGGAAGAACAGAATATCGGAACTCAGGATATTAATAATACTTTGAATAAGCTTACAAGTGAATCTCACGATATTGTTTCGACTGTAGAAACAAGTAAGTCTTCAATGGAAGCTCTGGATCAGAAGATTATAAATGTTGGAAATATTACATCAACTATTAATAATTCTATGGAAGATATGTCTGAAGGTGCAATGCTTATCAGTAAGTCTTCTGAAGAAGTTAAGCAGACTGCATTCGGAGTTGAATCAAGTATGAATAAAATGATGGATATTCTGAAAGACTTTAAGTTCGAAGAATAGCTGTTGCTTTTTTAATAGACGGAGCCGGTGACTTGCAGTTACCGGCCTTTTTTTTTAATTTCCTTATAAAATCATTATTCCACTTTTACATATTCAATGACAGTTTTTTTGCCTTCTTTGAAAACCCCGTTGGCTGGTTCCAAAGCAATTTCGACACCATCAAAAAATCCGAACTGGTCAGATTTTTTCTGCCATTCGCAAGGTTTAAGCCCTATTTTTGTTTCCTGCTGTTTTGTATCCAGGTGAATACGGAATATGTGTGAACCGTCATCAATCCAGGATGCATCGTTGTCATTTGTAAGGTCTTTGATTCTTAAACGTAAAGGAACATCTGTTGAAGAAACTTTTATTTCAAGAATACCAGCTTCCAGATTTTCAAGCTTCCAGCCGCAATTAGCATATTTTGCTTTTTTCCAGTTGATGGCAAAATCATCATCAAGATATGCCTGTTCACGTTTTGAACCCAGTTTTGCACCGTTCAAAACAAGTGCTTCTGGTTGTGGAACTTCGTTGGCATTTTTTAACAAAGTTACAGATTTTACTACAGTTCTTGAACCGGCTTTTACGGCAGATTCCTTTGGAGAAATACGAATCTGTTCAACACCTCTTAAAGAATCCCATTTTTTATCTTGAGGTGATATCCATTCGTAATTTGTTGCAGCAAGTTTAATTTCAAATATATTTTTAGAACTTTCATGAACTCCTACACTACATCCTTCCTGAGAGAGAAAGAATGAGTCTAAAGGAACATCAGAAGATTTAATTTCAATCCGCACAGCTTCCCATTCAGACAAATCAACACCGCGAACATCCCAGCCGCCACAGAAATCTTTTTCTTTTGAATCCCATTCAATAACTCCACCATCGTAAATTTTACAATGATATGAATCAGTACCAAAAGCGACCCCGCCAATCATAAGATGTTCATTCATTACTTTTTTACCTTTCAAAAGTTGAACGCTTTTTACAACTGTTCTTTCTTCTTTTGTAAGTGGATTTTCGTGCCAGTTCTGGAACACAATAAACATTCCCTTGCTTTTATCAAAAGGTTCTGCATTTTCCAATTTCCAGCTGGCCCCTTCACCAGTTAAATCTGCTTCCCAAACGTTTGGTTCAATCTGCTGTTCAAAGCCATGCCAGTTTTCCCAGTTGCTGGAACAAAGTCTGAGTCCTAAACCGGTTGCTGTGTTGTTTTCCACTTCAATACGAATTCTGTCATATTCGGAAAGATCTACTCCAGACAAATTCCAGCCAAAGCTTGAATCCTTATAACCTTTTGTCCATATAATTTCTTTTCCGTTATATGCAATATGATTTTGACAGATGCTTCCCATAAGCACACCTGAAATTTCCAGGTGAGAAACATCAGGAACATCTTCTTTTTTTATCAGTTCAACACTTTTTATTACAGTTTTTTCATATTTACGGGCAGGAACCTGAAGACGAATTCTGAATCCTTCTTCAAGATCCGGGTTCTTCATATCTCCCCAGCTTTTTCCCAAGCCATTAAAATATGCAGTAACTGTGTCATTGTACTGTGTTTCAGTTCCCCATTCTCCAAAAGTTGCAGGATTGTCTGAAAGGATGATTTTTACATTCTGATTCTGTCCTGGAGCCAGTGTAACACGAATGGCACCGTATGCACTTAAATCAACTCCGCGGGCATCCCAGCCGATTTCGTGCCAATCACCTTCCAGGGAATGAGTCCAGTGAATTTCACCTTTATCATTTACCGAAGAAGTTGGCCAGCTGAAAGAACCAAGTTCTACGCCATCAATGGCAAATTTTGTTTTTGCATCCAGTTTGGTGCCGTCAGTTTTTTCTTCCTTTGGTGCACTTGCACAACCTGCCAGCAGTAAAGCGGCAAGCAGAAGTCCTGAAAGGTTTAAAATCTTTTTCATTTTATAAAGCTCCTTTTTTTATGCTTACTTTAATTTTAGGTCAGGAAGGGGCTTTTGTAAAATATTAGTAAATGAAGAGTTTCTGAATAAGTGCTATACTATAAAAACTGAATGAAACGGTTTTCCTCTATATTTATTACAGTTATATATATTTCTCTTTCGCTGGCAGCGGCAGATCTTACCCCGGATATAAAACATAATCCCTGGGAACTGATTATTTACCGGCCTCAGAATACTGAAGCCATAAACGATATCCGCTGCTGGCTTAAAATAGAAGATATGGACGGAAATGATGTTACATATTCGGCAGCCTGGGCAACTTATGAATGGATTTCAGTTCCGAAAGTTGTGAACAAATATGAACGTTCTTACTGGCTTTCTGGTGGAGTTGCAATGCACCTTAATATCAGGCCGGGACGTTATAAAATGACTGTTTCAACACCAAGTGACAGACAATGGCCTTATCCTTCTGAAAACCGTGACGAATGGAAAAGCAACGAGTTTATTTATGATACAGAAAATCCTGCTAAAGTGATTTTTGTTTATCCTGGTACAAATGAAAACGGATTTTATGACGGCCGTTGGATTATCAGCGGCAGGTCTCCAAAATATTTTAAGCAGGCCACAATTCCAGATATGAAGAAAGCGGAATAGTAAAGGAGAATCAAGCGTTCAAAATAGCTGTTTTACGCTTTTGCTGCCAGCTGAACTTTCAGATATGCGATTTCGGCATCTTTTTCGAAAGTATAGACCGGACGACTACTATCAAATAAATCAAAAGGACAAATAAAAAGGTACAGAAAAATACTCATTATAGTTTTAATATTTCTGCGCTATAATGAGGGAAAACAGGAGAATCAAATGAAAAAACAGGCTTTTAATCCATATCTTCCATCTTATGAATATATTCCAGACGGCGAACCTTACGTTTTTAATGGACGGGTTTATGTTTATGGAAGTCACGATCATTACGGCTGTCCTGTATTCTGTCTGAATGATTATGTGTGCTGGAGTGCTCCGGTTGATGATCTTGGTAACTGGAGATACGAAGGCGTTTCTTATAAAAGAACTGACGATCCTGTAAACAAGGACGGGCTTGCTGTTCTTTATGCGCCGGACGTTACAGTGGGCCCTGACGGAAAATATTACCTTTATTATTGTCTTGATAAATATTCACTGGTTTCTGTTGCCGTAAGTGAGGTTCCTCAAGGTCCATTCAAGTTTTACGGTTATGTTCATTATGCAGACGGAACAAGACTTGGAGAGCGAGCAGGGGACGAACCACAGTTTGACCCGGGTGTTCTGACAGAAGGTGACAAGACTTACCTTTACACTGGTTTCTGCGGCCGCGGAGACAAAAGCCGCCACGGTTCCTGGTGCGTAACACTGGACAAAGACATGCTCACTATTATTGAAGAACCTGTTCTTGTTGTTCCGGGTGTTGAATATTGTGAAGGCAGCGGATTTGAAGGACACTCTTTCTTTGAGGCAAGTTCAATCCGTAAGCGCGGTGATACATATTACTTCATTTATTCATCTGAAGTGATGCACGAACTTTGCTACGCAACAAGTAAAAATCCCCGCGGGAAATTTACTTACGGCGGCGTAATTGTTTCTAACAGTGATATCGGAATTGATTCCTATAAGAAAGCTGATGTGCCTGCCTGTTACGGCGCCAATAACCATGGAAGCATCGTAGAGATTCCAGGTGCCGAAGGTGGCGCGGGAGATGCTTCCGGCTGGTACATTTTCTATCACCGTCACACAAACGGCGACTGGTATTCACGTCAGGGCTGTGCCGAAAAAATTACATTCACAGAAGACGGAAAAATCCCACAGGTGGAAATTACTTCCTGCGGATTAAACGGCGGACCACTTAAAGCGGAAGGTGAATATCCTGCTTACATTGCCTGTAACATCTGGACCAAAAAGCCTCAGCTTTATGTAGCCGAAGGCTTCCCAAAAATCATGCAGGAATGTACAGACGGCGAAGAAGATCTTTCTTACATTACACGTCTTTACGAAGGTTCAACTGTAGGTTTCAAATATTTTGATTTTAAAGGCGTAAAGAAAATCACTCTGGAAACCCGTGCCTATGCAAACGGAGTTTTTGAGCTGCGCACAGAACCTGAAGGAAAAGTGTGGGGCGAAGTAAAAGTTGGATACACAAACTTCTGGGTAAAGGGATCCTGCGAGGTAGAAATCCCAGACGGAGTTCACGCCCTTTACATCACTTTCAAAGGTGAAGGAAATCCTCAGCTCAGAAAACTCTGGTTCGAGTAGTCCGTTTCATTGACATTTTCATAGGTGTTTATTAAAATGCAAATCACTTGCAAATGCAATTGATTTGCATTTGTGCTCGAGCATAATTTTCGAGCACAAAAACGGCGAAGTCAAGGCCTTGAACGAAGTGTGCCTTGACTCGACGTATATTTATATCATGGTACAGAAGAACTATAAAACCAAAACAAAAGATCTTATAAACGACTTTATCCTCAAACATCACGACGTAACTTTTACTGCCGGCGAGATTTCTGAATATTTAAAGAGATGTGACAGCACAGTAAACGTTACAACTGTTTACCGTAATATTGACCGCCTCGTAGAAAAAGGAATCCTTATAAAACGTAAAAGCGATAACGAAGATGCGGCCCAGTATCAGGTAGTTTCAGAAGATTCTGACTGTGAACATCATATTCATCTGCAGTGTTCTGAATGCGGGAAACTGATCCACATGGAATGTGATTTTATGGATGAAATCCAGGAACATCTTATGAAAGATCATGGATTTTTCCTGGACTGTCGCCAGTCACTTTTAAAAGGACGCTGTGAAGAGTGCAGTAAAAAATAGGATGGAATTGATGAATAAAAAAATATGTACAGTGATTTTCGCAGCATTTTTGATTTTTGTTTTTTCAGGCTGCAGCAAAAAAAACGGTGAGAATAAAAAGCCTGTTGTTTTATGTTCAACATTTCCGGTTTATGACTGGGCACGTAATATTATTGGCGAGTCTGATTCTTTTGATCTTCAGCTTTTGAATACAAAAGGAACAGACATGCATAGCTTTCAGCCAAGTGTTTCTGATATGGCAAGAATCTCATCGGCTGATTTTCTTTTTTATATTGGAGGCGAATCTGAAGTATGGATTAAAGATGCCCTTTCTGAAAGAAAGAATCAGAATCAGATTTCTCTGTCTTTGATTGACTGTCTTGGCCAGGAACTTATGTTTGAAAGTTCCGAAGGCATTCTGGAAGATTCCGAAGAAGAGGAAGAAGACTCTGTTTATGATGAACATATCTGGCTTTCTCTGAAAAAGGCTGGTGAATGCAGCGCCTATATGGCTTTTACTTTTGCGGCTTCAGATGAAGAACATGCAGAGCTTTATGCCAAAAAATATGAGACTTATGTAGAAGAACTTTTAAAGCTGGATGAAGAATTTAAGTTTGCTCTGAAAGACGGACCTGTTCTTCTTTTTGCAGATCGTTTTCCATTTCTTTATTTTGCTCATGATTATAATCTCACCACTTATGCCGCATTCCCGGGATGCAGTGCAGAAACTGAAGCAAGTTTTCGTACTGTAATCGGGCTTGCTGACAAGGTGAAGGAAAATAATCTACAGACTGTTTTTATTCTTGAGAATTCAAGTTCGAAAATGGCTGATCAGATTATTAAAACTGCAGGTACTGAAACTGAAGTAAAAGTGCTGAACTCACTTCAGGGTATAAGCATGGATGATATAAAAAGTGGCGCAACCTATATCGGATTGATGAAGAAAAATCTGGAGGTGCTTCGTGGCCTTAATTAAATGCGAAAATCTTATTGCAGGGTATAACGGAACTGCCGTTACTGCGCCAGTTTCCCTGGAACTTGATTCAGGGGATTATCTTTGCATTATTGGAAGTAACGGAAGTGGAAAATCAACTTTAATAAAAACTCTTCTGGGGCTTGAAAAGCCTGTTTCCGGCGAAGTTGTTTTTGGTGATGGTCTTACTTCTCGTCAGATTGGTTATCTTCCACAACAGAGTGAAGTTCAGAAAGATTTTCCTGCTTCTGTGTGGGAAATTGTACTTTCGGGAACTTTGAACAAAATCCATCTGCGCCCATTTTATACAAAAAAAGAAAAAGAGCTTGCTGAAAGTGCTCTTGAAAAAATGGAAATCTCGCACCTGAAAAATAAATGTTACAGAACTCTTTCTGGTGGCCAGCAGCAGAGAGTCCTGCTTGCCCGTGCTCTTTGTGCCGCCAGCCGCCTTATTCTTCTTGATGAACCGGTTACAGGACTTGATCCTAAAGCAATGAACGAAATGTATCACCTGATTGAAAAACTGAACAAGGAAGGTGTTGCTGTAATTATGATTTCCCATGATGTTGATGAAGCCGTAAAATACGCCAGTCACATTCTTACTGTGGGAAGCGATCATTGTCATTTCCTTCCTGTGGAAGAATATATTACTTTTCACGGCGAACATTGCCACCATCATCACGAAGAGGAGGATGATCATGAATAATCTGATGTTTTATCTTGGATATCCTTTTGTCCGTTATGCTTTGATTGTAGGTGTTCTTATAGCACTTTGTTCTTCGCTTTTTGGTGTGACTCTGGTTTTGAAGCGTTTTTCATTTATAGGAGACGGGCTCAGTCATGTGGCCTTTGGCGCAATCGCTGTTGCTTCTGTCTTAAAGCTTTCGAACACAACTCTTATTGTTATGCCTGTAACAATTATTGCAGCGGTGCTTCTTCTTCGCGGCGGTAAAAACAGACGCATTAAAGGTGATGCCGCTATAGCTATGTTCAGTGTGGGCGCTCTGGCACTGGGTTACCTTATTATGAATGTGTTTTCTACCAGCGCAAATGTTTCCGGTGATGTATGTTCCACACTCTTTGGGTCAACTTCCATTTTGACACTTAAAAAATCTGAAGTGATTATGTGTTCTGTAATGTCGGTTCTTGTTGTTCTCTTTTTTATTATTTACTATAACCGGATTTTCGCCATAACTTTTGATGAAACTTTTGCAAAGGCAACCGGAACTAATGCTGAAGCCTATAATATGGGAGTGGCAATCGTTTCTGCAATTATTATTGTTCTTGCAATGAATCTGGTAGGTTCACTTTTAATTTCTGCTCTGATTATTTTCCCAGCTTTAAGTGCTATGGCCATTTTTACGAATTATAAAAGTGCCGTTATTGCTTCGGCAGTTATTTCTGTAATCTGTGCATTTTCTGGAATTATCGTTTCTATTCTTGTATCAACTCCGGTTGGGGCAACAATTGTAGCAGCAAACATAATTGTGTATGCTATATGCAGTTTTACTGGAAAGGGAATTAAGAGATAATGACTGCACAAAAGAAGAGAGTAACTAAAAAAACACCTTCAAAAAAAACAGGAACTGCAAAGAAAAGAACATCTGCCAGAAAATCTTCTGTAAAAAAAGGAAAGGTTTCTGTTTCTGCAACAGGTCTTTTTGCTCTTTGTGGCGGTGTCATTGTCTGCTGTATGGTGCTTCTTCTTGCTACTACCATTGCAGAAAAACGTCCTGAAATAGATTCGTCATATTCATACAGTGCTGAGAATGATCATGCAGCTAAAGTAAAGCCTGCTCAGCCTGAAAAGAAAAAGCAGGCTGCTTCTGCAGAAAAAAAGGCTGAGCCTAAAAAAACTGCAGAAAAAAATATCAGCCAGAAAACTAAGACGGAACCTAAGCCTCAGGTTCAGGAAAAAGTGAAAAGTGATGCGTCAGGGATCGCTGCGAAAACACCGCAACCGGAGGCGCAGGCAAAGCCGAAGCCCCGGGAGGAGTTGAAGCAAGAGCCCGCCCCGAAGCCTGCGAACGAAGTGAAGCAGGCTGATGGGGGACGCCCAAAAACTGAAAACAAAAAAGCCGATTTTAATTTCCCTCAGGCTTCGAATAACGCCCAGCTCTGTATCCTTCTTGATGACGGGGGACAGAATCTGGATGACCTTAAAAAATTCCTTGCACTGAAAATTCCTGTGACTGTTGCAGTGTTGCCAAAACTCAGGGATTCGGTTTCCAGTGCCCAGGCGGTACGGGCTTCTGGCTATGCGGAGCTTATGCTTCACCAGCCAATGCAGGCGGTAAACTTAAATGTGAACCCGGGCCCTGGGGCTATTAAACCTGACATGACTTCTTCCCAGATTACAAACCTGGTTCTTGAAAACCTGCGGGAAGTAGGGCCTGTTTCTGGCATGAATAACCACGAAGGTTCCCTTATTACGGCTGATGCAGAAAAAATGGAAACGGTTATAAATCTTGCCCATATGCAGGGTATATATTTTCTGGATTCCCGTACAAACGTGGAAACAAAGATTCCTTACGTAAGCCGCGAGCTTGGTTACGGCTGGTATGAACGGAACGGTTACTTTCTGGACAATCAGAAAACCCGGGAAGAATTCCTTAAGGAACTGCGGAAGAACCTGGATATTGCCAATAAAACGGGATGCGTTATAATGATAGCCCACGTGTGGTCTGCCGATTACATGCCGGCTTTAATCCGGGAAGTGTATCCGGAACTTGTGGCAAAAGGGTATAGCTTCACCACCGTGGGAAAGAGTAAAGGTTTGAAAAATTAGAGTTTTAAATCTGGTTTGAAAATTAAATTGGAGCATATATATGAAGGTTTTAGGTATTGAATCAAGCTGTGACGAAACTGCTGCCGCCATTGTTGAAGACGGAAAAAAGATTATCAGTAACGTTGTAGCAACTCAGATTCCTTTTCATCAGATTTATAAAGGAGTTGTTCCTGAAATAGCCAGTCGTAAACATGCTGAATGGATTCTTCCTGTTGTGAACCAGGCTCTGGCAGAAGCAAATATGGATCTTTCTGAAGTTGATGCTATCTGTGCAACAAACAGACCGGGACTTATGGGCTCACTTCTGGTCGGCCTTACTTTCGGTAAAACTCTGGCATGGGCTACCGGTAAACCTTTTGTTGCCGTAAACCATATGCTGGGACATCTTTATGCCGCTCATCTGGAAAACGATATTCCTTATCCATACCTTGGTCTTCTGGTTTCAGGCGGTCATTCCATTATCTGTAAAGTAAATAATTTTGATGATATTGAAGTGCTTGGAACTACTGTGGACGATTCTGTAGGGGAAGCTTTTGATAAAGTTTCAAAGTTCTACGGTCTTGGTTACCCTGGAGGAGTTGTTATCGACAACCTGGCTAAGAAGGGGGACCCTAAAGCTGCAACTTTCCCAATTCCTCGTCTGGATCCTAAAGATCACCGCTACGACGTTTCGTTCAGCGGACTTAAAACTGCTGTAATTCACCAGTGTGATATGTTCTGGAACGAAGGTTATGAACATTCTACAGAAAACATGTGTGCCGCTTTCCAGGAAACTGCTGTAAAAACTCTGACAAATAAATTGCTTAAGGCTGTGGAAGATACCGGACTTAAAACTGTTGTTGCCGGTGGCGGGGTTGCTGCAAACTCAAGACTTCGCTCTATTCTTGCAGAACATAAAGATCTGAATTGTATTTTCCCGCCGCTGAAACTTTGCGGTGACAACGGCGCTATGATTGCCGGAGTAGGCTATCATTTCCTGGCCCGTGGGGACCGTTCAGACTGGAACACAACCGCCTGTGCCCGAATCCCTCAGTTCAAGCGGGGACTGGACCAGGTAAGACGTTAATTGGAAACAAAAAAAGCTCCCATTTGGGAGCTTTTTTTTATGCCTGAACTGACATCATGTGGCCTGAGTTTCTTGCGCTGGCTGCATAGACAGAAGCGGCATTGCGGTAAGGATTTGCGTTCTGTGCAGAACTGATTCTTGTGCGCAGTTCAATGATATGGCTTTTCAGAAGTTCACGGTTCTTTTCATTCTGAGCCAGAACTTTTGTCTGAAGAGTTTCAAGTTCGTTCTGAATGTCTTTGATTTCCTTTTCTTCTTTTCCTACATTTGCATCGTAAAGTTTCTGCATTGGAACAATGACTTTCTGAAGGTTTGCAATGCTTTTTACAACCTGCTGTTCAATTTCAGTGTGGGCAACAAGTGCGTCTGTGTCTTCTTTTGTGATTGATGTCTGCTGTTTTTCAAGAACATTCAAATATTCCTGGAATTTTGCTCTCTGCTGTTCCAGCAGTTTTCTGAAATGCTTAAGAGTTGCAACTCTTTCGTCCAGTTCTTCCTTTGAAATTTCTGCCATATTAATATCCTCCCGTTTTTTTATTTATCCCTGAATGCTGAGTCTGCTTTCATTTGACGAAGGTGTAGCGTTTGCTGTTGTGGAAGCAATCTGGCGCCAGCTTTCTGTTAAATCTTTAAGCATTTTAAGTACAGACTCAATTTTTCCTTTGTCTTTACTGATGTTTGCCTGCATTAGTTCTTCATTGAAATACAGGTAAAGTGCCATGAGATTTTTTGCAATTTCTCCGCCTTTTTCCATATCCAGTGAAACCTCCAGTTCAGAAATAATGGCTTCGGCTTTCTGAAGACAGTTTCCGAACTGTTCAATGTTTTTTGCCAGGATTTTTCCGTCCGGCTCAAAAAGTGCAACAGCCTGTGACAGCTGTTTTACGGCACCTTCATACAGAAGAACAATGAGTCTTCCTCTTGTTGCAGTATTGATGTTTGTTCTCTGATAAGCTGTGTAAGCGTTGTTATACATGTGTTTTTCTCCTAATCTGGCACGAAATTTTGTGTTTTGGGCACAAAACAGTGCGAAATTATAGTTTTACGATAGAATTTTCGGTTATTTCTTAATGGACTTTAGACTTTTTTCTTCATATTTATACTTTTTATCTTTTTTGGTATTATATTTATAAGTAATACTCTGCATTTTTTTTTGCAGTTTTACGGAGACAAAATGGCTGACGAAAACAACAAGGACGACAACAACAGAAAGGATGAACAGGATCCTTATAACTTCTTCAAATTCGCAGGACCAGTAGAGCCTGAGAAAGATGACAAAAATAAGGATAAAAAGCCTAAACGCAAGTTCCCTATTTTTGCCATAATCATGGCAGTTCTGGCAGCATTCCTTCTGGCAGATGTCTTTTTCTCACCAAAGGAAAAAGGTAATCAGATAGATTATTCTCTTTTCTGTACACTTATTGAAAACGGATCAATCGTTGAAGTTGAAGTAGGTGACAGTTATATAATTGGTTACGGAATGCAGACTTCCGGAAATGACAGCTACAATTCAAGTACCGGTTTCAAAAACAGAATTACAGGTCTTGCTGCACCAGGAAAAAATCGCCCTGTTTATAGAACAAATGCAGTTTTAATGGAAAAACTTTTTGTCCTTATGGATTCAAAAGGTGTAACTTACAGATTTATTGGAAAACAGAATACTGTATGGCTTCAGCTGCTTATTAATTTCCTTCCATTCATTCTGATTATTGTTCTTTACGTTGTGATTTTCCGTAAAATGAGCGGAAACAAAGAAGGCGGCATGGGACTTTTTGGTATGGGCGGAAGCCGTGCCAAGGCAATTGAGGAAGGAAAAGTAAAAACTCGTTTCTCTGATGTTGCCGGCGTTGATGAAGCAAAAGAAGAACTGGTTGAAGTTGTAGACTTCCTTAAAGAACCTAAAAAATATACAGATATCGGTGGTAAGATTCCAAAAGGTGTTCTTCTGGTAGGACCTCCAGGAACAGGTAAAACTCTGCTGGCCCGTGCAGTTGCCGGTGAAGCAGGCGTTCCGTTCTTCCGTATTTCCGGATCAGACTTTGTTGAAATGTTCGTAGGTGTTGGTGCTTCCCGTGTTCGTGACCTTTTCAAACAGGCCCGCGAAAAAGCTCCATGTATCGTATTTATTGATGAAATCGATGCCCTTGGTAAGAACCGTATGAACGGTTATGGCGGCGGAAATGATGAACGTGAACAGACATTGAACCAGCTGCTGGTTGAAATGGACGGTTTCGATAACGAAAAAGGTCTCATCATTCTGGCTGCTACAAACCGCGCCGATATTCTTGACCCGGCACTTTTACGTCCTGGCCGTTTTGACCGTCATGTTCCTGTTGAAAAGCCTGATGTTAAAGGGCGCGAAGAAATCCTTCGTATCCATGCTAAGAACGTAAAACTTGACAGTGATGTTGATTTTGAATCGGTTGCTCACGGAACAACAGGTTTTGCCGGTGCAGATCTGGCAAACGTTGTAAACGAAGCAGCACTTCTGGCCGTTCGTAATGGACACAAGAAAGTTTCAATGAGCGATTTCAATGATGCTATCGATAAGGTAAGCATTGGTCTTAAAAAGAAAAGCCGAAAGGATAACGAAAAGGAAATGCGCCTGGTTTCTGTTCACGAAACAGGTCACGCCCTGGTTGGTGCATTTACTCCTGATTATCCTCCTGTAAATAAAATTACTGTTGTTCCAAGAAGTCACGGAGTTGGCGGGTTCACACAGTACCGCGAAGAAGAGGAAAAGAATTTCCAGACCCGCGGCGACATGATGAATGAAGTTGACACACTGCTTGGTGGACGTGCCGCAGAAGAAATTGTTCTTGGAGACATTTCTACTGGTGCTTCAAACGACATCGCCCGTGCAACAGATATTCTTAAACGTATGATTGTCGATTTTGGTATGAGCGACAAGTTCAAGAATATGACGCTGGGAAAAGGTGTTCTTGCAGGCGCTTCAGGGGAACCAACTCTTGTTCGTGAATTCTCAGAAGAAACTCAGAAGTTTATTGATGATGAAATTGCAAGAATCATTAATGAACGTTACAGCCATGTTCTTAAGATCATTAAAGATCATAAGGAACTGGTAGACTATATTGCAAAACGTCTTATTGAAGTTGAAACAATGGAAGGCAAAGAATTCTATGAAATTATTAAGGCCGAAAAACATTGTCAGGAACTTGAAGACAAAGCTGTAAAGGCTGATGAAAAAGCAGAAACTGAATCAGAGGTTAAGGAAAAGAAGCCAAGAAAAAAGGCCGCTTCAAAAACTGAAAAATCTGATGATGAAAAACCTGCTCCTAAAGCCCGTAAAGCCAGAGGAAAAAAAGATGAAAATTAAAAAGATTCTGATTGCCGGAGCTGTTGCCCTGGCATCAACATTTGTATTTGCACAGAATATTACAACAGCATCAAGCTATTTTAAGTCTGTTTCAGAATATTATGCTTCGCTTAAAACTTATGAAGCTGAATTTGATCTGGAACAGGGAAAACAGGAAATGGCAGGGCATTTTTCATACAAGGCTCCTGACCTGCTGCGTCTGGATTTTTCAAATCCACAGGAACAGGTTTTCTGTTACAGCTCAAATATGCTGACAATTTATCTTCCTGGTTCTGCTGCTGTTCTTCAGCAGTCAGTATCCTCAGATTCTTCCGGGGCATCTCTTGCAACAGCACAGGGACTGAACCTGATGAACCGTTATTACACAGTTGCCTATGAAAACAGTCAGGATCCAGAGCCTCTGGATGCAGATTCTGATGAAATGGTTTATAAACTTGTACTTTACAAACGAAGTACAGCTGAAGCCTTCAAAACAATCCGTCTTTGCATCTCAGTTGATACAAAACTTATCAGACGGGTAGAAGCTACTCCAAATGTTGGGGATCCGATTGTAATGAACTTCTTTGATTATAAATTGAATCCGGAGATCACCGACCAGCGTTTTATTTATGATGCACCATCATCAGCAAATAACTATAACAATTTCTTGTTTTCGGAATAAAAAATGGACAGTTACGGCGAATTACTGAAGAATAAGCGCGAAGAAAAGCTTCTCTCACTTGATGTTGTTTCTGCAGCCCTTACGATTGATAAAAAGTATCTGGCAGGGCTGGAAGATGAAGATTCTACTGTTTTCCCTGGGGAACCTTACCTTGTGGGATTTTTGAAGAATTATTCGGAATACCTGGAAATGGATTCTGCATATCTTCTGAAACTTTATCATAACAAACAGCTTCAGGAGTCGCCGGTTCCAGAAGGACTTATTGAAAAGCCTAAGAGTGAAAAATTCTGGCCAATCCTTATTTCTTCAATTTCAGCACTTGTGCTTATTATTGTTGCCGTAATTCTTGTTGTTGTACTGACAAAGAAGCCTGTGGAAGAAGATGAAGATCTTCTGGCAGGGGCTGTAAAAACTCATCAGTATGAATTAAAGGATGCAAAATTCGTTCAACGTCTTTATAAAGGGGACCAGCTGCAGGTTTCATCTGCAGACGGAACAATTATTCTTACTGTAAAAGACACCTTAAAATCATTTGGACTTGATACTCCAACCGGAGTTTTCTATACAGACTTAGCCGAAGAATCTGAGTTTGATATTAACGGTGACGGAACTTCCGATCTTATTGTTTATGTTTCGGATATTTCCGCTACCGATGAAAAACGTGGTGCTGAAGTAAGTCTTCTTCTTCGTCACGGCGTTTCAGTTGCAAGTGGTGAAACCACAATGGATAACATTCCTTTTGCAGATGAAATTCAAAGCAAACATCCTCAGATTGTTATTCTTGAAGATAACCGTGCTTATCCGTTTACTCTTAATGCTACATTCCGTGCATCTTGTGTGTTCCGTGATAAAATTGATTTCAGTTCAAGCGTTGAATCTTATTTCTCTACCGGAGAACAGTTTACTGCAAACCCACATAACGGTATTCGTTTGTGGATGAGCAACAGTAATGCCGTTAAGTTCACTGTAATTGCAGATGCTAAGAGCTATGACCTGGAAATTGGAAAGGCCGGTCAGGTTCTCGTTGAAGATATTAAGTGGATTAAAGATACAGACGGCCGGTATAAACTTGTCGTTATCGAACTTGATTAATTTCTTTTTAGGAAAACAGTTTCATGATTAAATTTTTTATCGACCAGCACGGTTGTGCAAAAAACCGTGTAGACGGCGAAATTCTCGCAACACATCTTTTGAAGACTGCTGAATATGAACTGGCAGAAAATGCCGAAGATGCAGATATTATTATCATTAATTCCTGTGGATTCATAAAAAGTGCAAAGGAAGAATCTGTAAATGCTCTTATTGCTGCAAAATCTGCTTATCCTGACAAAAAAATAATTCTGGCAGGATGTCTTTCAGAACGTTATGCAGAACTTTTCGCAGACTCTTTGGTTGAAGCTGATGGAATTATGGGAAACGGGGACCTTTCAGATATTGCTCAGGTTTGTGACAGTGTCATGAAAAAAGAACGTCCTGTTGTAAAATCTCCTCAGAAAGGCGTTTCTTTCTGTATGAGAGATGTGTCATTTGGATTTAAAAACAGTGTGTTTGTAAAAATTACAGAAGGCTGTTCGAATCACTGTTCATTCTGTGCTATTCCTCTTATTCGCGGAGAATTGAGAAGTCGTGAAGCTGAATCAATTCTTGATGAAATCAAAACTCTGGTAAAAAACGGAACTTATGAAATAAATCTTATTGGGCAGGACCTGGCTGCTTACGGAACCGGGGTGGACGATGAAGAAATCAGACAGTACCTTATTCGTGAGACAGGAGAAGGATTCAGTCCTCTTGCAAGTCTCATGAAACTGATTTCAAGAATTGAAGGAAATTTTGTTGTTCGTCTCCTTTACATTCATCCTGATCATTTTAATTTTGATGTTCTTGAAGTAATGAAAGAAGACAGCCGTTTCCTCCATTATTTTGATATTCCTTTCCAGAGCGGAAGTACTGATATTATAAAAAAGATGAATCGTGTGGGTACTCAGGAAATGTATACACGCATGATTGCAAAAATGCGGGAGATTTTCCCGGACATGATTCTTCGCACAACTTTCATGACAGGTTTCCCAGACGAAAAGAAAAAGAATTTTGAAGAAACTGCGGCTTTCCTTAGGGACATTGGACCAGACTGGTCAGGTTGTTTTGATTACAGCCGTGAAGATGATACACCGGCTTACAACTTTAAGCCGAGAGTATTCAAAAGAACTGCAAAAAAACGTTCAGAAATTCTTGTTGATATTCAGAGTCGCATTACAGAAAAGAAACTTCAGTCACACGTTGGAAAAACTTACAGTATAATTATTGAGGAAGTGATTCCAAATGAAGATGAATGTCTTGCCATCGGACGCGCTTGGTTTCAGGCACCTGAGGTTGACGGCGCCGTTGTGGTGCGTTACGAAGAAGAAGATAAAGAAAAGATTTTTGAAGGCGCTGTTGTACAGGCAAAGATTCTTGCAGTAACAGGTGTAGATCTGGACAGCCGTCTTGTATAAACAATTTTTTGACCGGAGTCTGTGATTATGGAAGAATTTTTGAACATGCTGAATCCTGAGCAGCGTCAGGCTGTTGTTCACGAAGGCGGAAACCTTCTGATTCTTGCAGGCGCCGGTTCAGGAAAAACCCGTGTAATTACAACAAAGATTGCATGGCTTATCAGCCAGAGAAATATTGATCCGTATCATATTCTCGCTGTTACTTTCACAAAAAAAGCTGCCAATGAAATGAGGGAACGTGCAGTTCTTATGGAACCTCTGGCGGCTAAAGCACAGATAAAAACATTTCACTCTTTTGGTGCATGGTTTCTTCGCCGTTATTACGACGCTGCAGGCCTTGAACAGAACTTCACTGTTTATGATGACGACGATTCTCTTGCACTTTTGAAAAAAGCCTGTCCTGAACTTTCTGCAAAAGATGCAAAAAAAGTAGCACATGATATAGCGCTTGCAAAAGACTACTTTCTTGGTCCTGATGATGACCTTTCTTCTGTAAACAGCGATTTCGATCTTCAGCCTTATTACAAAGCTTATGAAAACCGTCTTCATTCTACAGGTAACGCCGACTTTGGTGATCTTATCATGCTTCCTGTCAGAGTCATGATGGCAAATGAGGAAATCAAAAATTATATTCACCGCCGTTTTCAGGTAATCATGGTGGATGAATATCAGGACTCAAACATTGCTCAGTTTAAACTGCTTCAGTATCTTTCCGGCGTAAATGAAAACGACGGGGAAGGAGTTGGTACATATACTTGTGTCGTTGGTGACGATGACCAGAGTATTTATGCTTTCCGTGGTGCGGAAGTGCAGAATATTTTGAATTTCCCGAATCAGTTTCCAAATACAGAAATTGTAAGACTTGAAACAAATTATCGCTCTACTTCGAATATTCTGAATGCGGCAAGTCTTGTTGTAGAAAACAATTCTTCCCGTCTTGGAAAAACTCTGGTTGCAGACCGTGGGGACGGAAAAGAACCTGTTCTTGCGTTCCTGCCGACTCAGGACACTGAATCAGAATTTGTTGCAGATTTAATTACAAAATCAGTAGGGCTTAATAAATCAAAATATTCAGATTGGGCTGTTACATATCGTATGAATGCTCAGAGTAATGGTTTTGAAAGTGTTTTCTTAAAACGTAAGATTCCTTATAAAGTTGTGGGGTCACTTAAGTTCTATGAACGTCAGGAAATTAAAGATGCCGTTGCATATATTTCTGTAGTGGCAAATCCTAAAGATGAAATTTCTTTCCGCCGTATCGTAAACTTTCCTGTCCGTGGAATTGGCGAAAAAACACAGGATAAACTTGTTGATTTTGCCCGCGATTACGAAGGTGAATACCGCATGACTCTTCTTATGGCATGCGAACATATGGGACCTGAACTCAGTAAAAAAGCCCGTGAAGGCTGTGAAAAATTCGTGCAGCTTATACATTCTCTTGAGCAGTGTCTTACAGCTGGAGAAAATCTTTCTGAGTTTATGAAGCGGGTAGTAGAATATTCCGGTCTTGATGAACAGTATAAATCGGAAGAAGACGGTACACAGCGCCTTGCAAACCTTCAGGAACTTGTGAATACAGCATCTCTTTATGAAAATTCATTTGAAGGTTTGAACGCATTTCTTGATGCCATAAACCTGGACCGCAGTCTCGAAGAGCAGGAAGATGGCGGCACAGATTTTGTAACACTTATTACTCTGCATAATACAAAAGGTCTGGAATTTCCTTGTGTGGTAATGTCTGGTCTTGAGGAAGGCGTATTCCCCCGTCAGGACAAGCTTGGCGCTGACCTGGAAGAAGAACGCCGCCTTTGTTATGTAGGCATAACACGAGCCATGAACGAACTTTACATTACAAGTTGCAGTCAGCGCCGTATGTACGGGCATACTGAGTTCATGAAACCAAGTCCTTTCCTTTATGAATGTCGTCCTGCTCTGAAAGTAATCGGTAACGCACCATATGCTTTCCGTGAAATTGAAGGCGGCGGTATTAAAGGTCTTCACACCGCACATACTTCAAGTGATGCTTCTCGCTGGGGCGACAAAGCCGAAATCGCTGCAGTCTGGAAAAAAGGCGTTAAACTTTATAATGATGATTTCGGCTATGGTGTGATTTCTGAATGCCGTATGAATGAAGGAGAATATGTCATAAAAGTTCAGTATGAAACAGGAGCTTTTAAAACATATCTTCCTGAGTATCAGGCAAAAGCTCTTCAGATTATTAAAGATTAGTTTTTATTCCAGGAACATTGAGTCGCGGATTTTCTGGAACATTTCCAGCATGCGGTTTGCACTTTTTATTCCAAGGATTGCAGGGTCAAAGCGTTTGTCCAGTTCCAGAACCTGTTCCCAAATATCTATTGCGGACTGGTAATCACCTTTTGAAAAATAAAGAACTCCCTGATTATAAAGCTCATCAATTTGCTTCATTTTTTCAGCGCGGCCACCGTCACCTAAAATGAATTTTGCAGAAATGCTTATTCTGTTAAGCGGGTTCAGGGAAGATGTCAGGTCCAGTGTATAATTTGCATTCACACGGATTTTATTGACTTCAAATTCAGCACCAAAACTGAATCTTGGATTTGCACCTTTAAGCTGGAAGCCTGCCATGGCCGCAAAGAAATCTGTAATCTGGGCTTCAATGCCGGCTCCTGCCTGGAACATCTGGTAGCCTATGTTGCCATAAAGGGCGAAAGGTTGTCTGAAATCAACTGATATGGTGACAGGCTTGATAAAGTTGTAGGAAATACCAGCGGCAATGCTGGAAGGAAGCGGGTCATCAAGATGAATTTCATTTCCAAAACCGGTAATAGCGGCCCCAAGATTCTGGACTGAAAATCCGATTCTTACGTTTGGTTCTCTGGATGCGTAGTACTTTGCCAGGTTGAAACGAATCATCATTCCTACGTCCCCCATAAAGGCAATGCCAGACTGGGCAAATCCAGAGCCGGTAAGAATTTCACCTGTATCGTCATCAGCATAATCTGGAATTTCCCGGAAAGCCGATTTTAAGTTGATTCCAAGTGCAAGGCCTTTGAAGTTGTAGCCTGAAAGAAAATTGTAGGAAGCGTTTACACAGGCTATAGATTCAGTGTAATAACCGCTGGAAGCACGGGTTCCGAAAATATCGTACTCAGTGAAAGGTACATAAAAACATGAAAATGCTGCTCCGAAACCTGCATTTCCATTGCGTGTTGTAAATGAAAGTGTTTCTATGTTGGAATCTGCAATCCATGAATTGTGAAAAACACTTGCCTGCGAATTTGAAAGAACTGAAGAGGCCGAGGCGTTATAATTAATGTAACTGATGTCATCTGCCAGTCCTGTAAATGCGCCTCCCATGCTTTCTGCACGCCCTCCTGAAGGTATCATGAGGGAGCGGAATGATGTAGAACCTTCGTTTTTATCTACAAAAGGCGAAAAAATATCAACCAAAGATACAGTAACATCAGTTAAAGCAAGCGCCTTCAGTGGCAGAACTGTGAGGAAGAAAAATACTGCTAAAGAGCCTGTTCGTCTCATCTTTCTTTATTTTCGGTATTTTTTTTTCTATAATGAATAGTAAATTTTTTCCGAAAAATAGAATAGGGGACTTAAACTTTTTTATTTTTATGGCAAAAAAACAGTTCGCTGTTACAATTCTGACTTTTTCTCTTCTTTCAGGCATTCTCTTTGCAGAAGGCAGCAATGTTCTTTCTTTGTCCCAGATAGATGTTCTTATCAAAGAAACAAAATATGATCAGGCCTTAGAAGAATTAAATAGATATATTGCACAGAATCCTGAAAATTTTGATAACGCACAAACAAGAATCGACAGGATTATGAACGCCCGTAACCGCTATACGCAGCTTGCCGAGCAGTTGATTCAGCTGATTATTGATGAACCGGATAATTCCGAAAAAATATACAGAGTAACATCAGAACTGGAACATCTTGAAAAATATCCTTCTGACCGCCAGCTGGCATTTATTCGCGAAACACGTATTGCGGCCGAGTTTAACTTTTTCCGAAAAGAATACAACCGTATTCATGAGGAAACCGAGGAACTTGTTCAGAAAGGAAATTATGTGCTTGCGGCAAAAAAAGCCCGGGAAGGTTTTACACTTTATCAGGAACGTTTTTTTGATGAATGGCAGCAGGATGATGTTGTGGGACCTGTAAAGGATGCTCTTGCCAAAATTGATGAAACACTTCTGGCTTATGAACAGGGACAGAAAACTCTTGAAGATTCTGTTACTGCTTTTGTTCGTTCTGTAAACGACGAAAAACAGGAAGATATAGAAAAGAACCTTCAGACTGTTCAGGGTGAATTTGCGAAATTTGCAAAACTCAGAAATACAATTTATGAGTCTGGAGATAAATTCAAAACTACATTCGAATATACAAAAGAGCTTACAGGTGAAGATTTAACTGACGCCTCATTCCTTCCATTTGTTTCCCGTTTTACTACAGGTCAAGCAGATAAAACTGATACTGGTATTGCCGGTGCTATGGATAATCAGTGGAACAATAATATTGATAGAATGAAAAAGGCCATAGACGGAAAATTGAACGGCTATGTGCTTTCTTTCGCAGGTACTCTTCCTGAATCTATTGTTTCGGCAGAACGGGAAAGCCTTGGTGTTGACCGCATTCTTTCTATCAGACAGTTCTCAAATCTGGCGGTCAAGGTTAATAATCTTAACAGTCAGTTAAGTCCTGAAATGAATGAAGAAACAAACCGTCTGTATGATATTGAAAGACGATATGCATATGATCTTCCAGTGAAGATTGAAAATCTTTATTCAGTAAAAAATCAGCTTGAAGAAAGAATTCAAAAATATAATTCAATTACCATTCCTGAAAATCCATCTGAGATTGAAATGACAGACAGCCGTTTTTCATCATCATATCTGTCAGCTGTAGCAGTCCTTGATTTTTCAGATGAAGAAAAGAAAGCCTTCTCTGAAACTTTAAATGCAGAGATTCAGGATCCTGTTCTGCAAGATATGACAGGAAAATACACTGCTTATATAAGTGAACTTCAGAATCAGGCAGATGTAACAATTACAAAAGCAAACCGTGTTTTTTGTGATTATGTGACTCTGGCAGATGAAGGGTATGTTACTGAAAGCAAAAATGATTTTTCTGCTGCTGAGCTTTTACTCAATGGAACTGAAAATCCGGAAAATATTATTCTTGAAAAATATCCGGAGAAAGCTCAGTCTGCGGCCGATTCTTTGAATGGAAAAATTGACAGACAGATTTTAGTAATTCGCCGTCACATAGCCTTGCTTCCAGATTTACGTGAGAAGCAGATGGCCTCTGAAACTGAAACAAGTCTTCTGGATTTTATTGCGCGCCTGGAAAATCAGAAGAAAGAATCAAATGAACTTATTGCATTGTGCCGTGTTCAGATTCAGAACTCCCAACGGGCAAAAAATGAAGCAGAGCTTCGTCTGAATCAGGCAGAAATTGCACTTCAGACAGATAACTTTGAAACAGCTCGTAAACGACTTCAGGATTCCCGAACAAAATATAACGAAGCTTTGGCATTGTCTTTCTCCAAAGAACTTCAGAATGAAAGTGATGTCCGCCTGATTCAGCTTGGTGAAAAAATAAATCAGAAAGAAAACGAGATCGTTGTTCGCGATGTCCGTAACCTTAAGACTCAGGCAAAGAACGAATATTATGCCGGAAACTTTGAACAGGCAGAAAATCTTCTTACACAGGCTTCGGCCCGCTGGAGTGTAACAAATGTTGATGATGACCTTGAAATCAACAGCCTTCGCGCGCTTGTAAATACAGCTCTTTCTATGAAGACCGGGCGAACCATTCTGCCTTCGGCACCTTTGTATCCGGAAATGTCACAGATTCTTAGCGTTGCAGCAAGTTATTATGCAGAAGGCGAGAATTATCTGGAAAGAGGAAACAGGGAAGAAGGTATAAAATCTCTTGAAGCGGCGCTCCAGAAAATTCAGGAAGTCCAGCTGGTTTATCCTTTGAATCAGGAAGCTTCCCTTTTGTCACTGCGTATTCAGAAAGTTATCAGTCCTGATGATTTTGATCAGATGTTCAGTCGTAAGGTTTCTGAAGCAAAAGCAAATTATAAAGAAAAATCAAAACAGCAGGAAACTTATGCTGACCTTCTGGACCTTTATGAATTGAATCCGAAATATCCGGGACTTAAAGATCTTATTTATAATGTTGAGCTGGAAATCGGAATCAGACAGAAGCCTGTTACAAAAAGTGTTTCAAATAAATCTCAGGATTTAACAAAAGAAGCTCAGAATATTTATAACAAGGCAAAAGGTGATGAAGATGAACTTCGGCGTGCTCTTGCAAAACTTGATGAAGCAATTTCGCTGAACGAAAACAATACTACGGCCATCGCCCTGAAAGATAAAATCCAGATTGCAATCGGCGGTAAGGCTTCGGCCGTTCTTTCTGCCGAAGATGAAAGCCGATATCAGACGGCTATTCAGGAACTTCAGAGCAATAATATTATTGCTGCCAACGCAATTGTTGAGCAGCTTCTTCAGAAAAGCTCAAACAAGAATTCAACAAAAATTCTTGAATTAAGGAAAAAGATAAAGGCACTCTTGTAACATGAAAATTAAACGATTCTTTTCAGCATTTATTATTTTCCTCTTGTGTGCTACTTCGGCTCTTGCCGCAGATTTTTATTGGGAAAATCCTGCATCATTAACTGTAACAGATTCCCGTTTTCCAAAGTCTGTAACTAACGGAAAGAGTTCCTGTGTTTTGTGGCAGGAAGTCGATAAAAAAAATCATCAGTTCTTTATCAGTGCAAAATATTTTTCTGATATAGAAAATCCTGTAGAAATAAACAGATTTTCAAATGGAATTAAGTTTTCAGGTGAAGTTCCAGATGTATATTCAGCTGTAATGAAAAAGGATGGAACTGTTTATGTTGCCTTCCTTGCAAGTCATCATGAAATAGCAGTTTATTCTATTTCGCCATCGGGAACTACAGAAAAAATCAGCCTTCCAAAACAGTCAAAAATTCTGACAGGTGCGCGTCTTTATCTTGGGGCAGGGGAGTCATTAAGGCTTTTTGCATCCTTAAGTGAAAATGAATCATTCTCTATTGTTTGTGCCGAGTCTGCAGACGGGCGTCATTGGACAGATTTTTCATCGTTCCTGCCTTCTGAAAATTTCACGAATCCTTTTGTTCCATTCCAGATTGAATATAACGGAGGGGAACTTGTTGTTTTTCAGGCTCAGCTTCTTACAGGTTCCCGTATTTCTTATCAGATTTACGGAACATATTCAAAAGACGGCGGTAACAGCTGGTCCGAACCTGTAATTCTTACAGACCAGAACACCATTCCTGTAAGCGACACCCGGCCATATACAAATTATCAGAACCAGGGTGCTTCACTTTTTAAATATAAAGATGAAGTGTACATGGCGTGGGAAAGAACTTTTTATCTTTCTGAAAACGCAAATATCTGGATCGCAAGGATCAATCCTACAGGCTTTATCCACGGAACTGCAGAACAAATTACTCAGAGCGGACATGCTTCGAACCCTCAGTTCTTTGATTATGAAAATCAGCTTTCGGTAGTCTGGTTTGATACAAGATCCGGTTCAGAACGTGTTTACTTTGGACGTAAGAATGGTTTTTACTGGGACGAAGATACACTTTCAGAAAGCCGACAGAAATCGCTTTTTGCTTATCCGGTTTTTACAAACGGCGGAAAAAAACTTTCTTTTGTCTGGGAGCAGAGTGGGAAATCTTCCTCGACCGTTTTCATGCTTAAACCTGATACTTCTGTTGCCTTGCCAAAAATTGCCCCATTAAGTTTTAAGGAAGGTCACCATTCTACAAACCGGGATGTCCGCATAAAAGTAAATATGCCGGATGATTCTTCAGGTATTGCGGGCTTTTCATACAGCTGGAGCCAGGATGAAAGTGAAGAACCTTTCAAAGAACTGACATACCTTCCGTCTCAGAATACGTTGAAACTTAAAGCAGATTCTGACGGGGACTGGTTCTTCCGTGCAAGAGTTTTTGACTATGCAGGAAACGTTTCTGATTTTTCTACAGTCGTTTATAACCTGGATATTACACCGCCTCTTAAACCTCAGATTGTCTTTGAAGAGTCCGACAAATTTGGAATGCCAAAAACAAATTCTATTTTTGTTCGCTTTGTTCCGGATTCAGGGGATACTGATATTGGCGGTTATACTTACAGCCTTGATTACATTGCCGCTCTTCCAAAGAATCTTTTAGATAATCCGCGGCATCCTATTAAGCTTTCGGAAGAAGGCACCCAAGAAGTTCTTGATGCCCTGGAAGAAAAATATGCTTATCTTCTTAACGGAAGCCGGAAAGTTCCGAACCGCATAATGACAGAAAAAGACAGTGTAAGATTCAGTGCCCGTGGAAACGGTATTTATATTCTTACTGTTGCTGCAATTGATGAAGTCGGAAATATTTCAGAAAGAGTTTCAAAACTTTTTGCCCTTAATAAATTTATTCCGAGCACATATATTGTTTCAGCAAAAACTGCGGTGAATGAACTTGGTGAGGTTACTCTTGATGTGACAGGTGGCGGCTTCACTTATGACGGAAACGTAAACACAATTTATATTGACCGTGACGGAGCTGAACCTTATGACATGGTTCTGAGCCGCAGTTCAGGACATTATCAGGTAACTTCAGATAACCGTATTGCAAACATCAAGCTTGGAAACGACCTTGATGAAGGTATGTACCGCATCGGACTTGTTCATACGGACCGCGGTCTTTATATGAGTAAAGCAATAGTCCGCATAGAACAGAACGGTACTATAAAAATTGAACCTGAAATTACATTTACACCTGCCTGGCAGGTTTACGACGAAAATTACAAATATTCTATAAATACAAATTATCTTCTTCTTGCTGCAATTATTTTCCTTAGCCTTGGTATTCTTGTTTTTGCAGTTCACGGATTTGTTTCAACAGCCCGTGAAACTGTTCTTGTAAGGAAGGAAGTTCTTGCACTTATTACAGGAGGCCCTATGCCAAAAGAAGTAAAAGTTAAACAGGAAGCTTTGAAGAAAAAAGGAGCCGGCTTAAAAGTTAAGCTTGTGGGCTTTACCTCTATCCTTGTTATGGCAATTGTTGCTCTTGTTTCTGTTCCTCTTGGATACATTATGACTGATATGCAGGAACGAACTTTGGGCCGCGGACTTCAGCAGCGGGTTGAAGTTCTTCTTGAAAGTCTTTCAACCGGCGCAAAAGCATATATGCCTTCGAACAATATTCTTGAAATGAGTTATCTGCCAGGACAGGCGGAATCAATGAGCGAAGCCCAGTTTGCCACAATTATCGGGGAATCTGATTCGTCAGAACGGGCAGGGCTTAATTATGTCTGGGCAACAAACGATAAAAATATTTCTTCAAAAATCGATACAGACAGAGTGAACTTCGGTGTTTCAAGAAACATTGAAGAAATTGTTGAAACCATTACAAAGGAATGTTCATCACTTAATGATAAAGCAGTGGAAACTGCAGGAACCGTGGCACAGTCTCTTGTAGAATTGAATGCCGAAGGTGTTTCTCTTGCAGTTGCAACTGATGAAGCAAGTGTTGCACGCCTTCAGGAAATTTCCGTTGTTGCAACAGAACTTACAGTCAGACTCAATACAATCCTCAATGACATTTCAAAAAGCGGTGTTTCATCTTATCCGAAATTTGACCCGAACGTTCTGGACAGAAACAATACGGATTATCTTTTCTATAAGCCTGTTATGTACCGCCAGGGAACAAGCCAGAATTATGTTCACGGTATAATTCTTGTTCAGATTTCAACTCAGAGCCTTGTTGATGAAGCTGACCGTTCCCGCAATACAGTTCTCATAATCTCTGCAGCAGTTGCTTTGCTTGCAGTTATGATTGGTGCAGTTCTTTCTTTCATTCTTGCTTCAATCATCATTAAGCCAATCAAAAAACTTGCTTCTTACGTTCGTGTCATCGGGGAAACAAAAGACAAGGCAAAGCTTAAAGGAAAAGATTTCAAGGTAACAACAAAAGATGAAATCGGACAGCTGGGAGATGTTATTAATGATATGACAAGTCAGCTTGCAAAGGCTGCCGAAGACGAAAAACTTTCTCTTGACGGTAAGGCCGTTCAGCAGGCATTCCTTCCGCTTCTTGCAGGACGCCAGAAACCGCAGACAGTTGCACAGCTTAAAGAAGGTGCTGTTGAATGTTTCGGTTACTATGAAGGCGCCTCTGGTGTTTCCGGCGACTATTTCGATTACCGTAAACTTGATGACCGCTGGTTTGCAATTATTAAGTGTGACGCTTCCGGACACGGAGTTCCAGCCGCCCTCATTATGACCGTTGTAGCAACTCATTTCCGTGAATACTTCAATAACTGGAGTTACGCACGTGAAGGTATTAAGCTGAATGTACTTGTCACAAAAATCAATGACGCCTTGGAATCTCTCGGTCTTAAAGGTAAGTTCGCCGCTATGATTATCTGTCTTATGGACACAAAAACCGGCGACGTTTACATGTGTAATGCGGGAGATAACATCGTTCATATTTATGACAGTGCAGAAAAGAAGCAGAAAGTAATCACTTTGACAGAAACTCCTGCGGCAGGTCCGCTTCCTTCATTCATGGTTGATATGAAAGGCGGCTTCAAGGTTGAAAAGACAAACCTTAAAAAAGGTGATGTTCTTTTCCTGTACACTGACGGTATTGAAGAATCAACACGACTTTGCCGCCGTCCTGACTTCAGCGTAATTGTTGATGAGCTTACAGACCAGAACGGAAACCTGACTCATGAAGACCGAAAGGAACTTATGGAACCGGAACGGGTTCAGCAGGTTATTGAAGCAGTTTTCGCAAAACAGAAGTTCACTCTTGAAAAACAGGATAATCCGGTTTTTGGAGAAAAACTGGAATTTGATTTTACAAACTGTGAAGGAACTCTTGAAGAAGCAATTCTTGCCCTTGCATCAGTTGAAAAAATATTCCGCTTCTACAAAACTCCGACGGCAGGTGCAAACGATACTGTTGTTGTAGACAAGAGAATTGACGCCTTCTTAAAAGATCACTTTGCTTTGTACGATTATTACTGTTCTGGAAAAGGTGAAGTGGATGAAGAAAGCAATTACCTGGAATACACAGGAATTGCCGAAGACGAACAGCTGGATGACCTTACTCTGCTTGCTGTGAAGCGTGTATAGATTTTTAAAAATCAGTATAATCTTTTTTGTATGAAAGATTATACTGATTCACCACTCAGAATTTTTTTATCTTATTATAAACCTCACCTTGGACTTTTCATTGGAGATATGGTTTGTGCAACAGTACTTGCACTTATCGATATTACTTTTCCAATGCTTACACGTTGGGCAATTAATACTCTTATTCCAGAAGGAAATCTTAAAGTTTTTGTAATTTTAATCTGCGCTCTTTTAGCTGGGTTCTTCCTCAGAAAACTCTGCAACTGGTTTATAACCTATTGGGGACATCAGTTTGGAAATTATGTTGAAGCCGAAATGCGAATGGATGTTTTCAAAAAACTTGAAAGCATGGATTTTTCATATTTTGATAAAAACAGAACAGGCCAGCTCATGAGCCGTGTAACGACAGACTTATTTGATATAACAGAGCTGGCCCATCACGGTCCTGAAGATGTGTGGGTTTCACTTATCACATTAATTGGTTCATGTATCCTCATGTTCGGAATCAGATGGGAACTTGCCGTCCTTGTTCTGATTTTCCTTCCTGTAAATATTTTACTTGTTCTGAAAAGCCGAAAGAAACTTATGTCTACATCAAAAGCCGTTAAGGAAACTACAGCTGTAATTAATTCTGCAATTGAATCAAGCATTTCCGGAATCCGTGTTACTCAGGTTTTCACAAATGAAGATTATGAAACAAAACGTTTTGCAAAAAACAACGAGCGGTTTATTAAAGCAAAGCAGAGCCGTTTCAAATATATGTCAAATTTTCTTTCAAATATTGAGTTTACAGGAAATATGATGAATCTTGTTGTTCTGGCAGCAGGCGGATTTTTCATTATGAACGGGAAAATGACAGTTGCCGATCTTGTTGCGGCAAATCTTTTTGTTGCAGCCTTCAGTACGCCTGTACGGAAACTTGCTTTCTTTGTGGAACAGTATACTCAGGGCATGGCCGGCTTCAACAGATTTCTCGAAGTTATGCGAACTGAAAATCCTATAAAAGATGACAAAGACGCCGTGGAGATTTTAAGTGCCAGAGGTAACATTACTTTTGAGAATGTGGATTTTTCTTATACAAAAGATTACCCCGTTTTGCAGAACGTTTCACTTAATATTTCAGCCGGCGAAAAGCAGGCTCTGGTCGGAAGTTCCGGCGGCGGAAAAACAACCATCTGTAATCTTCTTCCACGGTTTTATGAAATTACAAGCGGACGCATTTTACTTGATGGAATTGATATCCGAAAAATCCGCATGGACTCTTTAAGAAAACAGATTGGTATGGTACAGCAGGATGTTTTTCTTTTTGCAGGAACAATTAAAGAAAATATTGCTTACGGAAAACCTGATGCTTCACAGGAAGAAATTGAACTTGCGGCAAAACGCGCCGAAATACATGAAGACATTTTGAAAATGCCGCAAGGATATGATACAGTAGTGGGCGAAAGGGGAATCAAACTTTCGGGTGGACAGAAGCAGCGGGTTTCAATTGCGCGCTGTTTTTTGAAAAATCCTCCCATTCTGATTCTTGATGAAGCTACATCGGCTCTGGATACCGCAACAGAAATCAAAATTCAGAAAGCTTTTGATGAACTTTCAAAAGGTCGTACCACAATTGTTATAGCTCACAGGCTTTCTACAATAAAAAATGCAGATCACATTGCTGTTGTGGACGAAAAAGGAATTTCCGAAAATGGAACTCATGAAGAGCTTATGGCAAAAGGTGGCGTATATAAGTCTCTTTGTGAAGCTCAGTTTGAATTGAAATAATTCTGGAGGATATATGAAAAAGAATATTGTAGTTTTAGTAAGTGGCGGCGGAACAAACTTCCAGGCCCTTATCGATTATGAAAAAGAAAATGCAGACTGTCCTTATCACATTTCAGCTGTAATCTCTGACCATAAGGATGCATACGCTCTTGAACGTGCGGCAAATGCGGGAATTAAAAGCTTTATCGCTTCACCTTATGCTGTAATGGGAAAGGAAGTTGCGCAGGCCGCAAGCCGTGACGAAAAGCGCACAGCAGTTTCAAACCGCGTTCTTGAAATTTGTAAGGCGGAAGGCGCAGTAGTAATTATTCAGGCAGGCTGGCTTACAGTTCTTGCAGGCGATATTGTAAAAGAATATGAAGGAAATATTCTGAATCTTCATCCGGCACTTCTTCCAAAATTCGGCGGGGTAGGAATGTGGGGATATCATGTTCATGAAGCAGTTCTTGCTGCCGGCGAAAAAGAAAGCGGATGTACAATCCACCTGGTTGATTCAGGCTGTGATTCAGGGAAAATTCTCATACAGAAAAAAGTACCGGTTATGCCTGACGACACTCCCGATACCCTTTATGCCCGCATTGCCCCAGAAGAGCACAAAGCAATTGTTGAAGGCACTTGTATGCTGGTGAACGGGCTTTAAGAAAAATCTACTCCACCTCAACTCTTTTAATATGTGCGCCAAGGCTTTGAAGCTGTTCTACCAGATTTTCGTAACCGCGTTCAATCTGGTAAACATTGCTGATTCTTGACTCGCCGTGAGCGCACAGAGCTGCAATTACCATGGCCATGCCGGCGCGGATGTCCGGTGAAACAAGGTGGTCGCCGTGAAGCATGCTTGGTCCTGAAACAACGAGTTTTAATAATGGTTATAAAGAATTGTTTTTTTTGTAAATTTTTGTTATTTTTTTTATATATAAATTTTATAAAGAGGCTTTATATGAAAAAAGTAATACTGTTAAACATTGTTTTATTTATTGGATTATTTTGTTCTTGCTCAAATCATTTAGACTTTTCTGTGGGAGAAGTTTCGTCTTCAGAAAATTTAGCAGAACGTTATATGGAAAATATGTTCTATTCTTCTCGTTTGGTATCACGTGCAATAACAGAAGATGATTTTGAAGAAGATTTTTTTAGTAATGAAATTATTTTAAATGAAAATGGAAATCCATTATCTTTTTCTTCTTTTTCTCAAAAAGAAAAGAAAGATTTTATTGAGTATTGGAAAACTGAGTTTATTAATCAGTTAGAGAGTAAGTTGGATTCTGATAAAGAATTTTATGATTTGTTAAAAATCGAAAATGAATGCTTCGAGGAAACAGTTCGTGATGCAAAACGATCTGTAATACCATATACAGTTGAGACATTTGGTGAAAAGTTGTTTGCGAAGTTTGAAACTCGAAATAAAAATGCTGTTCTTTCAGTCCGAAAAGCAGACTCTGAAGAACTTCCTTCATTGTCAGAGGAATACAATCGTGTTTCATTGGGATATTTGAAGAGTAACTATAAAAAAGGTCGTATGGTTATTTGCAAAGATACTTCATCCTCGTCTGCTAGTTCTTATATAGGACATTCTTCAATGATGAAAGATTATAGTCTTCCAAGTAATATTTATGAAAAACCAATGTATAAGAGTATGATTACATCATATCCTCTTGAAAAGAATATGAAGTGGCCTGATAAAACAGATGGTGTTCAATATGAACCAACTGTTTATTGGGTTAGTACACAACTTGGAGCAAATAATGTTTCTATTGTAGAGGCACAACGCAAGGTTACTGTTGTGGGAAGCAATGGAAAAAAGTCTACGCAGTATGAAGTGGCTTCAGAGGCAGATGCTAATTCAGCAGTGAACTATGCTGAAAATCAGTTAAATAAGCCTTATGATTGGCAGTTATGGTGGAAATATGATACAACGGAGTTTTATTGTTCTTCGCTTTTGTGGCGTGCTTGGTATGAAACAAATAAAGATTATTCATTTAATTCTGGTGCGTGGATTACTCCTGCTGCTATAGAAAGTTCAGCTAAAACAAAATTAATTAAAACATATAAGAATCGATAAATGAAAAAGCTTATTTATTTATTTGGTTTTCTTTTTTTATTCTCTGGGTGTGAAAATTTTTATTTCTCATCTGGAGAAGTTTCTAAAATCAGTCAAAAAACTACTCATAAAATTTTTTCAGACTTAAAGCAAGAACCAATTGTTCTTACAATGCCTGTTTATGATAAGCTTTATTTGTTTGGTAATAAGAACTGGAATTCAAAAAAAGAAACTGCAGGTGATATATTCCTTATTTTTGATTGTGATTCAAATTCTGTTTATGACTGGTGCTATTTTAATCAGAATAAATATGTGACAGATGGAAGAGTTGTTGAGCAAAATTATAATGCTAAAACCACTTATTATAATTTTGGTTATTGGGCAGATAAAATTGCCAGTATTGACGGGGAATCAGCAGAAATAAATTTCATTGATTGTGAAACATTTGAGAGTAACTGGAGTTATGAAACAAAGGGTAAATATTGTTTACTGACTGAAACAAAGGCTTGTCCAGAAGATGAAAAGGCTTCGACAAAAGAAATGTTTTATGCATATAACACCGAAACAGGACAAATCGATTCTTTTGTTTCAGAAATTAAACAAGATAAACACGTTCCGAATTTGTTGTGCGATGTGCGGGGACGGTTTTGGGGATCATATTCATATGATAATACGAATTTTTTCTTTTATATTGATTATGAATCAAATGAGACAAAGATTGTTGATAGCTGTACACAAATCAGAAAAAATCAAGAATGTTTTGAGCCGATTTTTCTTGATGACAAATATGTTGTTTATGGAAATGTTGGTTATGAGAATTCTGAAAATCCGATAAATGATTATTCTTCTTTCTCCAGACTGAAGATTTTTTCTCTGGAAAAAAATAAGTTTGTAAATGAAATTTTTATTAAACGGAAAGAATGTATTTATGGAGTTAGTATATTTCCTGTTGGTGATTCATATAAAATTATGATGTCTGATGGAAATTGTAATATTTTCTTTTGTGATTTTAGTTTTGAAATGAATGAAATAATACCAGAAGACAAACCTGATTTACATTTCTGGTATACAGGAAATATTTTCCCTCGGGGTGAAAAACTTTACCTTGTTCATAGTGGGTTTTCTGAGAATTATTTGATTACCTATTTCGATTTTTCAAATAATTCTCAAGGCCCAATAGTAGAGTTGAACGCCACTTCTATTACTTCAAAGTAGAATGTGAAAAATCTACTCCACCTCAACTCTTTTAATATGTGCGCCAAGGCTTTGAAGCTGTTCTACCAGATTTTCGTAACCGCGTTCAATCTGGTAAACATTGCTGATTCTTGACTCGCCGTGAGCGCACAGAGCTGCAATTACCATTGCCATACCGGCGCGGATGTCCGGTGAAACAAGGTGGTCGCCGTGAAGCATACTTGGTCCCGAAACAACAGCTCTGTGAGGGTCACAGAGTGTAATTCTTGCTCCCATAGAAATGAGCTTGTCTACAAAGAACATGCGGCTTTCAAACATCTTTTCAAAAATCAGCACAGTTCCGTCTACCTGAGTTGCCACAACAGTCATGATCGAAGTAAGGTCTGCAGGGAATCCCGGCCAAGGCATATCGTCAATTTTTGGAGTCATTCCGCCAAGATCCTGATTAACTTTTAGATCCTGTGTGTTTGGAACTGTAAGTTCGTCCCCGTTAATTGCCCAGGAAATTCCAAGTTTTGAAAAATGGCTTTTCAGCGGGCGCATTTCTGCAGGTCTGATTCCTTTGATTGTAATTTTTCCTTTTGTAGCGGCGGCCATACCGATGTAAGAACCAATTTCAATATAATCAGGCCCAATGGTGTATTCGCAGCCGTGAAGCTTTTTTACGCCCTCAATACGGATAATGTTTGACCCGATTCCGGAAATCTTTGCGCCCATCAGAACCAGCATGTTGCACAGGTCCTGAATATGAGGTTCACTTGCCGCATTCTGGATAATTGTTTCGCCTTCTGCAAGGACTGCAGCCATAACGGCGTTTTCTGTGGCAGTAACCGAAGCTTCGTCCAGGAAGATGTCAGCTCCAACCAGTTTATTGGCAGTCATATTGAAGTGTCCGTTTACGGCGATGTTTGCGCCAAGCATTTCCAGTGCCAGAAAATGAGTATCAAGGCGTCTGCGGCCAATAACGTCGCCTCCAGGAGGCATCATTTCGCATTTACCTGTTCGGCCGATAAGCGGTCCCGCAAAAACAATGGAACCGCGGACTTTTTTTGTAAGTTCAGCCGGCAGGGTAGAAGAAGTCAGATTTGAAGCATCGATTTTCCAGCTGTGAAGTTCCAGTTTTTCAACCTTTGCCCCCAGAGCTTCCAGAATCTGGAGCATAACCTGTGTATCCCTGATTTCCGGAATATTGTGAAGCACAACAGGTTCCGCTGTTAAAAGCGAGGCTGTAAGACAAGGCAGCGCGGCGTTTTTGTTCCCGCTTGCTGTGATAGTTCCCGAAATTGGAAATCCGCCTTCAATAATGTATTCGTGCATAAATACCTTCCACCCGTGTTTTTTTTGTAGGGGGAAGTCTCCCCCTCGCTCCCATGCAAGTCGCTTCGTGAAGCACCTCTGCAAGCAGCGCTGCTTCCCTCCGCTTGGTTGCCTGTCCGCTACCCCTTCTGCGGGCCTCAGTCGCCGGCCCGCAACGCCCGCTAATTTTCAGGGCACAAGAGCTTAATTAAAATGTCGGCAGCTTTTGTCATCTGGTTTAGCGAAGCCCACTCAGTTTTTGAATGGAAATTGTGGCCGCCTGTAAAGATATTAGGGGTTGGGATTCCAAGTTCTGTAAGACGGGAACCGTCGGTTCCGCCACGAATCGGACTGTCCACAATATCAACTCCGCATGCTTTGTATGCTTCCTGGAGACGTTTCAGAACGCCTGTTTTGTCAGCATCGATTTTTGCCTTCATGTTCAGGTACTGCTGGCGGAATTTGATCTTTACCCCTGCATTTGAAGCCAGAGCGGCAGCATTTGCCAGAGTTTTGATGATTTTCTTTTCTTTTTCAATTTCTTCTGTGGTAAAAGCACGGAGCAGGAAATAGGCTTCTGCGCTTTCAATGCCGCCTTTTACTTCCAGTGGAGCAATAAAAGGCTCAAAGCCGTCGGTTGTTTCCGGTTTCATGTTGTCAGGAAGGGAAGAAATAAAACTTGAAACAACCTGAACGGCATTTACCATTTTTCCGCTTCTTGCAGTTCCTGTGTGGCAGGCTTTTCCTGTAAATGTAACTTCTGCACTCCATGCATTAAAACATTCACTTTCCAGCTCTCCAATGTCTCCACCGTCTACTGTGTAAGCCCCTTTAGATTTAATCAAATCCAGAGGCACTTTATCCATTCCGTGGCCTGTTTCTTCGTCAGGAGAGAAAAGCAGTTCAAAAGGACCGTGTTTCAGCTCCGGATGATTCAGAATATATTCAGTTGCTGTAACGATTTCAGCAATTCCGGCTTTATCATCGGCTCCAAGAAGAGTGTCTCCGCTGGAAGTTATGATGGTTTCCCGGTTCTGGGCTGCTTTTGCCAGGTATTTGTCTTCTTCCGGATCCAGAATAAAGTTTCCGGCAGGGTAGGTAATCACTTTACCGTCATAATTTTTAATTACCCGTGGTTTTACGTTTTTACCGCTGGTTTCTTCGCTGGTATCCATATGGGAAATAAGGCATACAGGTTTTTCCTTTTCCAGGCCTTTTGAAGCCGGAATATAGGCATATATATAGAAATCTTTAGTGCGGATAACTTTCTCAATACCAAGGTTTTTAAGTTCTGATTCCAGTTTCAGGGCAAAATCTTTCTGCTGTTCTGTAGAAGGGAATACTCCTGAATCTGCTTTGTCTGAGTCGCTCTGGGAATAAGTTTCAGCATAACCTGTAAAACGTGCCAGAAGGCGGTTGGTTTCTTTGTCAGATGATGATATAATGTTATTATTCATAGAAAAAAGTATAGTATTTCTTATAAAGTTGTTCAATTTTTTTGTTTCGTTATTGACATAAAAGGCGTGCTTCTTTATATTTATAAAACGCATATTTCCTACAGAATGTTTGTGGGATTCACTGCTTGCCCTTGTAGCTCAGTCGGTAGAGCGCAACCATGGTAAGGTTGAGGTCTGCAGTTCGATTCTGCACGGGGGCTTTAGGAAATGTTTTTCTAGAAATACTTTTAGGAGATATATCATGGCAAGTAAGAAAAAGGGTTCAGTAGAAATCATCGCTCTTCAGTGTACAGAATGCAAACGCAAGAATTATACTACTTACAAGAACCGCAAAAACATTACTGGCAAAATGGAAAAGAATAAATACTGTCCATTCTGCAGAAAGTCAATTATGCACAAAGAATGCAAGGCTAAATAAGCTTAGCTTCAAAAAAATTGGTATTTGCTGTTCCTGAACCAGAAGGGGATAGAACAGATTAAATATACGGGTGTAGTTCAGTTGGTAGAGCACCGGTCTCCAAAACCGGCTGTCGTGGGTTCAAGTCCTACCGCCCGTGATCTTTAGACCCCCGTAAGGCAATACCTTACGGGGAATTATTTAGAGGGATTTGTAAAATGGCAAAGATGTTCCAGTACTTCAAAGAATGTAGAGCAGAACTTAAGAAGGTTGTATGGCCTTCAAAAACAGATGTTTTCGCATCTCTTAAGGTTGTAATTATTTCTACAATTATCGTTGCTGTCCTGCTGGGACTTCTGGATTTCGGTTTCACAGAAGCTTTCCGCGCACTGATGAAATAAGGAAGGGACGCTGTTATGTCTAAGTCCTGGTATATTCTTCATACCTTCACAGGTTACGAAAACAAAATCGAAAGAACAATCCGTCAGCAGCTCGAAGAAAAAGAGATGGATGCAAATATCCTTACTGATGTTCGTGTTCCAATGGAAGAAATTACAGAACTGAAAGTTGGAAAAGACGGAAAACAGACTAAAAAATCACGTAAAGTAAATTTCATGCCTGGTTATCTCCTCCTGGAGATGGATCTTCCTGAAATGGATTGGAGGGGAACTTGTAACTCTCTTCGCCGTATTAAGGGTGTAACAGGCTTTGTTGGAACAAATCCAAACGAAAGACCACGTCCAATTTCTGCAGATGAAGCAAAAAATCTGCTTCAGAAAATGGGTGTTATTAAGGGTGGTAAACCGTCACATGTTAAACAGTCATTCAATGTTGATGACGAAGTTAAGATTACAGACGGACCATTCGCAACATTTACTGGCGTAATCAAAGAAGTAATGATCGAAAAAGAAATGCTTAAAGTTGAAGTACAGATCTTCGGTCGTCCTACACCAGTTGAACTCAGCTTCTTACAGGCTGAGAAAGTTATCTAATCTGCCAGGATTAAATAACGCATTACATTGCAAATTCAGGTGTGAACTTCCCAAAAGTTCACTTCCTAACCTGTTTTTGGGAGATGTGCAGGTCCGTTGGACAAAGGCATGTCGTTAAGATGAAGAGCTATATGCTCCATCTACACCAATTTTAGGAGAAACAATATGGCTTCAAAAAAAGTCACAGCCGTAATCAAGTTGCAGTGTCCTGCAGGAGCAGCTACTCCAGCTCCTCCAATCGGACCAGCACTCGGACCTCACGGTGTATCTGCTCCAAAATTTGTACAGGAATTCAATGATCGTACAAAGACAATGGAAAAAGGGCTTATTATCCCTGTAGTAATCACTGTTTACCAGGACAAATCTTACACATTTATCCTTAAAACACCACCAGCAGCAGTTCTTATCAAGAAAGCATGTAAACTTCAGAAAGGATCTGGAAACCCACTCCTTAACAAAGTTGCAACTCTGTCTAAAGCAGACTTGGAAGAAATCGCAAAAACAAAGATGCCAGATATCAATGCAAATGATCTCGAAGCAGCTAAAAAAATCATCGCCGGAACAGCACGTTCAATGGGCGTAGAGGTGGAGCAGTAATATGAAACATGGAAAGAATTACCGCGCATCTGCCGGAAAATACGATCTGTCAAAAAAATACAGTGTAGCTGATGCCATTAAAATGGTTCAGGACATGAAATTTGCAAAATTTGATGAAACTGTTGAAGCACACGTAGTAATCAAACTTGAAAAAAATCAGACAGTACGTGATACACTGGTTTTCCCAAATCAGTTCAAAGGCGAGAAAAAAGTTCTCGTATTCTGTCGTGACGACAAAGTTCAGGAAGCTCTGGATGCAGGTGCTGCATACGCAGGTGCTGAAGAATACATCGAAAAAGTAAAGGGTGGATGGCTCGAATTCGACGTAGCTGTTGCAACACCTGATATGATGAAAGATGTAGGTCGTCTCGGTATGGTTCTTGGTCGCAAAGGTCTTATGCCTAACCCAAAAACAGGAACTGTAACTCCAAACGTAGCACAGGCTGTAGCAGAACTTAAAAAAGGTCGTACAGAATACCGTGCTGACAAAACAGGTATCGTTCACATTGCCGTTGGTAAATGTTCAATGGACGCTGCTAAAATCGCAGAAAACGTAAACGCTCTTGTTTCAGAAATTGAACGCAAGAAGCCAACAACAGCATCTGTAGATTACATTAAATCTGTAACAGTATGTTCTTCAATGGGACCTGGTGTAGCAGTTAATGTTAAGGAAGGTGAATAATGGCTATCAGAGCAAAGAAAGTACAGCCTGCTAAGACAGAAGCTATCGCAGCTGCAAAAGAAACACTGTCTGGATACAGCGACTTCATTTTCGCTGAATATCGCGGACTCTCTGTTGAACAGATTACAAAACTTCGCGACAAACTTCGCGAAAAGAATGCTGAAATTCACGTTTTCAAAAACAACTTTGCAAAAATCGCTTTCGATGAACTGAAAGTAGAAAACGTTGCAGATTACCTCTCTGGTCCAACTGTAATCACAATGGCCAAAGAAGATTCTAACGAAGTTGCAAAAGTTCTTTTTGACTTCGCAAAAGACAACCCAGCCCTCGTAGTAAAAGGTGGTAGCATCGCTAATGAAAATTACGATCTTCCAAAAATCACTGCTTACTCACAGGTTCCTGGAAAGAAACAGCTTTACGCTATGCTTATGTCTGCAATGAACGGCCCAGTTCAGAAACTCGCCGCTACACTTCAGGCATACGCAGACAAATTGGCTGGAAACAACTAATTTGTTAATAACTCCTGTCTGCGTTTGCATATAGGAAGTTATTTAAGTCGCCGCTCACGCGGCTTGAGCATACGCAGACAAACTGGGCGGAGCTCAGTAAGCGTAACCAACGTAACTTTGTTACAAAAAACACTGGTCAGGCTTCACAAGCTGTCGGCTGTC
>JAKSTN010000023.1 GCA_024402535.1 Treponema sp.
CTTCTTTACCCTGTTTTGAAGTGATTTTCTGTTCTTCAAGGGCATCAGCAAGTTCTGTCATGTGAGCTGGTGTAATTTTTACATCGTTGATTGTTTCATTCTTTTCGTTCAGAACAGCAAGCAGTTCAGAAAGCATAAGGTTTGCAACACGTTTAGGTGATTTGGCTTTTGAAGCAGCTTCTTCAAACCAGAGAACCAGGTCACGGCTTGCTGTGAGAGTTTCAACGTCAAAATCAGAAAGGCCGAATTCTTTCTTGAATCTCTGGCGTTTTGCTTCTGGAAGTTCACCAACCTTTGATGCAGCTTCTTTAATAAGTTCTTCAGAAACTGTGAATGGTTTGATATCAGGTTCTACAACAAAACGGTAGTCTACGAAAGAGTTCTTTGTACGCTGTACAACAGTCTGTTTTTTGTCGTCATCCCAACCCATTGTAACTTTGAAACCTGCATTGAATTCCTGACGGTCTTCCTGGAATTCCTTAAGCTGGCGCTGTGCTTCATATGCACATGCATCCTTAATTTTAGAGAAAGAGTTCAGGTTCTTGATTTCAGAAATTGGTGTGTGGTAAAGCTTTCCGTCTTCCCAAACATTCAGGTTGATGTTAGCGTCACAACGCATGTTACCTTCTTCCAGGTTACCGTTTGTTACTTTTACGTAGCGGAGAATTTCACGAACGTTCTGGAAGAACAGAGCTGCTTCTTCTCCAGAAGTCATATCAGGCTTTGTAACAATTTCGATAAGTGGAGTACCACAACGGTTATAGTCAATGTAAGAATGATTACCTGCCAGGTGAAGAGACTTACCTACGTCCTCTTCCAAGTGAATGCGTTCAATGCGAACACGGCGGTATTTAGCACCACCATTGTCAATTACACAATCATCGCCTTTAAAGTTCTTGTCACGGCATTTTGCACCGCCCGGCTGTTCTTCTTTTGGATAATGAATGAAAGGAAGATCAACATAACCGTCAGTACACAGAGGAAGGTCATACTGAGTAATCTGATAACCTTTTGCAAGGTCAGGATAGAAATAATGTTTACGGTCGAATTTTGTGAATCTTGAAATGTTACAGTTCAAAGCCTGTCCGGCTACTGCTCCAAGTTCTACATAGCCTTTTGAAACGCGAGGCATAGCACCAGGAAGTCCAAGACATACAGGACAAACGCGTGTATCAGGCATACCGCCATAGCGGTTTTCACAGGCACAGAAGGCCTTAGTTTTAGTCAAAAGCTGAGTATGGATTTCACATCCAATTACAATTTCCCACTTATCAATCATAACTTCTATTATATGAAAAAACTGCGCTTTATGCTATAATCCTCAATATGATTGTTTCAGTTATTTTTGCAGTGTTTCTTGCAGCCGCTATTTCATGTTACATTTCCGGTGCAGTAAAAAAAATCAGACTTCTTGAAATAATTCCATTATCACTTTGTATTCCATTCATGGCAGGAATTGCTGTTCCACTTTTATTTCTCCACCTGCCCGATTCCCATCATATCTTAAGTATTTCAACTCTTTCTGTAATTTTTGCAGAAATAATGATACTTCTTAAGATATTCAAACCTTTCAAAAGTCGATTTTTTGAAAAAATTGCCCTCTGTTTATCACTTACTTTCTGGATTCTCATTTACAACAGTATTTTCAATATTTACCGCTGCCATTTAGCTATAAATATTACCTTCACAGTTCTTTGGGTGATTTTCTTCCTGTTTTTTGTAATTAAAACACATCTGAAAAAGCCTCTGGAACTTCTGGAATTCCTTCTTCTCACAGTATTCACAATGTCATTATTCTATATATGTCTTGCTTCAATCATTTACGGACATACACTTGATACCTTATTCTGCTTTATAGGATGTTCAGCCTTCGTATTCTATACAGGTTTCAATCTGATTGATTCCAAAACAGAAAAACCGGCATTTCTCCTTCTGGAAAACATGCTGGTTATCTTTGGTACATTATTTATGTACACAGGAACAGTTTTAATGCACTTTTAACTAAATTTCCTAAATTTTTAATTAAATATTAAGTAACTTTTTCTTGCAATTTACTTTTATGATGTTATAATCTCATTATAGTTTTTTTAGAGGTAAACAATGAATAAATTACTTAAATTTGCACATTTTTCAGTGCTGGCATTACTGCTAATAAGCTGTGGTTCCGCCCCAAAAGCAGAAGCTTCAATTCAAGTACAGGATGAATCCAAAGTAGAAAGAAAAAGTTATTTTCTCTGTACAAAGGAAGGTGAAACTTCCCTGCCGGAAACTGCCCCTTTCCCGTTAGATGATTTCGAAGACGGAAACTATTGGGTAGGAGTTGGAGACAGCTGGGACCAGTGGGGATCACATAATCTTTCACTGGCAGCCGGTGTTTCAACAGAATGGGCTTCAAGTGGAACACATTCCTTAAAGGCCATAATGGAAGCGGCAGGACCTGAAACTTCTAAACAGGCTACCTGGTGCTGTTATTCCCTTGTGGAGAATGATTTTACAGGATTTAACTGGGTGGAAGTGACAGTATGTAACCCACAGGATTTCGACTTTGAACTTAATATTGCAATTCAGGACGGTGTAAACTGGCAGTGGATGCAGTCAGAAAACCTTATTGCAAAGCCTGGAATCACCACCTGTCTTTTTGACATTTCCCACATGCCAGACGACTTCAAAAACAATGTTTACTGCTTCATGATTCAATCAGTAAACGAAAATCCTGGCGGATTCCTTTTCTTTGACAACTTCAGATTGTATGAATAACTAAGTCATACTGAATAACTAAGTCATACTGAATAACTATGTCATGCTGAATTATTAAGTCATGCTGAATTTATTTCAGCATCCAGATCCTGAATCTAGTTCAGGATGACAAAAAAAAGTTCAGGATTGTAGAAAAGTAAAAAAAAAAGACTTCCGAAAGGAAGTCTTTTTTTTTTTAGAAGTGGGCAGTGAGAGGATCGAACTCCCGACATTCTGGGTGTAAACCAGACGCTCGTACCAGCTGAGCTAACTGCCCGAAAGTAAAATTATAATATCAGAAAACTAAGTTCTCTGTCAATAGCTTATTTTACTTCAAAACGCTTATTCTTCATAAACTTTTCAAGGCTTGACTGCCAGGAAGGAAGTCTGAGTTTAAGTGTTGATGTAATCTTGTCCTTACTTAAAACTGAATAAGCAGGTCTTGTAACTTTTGAAGGGAATTCATCAGAAGTGCAAGGCATAACATTACATTCATTTGTAATAAGACCAAGCTTCTTTCCTACCCTGTAGATTTCTTTTGCAAATTCAAACCAGGTTGTTTCACCACCATCAGTAAAGTGATAGATACCGAAAGCAGGAGTACTTCCTGAACCGATAAATCCCTTTGCATGGTCAGTTTTATCGATAAGACGGAGAATTGCAGAAGCCAGGTCTACGGCACAAGTTGGTGTTCCCCTCTGGTCGTTAACAACCTTAAGTTCTGCTTTATCGTTCATAAGCTTTGTCATTGTATAAACAAAGTTTTTACCGTCAAAACCATAAAGCCATGCTGTACGGATAATGAAATACTGAGTCATTTCCTTACGGATAAGGTCTTCACCTTCTGACTTTGTAAGACCGTAAACTCCAAGAGGATTTTTTTCACCGTCTTCAAGATAAGGAGATGTACCGTTTCCACCAAAAACATAATCAGTGGAAATATGAATCAATTTTGCACCGATTTTTCTTGCAACACGGGCAATATTACATGGTCCGTCTTTATTAAGTTTTGCAGCAAATTCAGGTTCATCTTCTGCTTTATCTACATTTGTGTATGCTGAACAGTTGATAATCCATTTGATTTTACGTTCACTTCTTGGCAGATCAGATGGAAAATATGATGTTGTATCAATAGAAGTAGCAAAAGTTTCAAGAGCTTCCATAGAAGTAATATCAACATCACGGTCTGTTCCAACAAATGGAAGTTTATTTTCAGTAAGCTGTTTCTGAATTTCACTTCCAAGCATTCCTTTATTTCCAATTAACCAGATCATAATTAAAGTTCCTTATTTTAAAGTTGTGTAAATATATAATTACAGAAAGTTTTAATTCTGTTAATAAACGACGTATCAATTCGTTCTGTAAAAAAAGGAATTCTTGGTGCATTAACACCACCAATTCCATAAAGAATCCAATTTTCTCCATCACGAAGGAGAAGAATCGACATCTTCATTTTTTCCGGGTAAACACAGTCAAAACTGTCAAAATATCTCAATTTATTAAGATTTATTGAATCATAAAGAAGAGTATCATCTTTTATTGTAATGTTTATTTTTTGCTTCAAAGTTCCAAAAGGACTCATTTCAATATCAGCAAGATATTCTTTATTATCATAAGTTCCTGTTTCAGAAACAATTTTTGCAGAAGAATACAGATCAAAATATTCTTGAACTCGTTCAGACCAATAAGGAATTCCAGCATAATCAGAAATATTGGAAAGAAGAGCATTCATTCGTTCAGGAAGATCTTCATTACCTTTATAAGGACGAACCTGAATTACCTCAGCAAGATACTTTGGTTTTAAATCTTTATAATAAGAAAGAAGATCATCACTAAGAGTATTAATACCTGTCTCAAGACAGACGTTCTTAAAATAATTGATTTTCTTTATCAGAATATTCCCACTATAAATAGTTTTTCGTTCATCTTCTGAAAGATGACTGTTAAATGACTCTGCAATAGAAAAAGATGAAATAATAAAAGAGAAAAATAATAATACAATTATCTTTTTGGCGATATTTTTCATTCTGACCTCCAAAGTATAAACCTAAAAAAACTTATACTCAATAAATCAGTTTTCTATTTCAGAGTTACAAAAAAAACAGGGGCAAAAGCCCCCGCTTATTTCAATTACTTTTCAGTCTGATCTGCTTCAATCCGTTTGCTTTCGGCTTCAAGTTCGTTCAGTTTCTGAACCATTTCAAAGCCTTCCTTCATTCCTTTGTCCACAATGAACTGGAATTTAGGAAACTTGCGGATTTGGATTTTTTTTGCAATCACCGACTGTAAAAATCCTGCGGCAGAGTTCAAACCGTCTACACCTTTTGCCAGCTGCTTGTCTGGCAAAAATGTAGAAACGTAAATCTTTGCATAAGAAAGGTCAGAAGTAACTTCTACACGGTTTATGCTTAAGAATGTATTCACACGAGGATCTTTCACTTCCCCGCGGAGAATCAGCTGAGAAATTTCATCTCTAAGCTGATCGTTCAGACGCTGCATTCTGTACTGTCCCATTATACAACGTCTCCTTATTCAGCTTTGCTTGCGGCAGCAGCTTTACGTGCTTTACCTTCAGCCTTTTCTTTTGCTTTTTCTTCAGCTTCAGCTGCAGCAATTGCATCCTGTTCAGCTTTTGCTTTAGCAGCAGCTTCAGCAGCTTTCTTTTCGTTTGCTGCGCGGTCATCAACAAGGTCATCACCAAGTTTACGTTTGATTTCGATGTATTCGAAGGCTTCAATCTGGTCACCAACCATGATGTCCTGCCAGTTTTCAAGGCCGACACCACATTCATAACCTGTTGAAACTTCTTTTGCATCGTCCTTGAAACGTTTGAGGGATGCAAGTTTACCTGTGTATTTAACAACACCGTCGCGGATAAGGTTTACATAGCTTGTACGGCGTACAACACCTTCTGTAACGTAACAACCTGCAATTGTTCCAACTTTTGGAACTTTGAATGTGTTGCGTACTTCCAGCATACCTGTAACCTGTTCCTTTGTATCTGGACGGAGCATACCTTCCATAGCCTGCTGGATTTCTTCAACAGCCTTGTAAATGATGCTGTATTTACGGATTTCAACGCCTTCTTTATCAGCAAGAAGTTTTGCACTTGGTGTTGGACGAACGTTGAAACCAATAATGATAGCATTTGAATCAGCATTGTCAGCAGAAGCAAGAACAACGTCACTTTCGTTAATTGCACCGGCACTTGAGTGAATTACATTCAGGCGGATTTCAGCAGTAGAAAGCTTTTCAAGAGAAATCTTGAGAGCTTCGGCAGAACCCTGAAGGTCAGCTTTAATGATAACCTTAAGTTCCTGGATTTTGCTTTCATCGATAGTGCTGAACATGTTTTCAAGTGTAACTTTCTTAACAGCCTTTGCAGCTTCGAAGCGTTTCAGTTCCTGACGTTTTGTAGAAATTGCACGGGCTTCTTTTTCGTCTTCAGTAACCTGGAATGGATCACCAGCCATTGGCATTTCATCAATACCAAGAACTTCAACAGGAGTTGAAGGGCCTGCTTCCTGAATACGTTTTCCGTGATCATCGAACATAGCACGAACACGACCACTGAAAATACCTGCAACAAATGGGTCTCCCTGGCGGAGAGTACCGCGTTCAACAACAACAGATGCAACAACACCGCGTCCCTGGTCAACACGTGATTCAAGGATTTTACCTTCTGCACGACAAGCAAAGTTTGCAGTAAGTTCAAGCATTTCTGCCTGAAGAAGAATTGCATCCAGAAGGTCATCAATACCTTCGCGTTTAAGAGCAGAGATTTTTACAAACTGTGTTTCTCCACCCCATTCTTCAGGAACAAGACCACGTTCAGAAAGCTGAGTCATTACGCGATCAACATTTGCTTCTGGTTTATCAATTTTGTTTACTGCAACAATAATAGGTACTTTTGCAGCCTTAGCATGGTCAATAGCTTCAAGTGTCTGAGGCATGATACCGTCATCAGCAGCAACAACCAGAACTACGATATCTGTAACCTGGGCACCGCGTGAACGCATAAGTGTAAATGCTTCATGACCTGGTGTATCAAGGAATGTGATTTTTCCTTTTTCTGTCTTAACTGAGTAAGCACCGATTTTCTGTGTAATACCACCGGCTTCGCCTGCGGCAACGTTAGCATTACGGATTGCATCCAGTGTCTTTGTCTTACCATGGTCAACGTGTCCCATAACAGTAACGATTGGAGCACGTGGAAGAAGTTCTGCACCTTCGTCAGATTCAGACTGGATAACAGTTTCATCGTAAAGACTTACGCGGTGTACTTCACAATTGTATTCTGCACAAAGAAGTTCTGCAGTATCAGCATCAATTGACTGGTTGATAGAAACCATCATACCCATAGAGAAGAGCTTTCCGATGATTTCAGAAGCTTTCAGGTTCATTTTCTTTGCAAGATCTGAAACTGAAATTGATTCCATAATATCAATTGATTTTGGTACAACTGATGCTGGAGTTTCAGCCTTTTTCTTCTGTCCGAAGAGATTATCGTCGTACTGTTCTTCATCTTTGCGGTTATATACCTGTTTTTTGCCTTTAAATGCAGCCTTTTTAGCTGACTGCTGGCGTGACTGATCTACAGGAAGAGGAGCTGGAGCGCCGCCACCCATACGAGGTCTGAAACCACCCTGACCGCCCTGGAATCCACCCTGACGATTCTGGAAGTTTCCTCCCTGTCCGTTACCACGGTTGAAACCGCCCTGTCCACCCTGGCGATTCTGGAAGTTTCCTCCCTGTCCACCACGATTAAATCCACCCTGACGCTGGCCGTTTCCGTCACGGTTAAAGTTTTCACGGTTCTGATATCCCTGGCGGGCCTGAGCACCTGTAAATCCGCCACCCTGACGGTTACCATTATTGTAACCACCCTGACCGCCATTACGGTTATATCCACCGTTATTGTAACCGCCACGGTTTCCGTCTCTGTTATAACCACCATTACGTGGTTTATCAGAAAGGTTTCCGGCTTTTACATTCGGACGACTAGGATTCAGTTCGAAATTTGGGTTACGGTTTACTATGCGACCGTTATTATTTCCAGCATTGTTAGAAGCAACATTACTCTGTGGAGCTGGGTTTGCAGGTTTTGAAGCCTGAGCCTGTGACTGCACCTGAGCCTGTGGAGCAGCCTGAACCGGAGTTTCCTTCTTTTCTTCTGGTTTTGCCGGTGTTTCAGCTTTCTTAACAACCACTTTTTTAGGAGCTTCTGCCTGAGGTTTATTTTCAGCAGCATCTGGTCCTGAAGAAGTCTTCTTACGAACAATTACAACCTTTTTCTTTTCAGCAGGCTGTTCCTGAACCGGTGAAGCATCCTTTGATTTCTTATGAACTACAACTGCGGGCTTTTTATCTAATTCTTCGGCCATTATTTCTCCTATTCTTCTTCAAACTCAAATTCACAACCACAGTTTGGACAGTGTGTCATATCAAGAGTGATTTTTGCGCCACATTCAGGACAAACATAACCTTCGTCCTCTTCTTCTGCAGTTTCTTCAGCAGAAGCTTCTTCAGCGGCTGGAGCCTGTTCTTCTTCTTCAACAAACTGAACATTGGCTTCAATCAGATCATTAACAGTTTCAAGTTCATCAGGTGAAACACCGTCAATGTGGATTTCATCATTATCAAAGGCTTCAACAAAGCGCTGAATGTCTTCAATACCATTTTCTTTAAGAAGAGCTGCAACTCTTTCATCAACTCCAGGAAGATCCTGAATTGTTGCAATTTCATCATAAGATGAATCAAAGAGATTTTCGGCTTTCTGAACTGTAGCAATTTCAGAGAAGTCCATTTCTGCAGCCTGTTCAACAGTCTTAACATCAATATTCCAGTCACAGAGTTTGTTTGCAAGACGTACGTTCTGTCCCTGACGACCAATAGCCAGAGAGAACTGAGTTTCTTCAACAATTGCCAGAGCCTGGCGTTTTTCTGCATCAAGAATTACAACACGTTCAACCTGTGCCGGGCTGAGAGCGTTTTTGATAAACAGAGAAGGATCTGTTTCATAACGGAGAACATCAATTTTTTCTCCAAGAAGTTCGCGGATAACAGTCTGAATACGCTGACCTTTTGGACCAACACAGGCTCCAACAGGATCAACTTCTTCACGTGTAGAATAAACTGCAATCTTTGTGCGGTAACCTGCATCACGAACGATTTTGCGGATTTCAATTGTTCCATCAGCAATTTCAGGAACTTCTGTTTCCAGGATATTTGAAACAAGTTTTGGATCTGAACGTGAGAGAATAAGCTGAAGACCATTTGAAGAAGTTTTTACTTCTGCAATTACAGCCTTGATACGTTCATTCTTTTCGTAGTGTTCCAGTTTTGACTGATATTTAACAGGAAGAACACCTTCAACTTTTCCGCCCAGATCAACATAAATTGTACCGTTGCGTTCACGCTGATAGTAACCGATGATTGTTTCACCAACTTTGTCTTTATATTCACTCATGAGAGATGATTTCAAAGATTCTGTAAGACCCTGGTGTGCAGTCTGTTTTCCTGTTGAAACGGCAGAACGTTCAAAAGTTTTTGGATCCAGCTGAATATCAATTTCATCGCCTTCTTCAACTTCATCAGAAAGTTCTTTTGCTTCTTCAAGTTCAATTTCAATAACAGGATCGTAAACACCGTCAACAACAGTTTTTCTTGAGAAAATATAAACTTCAGAAAGATCGTCCTCAAAAACTACTACTGCGTTTTCATCTGTTCCGAAAGAACGTTTGTAAGCGGCTTTAAGAGCCTTTTCGATTGTCTGTTTTACTGAATCTTCCGAGCATCCTTTTTCATCCATCAATGCACGGATAGCATCTGCCATCTCTGACATATTTTACCCCTTTATAACGTCCTGCTATTTCTGCAGGAACTTTGCTTTGGCTATATTTTCATAAAGAATGGTTACAGTTGAACCATCTTCCTTTTCCAGATTTACCTGTTTTTCATCAGCAGAAGCGATTTTACCTTCAACCCAGTCTGTAACTGTTTTGTCGTAAACTCTTACTTCACGGCCAACAAAAAGCTCAAATTCGGCTGCATTCTTAATGTTATGCTCAATACCAGGACTTGTAAGTTCCATTGAAGTATTGTCTGTTCCGATTAAAGCTTCGATTCTAGGAAGCAGTACCATGTGAACTTTTGCACAGTCATTAACACTGATATTTCCTGCAGGATCAGCTGCAGAGATTACTGCACCGATTTTTGTTACTTCCTTGCCAGGAATGACTTTAAGTTCAACAAGCTTGAACCCCATGCCTTCCACAACAGGAGCACACTCAGAATAGTATTTAATTGATTTGAATGATGTGTATTCCACAATTTTCCTTGTACAAAAACTGAAAATACAACAAAAAAGACCCGTGGGTTCACGAGTCTTTTGTAATAAAAACTAGTAATGTACATATAAAATATAGAAGAAAATAAAATTTATGTCAATATGATTTCCAATAACTTATTTTTTTCTATATCTTTATTTCTTAATAAGTTCAGCAGCAGCGGCGGCGTTTACGCCCACAAACTGTTCGCGGGTCTGAAGATTTTTAAGGGTGAAAGTTCCCTTTGAAATATCTTCAGCATTCATAAGAACACCCCATTTTACAGCTTTAGCTTCTGTTACCTTGTACTGCTGGTTCATTTTCTTTGGTTCAGGGAAAACTTCAACCGCAATGCCTAAAGAACGCAGTTCTGCTGCAACTTTGTGGTAGGCAACAACATCTTCTCCGTTCTGATTAAAGATTTCAACATCAAGGTAAGAACCTTTCTTTTCAAGTTTTCCAAGCATTTCAAGGCCTGCAATAAGGCGGTCAAGCCCGATTGATCCACCAACGCCTGAAACCTTTTCTTTCATGTAAAGGCCTGTAAGATTGTCGTAGCGTCCGCCGGAACATACAGAACCGATCTTTACTTCGTCCCCGTTATCATCAAACAAAGTAGTTTCGAATACGATTCCTGTATAATAATCCAGACCACGCATAATCAGAGGGTCAAATTCAAATGAAGTTTCAATGCCTGAAACCTGCATCATTTTGTAGATTTCACGAAGACGGTCACAGTAAACAGAAGCGCCTTCCCCTGCAAGTTTTTCGTTACGGTCAATCAGATCCAGGAATGCTACAGTTCCATCATTTCCGATGAATTCCATAGTTTTTGCATAGCAGGAAGCTGTATCACTGGCTTTTGAAGAAGAAACATCAAAAATTTCAGTAAGTTTTGTCTTTGTAACGTCCTCCGGAACCTTTTTGATTGCATCAAGAACAGGAAGAATCTCGTCAATCTTATCTTCTACACCAAGATTCTTGAAGAAAAGATTAATCAGACCGCGATGATTTACCTTAATAACAAACTTTTTCTTGCCGTTTTCAGATTTTCCCACAATTTCATCAAGAGCGGCTTTAAGAACTGAAAGAATTTCAAAGTCACAGGTTGCAGAATCGCTTCCAACAGTATCAATATCACACTGAACGAATTCGCGATAGCGACCAGCCTGAGGCTTTTCTCCGCGCCATACTTTTGCAATGTGATAGCGCTTGAAAGGCATATAAAGCTCAGAAAAATGTTCTGCAGTAAAACGGGCAAATGGAACTGTCAGGTCAAAACGCATGGCAACGTCGCGGCCACCGTTATCTTCAAAGCGGAATACCTGTTTTTCAGTTTCACCGTTACTTTTGCGTAAAAGAATGTCAGTATATTCCAGAACAGGAGTATCAATTGGAACATAACCGTAAGAACGGTAAACTTTTGTGATTTTTTCAATCAGGTTGCTTCTTGTAATTTCTGATTCCGGAAGAAAGTCACGGAATCCTTTCAAAATACGTGGTTGAATAAGATTTTCCATAACACACATAATACCGAAAGGACAGATTTATAACAATAAAGGACCGGTTTAATTACCCCAAAGCTCCATTTTCTGCTGAATAAGTTCATTCAGCTCAGAAGCAACAGAATCAATGTCCATATTCTTAATGCCTTCAGTCATCTGTGACCATGCCGAGTCAAACTGATTTTCAGGACCAAGAATCATCCGGATCAAACTCTGTTTTACAAACTCATCAATACGGGACATTTTATCCTGACTTTCAGAAGAAAGACTGTATTGCCACACCTGACCGTAAGGCGAAACACCAAGAGATTCGCTTGAAGGAAATAGATCGGTCCAAAGATTAACGCCGTAAGCACGAAGCGTTTCTCTTTCAGTCCTACAGTAGCTTTGCCGGATCTGGTTTTCAGTATTCTGAACTATATACTGACCTTTTGAATCTACTGCACCTTTTCCAGCCTGTGGGAAAGGATAAACCCAGATTCCGATTCCTCCATTAAACGAAGGATTACTGATTCCAATCCTCTTACCAAAAGAATCGTATTCGTAAGTAACCCCTTCAACACCCCAGTTCAAAGTAATCTGAGCTTCTTCGGAGCACATATAATCTAAGAATTTGAAAGCCCCTTCAGGGTCCTTACAACTTTTGGAAACAGCAATTCCCCAGCCGCCAGAAAAACCATAATCCTTTAAGGCAGGATCTTTATATTCCGGCCCTTTTGTAACAGGAAGATAAGCAAAAGTCCTTTCTTCTTCCCTTTTATCTATAAGATAATTGCGGGAATCCTGAAGCCCCCAGTGAGTATAGCTTGTTGCAAGAACATTTCCGTTTTTCAGCTTTGCCTGGAAAACATCCTCTTTCTGAGTAAAACTTTCTGTATCAAGAAGACCTTTATGATAAATAGAATTGAGCCAGCGGTAAAAATATGGCATTTCAGAGTCAAGAAACTTGTAGGTAACCTTAAAGGAATTCTGATCAACAAACCACTGTCCGTCATCGGGATGCCCCAGAAGATACCCGGCAGGATTAGAAAGCCCAAGATACCAGTACCAGTCATCACAGAAAAGTGAAAATCCTATGGTTTCATACCCATTTATGTAAGGATACATGGTCTTATATGCAATAAGAGCATTTTCAAGGTCTTCCAGCGTACTGATTTTCGGGTATCCCAATTCCTTTAATACAGAATGCTGAAGCTGAATGGTACCACAAACTTCAGTTACACGATTTTTTATATCAAAGGTTCCCATACTGTAAATATGAGGGTTATCCCGGGAATATTTAAGTTTTACGAGCTGGTCGCCGTAAAGCTTTTTCATGTTATCCCCGTATTTTTCTATATAATCATCAAGAGGAATAACAGCGCCCGATTCTATAAGACGTGCAAGATCGCTTTTTGCGTAAATCAGATCCGGATAAGAATCGTTTGCAGACATTACAGAAAGATCATCAGCGCCTTTTGACGGAATGACATCAAGAAAAACACCGCTTTTCTTTGTTAATTCCTGAGCGGTAATATCTGTAAAAGGCTGATGCTTATTCAAATCAACAGAATAAAAAGTAAAAGTTTTTACAGAAATATCCTGTTTACGGTTATTGTTACAGGCTGCAAAGAGAAAAATAAATATTAATGGAAAAAATAATCTAATCTTTCTCATTTTTCCCTGATTTTTCCTTAAACTCCTTTGGTGTCATGCCGGTTGCTTTTTTGAACTTCATAAAGAAATAATCTGTATTTGCATAACCAACAAGTTTCGAAATCTGATAGATTTTAAGATCAGTGTTCAAAAGTTTATTTTTTGCTTCTTCAATACGAAGGTTATCAAGATAAACATTAAACTGAACCCCAGTATGTTTTCGGAACTTTTTCCCAAGATATGCCGAATTACAGTTGAAGAGGTCCCCTAAAGTTTCAAGTTTAAGATCCTGCGAGTAATTAGTTTTTACGTATGCAATAACCTTAACAATTACAGAATCTGCAGTGTTTGTGTGGAAACTTTCTATAAGGTTTCTGAATATGTTGCAGAAAAATGAAAATGCTTCGTCAAAGGATTTTGTATCAAGGATATTCTGAACAATATTCAGATTCTGAAGATCTTCAAGTTCCCGCTCAGGATACTTTGCAGTAATTTTATTGTACATTTCCATAAGACATGAAATCAGCTTCTGTTTTATATCTCCTCTTCGGGCTGTCACTACAAAAACATCTTTCTTTATATCATTAAAAAGTTTTTCAAGACCTGCTTTGTCATAAGTTTCAACAGAGAATACCGCTCTGGAACAGTAATCCTGTAAGTGAGAATCAAAAAGAGACAAATCACTTGAAGAAGAAAGATTCTGAGCTTTATCACAGGAAACATAAGGAACATCGGACACGAAAAAGAAATAATTCATGAAGGATAAAGCTTCATTATAAGAGGAAACACAGCCTGAATAACCTTTAAGCTTTTTACCCCGGGAAATAAAAGTTCCACCAGGAAAATGTTTTACAAAACGGTCAATGCAGTTTGATACCGCTTCTTCATTTGCATTTTTAAGTACAAGTGCAATATTGCCGTTTATATTGAGGATCTCTTTTGCAAAGAAAGAAAAATAGTTTTCAAGGCTTTTTTCAATAAGGGATTTGTCCTGGGACGGAAAATATTCCTGAGAACACATGAGGACTGTAAATTCATCACTGCATTCATCATTTATTGTTTTTTCGCTTTTCTCTAAAAGATTCCGGTAAAACTCACGGGTCTCATATTTTCTGGCATTTTTTGAATCTTCCTGGACTGCGCAGTTCTTTATGATTTCTGCCTTTATGGCATTCACTTTTTCCACAAGTTCATCTTCATCAACAGGCTTCAAAAGGTATGCCTTTGCCCCAAGATTCAATGCCTTCTGAGCATATTCAAACTGAGAAAAACCTGAAAGAATAATAAAAGAAGGTGCAGTTAATGACTGATTTTTACAGTAATCATTAACCTGCTCCATAACTTCAATTCCCTTCAGTCCTGGCATTTTTATATCAAGAAGAACAAGATCTGGTAAATAATCTTTTATAGCCTGAACTGCTTCATTTCCGTTAGAAGCTTCAGTACAAACAGTAAAACCAAGGTCTTCCCAATCAACAATCATTTTAAGACCAGTTCTGATAGATTCTTCGTCGTCTGCAATCAATAATTTCATCATATGCATGATTCCTGTTTTTAGGCTTCTTTTTTAAGCTTCTACGGAAGGAAAAGAAATCTTCACTTCAGTTCCCTTACCTTCTTCACTAATTATTTTCACACCGTAATTGTTTCCGTAATAAAGTTTAATACGGGAATTTACATTCATAAGCCCGATTGAACCTTCATATTCTTCCACAACCTGATTCTCCAGAGCACTGTTCAGTTCCCGGAGTTTCTCTTCAGGAATACCGCATCCGTTATCTTTTACAGATATATGAATCAGTCTTGGACCATACTCAGGTTTTTCTTCTGAAATCAGAATATAAATAAACCCGCCGGAAACAGTTCCTTCAAGCCCATGGCTGAAACTGTTTTCCACTAAAGGCTGAATCAGAAGCGGAAGAACCATGAGTTTCTGAACATCACACATAGTTATTATATCATAGGATATTCTCGAACCGAAACGATAACGCTGAATATTCAGATAATTCTGAATAGCATCAAGTTCTTTGAATAAAGGAACAACCTTACCGCTGATACTAAGATTGTACCTGAGTAAGGATGCAAGAAGCTTAAGCATTGTTGAAACTTCTTTTTCGCCGGTTGCAAGGCTTTTCATACGGATTGTCTCAAGAGTATTGAACAAGAAATGAGGATTTATCTGAGTGGCAAGCATTTTATAGCGTATTTCATTCTGTCGGGATGCAATCTGTTCCCGGTCAAGTTTATGTTTGTAAACCTGATTAATAAGATTGCTGACTTTCTCACTCATGAGATAAAGACTGTGATAAATCTGTTCGAACTCATCAGTTCCCCCAATAGTTTTGGGAATGGAAAAGTTATTTTCAACAACATTCTGAATCTGGTCACGAACAGTGTGGACTCGGGAATTGATGTATTTTCCAAAAAGTTTAATTGCTGTAAACGAAAGAAGGATTATTATAAAAATAATTATTAACGTTGGAATCAGAATCTGTACTATAACACGATTTAATTCCTTCATAGGAATGACATATAAAAGCGTAAAGTCTGAAATTCCACTTGTCTGAGGAGTAAACTGGCGGGCCATAACACCGGAACGGCTTCCTTTCCAGTATATAGTTGAAATATCTTCAGGATTTCTGTTTTTAAGGTAAACAAGTTCATTACGCAAAGTCTGGCTTTCATCATAGGAAAGTTCTTCGTAAGAAGAAAAAACAATCTGATTTTCGTAGGCTATAGCTGCTTCATAAAACTGATTTTTAAGGGTACGGACAATATGGTCTGGATCAATATTAATAACAAGAACACCTATAAAGGTATTATCCTGAAGCTTGTAAATTGAGCGGATAAGTGCCAGATGCTGTTCTTTTGTAATTGAATCAGTCTTGTACATCCAGAAAACCTGGCCTTTCGAGTTTATAGCTTTCTGGTACCAGAATTCATTTTTTATCTGAGGAGTTGTTTTTATGATGAATGAACTGTCCAGAAGTGTGGGATTATCAGCATAGATACGGAAACTGCTTACTTCACGAAAAGACTGAAGATAATCATTCAAATACCCAAGATTTGCATAAGCAAGATAAGCATCAAGTCCTGTTTTGTATTCTGTAAGGATAACATCCTGGAGAAGACGATTTACATAGATTCGGTCAGAAAAAGTTTTAACTGATCCCAGCATTTCGTTAAAGCTTGCTTCCGCATTAACCAGAGAAGAATGAACATGCTGGATTTCCCATTTTTTTAATGTATTATAAAGAAGACTTACAAAAATAATGGAAATAATAAGAACCGGAACAAGAAAAATGCCGGCATAAAGGCGCGAAAGGCTTTTTCTGATAGGCGTGTTTGTAAAATACTTGTATAAAAAATTCTTCTTTCGGCTCATTTGAATGTTTTATTTTACCACGAAATAGACTAAAATCAATTATATGGCAAATGAGCTTCCAGTTTTAACAGTTACCGAAATCAACAATCAGATTAAAGATTTACTTCAGCAGGCATTCAGATCAGTCTGTGTAGAAGGTGAAATTTCAGGAATCACTTTCCAGAGTTCGGGGCATATTTACCTGACACTTAAAGACGAATCCTGCCAGATTTCCGCCTGTATGTGGCGAAGTTCCACAGGAAGCCTTGCTTTCCGCCCCAAAACCGGCGACAAAGTACGCTGTTTCGGCTATATTTCTGCATATCCACAAAGAGGAAACTACCAGCTTATTATAAACCGCATGGAAATGGCCGGTATAGGCGACGTTCTTGTCATGCTGGAAATGAGAAAGCAAAAGCTTGCTCAGGAAGGTCTGTTTAATCCAGAACACAAAAAACCGCTTCCTTTTTATCCGAAAACTATCGGGGTTGTAACAAGTCCTACAGGAGCCGCTTTCCGTGATATCTGTCAGACAACAATGAACCGGAACCCTCATACAAAAATCATTCTTTTTCCATGTCTAGTACAGGGAGACGGTGCAGCAGAGACAATCTGCCGCATGATAAGAATTGCGAATTTCTACAGAATGTGTGATGTTCTGATTGTAGGACGAGGCGGCGGAAGCCAGGAAGACCTTCTTCCTTTCAGCGAAGAAATCGTAGTACGTGAAGTATATAATTCCCAAATTCCTGTGATAAGTGCCGTAGGACATGAAATTGACTGGAGTCTTTGTGATTTTGCAGCCGACCGACGCGCTGCCACTCCGACTCAGGCTGCAGAGATTGCAGTGCCTGTTTACGGGGAAATGATGCAGCGAATCAACTGGTACAAAAACGACTTATATAACACAATTTCTCAAGATGTACACAATAAGATACTAATGGTACGAAGTTTTAAGCCTGAAAACCTTGAAATGCAGTTTCGAAACATAGAACAGCCGTATTTAATGCGTTTTGATACTGCAAAACGGGAGCTTCTGGAAAATCTTGAGGAAAAAATAAAAGATTTAAGAACGCAGATTACCCAGAATGTAACAGTTCTGGAAAACGCAAGTCCGGCTACTATCTTGAACCGGGGATATTCCATGGTCCGGGACAAACTTACCGGCGCGGTTATCCGCGACTCTGCAGTTGTAATACCCGGTATGGAAATTGAAATTACCCCGGCCAGAGGAAGCTTCACTGCCGTAACCACTGACCACTGGTCACTGGAAACTGACAACTGACCTAACAGGAGAATATATGAATAATTTTGAAGAAAAACTGACAAGACTTGAAGAATTATCGAACGATATTAAAAGAAGTGATATTTCACTGGAAGACGCACTCCGTGACTTTGAAGAAGGAATCAAACTTGCAAAAGACCTTGAAACAGAACTTAATGCCATTGAAGGCAAAATCCAGATTCTCATGAACGAACCAAATCCAATGGTACAGGAAAACAAGCCTGAACTTACAGATTTTGCTCCTACAAACACACAGACAGGAACAGCAGGCGCCCCACAGGCAGGACTCCGCCAGGATTCACTTTTTTAATCAGGATTTCACAGGATTTTCATAGATGAGCGCAACAAAACCAGTTAGAAAACTCAATGCAGAAACAGCCCGTAAAATTGCAGCCGGCGAAGTAATCGACAGGCCGAATGCCATTGTCCGTGAGCTTATGGACAATGCCGTAGACTCCGGGGCAAACTCAATCACCGTAGAAGTAAACGGTGGCGGCGTTGAAAAAATCCGCATTGTAGATAACGGGTCAGGCATGACAAGAGAAGACCTGGAAACCTGTGCTCATCCACACTGTACAAGTAAAATCGAAAAAGATGTGGACCTTCTGAACCTGACAACTTTAGGTTTCCGTGGCGAAGCACTTGCTTCCATTGCCGCAGTAAGCCGCCTTTCCATAATCAGTGCAGGCTGGAAAATGCGTGCATCAATTACCGAAGACCATATTATTGAACCCTTTGCAGAAACTAACGGAACTATCGTTCAGAGCGAGGGATTATTCGAAAACTTCCCTGCCCGCCGACAGTTTCTTAAACGCCCTGCCAGTGAAGGACTTCTTTGTAAGAACACATTTATAGAAAAAGTTCTTCCACGCCCGGATATCAGCTTCCGCCTTATTATGGATGGGACAACAAAGCTGGATCTTCCACGGGGTGTTTCACTTACAGAACGATTTGTCAGGGCCATGGGATTCCGGGAAAGTGAAAAGCTTTTTTATGAAATCAATTCTCATGATACAGACGGCAAATGGTCAGTAAAAATTATTTTAGGAGAACCCGGTGTAAATCGTTCCAATAAAAAAGACATCTATATTTTTGTAAACGGAAGAAAGATTCAGGAATATTCACTTGTACAGGCTGTTGAATACGGCGGTCAGGGATTTTTCCCAAACGGAACATTCCCTGTTGCTGCAGTTTTTGTAGAAATGGATCCTTCTGAAGTTGATTTCAATATCCATCCTGCGAAAAAAGAAGCCCGTTTCAGTGATATTTCAAGCCTTCACCATGGAATCAGTACCTGCGTAAGAAACTTTTATAAATCTCACACAATTGCAGGTCTTGCCTCAAATGCACTTTCAACTGAAAGTAAAGGTTCAGACACAAAGCAGAAAGAATTATTCGAAAAGCTTTTTGAGCCTGCAGCAAAGACATCTGCACCTGTGACAAGCAATTCAAAAAATGAAGATTTTGTTTCGAACTTGTCACATAGCGCCCCTACCTCATCAGGCGTTTACCGCGGGGCTTACAAAATCCCAACTCATGAACCTCCTGCAGAATCAACTGAAAGCCCGAAACTGAAACTTAATGACAGCGAAATTAAATCTTCCAAACCTGAAGGCCGCTCAAGACTTGATTTCTTTACTTCAAAAATTTCCACTGGAACATTGGGAAACAAAACTTCCACCATTACTGCAAAAGCAACACCCGCTGGAAATACTTTTGAATCTATTTCTTACAAAGATCCACTTCCTGCAACAGAAACAGGATCCTCTCTTGCAGATTCTGCACTGGAAGAAGAAACTCCATCTTCTGATGACACATTCCGTTTTCTTGGCTGTACACTTGGAACTTTCCTTGTGGCAGAGAAAAACGGAAGCCTTTATATAATTGACCAGCACGCCGCCCACGAACGGATTCTTTTCAACAGAATAATGAAAGAAAAACCAAACAAGATTTCACTTATTATTCCATACATTCTTGAAACCGAAGATGATGATGAAAACAAGTATCTTGAATCAATTAAGAATGAAATGAGTGAATGCGGATTTGAAATTGAAAAATCTGGAAAAAATACCTGGGAAGTAAACACAACTCCTGACCGCTGGAAAGGAACTGAAAAAGACCTTCACGACGCAATTCTTTCAAAAAGACTTGAACCTTCAGAAATTATCCGAAGCATTGCCGCAATGACGGCCTGTCGCTCCGCTGTAATGGATGGTCACGTTCTTGATGAAATTACGGCTTCCCACTTAGCAAAAGACGCATTGAATCTTGAAGACCCTCACTGCCCTCACGGCCGCCCGGTATACACCGAACTTTCCCGTGAAAAGCTCTTCATGCTTGTGAAGAGGACGTAAACCGTCATCCCGAACTTGATTCGGGATCCTTTGTCATTCCGAACTTGATTCGGAATCTTTTGATGCTGAAACGAGTTCAGCATGACATTCGATAAATTTCAACATGGAAAAACACAGCGTAAATCTGCGGTCTATCTGTGTTTATCTGCGGTTATGCTACTTTATGAGCATGCAGTCGCCGTAAGAGAAGAAGCGGTAACGTTTTTCTACGGCCTGTTTATAAGCATTAAGGATATTTTCACGACCGGCAAAAGCACTTACCAGCATAATAAGTGTACTTTCAGGAGTATGGAAGTTTGTAAACATCTGGTCTACGGTCTTAAACTTATAGCCCGGGTACATGAAAATATGTGTAGAAGAAGTTCCGGCGTTTACTGTACCGTCTTCGTTTGAAGCCGATTCAAGAGTACGTACAGAAGTAGTCCCAACAGCCAGAATCTTGCGGCCATCTTTTTTTGCCTGATTGATTTTATCGGCAACTGATTGAGGTACTGTATAAGCTTCTTCATGCATTTTGTGATTTTCAATTTTGTCTTCGCGAACAGGAAGGAATGTTCCAAGCCCTACATGAAGAGTTACAAAATCCCGTTCAATGCCTTTTGCAGAAAGACGGGAAAGCATTTCATCTGTAAAATGAAGACCTGCTGTAGGACATGCAGCACTTCCAGTTTCTTTTGCATATACATTCTGATATCGCTCTGAATCCGAATCCGTGTCTTCACGCTTGATATATGGCGGAAGCGGAATGTGGCCGTTATGTTCAAACCATTCTTCGGTAATTACAAAATTAAACTGAATGGCGCGGAATTCTGTACCTGCGTTTCCAGGCACATCAATAATTGTACCCACGGTTCCGTCAGGAAACTTATAGCGCATGCCAGGCTTCTGTTTTTTAGCATTGAAAACCATTGTGTTCCAGGTACGGCATTCCTTATCGATAGAGTTCAGGAACATGAATTCAACTTCCCGTCCTGTAGTTTCTTTGATGCCGTAGCAGCGTGCACGACGTACTTTCGAGTTATTGAAAATCATGAGTGTGCCGTCGTCAATAAGGTTTGGAAGGTCATCCATCATATGATGTTCAACAAGGCCGGAACTTCGGCCAAGCATCATAAGTTTATCCTGTCCCCGCACCCCGCTTGGATGCTGTGCAATAAGTTCTTCAGGTAAATCAAAATAAAAATCAGAAGTAAGCATAACAAAGAGTATAATGAAAATACAGGCGTTATGAAACATAACAAGAGAATGTCATACCGATTTGGCCCCACTAACGCGGATGTAAAAAAAGCCACGCCGATTCGATTTTGTTAACGCGGATGCCTGGAAAAAGCCACACGGATTATCGCTCACTAACGTTCGCGGTCAGCGATGCAAGAAGCAGTATTTTAAGAAAACGTAGTAACCCGATTCCATTTTAAAGATTTTTCACCAAAATTTATTAAAAAACCAATTTGTAAGTGAGTTGCATGTAAATAATTCAATAATTGAGCTTTATGACTGGAAATAAGACAACTAGTTGCTTTTATCTCAAGAATAATGGAATTATAACAAATGAAGTCTGCGTAATATACTTTGTCTAATACATGACCTTTATATATTACGTTTATTTTACATTCTTTTTTGTATGGAATTCCTAATTGGCTAAATTCAATTTCTAATGCGCTTTGATACACAGCTTCTAGAAAACCATTTCCTAGTTCATTATGAACATTCATACATGCTTTAATAATCTTTTCAGTTTTTTCAGATTCGATAATCATACATTATATATAGCTTTTTTTCTTTAAAAGAGGTAAATAGAATACCACTTTCTGCATCCCTGACCGGAGGCGTTAGCCGACGTAATCCGTGTGGCACCTGCCTTATAACGCCTAGAAAAGAGTATTTTGAGCTGAAGAGCCGCCTACAGGAAGACCAAGATGTTCGTAGGCTTTAGGCGTTACAATGCGCCCGCGTGGAGTACGCTGGATAAGCCCGCACTGAATAAGATACGGTTCGTAATAATCTTCCAAAGTATCAAGGCTTTCACCAATAGAAATAGCAAGGGTTTCAGCGCCTACAGGGCCGCCACCAAAGTTATTAATAATACTAAGAAGAATCTCCCGGTCATATTTTTCAAGACCAAGTTCATCAATTCCAAGCCGTTTAAGCCCTGCTTTTGTTATTTCCAGAGTGATTGTGTCCCGACCGGAAACTTCAGCGAAATCGCGCATACGGCGAAGAACACGGTTTGCAACACGGGGAGTCCCGCGGGAACACTGTGCCATTAAAAGAGCCGCATCATCATCAATTTTAATTTCAAGAATACCTGCACTTCGTTTTATAATTGAAGCAAGCTCTTCCTGAGTGTAAAAGTTAAAACGGGGAATAATACCGAATCGGGAAATAAGTGGAGAAGAAACCGAACCGGCCTTTGTAGTTGCCCCTACCAGAGTAAAGTTCGGAATGGGAATGCGAACAGTACGGGCTGCGGCGCCCTGACCGATAATCCAGTCCAGTTCGTAATCTTCCATGGCAATGTAAAGCATTTCTTCCAGGGCAGGCTTAAGACGATGGATTTCATCAATAAAGAAAACTGTACGAGGAGTAATTGTACTGAGGATTCCGGCAAGGTCTTTAGGTTTATCCAAAGCCGGAGCTGATGTTACTTTAAAATCAACCCCAAGTTCATTGGCCGTAATCTGAGCAAGAGTAGTTTTTCCAAGTCCCGGAGGGCCAATGAGCAAAAGATGATCCAATGCTTCTTCACGATCCCTGGCCGCTTTTATAAAAACCGAAAGATTTTCTTTAATCTCTTTCTGACCTAAAAATTCGCTTAAGCCTTTTGGTCTTAAATTATTATCGTTATCTTCAGCAAAGCCGGTATTTTCAGCCCGCACAATATTAAGTTCATCGCTCATAACTTTTATATATTACCATTTTTTAATTATTTTTTTCGGCCAATTGTGCTTTTAATCTTGCGATTTCTTCATCCTTCTGTGCAAGTTCCGCATCCTTTTGTACTATTTCAGCATCTTTTTCATGAATAATCTTTTCATCTTCAGCTTTCTGTTTCGCTATACCTTCCGCAAGTCCTTCTTCACGGGCGATACGGCGTTCGTTTTCGTTGTGGTATTTATTCAGGAGTTTTTCATTAAAAATAAAATCTTCCATAAGTGTATTCACCTCTGGTTCATGGGTACTGATAAAATCCATTAACAATTCCTGTTCACGACAAAGCTCAAGAGTTTTCTGGATTGCAAGCATTTTATCTTTTTTATGCAGTTTAAGCTGTCTGTCGAATATTTTGCAGAACTCAATGTACTGCCCGACTATGTTTTTTACATCGCTATTGTAAATCATTTTTACTTTAAGTTCGAGAGGCGAATCTATACCATCTTGATTTTTAACAAAATGATCTGAAAGTTTCTGGTATTCAGGCTGCTCGGTCCGTTCTCCTGTGAAAATAACATAGACTTCAGGCTTTGGAAGAGTGATTGGACTGTGGGACATAATATCAAAATGATTTTTATTTATATATTCCTGATAAGTTTTTGAAAGATAAAGCAAGGTGCGGACTGCCATGTTGCCGTTCCAGCTGGATTGAGCTTCTACGAAAATCATGAGGCGGTTATTCATAAGGATTCCAAGATCATTGTAAATGTCATCAGAAAAAATATGTTTCAACGTGATGATATCAATCATACTTTCTGTGGCTTCTGTATCTTCTGGATGAAACACTTTGTAAAGTTCGAATGCATATTTTGGCTCACTGAAAAGTTTTGTAAAAACTGTGTCCCTTAGTTTTCGGTTCATCTTACGCTTTGTTTTGAAATAATTGATAAATGCCATTTAATTACCTCGATTAGAAAATAGTCTGGGAAATTCCCACACTATATAAATGGCTTTTTTTTAACAAAAAAGGAAAGAAGAGAGAAAAAAAAATAAAAAAAACTAAGCCATTTCCACTATAACTTTACGGAAAAGCATGTCTTCTTTTTCAGTCTGGGTTTTAGAATTAAAAGATGCATCTTTAGAAAGTTCCTCAGCCATTAGAGCAACTTTCTGTTCAACAGTACGCTTGTCATAACCCATAGAAGCAAGAGAAGCAATAACATCAGCATAAGGGGCTGGAGACGTAACACGTACAACAGTATCCGCCTGACTCATAGTAAGCTTGCCTTTTAAGGCCAGCATCATTTTACCGGCAGTTTTTTTACCAACACCAGGAATTTTTTCAAGCATTTCAAGGTCGCCACGTTCAAGTACATCTGAAAGACGGCTGGAAGAAACGGAACTCATAATCTTTACAGCCCCTTTAGGGCCAACACCATCCACCTTCAAAAGATCAAGAAAAAGAGAACGTTCTTCAGCGGAAGCAAAGCCATAAAGATCCATAACTTTATCAGTGTGATTCAGCCAGGTAAAAACCCGGGCTTCGTCCCCTACATGGCCTGTCATTTCAAGGTTCGAATCCGGCATACAGATATCCCATTCAATGCCGTTAGTTTCTATAAATATCTGTTTCGGAAATTTTCCTGTAATTACACCTTTTATACTGTTGAACATATATCAATTATACCACATTCCCTTATTTTTATGTTAAACTGAACTCATGAAAACAATAAATAAACTCTTTGCCGGAGCACTTTTTTTTGCTCTTACAGGAAGCCTGTTCTGTCAGGAAGCCTTAAAATCAATGGAAGAAAAATATTATGACATGCTTAGTCTGGACGGAACCACAACAAGGTCATATTTAAGTTATCGCACTTTAAGTGACAGTGTATGGACTTTTTCAGATGAAAATGCAGAACATCCATGGCAAGGAAATAAACTTGAAACTGCCCACCCTCTTTTTGCAGGTTTCACCTATCGTATTTATGGACCTGAGTGGTATAACTCATACAACACAGAAAGTCCATGGGGACAGAATGACGGCGCTATGTGGCAGGGTGTGGGCTACAACACAAGTTTCACCGGTGGAGCCCGCCTGGAAGGCTACGGACTTGAACTTACATTTAAGCCACAGCTGAGTTTTTCACAGAACAAACCTTACGATTACAAAACACCAGAAGGATTCAAAGCTGAAAAATACAAAGGTCTTGCAGATACCTACGGTTATTTTTGGGATTCGAGTATGAAATGTGATTCTGTTCAAAGATTCGGAGACAAAAGTTTTTATACTTTTAATCTTAGTGACACAGAAATCCGATACAGCTGGAAAACTTTAACATTAGGCTTTGGCTGGCAGAGTCCATGGCTTGGTCCTTTATATGTAAACCCTATTTTACACAGCAACAATGCTGCTTCATATCCTAAAATTGATATAGGACTTCGTAAACAGAAAGTTATTGTTCCAAAAGTTGGATGGGATATTGGTTACATAGAAGGCCGCATATGGACAGGTTACCTTACAGAAAGTGATTATTTTGATAACGATCCTTCAAATGACCATAATCTGATTCATGGCCTTTCTTTAAGCTATGCACCAAGTTTTATGCCGGGACTTACATTAAATGCCCAGAGAACCTGTCTTGTAAAAGCAAGCCTTAAAAATCTTGGTTATGTTATTCCTAAATATTTGAATACAGGTCTTATTTCAGGAAACGGAGAAGATCAGAAAATGGCTTTAACTGCAGACTGGCTTTTCCCTGATGTGGGATTTGAAGTTTATGGAGAACTTGGTATAGATGATTTTCTTCCTTCCGGAACAAGTTATTTTCAAAGCTATATGAGGTGGCCATTCCACACCGCAACTTATGCAGTTGGCCTCAGAAAAGAATTTAATCATAAAAATATTCCGGATTTAAAAACTGAACTTATTTTAGAATGGAATAATTCAGAACCAAGTCAGGATTACCAGTTCTGGGGACAATATAATTTTGTTTTTCATGGTCAGATTCTCCAAGGTTATACAAATCGAGGACAATTGCTTGGAAGCGGCTATGGTTATGGCGGAAACAGTCAGTACATGGAATACAACATGTATTACCCTAAAGGAATGACAAGTCTTTTTGTTGGTCGCAATAACCCTGATAATTCCTATATTTTCGGAAAAGCAGTAAATGCCAGTGCTGTTGATAAAAACGGAAACTATATGCTTTCTGCAAAATACCTTACTGCATTTAAGGGAAACTTTTATGTTGGCGGAGAAACAAAGTATTTTGTCCTTCCAGATTTAGTTTTAGGCGGCGGTTTACTTTACAATATGATAATAAACCCTAAATATAACCCTGAACAGGATTCAAGCGGCCGTTACCGCATAAATCAGATTGTCCATAACGCCCAGCTAAAATTCACCGCCAAGAAAATGTTCTAAGGGAAAGGTAGGAATTATTTATTTTACTTCAGGGTTTGCTTTGTGGGCCGTGAAGTGAAGAACTGCGAAATAAACAACTACTCCAAGAAGAACAACGAACTGAACAGCTAAACTTAAGATATAGTTCTTATCCTGCCAGAACCAGCTGAATACTGCACAGGCAGAAATTACAATCTGAATAAGGCTTACTAAAAGAGCAATTTTTCCTTTTGTAAAGCCCATAGAAAGCAGTTTATGATGCATATGGAATCTGTCTGCAGTAAAAATACCTACATGAGTCCTAAGTCTTCTCCAAATAGCAGCAAGGCAGTCAAAAATTGGAATACTAACAAGATTCAGACAGATAATGTGACATAAAATTCCATTTTCCGAAACAGAAAGAAGAATCAAACAGAGAACTGAAATAACAGCACCAAGGAACTGGGAACCGCCGTCTCCCATAAAGATTTTAGCATCAGGACGGTTAAAGAACATAAAACCTGCAAGACCTGCGCAAAGGGCAAGACACACAGAGAAATAAACTTCATTTGTACTTTTTAGCATAAGGCCAAAAGCAAAAACCGTATAAATACTAAGACTTGAACAAAGCAAATCACTGCCGTCTATAAGGTTATAGGAATTGATTGAACCAAGAATAAAACAGAAACTGAAAAAGAGCATTATGACATTTCTGGTTCCACCACCTAAAACTAAAAGTGCAACAGAAACCAAAGCGGCACAAATCTGAAGTCCAAGTTTAACCCAGGCATTCAGTTCAAGAAGATCATCTGTTAAACCTGAAAAGTAAATAATGGCTGAACCTGCAAAAAGAGACCAGAAAAATAAGTCTCCTATATTTATAGCATCTTTACTATAAAGATGAAAGAAAGCAAAAAGACCTACTAAAATAAAAGGCAGAGCAAAACCAATACCACCAAGACGGCTTACCTGCCCCTGGTGAATTTTTCTTTCGTTCACAGAATCGTAAAGATTGTGTTTTGCCGAAAATTTAATCACTCCTAAAACTGTAAATACAGAAATAATGAGCGAAACTGCTATAATAAGTCCATTAAATGCTAACATATCTTTTATATCATATAACAAAAGGTCCATTCAGTCCATATTTTTATATAACAAAGTTTTGTCAGCTTTGAATAACAGAACCATCCATAATTTTTATTACATGATTACACATATTAACTATTTTTGCATCATGGGTACTGAATATGAAAGTTGTACCAAGTTCTTCATTCAGTTTTTTCATAAGTTCCAGAATCTGGTCCCCGTTTTTCTGGTCCAGGTTTGCAGTAGGTTCATCTGCAAGAATAATGCCAGCTTTAGTTACCAGTGCACGGGCTACTGCTACACGCTGCCTCTGCCCTCCGGAAAGTTCAGAAGGTTTATGTTTTTTCCATTGTGTAAGTCCAACTGTTTCAATCAAAAAATCAACCCATTCTTTTTTCCGGAACGCAGTCATTTCCCTAACAACACGGCTTTCGCCAAGTTTTAAGGGAAGGCTTATGTTTTCTTCTACATTCAGAACAGGAACCAGGTTAAAGTTCTGGAAAATGAAACCAAGTTCTTCCCTTCGTAAATCGGTAAGCTCTGAATCAAGTTTCCCTTTAAGTTTAAGGCCGTCTTTAAGTTCAACACTGTCATAAATGTTTTTACCATTTAATAAAACCTGACCGCTTGTAGGAAGATCTATAAGACCAATAATATTTAAGAGTGTAGATTTACCAGATCCTGAAGGACCTGAAAGACAGGCAAATTCCCCTGCACTTATAGAAAAAGACACATCTTTAAGAGCAGAAACCGTTACATCCCCCATAAGGTAATTCTTACTGATATTTTTTAATTCAACTGCATAACTCATATTAATAATCCAGACTTAAAGTTAATTTTGTTCCAAGAACGAAATTTATATTTTGAGGACCATAGTTAAGTGTTAATCCTGTATTCAAATTTGCATTAGGGAAATAATTTTTTATTACAAAACCAGGTGTAATGTAGCCTGACTTCCCTAATATATTATGATATCCTGAAAATCCTAATCCCAGATGATTTCCTAAAAGCTTATTCCAGCCAAGTTCTTCACCAAGCTCAAAAGAATGACTGTTTGATGCAAAGTCATATATATGGCGGCATTCAATATTTATGCCGTATTCATAATTTGTTTTGGCAGAATCCCATTTTCTGTAAAAACCGCCGATTCCACGGTACTGGGTAAAACTGTTCTTTCCAAAATTATTTGATATACGGAAATTCGTATCACCATGGGCATATACATCAAAGCCCCATAATGTACGTTTTAATTCAACTGCGGCATAAGTTGGAAACGCCTGGGCATCCGGATGGTACTGATGTGCCTGAAGACTTATTAAAGTACCATAGAAAACACTTTCCATAAGAGCCGCATAATGAACATTCAACAACGAAACACTTGTAGAAAAACTTTGGTCTATATATTCATCTTTTTTATCAGGAAGACTTCCATTCAGCATGCCGACGAAAGTCATATTTACTTTACCGCGAGGAATATTAATAGTACCAAGAATTGTAGAACTACCCGCTCCACCAACAATAGTGTTACCGTCAAAAAGCTTCATGCTGGTCCAATAAAGACCTCTTTTTCCAACAGTGAAATAAATTTTATTCCAAAGATTATAATCAATGAATATGGAAGTCAAATTTAAACTTGGAGTCCAGCTGATTAACCCTGTATAAAAATCTGCATAAAGATTTACAGTTTCAGAAGGCTGTGCACGTAAGTATAAATAGTTTTCAAAGTTCAGATAACCTGTCTGATCTGGCTTCCATTCATTAAAAATCATTCCATACCCTATACCTGCATCCACATGACCTAAAATTCTTATACCACTTGGCTGGAAAAAAGAATTTATAGCACTTGGGGCCGCTTCTTCTGAAACCACCACCTGCTCCATATCAGAAGCGCCATCAAATAAAGAATCAAAATCATCAAAATATGAATCATCAAATTCTTCAGCATCTTGACAAAAAACATATGAGAATATAAAAAATATAATCAGCAGAAAAAGGAAATGCTTTTTCATTTAGCCATCATCTCCAGATAGTTTTTAGTATAAACCACATCCTGCTGCAATTCAAAATTTACATTGGTAACAGTAACCTGAGTTTTTTCATACTGCATTTTACCGTCAATCTTTTTACCACGAAGATTATCTACTACAAGCATTTTATATGGGACAGAACGGCCATTACTTGCTTTCTGGTACGAAGGAATAGCTGTTGTTCTAAGAAGCTGCCCGCTAAGGCTGTAATCTTCCTTTTTACGAATAAGACCGTCATCTTCTGTTACCCAAAGACGGATTTCAGGATAATCTACCTTTTTTGCAGTAGCTTTTAAAACAAAATTTACACAGTTATATGTTCCTAGTTTTACCCTTTTGGCACTTTCTATGGAATAATCCCGGGCAAAATGCATAGGAGCAAAATCTCCGTTATTTACATTTGTATTATTGAACTTATTTGCACTGCTTGTAAATGTAAACTGATTATCATGAGGATCATAGAACCATAGAACATCATCAAACTGTACATAACCTTTACCTTTATCATTTGAAGGTTTTGTAATAAGGATTGTAAACCAGCCTTTACTGTCTCGACGGTGCATAACAGCTTCTGTAAGGCTTGTTCCCTGTCCTGGCTTTTCCTGTACAAGTGAATAATATGCATTAAAATCAGTTCCTTCAAAATTTGTAGTGCTATCTGCTTTTAAAAGAAGATTAAATGCTTCATCTGGAGAAATATCCTGAGCAAAAAGTATTCCGAATGATATAAATAAAGTTAATATTACAAAAAATTTTTTCATAAAAAGTCTCCTATACTGTAGTTGCAAATGCCTTTGCAGGACTTAAATGAATAATATTCCTTAAAGTTACAAAAACACCTGCAAGAGTTGAAATTGCTATTATAAAGAGTACAAATATTGTTTTCCATAAGGAATAATCTGCTTTAATTCTTCCACCAATAAGAAAAAGATCAAAAGCGGGAATAAAACTGAAATTAAAATGTCCTAAAATTGCGGTAACAGCAAAAGAAAGACCTGTTCCAACTATAAAACCAACAAGAAGAATCATTAAAACTTCTGTAAAAAACAGTTTCTCTACCCCTCGTGCTTTTAAACCTAATGCCCGGAAAGTGCTTGTTTCTAGAATACGTTTTAATATTACCACTCTGTATGAGCAGGCAATACCAATAGCTACAATTAAAACCAGAGGAATAATAATGAGATATACAATAAGACGAAGAGCATTAGACATCATTACTACTTCTGGACGGTTAGCTTCCAAAGTAATAAGTGCAAAAACAGGCTCAGAATATCCCCAAGCTTCATAATCAAGGAAAACTTCTTTTCTTGCTGGAATAGGAGCCATATTTATTTTCTGAGATAATTCATATTGAAATAATTTTATTTTTTTTTCGGAAAAATGTTCTTTTTCCAATAAAATTCCTATTCTATTTATATATCCTTTTTCTACACCTGTAATTTCATATAATGAATTAATATCTATATACGCAGTATACATTCCAAATAAACTGGAATCTTTAAATATTCCTGCAACATATAAATCTCTTGTATTTATCAAACCATTATTTTGTTTTAAATAAATTGTAATATTATCACCAATATGGCACCCCAATTTACCCGCAACCGGCTCACTTAACAATATAGAGTTTCTATCTATAATTTCCCAACTGCCTTCACAAAAAGTTAAAGTAGAAAGCAAATGTTTCTCATTGGAAAAATCAATACCTTTTAAAATTCTACAATAAACATTTTGACCTTCAAAATAAAATTCTGTATCCTTACCTTCAAAATCAAATCTATTAACACTAAAATTAGAAAACCCCATTTCATTCAAACTTTCTGATATTATATTTGACTTTTCTTCAGGATTGGTTATGTACCAAGGATTTCCTCCAACTAGTTGTAATTCCCCTCCATAATACTGAACAGCTTTAGTATTCAAAGCATTAAGCATTCCATCACAAATGCTTAAAAGAGAAATAATAATACAAACGGAAATTGTACAAACAGAAAAAAGAGAAATATACTGACGTCGGCGTTGAATAAGGGATTTTAAAGCATATTTAAAATAAAACATTTACATTCCCCTTTGCATTGCCTGAACAGGACTTACATCCATACTTATTTTTACAGGATAAATCCATCCTATTATTCCAAGAATAACAGAAAGAATTAAACATTTAATTATATTCGAAACAGTTATTATAGTTTTAAGTGTATTACCGCCAAAAATTTGGACAAGGTAAGTATTAGTAAGTGTAATATTAAGTTTATTAATTAAGAAATTAAAAATAAATCCTAAGAAAATTCCTAAGATACCTGCAAGTATAGTAAGAATCATTGTCTCACTCATAAACTGTAAAATAATAAAATTCTTTTTTCCACCTATAGCTCGCAAGGTTCCAGTTTCAGGGATTCTGTCTAATGCACTTACTGTAAGAGTATTGTTTACAATAATAAAACCTACTCCTAAAAGAACAATTACACCCAAAGTAAAAATATTATGAATCCAGTATAGATACATGGCACTTAAACCGGCAGCACTACGCCATGTAACAGTTTCAACTTCCCAGCCATTTTTTCGAAATTGACGATTCAGTTTCTTTGCAATCTTTTTTGCATTTCCATTAGTTTTACAAACCAGATAATTCCAGGAAGTTGCATCAGATATAATTAATATCTCTGTATTAACACTATTTTCTTCAATTTCTGACTGAACTACTTGCTCCATATCTAATTCTTCACCAAAAAGATCATCAATATCAAAATCATCTTGAATTAAGTCATTTTGATTCTCAGAAATAGCTGTATTGTTTTCAGATGTAGCAACAACACCTGTAAGTTCTCGAAGAACTTCTGGACTTAACAGACAAATTTTCTGGAGAACATCATTTTCAATTTCATATGAATAAATTCCTGTAAGAGTTGCCGCACGGATTGAATAGCTAATACCATTCCCTGCAAGAAGCTGAATTGTATCTCCCGTTTTATAAGTGACACCGGTACTTTCAGAAATATTTCGTATCATACTTTCAGAAAGCATAATTCCTTTTTCGTTTTCAGAAAAAGTTTTACCTTCTACAATGCGAATTCCAGACATAATGGAAAGATATTCACCTGAATTGACACCAAATGCAACACAAACAGTATGATTACCATTTGTATTGATTACAGCTGGACTTGAGAGCTGTGGAACAACAGATTCGATACCTGAAAAAGACTTTATAAAATTAAATATATTTGAATAGGGAACAAGTTGAGGAATTTCTGAAAAATTCCCGGTAGCAGGAGTTTCATCCCCTAAAAGACTTAATGGAAAATCGACTTTAGGCCGTATTACTACATCTCCTGTAAAACTGTTTACAAAAGTCTTTTCTATTCCCTGCCCGGTACCGTCAAAAAAAGCATTGGATACAACAAGCAAGGACACAGCAAATGCGATAAAAAGTATTATGGCAAGAGAACTTTTTCTGCTGAAAATATTTTTTAGTGCCAGGTAAAAAGGCATTATTATTTTCCAGCCTTCCAGGCATCTGAAATAAGTTCACAAACTTCAGGATCTTTTTTCAACACACGAATAAGATTAATAATAAAAGCAAAAACAATTGATGCCACAAAAGCAAATCCTGTAAAGAGGATAACTTTTCTCATTTTATTTATTGAAATTGTTGATTCAAATGGCTCTCCTTCCAAGAAAACAATTTGTTTATGGGTATCAGAAAAGTTCTTGATAGAAAGCTGAAGCGAAATTAATTTTTCAAGATTTGCATTTTTATTTTCACTAGTATTATTTTTTTCAATCAATTCTTCTAAATTTTGTCTAGCAGAATCAATACTTTCTGAAATTTTACCTTCAACAATTTCAGAACAAAAATGTATATATTCATTAATAAAGTCTCTATAATTATCAGCTTTACTCTCAGGAACTGTAGCAATAATCTTGAACTGTGATGAATCCCATAAAGATTTTACCTCAAATCTTTTCTCATCCATTATGTCTTTTACCAAACTATTGTACTCTCGTAATGAAAGGTTTTCAGATGAAAATACATTAAATTTCTTCTGAACTTTTGCAAAATTTGAATATTCTTTCAGTTCTTTTTCAGAAAGACGTGCAATATCAATATTTAAATAAGAAGTAAGTTCAGGAGCCATTTTTTCGTAAGCTCCTGAATAAATTATTTGCACTTCTTTCTCTGAATACTGCTTAACAAATTTAGGTAAAATTACATTCCATGAGAAAGAAAAAACAAAAACAACAAAAGTAGTCAAACAAATTAACTTTCTATATCTAATTAAAACAACTAAAAAATCCAATAAAGTGATTTTAGTATCCAAAGATTTATTTTCATTATTCATATCGTTATTTTCCATTGAAAATTATTTTAATCTTTTTTTTTAAAAAAGTTAATATTTTTATTTTCAAACTATAATTAAATTTGATTAAAAATACACTCCAATTGATTTTTTACATTTTCAGGCAAAAACATTTTTTGAAGTGACTTCATATTTTCACTTTGTTTTTTATATCTTCCATTTTCTTGATTTTCAGCTAAACTTTTTATTGTATTAATAAAATCCTCTTCTGTTTCGCATCTAAACCCTATATCCCCAGCAAATTCAAAAACACTGTCAAAATAATCATTTTTAATATATATAACTGGTTTTGCAAAACGAATAGCATCAAGTAATGCCCCACTAGCTGTAAATTTATAAGTATCACTAGGAAAAGGAAAACAACAATAATCTAATGACTTAATTCCATTTTCATAAGCTTCATGTGTCATCATTTTTCCATTCGACATTACATCTAAATTTTCTGGAATCGAATCATATTTTATTGTATTTTCACCAACAATTCTAAAAATAGAATCGAAATCATCACATTTTTGAGCAGTCTTTATAAAAACATCACCACCTTTATTAAGAGTACATTTTCCAACAAACCCAAAGACAAAGCCACTATTCAACTCATGATTATTTACCAAACCAATACAATCACCAATAGGATGTTCAATTGAAAAAACATTTATTTTAAAATATTTATCTATATGTTTTTTTATTGAAGAACCTAAGACAATTCTATATAAATTCTCCGGTTGTTTAATTTTTGAACATGCTGAAATCCAAAATGGATAAGACCAAACTTTCCATTTACCAGATAATTCTAACCCCTCTGCTTCTCCATGTGTAAAAAAAATAACTTTTTTATTTTTATATTTTTTTAACCATTTTGTTAGAAAAAATTGAACATTCGGAAAACAGCTAAGAAAAACTATAAAATCTGTTTTCGATTTTTTTATAATTTCCTTACTCTGTTTATATTCTATAAAAAATTTTTTTATCCTCTTTACTCCTGGATTCAATACCTTAATCGGTGAAAATAACACTTCATCTTTATCAAAATTCAAGGCAGACAAATGTTCTTCGCTACAAAACAATTCTACCTTTTCATTACTTAAATCATTTAATATTTTAATAATAGATGAATTAAATGGTGAATGCATGAAGCCTGTCATATTTGCTTCAACAATAGAAAAGGTCATATTAAAAAACTCCTGAATTAGCAACAGTAATAAAATATTTTAATAGGGAATAAATTAAACATAAAAACATTGAAAACCCATTAAAAAGTATCGTTTCGTCATTAATTTTCTTACCAAAGATTTTCTTTAAGAAAAAATCTAAAAAGAAATATAGAATATATAAATCAACGAATCGATAAAATGCTAAAGTTCGTCCTGCTACATTTCTCATTAAAGAATATAAAACAATAAAGAAACAACTACCAACAATTTCAAGCCGACAAAACATATTATGGATTTTTTCATTTTCAGTCCGATTATAAAAAATGAAAGCCGAAAATAGGAAAACAAACCGTTCACCTAAGATAAAAAGATCTTTTATAGGAGAACTGGTGAAATCAAATGAATTACCCACTCTATACCATAAACCCATAGAAATAAGTAAATTATTCAATATATATTTTGTAAAAACGAATAAAGCAATACAAACAAGAATAACAACACTAATTATTGGTTTTATCTCATTATTTTTATATCTGGTAAAAAAATAAAACACAAATGTCATTAAAAGAATCAAAACTGAAGATTTATGAAACAATATTGAAAGAATAAGAAAACATAGAGATTTCCAAAATTCAACTTCTTTTTTAATTGAAAAAAAGAGGAAAAATAAAAAACACGATGCAATTGCTTGCCTCAAAGCACCCAAATATAAAGGAATAAATGCAAAAAAGAACGAAGAAAATACAAGAAAAATAAAATTTTCAGAGATACCTAATGCATCGTCTTTTATATAATTCAGTAAAGTATAAAATAAAAAAAGGGCAACCAAAGGAATTATTTCAAAACAAGAAAATTTATTTGCTAAAAATAATAATAAATCAAAGCCTTTCTCAAAATGTGTTCGACCAGGAACAATCGCTTGTGTCATATATGCCCTATATACAACCCAATCAGAATGAAGCCCTTTATATGTCAAAAAAACAAATACAATAGCTGTAAGGAAAATAAAAATCGAAAAATTCTTTGAATACGGTTTATTGTAAAGAGATGATAAAACCATAAAAAGAAAAATAATAGCAAAACCGACAAAAGTAACATTCATATTTTTTTTATTTCGAAGTATTTTCTACTGCTTTTTTTAATGCATAAATATAATCTTTTCCATTTCTTAAGTCTGGTTCAAGATAATTTCCTTCAGCCCACTCATTCCAAGATTTCACAAAAACAAAAGGTCCTTGCGTATTTGAAAGCACACGATAAGATAATTCATATAAATTATCAGGTGTATAATTAGTTAAAACAACACCTTTTCGTCCACTTCTAGGAGTATGATCCCACCCTGCAATTATTGAAGGACAAATCTTCTCAGAACTATCTATTTCTATGTCAAAAAATCTATTAAATAATTTTTTATAATTATATATTTTAGGGAGTTTCAATAAAACAGACATAAAACCTTTAATTATTTTTGCAAAAAAATTATTTTTATCTGTTTTACCCAAAATGATACAATTATTTACAGAATCAAACCCTAAATCATAATATTTTTTTAACTCTTTACGATCAGATAAATTATGTGCAATAAAATAAATTCCTGGAAATCCTTCTTTTTTTGCTAATTCTTGCCAAGTACTAATAAAATTCTTAATTTCAGAACTATCAAGAGGACTGTAAATTACAAAAACAGGTTTTCCATTTTCTTTTATATAACGACTATCTTTAAACGATGCTAGTAATCTATAAAAATGAGCCTTATAATCCTCAACTCCACAATATTTTTGTTCAATTAGTAATTTATCTTGTGATTTATCTTTATTCCATGTCTTTGCATACCAACTATGATTCGCCCAAGCTAAACAAAACGGAAAATCTGGCGAACCTGAAGCAACAACTTCATCAAAAGGACCTTGCAATAATTCTTTTCCAGGTTCAAACCAATAATGCCAATAACAAAAACCATCAATACCTGCTTCTCGAGCCAATTCAGCCTGAGCCTGACGAACATCTGGTAATCTTAAATCATAATATCCTAAATCAGCTGGGACTCTAGGTTGATAATGTCCAGGAAACAAAGGTTTTGCTTTTCCAACATTTGTCCACTCTGTAAACCCTTTTCCCCACCATTCATCATTTTCTGGGGTAGGATGAAATTGTGGTAAATAAAAAGCAAGAAGTTTAGTTTTTTTCATATATTCCTTATTTATGTAAAAAGAAATTTAAATTTTCTTCAGTCAACTCTGAATAAATATGATCACAATCATCTTTTTGAAGTTTATCAAATATCGAAACAATATTGCAATCCATAAGTTTGCTTATTTTATCATCTTCAAAACGATATTTAATTATTTTAGCTGGATTTCCACCTACAATTGAATATGGAGGAACATCTTTTGTAACAACTGCACCTGCAGCAATAATAGCACCTCGCCCCACATGTACACCCCCACATATAATAGCATCAGTACAAATCCAAACATCATCTTCTATAATAATGTCCCCTTTACTTCCAGCTTCATATTTTTCGCCAAAAAATTTTACTTTAAATGGAAATGTAGAAATAGTATTTATTGGATGTTCTCCACCTAAAATAAACTTTACCCCATCAGCAATAGAACAATATGAGCCAATATATAATGATGTATCAAAATTTGAAAAATCAACGACATATAAATTTCCATATGTTTTTTTTCCAACTTGAACTTTGTTAATACGAAAATCATTTATACATCTAGTTTCATTATGAGAGTTTATTAATCTCCATTTTCTTTTTTTCAGAAAAAAAGAAAACTTATTTTTTATAAATGAAATTACCATTTTTACCTCATTTAAGCAAAAAATCCTTTATAAAATCTTTTATTAAGCCAACCTGAACCAAAGACAAACTATTAAAAATTATCCAAAAAAATGAATGAATTTTATTCCACGTTAGTAGAACTTTTTTTCTAACTTCGTAATAACTTCTGTATTTATTAAAGAAATTATTTTGAATATTATAACTTTTCAAAAAATTCGAAATTTTTGAATAAAAATCTAACATTTCTTCAACTTGAAACACTCTACCTTCTTTTGTTTGTAATCCAGGACCTTTTCCACATCCAATTTGTTGTCCAGAATGTAATCTATATTTAATTACACATTCATTCAAATAAAACAAACCATTTCTAAAACAAGCAGCAATATTCAATTGATAGTCATGAGGTAATTCATTTGTAAAATGTTCTAAAAAAACAGGAATTAATTCACTTCTTAAACATGAAACACATCCTTGGAATCTACCACCCTTTAATAAAGTTTCATTTGTGAATTTATATAATGTTTTTTCTTTTTTTATTTTTTTTAGATCATCTACATAAGTGATAAAAGAATCAGTTATAATATTATCATCTTTATCAATAGGAATTGAATTTCCTCCTAAAAGTAAAATATTTTTGTTATTGATAATAATATTAGACATTCGTTCAATTTTCGATTCAATCCAAATATCATCATGATCAGCCATAAAAACAATTCCATTAGGGTTATGTTCATATGCTATTTCTAATCCTTTTTTAAATGCTTTTTTATAGCCAACATTATTTTCTAATATAAAAACATACCAAGAACATAATTCATACTTTTTTATATATTCATTAAGAAATTGTTCTGTTCCATCACCAGAGCAATCATCAATAATTATTACGTCGAATGTATTATATGTTTGAAAACGAATCGAATTTAATTGTTTTTCTAAAAAAATCAAATTTGATTTATATGTTGTAAGCACTATAGATATTTTTGTTTCCATGCTCATTTTTTCCCATAAAATTTTTTTAAAAATCTATGAAATGTTAATTTATATCCATTAAACTTAGCTTTTCTTTTAAAGTTAGTTAATTCTTGTAAAGAATATAAATTCAATAAATATTCATCAGCTCCGGACAAATCATATGAGCAGGGTGTTTTACAAATAACAAATTCAGAATATAATTCAACAAGGAAGTTATATAAATCATCAATAACTTTTTGATACACATTAAGCGAAAGATTATCCGCGTCAACCAACTCCATCAATAATGCAGGGTATTCAACAGCAAATGTTTGAAATAAATTATATTTTCCTTTTTTTGTAGCATCATTATCAAGTTCTGAAAGAATTTTTTTATTCTTTATTACATA
>JAKSTN010000024.1 GCA_024402535.1 Treponema sp.
TCTGCTGTGTTTCAAGCATTTTACCAATCTGTTCAATTGGCTGAACTGCATCTTCAAGGTAAGAAGTAAGTTCTTTAATATCTTCTACTTCGCGAACTGATCCGTTCAAAATTTCTTTTGTACTGAAAAGTGCAGAAAGGTCTGAATTATTCAGAGATGAATTTGATGAAGATTCAGTCTGGCTGATACCCAGAAGAGAAAGGCTCTGGGAAAGTGAAGCCTGGAATCTTTTTGCAGCCTGGAAAAGATTAGCGTTTTCATCGCGGAGCTGATCCAGAGTTGCCAGGGTTTCGCGGTTCTGATTCTGAAGGCTTGAGATTTCAGCTTTTGCATTCAGGGAATGTCTGTTGAAGTAGAGGAACGAAGAAATGATTCCAACAGTGATGATTCCTCCCAGAGTAAGAGCAAAAACATTTGTCTGAAAGTTAATAACTTTGCTCTGAGAATGAGGAACAATCATGATTGTGAGTTTCGAATCGAAAATACGGAAGATTTTTACAAAGAAAGTGCCTATGCCTTTAAACATTCCACCCATAACGCGGGTGAATTTAGACGCAAAGCGTTTTTCCATCTGTTTGTAGACTTTCTGCTGTTTAGCCAAAATAAATCCTCTAGTCTAAAAATTATAACATAGGGGCAATTTTAGTTCAATTATTTCTATATTTGGGTAAAAATTTGACGTTTGGTCAAACCTATGGTAAATTTAGAGTAGCACATCTATATAGGAAGGGAAAATCCATGCAGCTTTTTGATACTCACGCTCACATCGGGCTTATTTACGATGATCCTATTGAACAATTACGCGTTATTCAGCAGGCCAAACAGGCAGGCGTAACCCGCATTATCAGTATAAATAACAGTCTTCACGATTTTGTAAAAGTTTATCAGACTCTTAAATCTATTTCGGGCATTTACCATGCAGTTGGTGTAGCCCCTTCAGAAGTAACTAACCCTGGCCAGAACTGGATTCAGACAATTGAAGAAAGTGTTAATCTTCCAAACGTAGTTGCTGTTGGTGAAACAGGTCTGGATTACTACAAACAGTTCGGAGACAAACACCGTCAGATTGAACTTTTCATCACTCAGCTGGAAATTGCCCAGAGATACAATAAGCCTGTAATCATTCATAACCGTGAAGCAGGCCGTGATCTTATGGAAATCCTTTCAGAACGTATGCCTGACGCAGGTGTAATCCTTCACTGTTATTCAGAAGATGCTCAGTATGCAGCAAAATGTCTGGACAAAAACATGTGGTTCAGTTTTGCAGGAAATCTTACTTACAGAAACGCACGCAATCTTCATGAAACAGTTATGTTCCTTAAAGAAAATAATGCAGTAAACCGCATTCTTATTGAAACAGAAAGTCCATTCATGATTCCAGCAGAATATCGTGAACGTAAACGAACTATGCCGGCATACCTGCCATCTACAGCAAAATTCTTAAGCGAAATGTTGGAAATGGATCCTGAAGAACTGAGCAAACAGCTTTGGACAAACAGCTGTAAAGCTTTTAATCTGCCTGAATAAGGCAAACCGGGGCGCCGCGACCATGTCACTTTATCACCCGGTAAAAATCGGAAATATTGAGTTAAAGGGAAATCTCTTTCTGGCCCCTGTTGCAGGTTACAGCGACAGGGCGTTCCGTTATGTCTGCGTGAAAAACGGAGCCTGTTTTACTTACACAGAAATGGTTTCTGCAGAAGCACTTACCCGCAACAATGTAAAAACGGAAGAGCTTATGGCCCGTGCCGAAAACGAAAAGGCATATTCTGTCCAGATTTTTGGACCTGAGCCTGAAGTTATGGCTAAAGCCGCCCAGATTGTTCTGGATAAGACTCACTGTGAATGCATCGATATTAACTGCGGATGTCCTGTTCCAAAAATCATTAAAACTGGGGCAGGTTCAGCACTTACAAGAGACCCTGACCGGCTTTATAAAGTTGCAAAGGCAGTGGTAGACGTGGCAGGGGAAACTGCCGTAACAGTAAAAATCAGATCTGGATGGGATACTCCTCACATAACCTGGAAAGAGGCCGCTGATGCAGCACTTCAGGCAGGAGTAAAGGCAATCACAATGCATCCAAGAACAAGGGCTCAGGGTTATGAAGGTCTTTCAGACTGGAACATATTGAAGCAGCTTGTTGAGTTTGTAGACGGACGGATTCCTGTTTTTGGAAGCGGCGATCTTTTTACTCCGGAGAAAGCCCGGGAAATGATTGAAACAACAGGCGTGGATGGCGTAATGTTTGCCCGCGGTGCAATGGGAAATCCTTTTATTTTCCGCGATGCAACATCACTTCTGACAGAAGGAAGCTACGTTCCGGTTCCTGCTGAAGAACGGGTGAAAACAGGTTTCGAAGAACTTGAACGTCTTGTTGCGGAAACTGGTGAAGAACATGCTTGCCGTGAAATGAGAAAACGGTTTAACGCATATTCAAAAGGTATTCAGGGTGGGGCTGCTTTAAGAGCGGAAATTGTTCATGCATCCACAATAGCTGATTACAGAAATATTTTTTCAAATTTGATAGAATTGTAAGATAACGGATTATATATATGAGTTTGATTCAGACAATACATGAATTTTTAGAATCTATTTTTAAGCGTTCATCTCCTGAAGTTCAGAAGAAACAACAGCTGAAAAAAATCGAAAACGAAATCAAACTTTTTAATCCTTCTTTATTTAAAAATGGAATGCTTCTTCCAAATTTTGGGGAAGCTGTTTTTTCACTCTATAAGAACTGCCGTATTCTTGATGATCTGTTCTCAGTAACACTTTCCCCAAATGATTTTCAGCGTAAACATCGTTTTGAAAGCCAGCTAATTATGACAGGTTACAGTCCTGCGGAACAGGATCTTATGGAAAGCCTTTCTTATGAAGAACGTAAGGCTGCTATTATTTCTTGCGGTGGAAGTCAGAAAGAACAGAACAGACTTTACGAGCAGCAGAGAAAAAATCACGAAAAACTGATTCATACCTTAAATGAAGATAATTTCAGAAATATGGACCGGGAAATTCTCCAGGTTCGTCAGCTGGTAGATTTCTGTCATATAAACTTTCTTCCTGTAATGCAGCTTTTTGACAGCAACTTTATTCCAGGTGATATGGCATATGTTCCCGCCTATTCGGAAGTACCTATAGAAAAAGTGGGAAATGCCCTTGAAGATTTCTATTTTCAGTTAAGCGGTTTAAGAATTACAACAGGTATTGCAAACGCCGTTCTGGCCCTGGCACAGCTGAGAGCCGGTGGAAATCTTTCTCAGGATCGTCAGGATTATTACATGGGAGCAATTAAGCGCCTTGCATATACAATTACAAAAGTAATTCCTGTGGAACGTCTCAAGCTTTTGATTCAGTATGCAAAAGGTGATGAAAATTACGAACCAAGAGTTTCTGCTTATAAAGGTTCTCCAAAACAGGAATTCGCCAACATGCTTTCGGAATCATTTATGGCAGATGAAAAGCGAATCCGCGCTGAACTTCAGGAAGCTCAAATTGAAAACGAACTATCATCTTTGTTTGGCGGTTCGGAACTTCTGCCGGTCGGAGCATATGATAATGAAATGAATCAGACTCTCCGTGATAACTCCCAGCTTGCGTTTAAGTATATTTTCCCACTACGAATTTTGAAGACTTTTGTAAAAGTATATCTTCCTGACAATGTCAGAAATCTTTTGAACGACCTTGTTATTGAGGGATTCTTTGTTAGTCCGAATTACAAAAAGAATTTCTCTGACACTGTTTATTCCTGCATGGGAATTGATGAAGTTATTCAGGATTTCGAAGATTCATTTGGACAGGATCAGAAAAACAGCATCGCAGTTCTCCAGAGTTATATAAAAGACAGTCACAAGGACAAAGATTTTTATAATAAACTTGAAAATATGGTAAATCATATAAATGATGAAGCCAAAGAAATCATTCAGAAACAGTGTTCAAATCTGCTTTCACTTTACAAAGCTATTGGTGAACTTCTGGAAGATTCAAAACGCCCTTCCGGTGAAATTATCGAAAACCTTAAGGTAACTATGATGTCTTCCCGCCATAGAGACGATACAAGCTTCGTAGAACAGCATCATGCTACTTGGCGTGTTTTCTTTGAAATAATGAAAAATTATGCTATTATTAATGTGGTTAATTAAATGAGACGAAGACAAAAAGTAATTCAACCAGTTAAGATTACTCCTCAAGAAAAGAAAGACCTTAAAAACGAGATCGTTGAACAGTCTGTTATTTATGAGAAGAAAATTTATGACCTTGAACAGATGCTTGATATAGCAAAGTCCTTCTGTTCAACACTTAATTTTAAAAATCTTCTTGAATCGATTACTTATATTTGTATGGCTCAGATGCATGTTCTGGGCGCTGAAATTTTCGTCCGTGATCTTGTTTCCAGCGATTCCTTTACTCTTGAAACTTCAGTAATGGGTCCTGATGTAATGACAAAAATTCCGGCTTCTTCGCCTTTAATTTCATATCTTCTGGAAGAAAAAAAGCCTGTTACTTATGAACAGTTAAAGAAAATAATCAATGATGATGATGTAATTCATCTTTTGGACCGGTTTGAACCAACATTGATCGTTCCGCTGATTCAGAATAATCACCTGAATGGAATCTTGATTCTGCTTGAACGTATTGCAATCGAAAACGACACATCGTACACAGATTATGAGCAGAATCAAATTATGAATATTGCTCAGCTGGCTTCTCTGGCAATCAATAATGCATCACTTCTGGAAAAGTCATCTACAGATATGATGACACATCTGAAACTGAAGTATTTCTTCTTTAATGCTTTAACAGAAGAAATTGACCGTGCTTTTGCACAGAATCAGAATCTTGCTGTTGCCATGTTTGATATCGATTTTTTCAAAAAGTTTAACGATACATATGGTCACGAATGTGGAGATTATGTGCTTTGCAGCGTAGCAAATATTATTAAAGCAAGTTGCCGCGACACAGATATTGCTTCCCGTTATGGTGGAGAAGAATTTACAATAATGCTTGCCGATACAGGAAAAGAAGAAGCAATGCTGGTTGCAGAACGCATCCGTTCAAAAATCGAAAATTATGATTTTAAATACGAAGATAAGCATCTTCATGTAACAATTTCTGGTGGTGTTTCAGTTTTTGACACAGAATCAAATCCTATTTCTTCGCCAAAGAATCTTGTGAACCAGGCTGATATGGGACTTTATGTTTCAAAACGAAGCGGCCGAAATAAAATTACATATTTCGAACCAGAAGAAAATGGTGTAGAAAATCTGGAAGAAGATGTCTAAACCTTTATTTTTTCAGAAACCTTTCAAATATAAATTCTTTAATGCGACTCTTTATCTTGTAGGAATTAACCTGCTGGTTTTTCTTGCAACTCTGCGTATTCCGACACTGGTTTATTATCTTTCTCTGTGCCCTGGAATTCTTGTGACAAGAAAATGGGTCTGGACAGTTGTTTCATATATGTTTGTTCACGGCGGAGTTCAGCATCTGGTTTTCAATATGCTGGCGCTTTTCATGTTTGGGATTCAGCTGGAACGGGCAATAGGGTCAAAAGAATTTCTGCTTTTTTATTTTGTCTGCGGCATTTTTAGCGGACTTTGTTCCTTTGGAGCTTATATGCTTACAGGACAGTACGGCGTCTTTTTAATGGGAGCAAGCGGGGCCATTTATGCCATACTCCTGGCTTATGCCGTTGTTTTCCCTCACAGCAGAATTTTTATCTGGGGAATTATTCCGGTCCCGGCCCCTATACTTGTTCTCGTTTATGCGATTATTGAAATCTTCAGCGAAATGACAGGAAGAAACGGTGGAACAGCACATCTTGCCCACTTGTTTGGCTTCCTTGGCGCTTTTCTTTATTTCATTATCAGAATGAAAATCAATCCTTTTAAGGTCTGGAAAAATTCCTGAGTCCTTATACCCTATAAACTTTCTTTTCTTTCATTTATAATAATCTCTGAAAAATTTTTTGGAGTTATTAATGGCTAAAACTTTTGACGATAAAAAAATCATCTATACCATGGACCGTGTAAGCCGCGCCTACGGAACAAAAGTTGTTCTGAAAGACGTAAGCATTTCTTATTACTACGGTGCAAAAATTGGCGTTGTTGGTGCAAACGGATCCGGTAAATCTTCACTTTTTAAAATCCTGGCAGGACGCGATACAGACTTTACAGGTGAAACTTCAATCGCACCGGGATACACAATCGGTTACCTGGAACAGGAACCGGAACTTGAAGCCGGAAAAACAGTTATTGAAATTGTAAAGGAAGGCGTAAAACCAATTACTGACCTTCTGGCAGAATTTGATCAGGTAAATGAAGCTTTCGGTGACCCTGATGCTGACTTTGACAAGCTTTGTGCACGTCAGGCAGAAATCCAGGAAAAACTGGACGCCGCTGATGCATGGAACCTGGATGCAAACCTGGAACTTGCTATGGAAGCTTTGCGTTGTCCACCGCAGGATCAGGTGGTAGATGTACTTTCCGGAGGTGAACGTCGCCGTGTTGCACTTTGTCGTCTTCTTCTTCAGAAACCAGACATCCTTCTTTTGGACGAACCTACTAACCACCTTGATGCTGAAACAGTTGCATGGCTCGAAAAACACCTGCACGATTATCCTGGAACAATTATCGCCGTAACTCACGACCGTTACTTCCTGGACAACGTTGCTGAATGGATTCTGGAACTGGACCGCGGTGAAGGTTTCCCATTCAAAGGAAATTACTCTTCATGGCTTGAACAGAAAAATGCACGTCTTGCTCAGGAAGCAAAAGGTGAAACTCAGCGCCAGAAAGATATTGCCCGCGAACTTGAATGGATCCACATGGGAGCCAAAGGACGCCAGGCAAAACACAAGGAACACATCACACGCTATAACGAGCTTATGGCTCAGGGCGGAAAAGTTCAGCTCAAAGACACTCAGATTTCTATTCCTGCAGGTCCACGCCTTGGTGGCCAGGTAATCGATATTGAAGGACTTACAAAGTCTTTCGGCGACAAACTGCTGTTTGAAAATCTGGATGTACATATTCCTGCAGGTGCAGTTGTTGGTATTGTAGGACCTAACGGTGCCGGTAAAACAACACTGTTCAAGATGATTGTTGAAGCTGCTTCAAAAACAGATGCAAACAAAGGAATGAGCGGAACAGGCGAACTTCCTGATGCCGGTACAATTAAAATCGGTCAGACAGTAAAACTGGTTTACGTTGATCAGCTCCGTTCAAACCTTGATGAAAACAAGACAATCTACGAAACACTTTCAGGTGGATCAGATCTGATTAAGCTTGGTGCAGTTGATGAAAAAGGACGCCCACTTGAAGGCGGTGTTCGTGAAGTTAATGCTCACGCTTACTGTGGCTGGTTCAACTTCGGTAGTGCTGAACAGAACAAAAAAGTTGCTGTTCTTTCCGGTGGTGAAAGAAACCGCTTGAACCTGGGACTTATGCTCCAGGAAAGCGGAAACGTTCTTTTATTCGACGAACCTACAAATGACCTGGACGTTCAGACAGTACGTGCTCTGGAAGACGCTCTTGAAGACTTTGCCGGTTGTGCCATGGTAGTTTCCCATGACCGCTGGTTCCTGGACCGTATCTGTACACATATTCTGGCATTCGAAAACAATTCAACAGTTCGCTTCTATGAAGGAAACTGGTCTGAATATGCTGAATGGAAGATGAAAGAATTCGGTGAAGACGTAGGCGTTCCAAAACGCACAGTATACAGAAAGCTTACACGCTAAAAATATAGGAGAAATATATGAAACCTGAGGATGAGGCGGTAACCGCTCTAAGCGACGCGGGGGCATCGCGTCGCACCGCCGATGGGCAGCGGAGCCGGTCGGAGCTGCCTGTACTGAGGTTATATAAAAATTAGGAGAAAAATATGAAACCTGAGGAAATAAATAATCTGCCAATTATCGAACAGTTCAACCTGCGCGTTGTACTGAAAGTTTCAAAAATCGTGAAGGTTGAACAGCATCCGGAAGGACCAATGCTTTACATTCTGAGTCTGGACTGCGGCGACGAAGAACCACGCCAGATTGTAAGTTCAATCGTTCCATTCTATAAACCTGAAGAACTTCAGGACCACAACATCATTCTGGTTTATAACCTGAAGCCAGCAAACTTCCGCGGCGTTCGTTCAAACGGAATGCTTCTTGCTGCAAGCAAAGCAGGCGACGAAGACCACGAAACTTGTGAAGTTCTCTTCGCAGATGATATTCCGGTTGGAACAATTCTTGAACCGGAAGGATTCGAAGTTCCTGCAGATGTTGATACATTCTGCTACGTAAAGGCTGACAAATTCTTCAGTATGCCTCTTTACACAAAAGACGGCTTTGTTGAAATTGAAGGCAAAAAACTGGTTGGAGACGGAAAATACATCCAGGCCCATACTTACGTTAATGGCGAAGTAGGATAATACTTTTTGTTTGAAAGAATTACGCTCAGTCCGTATAAGGCAAAGTATTATTGAAACTTTATTTTAACGGAGATTGTCACACCGATTCGGTTTTGCTAACGCAAAACCTTTGTATAAGTGGTATTACTGACTTAGGGATAAATGTTTTTATAGCGGAAAATAAATTAAAAAATGGCTGTTTGCAGTAAGCTATCTTCCAAATAGACCCATGCAGACAGAAAATAATTCATTAAGTGAGAATAAACAATCTAATTGATTTAAAATTGAAAAGGACGCCTTGTGAGGCGTCCTTTTTTGTCTTACTCTACAGTAACCGATTTTGCCAGGTTGCGTGGTTTATCAGGGTCGAAGCCTTTCAGGATTGCGCAGTAGTATGCGAAAAGCTGGGCCGGGATTACAGTTGTAAGTGAAGCGAGAACATTTGAAATCATTGGGATTTTGAATGTTTCATCAACTTTACCTGCAAAGGCGTCTCCGTCATCCTGTGTGATAACCAGAGTTGCGGCGCCGCGGCTGCGAACTTCTACAATGTTTGAACCGATTTTATCATAAAGTGCCGGCTCAGAAGCAATGGCTACAACCAGAGTTTTTGTATCTATAAGGGCAATAGGTCCGTGTTTAAGTTCACCGGCAGAAAATGCTTCAGAGTGCATGTAAGAAACTTCTTTGAGTTTCAGGGCACTTTCAAGGCTTGTTGCACTGTCGAACTGACGACCAATGTAGAAAATCTTATCTTTGTTGTACTGTTTAGAAGCAAACTTCTGAACAACATCTTTTGTTTCAAGAATTTCTGAAACTTTTGCAGGAACTGTTTCAAGTTCTGTCAGGATTTCAGTTACTTTGTCATCAGAAAGAGTTCCGCGTTCTTTTCCGGCTTTGATTGCCAGAAGGTAAAGACACATAAGCTGTGTTGTATAAGCTTTTGTAGAAGCAACAGCAATTTCAGGACCTGCCCAGGTGTAAATAACTTCATCAGCTTCACGGCTTACAGTAGAACCTACAACATTTGTAATGGCAATAACTTTGAGTCCCTGTTTTTTTGCAAGGCGCATTGCCATAAGAGTATCTGCTGTTTCACCAGACTGGCTGATTACGATGAAAATATCATCTTTATTCAGGATAGGGTCGCGGTAACGGAATTCCGAAGCAACATCTACATCAACATTAAGACGTGCAAGTTTTTCAAATGCGTATTTAGCAACAACACCGGCATGATATGCAGTACCACAGGCTGTAATAACAACACGCTTTGCATTTTTCCATGTGTTATCAGATTTCATTTCTTCAAAGAAAACATCAGTTGGTTTTCCGCTGCCGTCTTTGATAATGCGTGGACGCATTGTGTCTGTGAGAGCTTTTGGCTGTTCATGAATTTCTTTCAGCATGAAGTGTGGGTATCCGTTCTTTTCTGCGGCATCAACATCCCATTCAACATGTTTAGGTTCTTTTTTGATTTTTGTTCCTTCAAAATTGAAGATATCAACATGATCTGTGTACAGAACAGCGATTTCTTTTTCATCAAGGTAATATACGTCACGAGTGTGTTCCAGAAGAGCAGGAACGTCAGAGGCGATGAAGTTTTCGCCATTACCAAGTCCTACAACCAGAGGGCTTTCCTTACGGGCACAAAGAAGGCGGTCAGGATAGTCTTTGCAGATAACTCCGAAAGCGTATGAACCTTCAAGGCGGTGCAGAGTGCGCAGAAGAGCCTTAAAAATATCTTTTTCAATCTGATAATAATAATCAACCAGATGAGCTACAACTTCTGTATCTGTCTGGCTGCGGAAAACAACGCCCTGGCTCTGGAGCCATTCTTTAAGATCGGCATAGTTTTCGATGATTCCGTTATGAACAACAGCAATTGTTCCTGAAACGTTTGTATGTGGATGAGCATTGATATCGTTTGGTTCGCCGTGTGTTGCCCAGCGAGTGTGACCGATTCCAAGATTTCCGCGAACTGTTTCTTTTGCTACCAGTTCTTCAAGGAATTTCAGGGCACCTTTTGCTTTGCGCACCAGAACATTTTCTCCGTCCAGAACCGCAATTCCCGACGAGTCGTAACCGCGATATTCAAGTTTTTTTAAGCCGTTAATCAGAACCTGATCGGCCTCTTTATTTCCTACGTAACCTACAATTCCGCACATGTTAAATTTCCTGTCATTAGAAGCATTTTCCGACCTTTTGCAGTTCGCTAACGCGATGCACCACGTCGGGCTATACTCAGTTTATCAGTTTTCAAAATAGTTGTAAAATGGCATTTATGCTGGCAGTAAAAATTCATGAATATCCTGCTGAAAAATTACAAAATTTCCTCAAAAAACACGAAAAAAACTGTGTTCAGTTGTGCTCCTCGGTAAAACATAATGAAAATAATCTTTATGTTCTTCTGGAAGATGAGAAATCTGAAGAGCCCTGGGGGGTAATTTCTACCGAGCACAGCATATATCATTGCCTTCCGAATCTTAAAAGCGCGAATCCAGAGTTTGAAAAATGTTTTAACAGCCTGATTGGAAAAAAAATAAACTCGGTTGTAGGTGAAAAAGAAGTTTCAAAAATAATTGTTGGAATTTTGGAAAAGAAAAAGTTTAAGCCGTATTGCACAAATGAATATTTTCTTATGACAAAAGAGGATGATTCTGCTCTTCCGCCTCCGGCTTCTCTTCTGAGTATGGGGGAAGAAATTGTGTCTTGCAACAATACTCACGCAGAAGATTTATTTGATCTTCAGTTTCATTATCTGAAAGAAGAAGTGATACCACCGGGAAGAAAAATAAGTGATTTTTATGTTCGTTCAAATATAAAATCACTTTTGAAAAATCAGAAAGTATTTGTTATTGAAAGTGACGGAAAGTTTGTTTCAAAAGTGAACACAAATGCCATCGGCTGGGACTGGGTTCAGATTGGCGGAGTTTATACAGATCAACTATATAGAAGAAACGGTTATTCTTATTGTCTGCTTTCTACTTTATGTCGCCGTATAAATAAACAAGGCCGAAAGTGCGTTCTCTTTGTAAAAAAGAAAAACACTCCGGCCCAGAATCTGTATGAAAAAATGAATTTCAAAAAATCAGGTGAATATCAAATCACTTATTTTGAATAACCCATTCCACAGATTGTGAAGGCTTTAGCTTCATCACCGTCGGCCATTTTAATTTCAACAGAGTGAAGAGCGGCTTCATCTGAATCGATAATGACAGCTTCAACACAGTTGTTCCAGCCGTCGCCAGTGAAACCATTCAAGGTTTTTGAAAGCTTTCCATCAACATAAACATCAGCTTTTCCGCCTTTAACGCCTGCCCATGAACCAAAGTTTTTGTAAACAAGAACAAGGTTTCTACAGTCAATTTCCATTGTAAGAGCAGAATTTCCGCTTCCAGGTTTGTGATACCAGTTGTTAGGAAAATCGCCTTTGTTTGTTTTTTTCAGGGTTTGTGTCTGACCATCTTTTGAATTGAAATCTCCGGCAGTGATTTTTACGTTTTCATCATCGCCAAGAATCTGACGGAAGCCTTTGAATGTTTTGCGTTTTTTGTAGTCTGATGGAACAGGGGTTGCTTCATCAGCGTCGGCTTTATCAGCAAGGTCCAGAATGTTCATAAGAGCAGCACACATAATTGCGTGACCGTCTTTTGTAGGATGAACAATGTCTGTGAAATATTGTTCATCAGTAAAAGAATTAAGACGATTGTTGATTGCATCCTGAACGCTTACCTGAGGAATCTGGTAATGGCTTGCAACCTGGCTCATCTGAGTCTGAGTGTTCGGATATTTTGCTGCAGAGTAAAGAGCAATTACACAGGCTTCAGGATTTGCTTCAAGGCCGTTACGGATAAGCTGTTCAAAGCAGCGCTGGTTTGTTGGTTCACCGCCGTCGTTTACGGCAAATTCAATTACAAGAAGATCCGGTGTGTGACCAAGAACTTCAACAACATCCTGGTTGTAACGAACAAGTCCAACTACAGAAGAACTGCCGGAAAGCCCTGCTCCGCAGAAAGTAACATTTGTAGCACCAGCTGGTGAATAAGTGTTTCTGATTGCTTTTGAAAACTGGTAAGCATAACCGTCGCGGAAATCGGCAGGGCCGGCACCTTCTGTTACAGAGCCACCGATACATGCAACGTAAACCTGTTCGCCTGAACGGACTTTTTCCAGGAACTTCTTAACACGGTAATTGTTTCCTTTGTTCACCACAGATTTTTCCATCATTGTTGCAAAAACAGTGTCAGAAATGTTGAGCGGGTTGTTTGATTTTGCCGGTTTTGATTCGGCAGCTGGTTTGGGAGAATCTGATTTGCCTGTGTTTGAGGCACAGGCAGACAGAACCAAAGCGGTAGCAAGTAATGCTGCCACGACTGGAGAGTTGTGTTTTTTCATTGTATTGTTTTCCTTTCCGGCCAGATTATGCGCTGCCCGGTCCGCAGATTACCTGTTTATTTTGAATATGCAATGCCTTCAATTGTGAAAGGCTTGGCTTCATCTCCAGAAGCCATGCGGATTTCAATTACGTGATGTTTGCATTCATTTTCTTTGATGAAGCTTTTGAAGTTACTTGTGTTCCAGCTTTCTTTGCTTCCATTTAATGTATCTTCAACTTTTCCATCAATCAGAACTTCGGCAGTTCCGCATCCTGTTCCTTTGTAAATAATCAGAATGTTTTTACAGTCTAGTTCAATTCTAAAGGCATCATTTTCTGCAGGAATGCTTTTAAGATTTTCAGAAACACGGCCAGGTTTCATCCAGTTGTAAGGATAGCTTAAAAGATCGTTGGCTGGATGCTGTGGTTCAAAGTCCCGTTCTGTGAAACTTCCACATGAAAGTTTTACGTTTGAGTCGGCCTTGTAGCCTGGAGCATAATCTGGAAGAATCTGAACAAAATTACAGAAACTTGAATCAGCAATTTTGTAGTCAGCCGGGATTGCGATAGGGGTGTCTTCCGCATCTTTATCAATCTGATTAATAAGATTCATAAGACAGTCAGCCATAATTGTATGACCCATTGTTGAAGGATGAACGTAATCAACATAGAAAACTGAATCAGTATTCAGGTCAAATTCGCCGTTGTTGTTGTCCACGGCGTTCTGAATACTTACCTGCTGGATTCCGTAATGTTCGCCAACCGGGATTTTTTCCACCTGACTGTTTGTATAAGGAGCGGCAGAATAAAGTCCGATTACGGCGCATTCAGGGTTACCGCTTAAACCTTTACGAATCAGTTCTTCGAAGCCGCGGATATTTTCTGTACCAGCTTCGTCATTAACTGCAAATTCAATAATAAGAAGAGCAGGTGCATGTCCGGTTCTTTCAACAACGTTCTGAGCATAGCGCACAACACCTTCTGCCGAACCTGTTCCTCCAAGTCCGCACGGATTCATAAGGATATTGCTACCACCAGGATTCAGTGCGTCCTGCAGCTTTTTGTGGAACTGATAAGCATAGCCGTCGCGGAAGCTTGCTGGTCCACCGCCTTCTGTAATTGAACCTCCAAGAGGGGTGTAATAGACTGTTTCGCCTTTGCGAATTTTTTCAATTACTTTTTTCATGCGCCAGTTGTTTCCTTTTGAAACAAGAGATGCATTGATCATTTTTGCATAGATTTCATCTTTTACGTTGAAAGGCCGTGAATAAATATCGTAGTTTTTCTGATTTGTTTCTGTGTAAGAAATATTTCCGAATTCTTTTTTAGGTTCGCCCCAGAATTCTGCTTTTGAAAGATCAAGTTCAGTTTTATTTCCGTCAATTACAACTGAAACAGAAGTGAAAATTACTTCCATCATTTTCAGGCTGTACTTTGGCATAAGGAAAGTAATCTGATTTGCAGAATCACAGTCCGGATTTACAAAGTTTTTTACAGTTGTATTTATGGTAATTTCAAAGTCACCATATTTGAAAGTATCTCCGCCTGCCATAAACTCTGTGTATTTTGGAGTAGACATCTGGATGCTTTCATTTGAAAGATATACCTGAAAACCTGTATAGCTCAGGTTTACGCCTTTTACATTGATTACTGCTGATTTTCCTCTTGGAAGAATTTCCGGAAGAGAAAGAAGAAAGCCGTCTGCTTCGTGAACAAAGAGGGCATTAGAAATTGATTTATTATTTCCTGTCATGCCATTAATTATATGCTAGTATGGCAGTTTTACAATAAGGAAAGAAACTTATGAGATTTTGGAGATTTAAAAATTACTATTTTCTTATCACATAAACTGCGGCTTTTTTACCGTTTACAAGAACATCATTCCGGATATCAGCTGCTTTGTATGCGGGCGTTGCCACGGCGTCATGGGCGTTTGAAAGGGCGTTATGGGCGGCCTGTCCCCCTGGGGCACAAGTGTCAGGCGTTCCTTCGGAAACGGCATTCTGGCTCGCAACGGCGTCACGGCCGCGGCCAAAACGGCCAAAAGCCGAGGCATCAAAAGCTGCTTCGAACACTTCTTTTGCGGCAGTTAGGATACAAATACTTGCCCCGGGTTTTGTAACACGGAACAATTCTTTAAGCATGCCGTCGTAAAGGGCGCGAAGCTTTTTGTCATCCCGCAGGTCGCCCTGCCAGAAGCCCCATGGCGGGTCCGTAATAACACAGTCAACGCTGTTGTCTTCTATATGAGAGAGGTTAGTTGCATCTGCCTGGCGGCATCCTTTAAGTTTTTTTGCAAGTTCACCGTCAAGTTCTGAGGCAAGAATCTGGGCTTTTGGGTACATTTGGGCCAGGCGTTTTACAATACCGCCGTGACCTGCAAAAGGGTCTAGGATAATAGAAGGGTTTTCCATGTCGGCGAAGGCCGCAAGCAGAGTTACAAACTCGGGGCGCAGTTCGCCTTTTTCAAGATACTTTTCTGTGCTCTGTTTTTTTGTCATGCGCAACGCAAAGCAGGCGTATCCGTCAGTTCTTGTAAGAAACCAGAATTCTGTGTCGCCGCCAAGGCGGTCAGGTTTCATGCCGGTAGCTTGAGAAATCTGCTTTTCAACATTTGCCATAACGTTTTTGTTTACGGATGTAAAAACGTTTGCTGCGCTGAACCGCAGGCGGAAAGTTTTGTAATGCTGTTTTGTAATCTCTGGAATGAGCTGGTCAGGAATGCGTATTTTATTTGCCATGACTTCAAAAGCTGGCGCTTTGTTTCCGCCGCTTCTGGCATTTTTGTTGTCTCCATTCCATTCTTTAAGAACAAGGAAACTGTTATTCAAAAAGTCGGCATTTACGGCGCGGAAAGGGTTTTTGTCTGTACAAAACCGCAGAAAGCCACTTGAAACGTTCAGATTGTAAGCGTCAGGAAGAACATCTTTAAGTGCTTTTGGAATAACTTTTTCAAAACCCGGTGAAAATACCGCTGCCAGTTTAAACATTTTTTACCGCCTTTATTCTTTAGTGTACCATAAAATAATCCGATAATCAGAGTATGGCAGAGAAAAAAAGAAAAAAGACCGGAATTGGATTAGCAATCTGGCTTATTGTAGCAATCATTATAATCATCGTTTTCCTGGTAAAATGGGAAACAATACATAATAATCTCATCAGGGCAGGAATCCTTCAGGGTACAATTATTGAAAAAGAAGAAACACCTGAAGTTCCAAAAGTAGAAAAGAAGAAAGAAAGCTCAAAGAAAAAAGATTCAGTAACTCTTAAAGTTCAGGAACAGGAAGATGAAAAACCGGCTCCTGTTTTAAAATCGGAAACTCCAAAAACAGAAACTGAAAAGACTCAGGATAAAATAGTTGAAGCTGTAACTGAAAAGATTGTGGAAAAAGTAGTCGAGACAGCAGCAGAAAAAGTAGTAGAAGCAGTAAAGGAAGTAAAACCTTCTGAAACTTCAAAACCAAAAGTTGAACCTCCAAAACCTGCTCCTGCAACTACGACAGTAAAACTTTATTATGTTGTAATTGATGCAAACGGTTCAGTAAATTACAAAGCTGTAAACCGTACAGTTGCAAAAGATTCACCATTAACAAATGCAATCAATGCACTGCTTGCAGGTCCAACCTTTGATGAAAAGAATTGTACAACACTTATACCAAAAGGAACAAAACTTCTTGGTGTAAGCATTAAGGATGGAGTTGCAACCTTGAACTTTAGCGACGCCTTTGAATTTAATCAGGATGGAATTGAAGGCTATCTTGCACAGCTTAAACAGATCATTAATACAGCAACAGAATTCTCCAGCGTAAATTCCGTTCAGTTCCTGATCAACGGCGAGAAGAAAGAATATCTTGGCAGTGACGGAGTCTGGATCGGTACCCCTCTCGCCCGCAACAGTCTGTAGAAGTTTTCTATTCCTTTTCTGCTACGCGGTAGTCCCAGTTGTGTTTAGGGTAGCGGCCTTTCATTTCTTTGCAAATTTCTATCCAGCTTCCGTTCCAGAAACCTGCAAGATCTTCTGTAATCTGAAGAGGGCGGCTTGCAGGTGAAAGAAGTTTCAGCAGAACAGGAACTCCCATAATCTTTGGACTTTCAAAACAGCCAAAAATGCGCTGAATTATTATTTCAATTACAGGACGGATAATCAGTTTAGTTTTATCTTCTGGACTGGAGTTCAGTTCGTATGTGACTTTTGCTTTGCGCCCGTTCTCAAGAATCATCTGGGTTGGGACATTTGCATCGATGGTGGCACCATCTAGATACCAGTAGGCAGCGTTGTAAAGTATTTCGTCTGTAAGTTTGCCGTCGGTAAGGAACGGTGTAAGCCACTCTTCAGGTGCTGCCTCAAGACGGGTAACTGACGGGCTGAAAGTGCCAGCATTCTGGACGCCTTTTGAAACGGCGTTATGTGCGCCCTCCGGGACGGCGTCATATCCCGAATCAACATCAGCATGTACAGCATAAAAATCAGCACGGGTAAGAAAATCCTGAATTTTGTGTGACAAATTCAGGGAATTCAGGCCTTTTTTATGTATTTGTGTGCACCAGGCAAGAGCAGCATCATCTTTTGTAACATTTACACGTTTTTCGGAAAGTGTGATTTTACCGTATTTTGTGTATACAAATTTGCTGATTTTGGTCTGATCTTCGTTAAAAAAGCATTCAGTTTCTTCATGAACTAAATTAGAAATAAGTTCTTCAGCTTCTTCATTTGTAACACATTCATAATCGAAAATAGTTCCCCCTGAACCTGTGGCAAGGACTTCAGGTGCAATAATCCAGTTGGGCGCTTGGGAAAAATTTAAATCTTTTGCGAGGAACGCAGTGTGTCCGTTTGGAAATTGATATGAAATTTTATTATTTGTCTTGTCAGAACCTGAAGAGTTTTCCGGGCATTTTTTTGCAAGTCGGTCAGAGAAGCCTGCAAAGAGAAGGGCTGTTTTATGGAGGGTAGTCTGTGGTTTTTGTTTTCCGGAAAATTCATTTTGTGCCCGTGTGATTTTTGAGCGGATGTCTTCACAAAAGCGATTCTGCATTTCACTTTTTGAATCTGCGTAATTTGAATATTTTAAGATAAGAGAAACAGCATCTTCTTTCAGTGACGGATTTTCTGCTGCAAAGAGAATCAGATTTGCAAGGCGTGGTGAAACTCCGGTTTCAAGTGCGAGATGGCCACGATCAGTGATTTTCTTGCTGCTGTCCAGGAAGTTCATATTCTGTAAAAATTCGGCTGCTGTTTTTATGGCGGCCCTTGAAGGGGAGTCCAGGAAAAAATCTTCAGTTTCAGAAAGCTGTTTCCCCCAAGCAGCACATTCAAGAACAAGGCTTGAAATATCAGTTCGCAGAATTTCCGGAAGCATGGATTTTTGGCGCGGTTCGTTTTTGTTCCAGAGACGAATACATCGACCAGCTTGAAGTCGTCCTGCACGCCCTTTTCTTTGTTCAGCACTGAATTCACTTTCAGCTTCTGTAACCAGGGTTTCCATGCCAAGAGCAATGTTCAAACGGTTTACACGGGAAAGTCCTGAATCAATTACAGTTGTAACGCCTGGAACTGTAAGAGAAGTTTCAGCAATTGCGGAAGAAATTATTACCCGTTTTTTGTTTTCAGGAAGCGGAGTGAAAATCTTTTTCTGATCTGAAAGTGAAACGCTTGAATGAAGTACATGAATCTCTGTTTCGGAATTCTGTGAGTCGCCAAGTGCGTTTCGAAGTTCACTTTCTGTTCTGCGGATTTCTTTAATGCCGGGAAGAAAAGCAAGAATCACAGGGGACTGTCCCTTTTTTGCATTTTCAAGTTCGTCACAAATGGTCCGCACCATGGATGAGTCAGGTTTGTATTCAACTTCTACAGGAAATGTGCGGCCGGGAATTTCCATGACAGGTACTGCTTTGTCTTGAACCAGTTCATGTCCGCCAAGATATTCAGAAAGTTTTTTAGTTTCAATTGTGGCCGACATGATAATGACATAAAGGTCATCGCGAAGTTCCATAGCCTCCCGAAGGAAAGCAAGATTTAAATCTGTCGTAACAGAACGCTCATGGAATTCATCTATTAAAATTACAGAATAACTTTCCAGGGAAGGATCATTTTGAAGGGTTCGTGAAAGAATGGCTTCGGTAACAACTTCAATTTTTGTGTCTCTGCTGGTTTTATTTTCCAGATGGATTTTGTATCCGCAGGTTTTGCCGCATGGCTCTCCAAGAATTTCCGAAACGCGTTCCGCAATGGAAAGGGCCGCGATTCGCCTTGGCTCGGTCATCAGAATTTTCCCGTTGAAAAATTCTGAAAGTCCTGCAGGAACCATGGTAGATTTTCCCGCTCCCGTTTCTGCTGTAAGAATGAGAAAACGGGAAGGTGATTTTTTCAAAGTTTCTGCAATCTGAGGAATAAAAGGAGTGACTGGGAGCGAGTTGTTACAGATCATAAAACATCAAATAAAAATATTTGATTAAATCCTATTATTTATTCCGTTCTATTAAATCATCAAAATATTTTTTGTTGGAAATGTAATCTTTCTGGAAAACTGTGAAAAGCATAAGGTTGAAAGTGTTATTCTGTTTTCGTCTCAGAACTTTTACATTTTTTACTGTGTTGTCAGTTATAGGCTGATAAATACTTGAAGTGATGGTGTAACCGTTATTTTCATTTTTAATCACAATGCCAGGAACTTCAACAAATGAATCCTGAGTACTCATAAGCAGGCGGCGGATTACAAAAAGGTCGTAGCGGTCCTTCATCTGTTCGTAGAAAGGAATGATGCTTGCCGAAACCAGGGCAGAGTCTCCCAGGAGCCACAGGTTTTCCATAGTCTGTGACCAGTTAGTATCCAGGCGGATTTTTTTTCCCGAATAAGTGTATTCAATTGAGTCAGCCTTGCGGTTTATTTGAGCACCTTTTTCTTTTACAAGAAGTTTTGAAGTTGTTCCGTTGAAGTCATCAAATGACGAATCCAGCGAAGAAGAAAGAGTACCGAAAGTTACAAGGCTGAAAATTTCAGTACCCTGATCATCAACAATTTTTTTCAAATTAAAAAGTGGAACCAGAACATCGTAAATCATTGTTACGTTTCCACCGAACTGAGGATAATCAACATTTACACGCAGTCCGTTTTCCCAAAAGTTCTTGTTGGAAACATAATTTTCATCTTCAGGATAAACCGGGGCAGCTTTGTTACGGCGTCCATTCAGTTCATAAAAAAGATCGTGCATGTAATTTACAATATCAACATCTTCGGAATTTGGTGTAAGAGCAGAAATGATTTTTTCGCCGGTCAGTTCAAGGAAAGGTTTTTCAGGATTTACAGTAAAAAGAATCTGGATATTTTTTTCAGGAAGGAAGTTTGCTTTGTCTGTGGGAGCATAGTAGCGCATCTGGAAAGTTTCTTCGTCGTAAAAAAGAAATCCCACATAGCTTTCCCGTTCAAAAGAATCGTCACGGTAAAAAACATAGTCTCCTGAATTATCAGGCAGATAAGGTTTGAATCCCGGCAGCGCAAAAACCGCCTGGCACATTAAAAATGTTGAAAATAAAAATGCACAAATCTTTTTCATCGTTTTTTATAAATGTAATGCTGAAAACAATATGTGTGAAAAAAGTATTTATAGATTTTTAGTTTGTTATAACTGACGCGAAGGAACAGAAAATGAAGTGTGCCGAGCATTTGAAGCGCGGTTTGATAGTTTCCTATCCGCGCTTCACATGAAGCGACGCTAGCTAGCGGTCGGCATCACTCATTTTTGTGACTGGGAGTCAGGTATAACAAGTTTTATTCTGTAAATAACCTTTTTCACCCCAATAAATTTTTTAAGCGTTTAATTTATCAAGTTCTGCTTTTACAACGGCTGCGATTTTTGCTGCAGCTTCTGTAAGAGGAACAAGTTCGGCGTCTGCCTGGTTACGAAGTTTGATTTCAACGTTAGGAAGGTTCTTGTCACCAACAACTACGCGTACTGGGAAACCGATAAGGTCAGCATCGTTGAATTTAACGCCTGGGCGTTCGTTGCGGTCATCAAGGAGAACTTCAACGCCAAGTTTTTCCAGTTCTTCGTAAAGCTGGTCAGCAGCTTCCTTCATCTTGTCTTTGTATGCGATAGGCACAACGGCAACCTGGTAAGGAGCTGTAGACATTGGAAACATGATTCCTTTGTCGTCATGGTAAGTTTCGATGATTGAAGCAAGTGTACGGTCAACACCGATACCGTAACATCCCATAAGTGGAACAACAGGTTTTCCGCTCTGATCGAGGTAAGTTACGTTCATTGCTTTTGTATATTTGTCACCCAGCTTGAAGATGTGACCAAGTTCGTTTCCTTTTTTGCTGTAGAAAGGTTTTCCACAGTCAGGACATGCGTCTCCAACCATTGCTGTACGAACATCGCCTACCATGAATGGTGTGTAGTCGCGGCTTGGTTCTACGTGTTTGATGTGGAAGCCTTCTTTTCCAGCCCCTGCAAAGGCGTCATGCATATCAACAACAGAAAGGTCCTGGATGATTGGGCAGTTCAGTGTGCGTGGACCAACGAATCCGTGTGGAGCACCGGCCATCTGAACAATTTCGTCACCTTCGGCAAGGCACAGGTCAGAACATTTAAGAAGTCCTGCAAGTTTTGCTTCGTTTACTTCAAGGTCGCCGCGGATAAGAACACAAACGTATGAAAGCGGATAGTATGTGAAGTTACCTTCTGTAACCTGTTTGAAGTTCTTGCCGCCGTTGGCATTTGAAAGATCCAGACCACAGTTGATTACGCGGTAGATCAGAGCTTTGATAAAGCGTTTTGAAGTTGTGCCGAAGAATTTTTCCATGTCTTCAATGCTGAATACATTTGGAGTTGCAACTTCTTCAACTGCAAGGTCAGTTTTTGTCTGAGGTTTTCCTGAATCGTCAGTTGGAACGTCTGGACGGCATGCAGCTTTTTCTACGTTTGCGGCATATCCACATTCGCAGAGCATAAGTGTATCGTCACCAACAGGAGATTCAATCATGAATTCTTCAGAACCTGAACCACCCATGTTTCCTGTGTCGGCTTTTACAGAAATTGTTTTAAGACCAAGACGTTTGAAAATCTTGCGGTAAGCTTCTGCAACTGTGTTGTAAGAGTTATCAAGAGATTCTTTGTCTGCGTCAAAAGAGTAAGCGTCCATCATTGTGAATTCGCGTCCGCGCATAACGCCGTAGCGAGGGCGGATTTCATCACGGTATTTTGTGTTAATCTGATATGGAATCAGTGGAAGCTGTTTGTATGAATCCAGACCGTCGCGAATAAGAGCTGTAAAAGCTTCTTCGGCAGTTGGTGAAACAATCATGTCCTGACCACCACGAGTTGTGGCTTTAAGCATTTCAGGTCCCATAGTTTCCCAGCGTCCTGATTCTTTCCATAAATCACCGGGCTGAATAACAGTAGGTTTCATTTCAAGAAGACCTGCTCTGTCCAGTTCCTGGCGGATAATATTCTGAACTTTCATGAATGAACGGTAGCCAAGTGGCATGTATGAATAAAGACCGTTTCCAAGTTTGCGGATAAGACCGCTTCTCATCATAAGCTGATGACTTGCAATAACTGCGTCGTTTGGAGCGTCGCGCAGTGTTGAAATAATTGTTTTAGATGCTTTCATAGTGCACTTATTATAGTAAATAAATGATTTTTGTGGAATTATTCTATTTTCTTCCGATAATTAATCCGAATGAGAAAAAATCGACTTTTTTTGACAGCATTAATCTTCTCTTTGAACTTTGCTTTGTGCCAGGCTGCAGACATCCGTTTTTATATGTGGGCTCAGCTGGATGCTTTTCCAGGTTCTGAGGCTGCCCGGGATGCAGAAGCCGGTCAGTTTGAATATCCTATTAAAATGATGAAGGAAACAGCGCCTTTTCTGGTAAATGGAATGGTTTACGGCTGGGATTTTGTTTATACCCCAAGTGACAAAGCACGGGGAGTGGAAGAGTATTTTGAAATCATCCCTATACAAAGTGAAGAAAAGGTTATAGATGGAATTGAATATGAAAATTCATGGGTTTCGGAAGACGATAATCGATTTAACTGTTTTGTAAGATTTAAACGTAACCAGAATCAGATTCAGAGCTTTAATCTGTGGTCATCAATTCAGAATCCTACGGTCCGAGGAACCGGAAAAGGGGCTCTGGAAAAGGGATTTGAAGGCATAAAAGACGCTGCAACAGATGCAGTGAAGGATGCCGTCAGGACACATTACCAGAATGAGATAAAAAATAAACCAAAAGAGATAACAGGACGGGTGATTATCAGAAAAGATCCGGTAATCGGCATTAGTTCGGGGAATTATGTGATTAACCTTGATTTTTTCCTAGAATCGGGTAGAATAAAATCATATTCCATTTTTTAGAGATATTGGACTTATTGGAGGTCTACTATGAAAAAACTTATTGCAGTACTCGCTTGTCTCACAGTAGTTGCTGCTGCTTTTGCACAGAATGACAGCGAAGCTTATAAAGATCCACAGACAGAATTTGAAAAAACACAGAAACTGGAAAATGAAAAACTGGTAACACAGACAATCAACGTTCCAGCTGGTTTTGTTGATTTCAAAGACAGAGCTTATATGTCAGAAGACAAAATTAAAGCTGGTGGAACAATCACAATCGAATATTCACCACTTTATAATGAAGTTCGTCTTTATTACACATGTCTTATGACACAGTATGAACGCGGTCAGGCTATGAACGACGTTCTGGCAGTTCTTCAGGACTTCTTGGTACTGAACAAGTACACAAACGTAGAAGGCACAGAATTCACAAAAGAACGTTACTACCACTACAGCTACCTGGTTCCAGATAAGGAAAAGTATTTCCGTGACGGACGTTTCAAGAAAGCACAGTATATTTCATACGTTAAATTTTCAAAGTAATTTGTAATTTTTCCTGAAATTTTGTAAAATAAGAGCCGGATTGGTCCATAGTAATATGGAAATCCGGCTTTTTAATTTTTTACGAGGCAAAAAAGATGGATATCAAAAATATCATTAAAAACCTTCATCCGCTTGAGATTAAAGTTCTGCTCAAGTATTCAGACTCGGATGAACTGACTTCAGAAAAACTCCAGAAAGAACTGGAATACAAAGAAGGACACGCTAACCAGGCATTCAGCTGGCTGGGTGGAAAAGAACTCCTTAAAGAAATCAAACGCACTCCACATACATTCTTTGAAATCACAGAAACAGGTAAAAAGCTTGCTGAAACAGGTACTGTTGAAGAACGCATGATAAATTACCTGAAAGAAAACGGACCACATACTCTTCCTGAAATCGCAGCTGCAATCGGCTGTGAACAGAAAGACATCGGTTCTGCTTTCGGTCCTCTTTCAAAAGAAGGCATTCTGAAAATGAACGAAGAAAAGAAAGCTGAATACACAGGAAAAGAACTTCCTGCACGTCTTTCAGTTGTTTCTAAACTTCTGGCAAAAGCAAAAGATGCTGTAACACTGAACAAGGCTGACCTTTCTGCAGAAGAACAGGAAGCCATGGCAGGTCTTGCAAAGAAACGTGGTGCTGCTGACAGTGCATTCAAAATCATTGAACGTGAAACTGTAGTTTACAAACTTACAGAAGCATATAAGAAAGTTAAGGAAGAACTTAAAAACGCTGGTGTTACAGGTAACGAAATCGGTGAAGTTACTCCAAAAATGCTTGCTTCAGGTGAATGGAAAAACGGAACATTCCGCGGATACAACATTTCTGTTCCACCTGCACGTATTATCCAGGGCCGCACAAACCCTTACGTTCAGTTCCTTGAATCAGTAAAAGACAAGCTTTGTTCTCTTGGTTTCCAGGAATTCGACGGACCTCTCGTAGAAACAGAATTCTGGAACGGTGACGCACTCTTCATGCCACAGTTCCACGCTGCACGCGATATTCATGACGTTTACCGCCTTAAGAACCCAACACACGCAAAAATGATCGAAGAACCATATCTTTCAAATGTTAAAGCCGTTCACGAAAACGGTGGAAACACAGGAAGCCGCGGTTGGAACTACTCATTCGACAATGAATTCACTCGCCGCCTGATTCTCCGCTCACAGGGAACTGTACTTTCTGCACATCAGCTCCACAAAGCTGAAATCCCTGGAAAATACTTCGGTATTGCACGTTGTTTCCGCTACGACAAAGTAGACGCAACTCACCTTTCAGACTTCTATCAGACAGAAGGTATCATCCTTGGTGAAGACGTAAACCTTAAGACACTTCTTGGTATGCTTGAAATGTTTGCCGTAGAAATTGCCGGAGCAACAGACGTAAAATATGTTCCAGGTTACTTCCCGTTCACAGAACCTTCAATCGAAGTTCATATCAAACACCCGGTTCTTGGTTGGTTCGAACTTGGTGGTTCTGGTATTTTCCGTCCGGAAGTTACAAAAGCTATGGGAATTGACGTTCCTGTTGCAGCCTGGGGTATCGGTATTGACCGTATGGCTCTTATGGCTCTTGGACTTACTGACCTGCGTCAGCTCTTCTGTGAAGATATTGAACAGGTTCGCCTGCGCAAAGCAAAGTTCTAATCTTAGATATATAAAATTTAGACTCTCTTCTTTATGAAGAGAGTTTTTTTTTGAAGGAGAGAAAAATGAAAAAATTATCTGTTTTTGTATATTTATTTGCAGCATTATGTATGTCACTTTCAGCACTTCCAAATGCTTCAGATTATGAAATCTATGATCATAATCAGGTGCTGGAAGTTCAGTATGATTGGCTTGGAATAAAAGTCTTTGACGAGCCAGGTTCATCAAATCTGGTTTATGAAGTTCAGAAGGGTGATAAAATCACAATTTCAAAATTGTGGTATTCAGCTGAAAAAAATTGTTCATATCTTGAAGCTGAAGTTTCAAACGGAAAGAAAGGTTTTATTACTCTTGGAAAAAAGAATCCTTATAAAAACGGGGAATTCAAAAACAACGGTTCCATTACTGTTTATGGCAATCAGATTGGTATTCTTCTGATGAAACAGACTTTTGTTGTAAGTGAAGAAACAGAAGTTAAAGAAAAACCATATTCTTCATCAAATACAGTTCATGTATTGAATCATAAAGAAGCCGGTGAAAGTTATAAATCCTCAGCAATCACTTCTGATTATAAGTGGGTAAAAATTCTTTTTAATGGATTTAGTGGCTGGGTTCCTGCAGACGCTTTGAGTGTTGATCGCGGTGGACCAGTAATTGAAACTCCAGAATCAATTGTCCGCTTTGAATTAATTGACGGAAATCTTATTTAGAATTAAATCAAATAAAACAGCTTTCAGATTTTCAGGTTATGTAAAATAAAATATACATAGTAAAAATAACTTGACTTTAAAGATTTGGGATGTTATTTTGAATGTATGAATGAAATGCTGAAAAAACTGCGGTCATTGCATAATTATTCTCAATCTTATGTGGCGGAATATTTAAATGTTTCGCGACAGATGTATATAAAATATGAAAGTGGGGAAGTTGAGCCTTCTGTAAAAGTTGTAAAAGAATTGTGTAAGCTTTATAAAGTAGAATATTCAGCAATTCTTGGTGAGCTTGAATTTGTACAGGAAAAATCTAAAGCAGAATACAATAATTATGGCAGGCACAATGCTGGAGAATGTTTCGTTACATCTCCTGCTGCATATTATGGTGTAAAAAATCCTTATTCTGCGCTTCAATTGCAGGCGGTAAATCAAATAAAACAGCTTTCAGATTTTCAGGTTATGTCTGTTTTGGCTTATATAAAGCTTTTGAATGAAGAAATGGCAGAAAACCTAAAAAACAAATATAAAAAATCAATGGTAAATCCTGTAGATCCAGTTGAAGTAGAAAGAATTAATGCGGTTTACGATAAAATTTCAAAAGAAGAACAGTTAAGATTTGCAAAAGTTGGTTCAAAAACTGTATGTGAGGCACTAAAAAATGACACGTGGTGAAATCTGGTGGGTTGATTTTGGTGTTCCGCAAGGTAGTGAGGCAGGTTACAGACATCCGGCGATTGTGGTTCAGAATGACAATTATAATGCTTCAAGAATTTACACAACAGTGGTTGTGCCTTTATCTTCGAATCTCACTCTTGCAGAGCATAAGGATAATTTGTTTCTTTCCAAAAATAAAACAAAGCTTCCAAAAGACAGTGTTGCCTGTATTCCTTTAATTACGTCTGTGGATAAAGATCAGCTGGATGAAATGGTGTGCAAATTATCGGTAGAAGATATGATGCAACTGGATGAAGGACTGGATAATTTGCTGAAGGTTTAAATAACTTTTTCATAATTGTGATACAATATCTACATGGATTTTCTTCCCGTTTCACAGGACGACCTTCGCGCTCGCGGCATTGAACAGCTGGATTTTGTTTTTGTTTCCGGTGATGCTTATGTAGACCATCCGTCTTTTGCGGCAGCTCTTCTTGGCCGCTGGCTTGAAAAACACGGATTTACAGTTGGAATTATTCCTCAACCTGATTTTAGAAATGTGGAAGCGTTTAGAGTTCTGGGAAAACCCCGCCTTGCATTTCTGGTAAGTGCCGGAGCTATGGACAGCATGGTTTCAAATTACACTGCCAATAATAAACCCCGTTCCGAAGATGCTTATGCTCACGGCGGCGTTGCAGGTCATAGACCGGACAGAGCTCTTATCACTTATGTTGCAAAATGTCGTGAAGCTTACAAAGGGGTTCCTGTTTTAATCGGCGGCATTGAAGCAAGTCTTCGCCGCACAACCCATTATGATTACTGGTCAAATAAAGTCCGTAAATCAATCCTTCTGGATTCAAAGGCGGATCTTTTAATGTACGGCATGGGTGAACATTCCATTATTGAAATTGCGGAACTGTTGAATCAGGGCGTGCCTGCAAGAGATATTAGAACTGTGCGGGGAACCTGCTGGTACACAAGTAAGGAAGCAGAACTTCCGGAAGGGGCAATTCGCCTGCCTTCTTTTGAAGAAATCAGTAAGGATAGTCCTGAAAGCAAGGCGAAGTTTGCAGAAAGCTTTGTCATTCAGGAACAGAATACAGACGCCCTTAATGCAGATATTTTAGTAGAACAGGCAGACACACGTTTTGTAGTACAGAATCCGCCGGCTTATGTTCTGACGACCGAAGAACTGGATAGCGTTCATGAGCTAGGCTATACAAGACGCTGGCATCCTATGTATGACGGGCCGGCAGAAAACGGCAAGTGCGGAGTTCCGGCTTTGTCGGAAGTTTTGTTTTCTCTGACCAGCGTCCGCGGTTGTTATGGTGCCTGTTCTTTCTGCGCCATTACATTTCATCAGGGACGCCGCATTCAGGCCCGCAGTCATGAATCTTTAGTAAACGAAGCTACAGAACTTACAAAACATCCGGATTTCAAAGGCTACATTCACGATGTAGGCGGGCCAACAGCAAATTTCCGTCAGCCGGCTTGTAAAAAACAGATCGAGCATGGAGTCTGCAAAAACCGTCAGTGTCTTGGAACAGAACCTTGTCCGAATCTGGAAGTTGATCATACGGACTATGTGGAACTTTTAGGAAAGCTTCGTGCCATTCCAAAGGTAAAGAAAGTATTTATCCGCAGTGGAATCCGTTTTGATTATCTTGTTATGGATAAGGATAAGCATTTCCTTCGCGACCTTGTAAAGTATCACATTTCAGGACAGCTTAAAGTTGCGCCGGAAAATTCCAGTGATAAGATTCTGGCCCTTATGCGTAAATCAACCCATAAAGTTTATGAAGATTTCAGCAAAGAGTATAACCAGATGAACAAGCAGGAAGGAATGAAGCAGTATCTGGTTCCTTATTACATTGTGGCTCACCCGGGCGCCGGCCTGAACGAAGCCATAGAGACTGCGCTTTATTTGAAAAAGACAGGCTTTGTCCCGGACCAGATTCAGGACTTTTACCCCACACCAGGAAGCCTTTCAACCTGTCAGTATTATACGGAACTGGATCCATACAGCCGGGACAAAGACGGTCATATGAAAAAAATATATGTGGCAAAGGGCGCCCGTGAACGCCGTCTTCAGCGTGCGGTTATTCAGTTCAAGAAACCTGAAAACCGGCAGCTGGTGAGGGAAGCTTTGGAAAAAGCCGGGCGTAAAGATTTGTTGAATATTCTTAAATAATTTCTTCCTATTTTTGCTATTTTTTGTTATCTTAGAAATATGTCTAAAAGTAATACATATAAAAATAGTAAAAATAAGGATTCGTTTCGTCTCCCATTAATTGTTTCGTTTTCAGATGGAATAGTATTTACAATTCTTTCTGTTCTTTCTGTTATTCTTATCCGTCCTTCTATTAATCTCTTTTTCATTATTTCTGGTGTCCTGGCAGTTTGTAATTTTATTGGATTTAAATTATGCCTTGGCGCTAAGAAAAGAGAAAAAATTGAAAAAGAAAAAATGACAGAAAAAGCGGTTGAGTTGGCCATTACACCTTTTACAGTTTTAATGGAAGCTTTGGAAGCAAAAGATGAATATACAGAAGGCCATTCAGACAATGTGTCTAAATATGCCGTAATGATTGGTCTGGAAATGGGAAAGACTGATGATGAAATTCTACAATTAAGATTAGCAGGGTTTGTGCATGATATTGGAAAAGTAGGAATTCCAGACCATATATTAAATAAGCCTGGAAAACTTACGGACGAAGAAAGAGAAGTTGTAAAAAATCATACAAGAGATGGTTATAAAATCTTAAAGCCAATTGCTATGATGCCAAATATCAAAACAATTGCTAAATCGCATCATGAAAATTTTGATGGAACAGGTTATCCAGATGGTTTAAGAGGGGAAAGAATTCATCCTTTGGCAAGAATCATCAGAGTTGCAGATAGTTATGATGCAATTACTTCAAAACGTATTTATGAAAAAGACAAAGTCATTCCATCACAGCAGGAAATTATCCAGGAATTGATGGATAAAAAAGGTAAAGAATACGACCCAGAAGTTGTAGATGCAATGATAAGAATAATCAATAAAGATAAAAAATTTAAATTGCGTTCTGCATAAGTCTAAAATTTTCTTTTTCTCTAAACTCATAGTATAATTAAAAAAACGGGTGGGAATGACGGAGGAAATTTATGGCTGATGATTTTTCTTACGAAATTGTTAAACCTATGGGCGTTGTGTCGGAAGGCAAAGGCGGCTGGAATCTGGAACTGAACCTTGTTTCATGGGGCGGACGTCCTGCAAAATACGATTTAAGAAGCTGGGCACCTGACCATCAGAAAATGGGAAAGGGACTTACACTTTCTGGCGATGAATTGAAGGCTCTTCGCGACCTTTTAGCAAAAACTGAAATCGAATAAAAAAGTGAGATGCTGAAACAAGTTCAGCATGACTTATGAAGACGTCATCCCGAACTCGTTTCGGGATCTATTTCCTTACATATCATCTGTTTCATAAACGGCACTTGAGCCACCTTTCTTCAGAATTATCTCATACAAAGCTTTCTGTAAAATCACATCTTCCAAAAGAGCATTACCGTTTCGGATATTCATGTCTGTTGAAGAAATGAGTGCAAGTACGGCTGCTGTCTGACCGGCAGTCCAGAGCTTTGCCGCATTTCTGTACTGTTTCTGCATAACCTTTGAACCGAAGCCGCTGGTTTTAAGAGTAAAATCGTCGGCATAAGGATTTTCGGCCATAATGCGGTGCCAGGTTTGAAGTTTCCTGAAGCAGGAAGCAAGGCCTGCAAGGAGCATGACAGAATTATTTTCTTTAGAAAGACGAAGTTTCTGCAGAACGGTCAGAGAAGCTTCCAGGCGTTCAGAAGGTTGTTTTGAAGCATCGGTCATTTTGTTGAACAGGGAGAAAACAGTTTCTTCACGGTTGTGTTCCAGAATCTGTTCAACATGGTCCGAAGTTATGGCAGTTCCCTGAGGGAAAACAATGAAGAAACGGGAACATTCGTTTTTCATGGCTTCCGTATTGTTTTCAACCATTTCAAGAATCAGCTCGGCAGCATCCTGATCAATGGAGTATCCGTTCTGTTTGAAAAAATTCATTATCCATGGAAGCTTTTCATTTTCGAACATTTCCCAGAACTGTTTTTGGTTTGCAGCAGGAACAAGCTTTTTCAGTTTTGCATCTACAGAGATTTCATCTGATACCAGAATAAGAGTGCTTGAATCGGCAGGATTTGATTTAATCCATTCATCAATCATCTGGATATCAGATTTATTTTTGATAGCTTCAGCGCCGCGAATCACAACACAGGTGGCATCGGAAAAAAGTGACCCATCCTGGAGCGTTGTCATAGCCTGAGCAAAAGGAGTTTCAATCAAATAGAAAAGATATTCATCCACAGAGGCGTATTTTTTGTGGAGAGCTGCTTTTACCGCATCAACTGCCTCATTGCGCTTTCCAAATTCAGGCCCTGTGTAAAGATATATTGGAGCTGACATACAAAACCCTTACTTTTTATGAAATTTAGTGAATTTGTACATACATTTAGTAGGTTCTAACAATATTTGAAAGAATACCTACAATGCGAACGTCTGTACAATAAATTGGTGTAAATGCAGGGTTTTCAGGCTGAAGTCTTATTTTATCTGATTCTTTGTAGTAACGTTTGAGAGTAATTGCATCATCAATAACAGCAACAACAATCTGTCCGTCTACAGCAGTAGAAGCCTGTTCTACAACAGCCAGGTCGCCTTCAAGAATGCCGGCATTAATCATGGAAGTTCCACGAACGCGGAGAGCAAAATAACTTTTGCCAGGGCGCACGAAAGGTTCTGTAAGGTTCACATATCCGTCCAGATTTTCTTCGCAAAGAAGTGGTTTCCCGGCAGCTACAGTTCCTAAAAGTGGAACTTTTCCTACATAAAGTTTTGGTTCAACTGCGTTTTCATCAATTACACGGATAGAACGAGATCGTTTCTGAGTTTGTGAAAGATATCCTTTTTTCTGAAGGGCAGTCAGATGATCCTGAACAGCGCGAAGTGAAATCTTAAAATGATCACTGATTTCGCGTACTGTTGGAGGATAGGAATTTTCTTCCTGGAAATTTGCTATAAAAGTGAGTACTTCTTTCTGACGTTCTGTAATACCTTTCATTAGACTCTCCACACATTAGTGATATGAAATTTGATGAAAATGCTACGCATTTTCTCCAATACGAGACATAAAAAAAAGCTCCTTCATCGCTTTTTTTAGGCTCTTGATGAAATCCCGAAGGGATTTCTCCGATAGGAGACGTAAAAAAACGCTCACTAACCCGCGTATTTTATAGTGTTGGACGAAAATGCTACGCATTTTCCCCAATACGAGACATAAAAAAAAGCTCCTTCATCGCTTTTTTTTAGGCTCTTGATGAAATCCCTTCGGGATTTCTTCGATTAAGACGTAATTTCAATGCAATGCGTCTGCATTGCTACATTTGGATGAAAATGCTACGCATTTTCTCCAATACGAGACATAAAAAAAAGCTCCTTCATCGCTTTTTTTTATTCTTCCTCGAACTTGCTTTCGAACAGTTCCCATATTGTGTTTGCACATTCTGATTCGTCGGGACCTTCAACTTTCATTGTGATTGTTGTGTTATAGCCAGCAGCCATAGTGATAACACCCATGATTGATTTAGCGTTAACTTCGCAATCATCTTTTTCAAGAATAACTTCGCTCTGAAATTTATTTGCTGTCTGAGCAATAATGGCTGCCGGTCTAGCGTGAATTCCGGCACGGTTTTTTACGGTAAGAATCTTTTCAATCATAATAGTTCCTTTTCTACCAGTTTGTTCTATTATAAATGCGTAAAATACGCAAATTAATACTTATCCTGAGAGTTATCAAATGCTCTTTTTGCTTCACCAGTTTCAATCCATTTAAGGACGTTCTGATTAAAGTCTTTTGCAGAGTTGTAACCCATATTTTTAAGACGCTCGTTCATAGCGGCGGCTTCAATAATAATAGGAAGGTTTCGACCAGGACGAACAGGAATAACCAGTTCGTTGATCTTTACGCCTAAAATTTCCCGGTAATTTCGTTCTGAACCCAGGCGGTCATAGGCTTTATTTGCATCCCATTCTTCCAGCTGTACGATAAGCTGTACTTCTTTCTGTTCGCGGATTGAACCAACCCCGTAAAGCTGGGAAATATTGATGATTCCGATACCGCGGATTTCCATATGGTGGCTGATAAGGGTATTTGAACCTCGTCCCATAAGGATATTTCCGTTAACACAGCGCATTTCTACGATATCATCGGCAACAAGACGGTGTCCACGCTCAACAAGTTCCAGCGCAGTTTCACTTTTACCAACGCCCGAATGACCTGTCAGGAAGATACCGATACCGTAAACTTCTACCAGGACGCCGTGCATCGTCTTTTTTGGAGCAAAAATATTAGAAAAAATGCGTACAAGACGGTTTGAAACTTCAGAGGAAGAAAGATCTGTAATAAGAATAGGACAACAGCTTTCTTCTGCAAGAGTCAGAAATTCTTTTGTTGGTTCTGTGTTATAGGCAAAAATACAGCATGGAATCTGACTTGAAAAGAATTCCTTAATACTTTCGGTATTACTTTCCTGATGGAGTTTTTCAAGGTAAGCAGTTTCACCACGCCCGAAAAGCTGAACGCGGTTAGACTGGAAATTCTGGAAAAAGCCTGAGAGTGCAAGACCCGGACGGTTAATTTCAGGAAGTGTAATAGCGCGAGGCAAACCTCGACGGCCTGCAATACACTTTAAATTGAGAGTGTCGTGTCCGGAAAGTTCCAGTTCCAGCAAATCCAATACTGTGAATTTTTTATCTGCCATTATGTTTACTATACATAAATATGTGTTATCGTGCAAGTAAAAACGAAAAGAAATTTAAGATTACAGAAGAAAATGCCGAAAAAGAATTGTAAAACTATTGTTATGTATCTAACTACAACGTTGGAGTTTTTAGAGAGAATTTTACAAAAATAATAATGATAGTTATACTGAGAGAGTCAAATAGTAAGATAGGTAAATTGTCTTTAAATTGAGTTTCATGTAAGGAGCTTTCTTATGGAAAGAAAAATGAAATTTTTTGCAAACTTAAAAAAAGGAATTCTGACAGCTTCATGTGTAGTTGCAGCTTTACTGGTTTCATCCTGTGAAATCGGGCTTGGTGCGGCCGTAGATACAGAGCGCCCAAAAATTCAGATTACCTATCCTCCAAAAGGCGCCATTATTATGGATACTTTTATTCTGGCAGGTACTGTGTCTGATGACGTAGGCCTTAATTACCTTAATGTTACCCTTACAAATAAAGATCTTAAAACCACATACTCCTATTCTTCAAAAGAAGGCCAGGTAATTTACGCTGATCCTGGAAAAAACTGGTCAAAAGGAACAACCTGGACCGCTTCAATCGGCAAAAAAACAGAAGGCCAGACATTGTATAACGGCTGGGATCTTCCTGACGGTGAATACTTTATTGATGTTGAAGCAAATGACGGTTATGGCGTTACTTCAGACCGCCGTTCCATTACTATAGATAACACTCCACCTGTATTTATTGTAGAGAATTTGGTTTCGATGGTCGGCAACTCAGAAGAAATTTCAGTTTTCGGTCAGAAAATAAATTTAACCGGAAAAGCAAAGGATGAGTCGGAAATCACAAAGGTTCATTTTACTGCTTATGATAAAGATAAAAATCAGCTGGTTAGTTCTAAACTTGATTATTCAATGACTTCGGATGGTATTCTTCTTGCACAGTATAATTCAACTATCCCATCTGATCCTTTACAGAGAGTTCTGGCAGAAAATTATAATAAAATATATTTTGGTTCCGAAGGATATCAGTCTTTCCCGGCAGAAATAACTGATTCAGCTAAGAAAGAAGTTTATTTAACCGTACAGTTATCTGACAGCGCACGTAAATATCAGTCTCCTGATTATGGAAATGCAGGAGAAGGTGATTCTCAGGTTTTGGGTTCCGGGGATGGAAATCTTTCTACAGAACTTTATTTAAATACTCAGGATTTTAAAGTTGGCGGAATTTCAATTGATGAATTGAAAGAATATAGAAAACATCTTTCACTTGACGCTTCCATGGATTCAAGGCTTGCAGAGCTGGCTTCAAGCAGTATCGCTTCTGTAAATGCAAGTGAGTCTTTCAGTGGAGTTGGAAAGCTTAAGATTAATCCTGAAATCAAACCAAAATGGTATATTGATGGATTTGATAAAAAAGACGGAGCAGATTTTACAAATGCATTTATTGGTTCTCCAATCACAATGTACTTTGAAAAAGGAAATAATAAAGAAAAGTTCCGTCCTTCAAATCTGAGTGTTGTTCTTGCCAGACTGAAGGAAATTAAGGATGCAAATGATGAAGGAACAAAAGAATTCTTTACAATTGCTTCAGAAGAAGAAATAATTGCAGCCGCAGAAAATGAAAACTTTGAAAATACAGATGATGTAATTGTTATTGTAAGAAAAAATGAATGGTCATCTGACCTTGTTGAATCACTTACAAAATCAATTGATCTTGTTGATGAAAAAATTCATACACCATACAGTTACCGGGTTTTTGTATTCGGAAATGATGGTTCAGACGGTAAAGGTGAGTCATTTGAAGAAAAACTTCCTTCGAATGGAGGAAACCGTCTTTATGGATTTAAGGCGGTAAAAAATACACAGCCACCAAAAATTAAGTTCCTTTACAATGATAATGAATCTCTTCCTAAAGATAACAGCTGGGTTGGACATGGAACATCAAATATTCCATTCTGGTTTACTGTAGTAACAGACGGTGAAAGACTTGAAGAACATCCAAAAGTTAATGTTATTGTAAACGGTAAAACTGTATACAATAATCAGACAACATATTACTTCAAATTGGCCGGAAGAGAAGAATCGCTTCCAACTGATTTTGAACAAGATGTATTTGAAGAATTCGTTGATGAAGAAAAGACAAAATTAAAATATACATTTAACTGGATTCTGGATAGAAATAACGAAATGCCTGATGGAGTTGTTGATTACCCTGATGGACCAGTGGATTGGAATGGTCAGTTTAAATTTGTAATTTCAGTTTCTGTAAAAGATCAGGCAGGTGGCGAAGCTTCTGAATCAATCAGTTTCCAGCTTGATAACAAAAAGCCTTTAGTATCAATAAAACCAGTTGAAAGTCCTGATATGAAAAAAACAGGAAATAAGCTGAACGGAGAAGTAGAAATTCCTGTTTCTTTTGTAGAAGATCACGCAAAAGCTACAGTTATAGCAGGCGCTGACATTTATTATGCTGACTGGGAAGTTTTTGAAAAAGGAAAAACAGAACGACTCAGTTACGGCAAGGTTGAAAACGGAAAATCATTTGAACTTGATACAAAGAATCTTCCTGCAAATATCACTTTAAGAATTCTTGTCACTGATGATTTTGAAAACGTCGGAATAGCTGAAAAAGATTATACAGTTGATCAGACAACAGATAAGCCAAAAATCACTTTCTCAAATCTTGTTAGAAATTCTGTAAATGGGTTTGGTCTTTCAGTTAACAATGCTATCGAAGGATCTGTAGAGGATGATGATGGAATTAAAAAAATTGAAGTAAAGATAAAAAAACTGTCAGATGAAAATTGGCTGGCAGATTGGATTACTGTTGCTGACAAAGCAAATGGTGATGATTGTGATAACTGGGCAAGCTGGAATTTCAAAAGTGAAAATGCGATAACTGAGGAAGGAAAATATCAGATTCAATTTAAAGTAACTGATATTGCCGGAGTAGAAGGACAGTGTTCAACAGAGTCTGATGTATATGACATCCTCGTAGATGGAACATATCCGAAATTTGATGACGATTACAATAAGAAGCTGGATCCTGTAAATGGAGAAATAAAAACCGGTGTTTTATTTAAAGCAGGAAACGGATCATTAACAGAAGTAGAAAAGAAAGGAAACAGTTACTACATAAAAGAAGGTGACTCTTCAGAAATTTCAGTAAGAGTAAAGGAAGATAATCTTGAAGGAATTTATGTAAATAATAATAAGTTGAATGCTTTATCGACAGCAGATGGATGGGTGGCAACTTACAACTTTACACCTTCAGGAGATTCCGGGGAAACAAAAATAATTTTCATCGCAAAAGATGAGTCAGGAAATACAACAGAAAAGCAGGTTTCTGTTTTCTATGATAAAGATAAACCTGAAATTCAGGCTCCAGAAATTTCTCCGATTTATAAGATTGAAAATAAAATTCCAACGGTAAATGGGAAAATTAAAATCAGAGGAAACGTTTCAGACAACGAAAAAGTCGTAAAGATTAATTGGAAAATAAGAAACGGTGGAATCGAATGTGATTCTGGTGAAATCGAAAATTCGACATCGTATAATTTGACTATTGATACTACAGATACAGTAAAACAATATTCAAGCGGAAGATCAGATTTTGAAATTACAGTTACAGACCGCGCAGGAAATACAAATACTAATACAATAAATTTTGATATTGATCAGGAAACAGACAAGCCTGTTATTACTTTTGAAGAAAAAGCTACATACGGAATTGAACGTGAGAATTTTATTAGTGGTTCTGTTGAAGATGATGATGGTGTTGGAACAATCACAGTAAGCGTTGTAAAAGGAACAGAAGAAACAGATAATTCTTCTCAGCTTCCTGGAACTACAGTTTATACAACAGAAAAAGGTATAAAGTCATTCAACTGTGACTTGAAAAAAGACCTTAATATTACAAGTTCTGGAACATATGTAATTCGTATTGATGCAGAAGATGATACAGATAAAACTGGGCTAGGAAATAGTAATAAAGCAAATCCAATAATTAGAACAATTGAAGTAGATGGCATTGCTCCTAAAATTATTAATATTAAATTCGAAGAAATAAAGAACAACGAAGATCAAGTCACAGATGAAGAAATTGAAATAACTGATAGTCAGGTATTCATTAATAAAGCAAGAAAACTTATATTTGAAGTTGAAGAACTCCATCTTTCAACTGTAATGGTTGGAAGTAAGGTATATAAAGCTGAAGATGCTGGAAAAGCAAATTCAGGAATAACAAAAATCTCGGAAAATGCGTATAAGATTATTTATGACTATAATCCTGCTGCTGAAGGTTTAAATTCTCTGATTATTACTGCGGTAGATGCTGCAAAAGATCAGTCGTCAAAAGAAGTAAAAGCTTTTTACGATAAGAATGCTCCGGAAATTATTTCGCCGACAATTAATCCAACATATTCAATTGTTGGAAATATTATAACTGTAAATGGAAAAATTGATATTTCCCCAGTTTCAGCTAAAGATAACGAAGATAAAGTTGCTTCAATTGGAGCTTCTTTGAAAAAAGGTTCGGAGGTAATTGCTCTTCAGTCTGTTGATGAAGAGGCAGCTAATTATATTGAAACAACAAACCAGCGTTTATCTATTAAAAACTTTGATACAACTGCATTAAAGACTTCAGATGGGAAATTCTATACAGGTAATATTAGTCTTTTTGTAACTGCAACAGATCGTTCTGGAAATAGTAAACAGGAAAAATTTGATATTTATGTTGACCAGAGTACAGACCTGCCAAAATACACAAGCAGCAATGCAACAGGAAGCGAAGCCAAAGAGAATCTTTTTGGAAATAATGATTCAGAATGGATTAAAGGAACAGCTGAAGATGATGACGGAGTAAAAGATATTCAGATAAGCCTTGACGGGGCAGCTTTTGCATCAGCGGATGGTTTCCCTGTTGCAGCCGGAACGGAAAAAGCAAGTCAAGTATTTGATTATTCAATTCCATCAGGAATAGAAGAAGGAGAGCATACTCTCGATGTTAAAGTAGTTGATATGTATGGAGTATCTAATGTAATCAACATTCCATTTGCTGTTGATAAAGATACTCCAAAAGTAAATATTGTAAGTATCAATGGTGAATCATATAAGGATGGAATTTTCTTAAAAAAAGCAGATTTTGCTATAGAACTTGAAGCAACAGACGTAAACGGAATAGCAAAAGTTC